>CAZQDY010000031.1:0-31261 GCA_964592075.1 uncultured Gaiellales bacterium
AGCCGTTTTTGCCCTCTCACTCGTAATGAGCAGGTCCGGGGTTCGATTCCCCGCGCCGGCTTCTTTCACTTCTCCCTTCGACGACGCCACAATCGGGTCAAGCACCCCTCAGAGTAGGGTCCTCAAGTCGGTCAAGAGGAGGGGGTTCGCCACTTTATTAACACTTTGGCGCATATGTGTTAATAATATGTCCGGCTATTCACGCTCATGAGAACAAGGGAGCCTCAGATGCAGCGCGGGGTGACAGGGCGATACGAGAGCACCGCGGTCGGAGGCGAGCGTGTCCAGGCCTTTGTGCCGGCGCCGCTACCGCCAGAGCCTCCGGTCGAGATGGACCATGAACGCCAGCGGCAGTTGGAGCAAGCTCTGCTTGCGTGCGGCCGACTGGACGCCATCACTGGCCTGCTACCCGATCCCGACCTGTTCCTGTACGCGTATGTGCGCCGCGAGGCCGTGCTCTCCAGCCAGATCGAAGGCACGCAGTCATCGCTGTCGGATCTGTTGCTCTTCGAACTGGAGGAGGCGCCCGGCGTGCCCCTCGACGATGTGGTGGAGGTTTCCAACTACGTCGCTGCACTGGAGCACGGGATTGTCCGCCTGGGAGAGGGGTTCCCGCTGTGCGTTCGGCTGATAAGGGAGATCCATGCTCAGCTTCTTTCTCGCGGACGCGGGGCGAACAAACAGCCCGGAGAGTTCCGCACCAGCCAGAACTGGATCGGCGGCACCCGCCCCGGCAATGCTCGATTCGTGCCTCCGCCGCCGCAAGAGGTGGAGCCTTGTATGGCTGCGCTCGAACGTTTTCTCCACGACCCTGCCGCTCCGGGGACTCTCGTCAAGGCGGCACTGGCCCACGTACAGTTCGAGACCATCCATCCCTTCCTCGATGGCAACGGCCGGGTGGGCAGGCTGCTGATCGCCCTCCTTCTGCACCACGATGGCGTGCTCCGGCAGCCGCTCCTCTACTTGAGTCTCTATTTCAAGCAGAACCGGGCAGAGTACTATCGACTGCTCGACTCAGTGCGTACCACCGGGGACTGGGAATCCTGGCTCGACTTCTTCCTGGAGGGCGTCGCCCAGACGGCCACCGGCGCAGTTGACACGGCTCACCGACTGCTAGCCATGTTCCAGGAAGATGCGGAGCGTATCCAGAGCCTGGGACGTGCCGCAGCCAATGGCCTTCGGGTTTTTGACGCTCTTCGGCGGCGTCCGTTGGCAGGTATCGGCCACGTGGCACGGCAGACCGGCATCGCCTATCCCACGGCCGCCCGCGCCGTTGATGCCCTCGTGGGACTGGGCATTCTGCGCGAAATAACCGGCCGCCAGCGGGGGCGCGTGTTCTCCTATGACGGGTATCTGGCAATCCTGAGTGAGGGGGCGCGGCCGCTGTAAGAGCGGGGCGCGGGCGTCGTAGGGGGTTCCCGTGATCCTTCACATTCCGCACTCATCCCGTTGGTTCCCATGGCCTTCTGGCGGTACGAGGACGGTCGGTTGCGCCTCTGGTACGATGTGGGTGGAAGAGGGGACAGGGCGTCATCGCAAGGACTGCCGAAGCCGGGTGGGAAGGATCCCAGTCGAAAGGAGTCGACGTGAAATCGATCCTGGTCGGTGTCGATGGTTCCGAGTGCTCTTTGCGCGCTCTTGATTTCGCCGCGGAGGAAGCGGCTCTGCGCGACGTTCCCCTTCGCATCATATGCGCATGGGAGATGCCCGAGGTCGCGTTTGCTGTGTCGGCCTATCCCGAGGAGATCCTCACGGAGATCCTCGCGGGCATCCAGGAAGACGCGAGAGCCATAGTGGCCGAAGCCAAGACCCGCGTCGCCGAGCTCAAACCGGCACTCACGGTCAAGACCAAGGTAGTCAAGGGTCACCCAGGGCCCATGATCGTCAAAGAGGCGAAGGATGCAGTTCTGGTGGTGGTTGGAAACCGCGGTCGCGGCGGTGTCGCGAGCGTCCTTCTGGGTTCGGTCAGCCACCACGTGGTCCACCTCGCCCCATGCCCGGTGACCGTAGTGCGGGTCGCGCCCTGCTAGCCGCAGAGGAGTCCCGACTGCTCGGATCTTCTCAGCCGCCCAGCCGGTAGGTCTCGAACCCCGCGGCCGCCATCCGCTTGGGTATGGCGCGGACCTGCTCCCGGTCCTTCTCCCTCTCGGCCTCGGGCAGCTGTTCCCAGGGCACCATGCACGGATGCGTCTTCTCGACGTCGTTCTTGACCGGCCCGAGGACGTAGCCGGCGGCCTGCTTCTGAGCCCACCAACGCTCGTGCTCCATCTTGGCAAGCTTCTCTATCTCCTCCACGGTGAACTCCACCTGCCGCGGGCTGTCGTCATTTGCCGGGAGGAAGCTGCAACCGACCGTCTCGAGATAGGTCGGGAACCAATCCGCCTGCTCGCGGTTCGACTCGCGATTCTCCTCGGTCAGGTCGTCCCAGGGAAGCATGCGCTGATCCTCCTCCGGCGTAGCGGAGACGTTTGTCTCGACGAAGGCTTCATGAATGGCCTGTGCGATCCTCTCTCGGGCGGCGCCCACCAGGACATCGCGGGCGACCAGCCGCGTGAACATCTCGGCATCCACGTGCAGCTCCAGTTGGGGAGCCGGGGGCAGCGCGGATTGCTCGAAGGTATCCCGCCCGCTCAACATGCTCATGTCGATCAAAGATTCGAGCGAGCGCATGCCGTGCCTGTACTTGGGGATCTTGATCAGGGCTCGGAGCACGCCCGGGTCGATGCTGATGCGCCCCGAATGGTCCATGAGCTGCCCGGCGCCCGTCTCTAGCTGGGCGCGCAAGGCCATGGCGCGCCGGATCACATAGAGTCGATCTTGGTCGTCCCTCTGATTGATGCCCAGGATGTTCACGTACCCGCGCAGGCGGCTGACGAAATCGGGGCCTTTCACCATACGGAACCGCTCCATCGCGGAGCCGTCACCTTCTTCGCGTGTGAATTCCGCGAGGGAGCTGCTCGTGGCGCCGGCGAAGACGAGGATGGCCTTGCCGATGGGGTGGCTCGACTCGCCATCCTTGAAGCGCCCGTCCTGCATGGGGTCGAGGAAGAACTTGAGCCACCCGAGGGGGATGCCATCGAACGAGGCATCAAACTCGTCGAAGAAGACGAGCGGCACCTTCCCCTCCAGGACGACATCGCGCACCCGGTGGAAGGCGCTCGCCAAATCGCGCGGCGACTCCCACTGGGCGACGTTGAAGCTCAGGCTCTGGACCACTCCCTCTCCGACACTCTGGGCGATCTGTTTCACCGAGAAGGTCTTGCCGGCCCCGGGCGGTCCGAACACCCCGATGCAGAGCGGGCGCTTGACATAGCCCGCCCCCAGGTATTCGGAGATGAGATTCTCGATGCTGCGATAGCCTTCGATCTCGGCGCGGTCGATGGTCCTGAGCCTGGCGAAACGTCCGACTGGAACCCGGTCCAGGACGGGGTCGGCGCCCCTCTCCACGTAGTTGAGGGCCACAGCCTCCAGGCGTTCGTGGGCCGACTCCTGCAGGATGGTCCAGAAGTCGGGGTCGGCCGAGGTGAGACTGCTCTTGATGGGCACCACGACGTCGGCTATGACCGGATCGTGGGAAGAGGCCTCGAAGAGCCTGTCGACGATCCAGTGCGGTTCTTGGCTCGACATGCCGAACCCCGTCTCCAATAGCCGGCGGGAGGCGGCGATGCCGGCGCGGGCCCCCTCCCCGATCTGGTCGAGGCCTCCCTCGGCTACCTGGCAGGCAAGGGCGGCCAGGAAGGCGGCGCCGAGTCCTATCATCTCGCCGGGATGTTGCTCATCGAACTCGCCCTCGATGCGGGCCGGATCGTAGTAGAGGACCGCGGAGACCCGATCAGCGCCGGCGGTACGGTGGATGGCCCCGTCGAGCCCGAAACGGATCACCAGGTTGCGGCAGGCGGCCAGGGCCGCAAGCCTGCGGTTGTTGGCCATCTGCCAGACGAGATCCTTTGCCGTGCGCTCCCAGGAGAGCCGCCGGGAGACGTTCGCCCCTTCGCAGCGTAGGTCGTCTCCGTCGATGACTACGACCAGTCGGTCGCCATGGCTGCGCGTGAGCTTCTGGAAGAGGGGACCGGTGGCCAGAGGCCGGCTCATCTTGAGGAGGACAAGAGGCTGCCTACCGGCGGCGGCAAGAGCCTGGGGCCAGGCTGATGGCTCGTCGCGGAAGCCGTTCCCGGCGTCGTCGAGCACGACGAGGTCGGCAAGCGGGTCGTCGTTCCTGAACCTTAGTGGATCGAGCCGGCCACTATCCGGCCCCGTGTAGCCGCAGTCGTCCTTGACGCGCCATACCCGGTCCCTGCTGTGGCCGTCGGTCGACACGGCAAAGCGAGCAAGTCGAACGCGGGAGTGAAGCACTTCGGTCGCCGGCACTCGTTCGGGGTCGGGCATCTCCGGAGCGGCTACGCTGGCGATGCCTGCCGCCTGCAACAGGCCGGCGAGCAGAAGGGCGCCACCGGGCCTCGCGGTCAGGCGGATGCCGTCGTGGAGTCGCCAGTTGCTGGAGCAGGTGGCGCCGGCGGTGCCTTGCCGTGCAGCCACCGGCCATTCGAGCCAATCGACGGTGACATCGCCTGCGACTACTGCCCTGGTAGGCTGCTTCGTCTCCATAGTCCCCCCTCATAGAGGAAGAAACAGGCGCCCGCGTAGCACAGATCATTACATCTGAACATTATCACTCGCAGACGGGAGACGCAGAGGAACGCTCTTGACTGGACCCTGCTTGTGGGTGTCTCATGATTGTAGTGGCGGCGGGTGACGATGGGATGGCACGGGTGGCTCACCAGGTCTTTCTGAGCTACGCCAAGGGGGATGCAGACTCAGCCTCCCACGTCTGCGTGCTCCTCGAGCAGGAGGGCATCAACTGCTGGCTGGCCTCCCGTGACGCAGCGACGAGAAAAGACAAGGCGGCTGCGAACCTCCAGGCCATCCGTGACTCTGAGCTCGTACTCCTCATCTTCTCGGCGTCGGCCAATTCCTCGACCGCAGTGCTTCGCGAGATCGAGAGGGCCATAGCCTACGAGAGGCCTGTGCTCTCCATTCACCTGGATGACGCCGGCCCCAATGCCTCTCTCGAGTTCTACCTGAACCTCTGGCAATGGCTCGATGCCTCCAGGGGGATCGATGACAAGCGCGACGACATCGTCGCGGCCGTCAAGGGCCAATTGGCCCAGTCGTCCGAGGCCACCGAGTGGCGCTGGCTCGATGCCCCCGAGGGGCTCGACGGCAAGCGGGAAGAGATCATCGCCGCCGTGCGTGGACAACTGGCTGAGAGCGCCAGATCGGCCGAAGTGCCCGTTACCACCAAGGAAGCGGGATGGAGGAGACTCGGCCGCAAGAAGTGGTTGATAACTGCGGGCGCCCTAGCGGCTCTGGCCCTCGCCTTGGGGCTTGGGCTGGGGTTGGGTCTCGCCGGGACCGACCATACAGGTAGATGGACTAGGCTCGATCCTTCGGGGACGGCACCGCCGGCGCGTATCTGCGCGACCATGGTCCGCGACCCGGTCGGCGAAAGGCTGATCCTGTTCGGCGGCAACACCGGCGATGCCTTTCTCGGCGACACGTGGGCCTACGATCCCGCCGCTAATTCGTGGACCGAGCTCAAACCGACGGGGACGCTGCCCTCGCCCCGCCACGCGTACGCCATCGCCTACGATCCGGCCGGCGAGCGGCTGATCATGTTCGGAGGGGTCGACCGGGACGCCACGGTTGAGGGCGAGGATTGGGTCGAGTACGGGACAGCGGACACATGGGCCTATGATCCCGTCAACAACGTTTGGACCGACCTCAAACCCGCCGGCCCGGTGCCGTCCCCCCGACTAGGCCAGGCGATGGCATATGACGGGATCAGTGGACGGCTCATCATGTTCGGGGGGCAAACCGTCACCACCGATCCCGTCAGCGGCATTCCACGCAGGACGTGGGTGAACGACACCTGGGCCTATGATCCCGCAACGAACACTTGGGCCGATTTGCAGCCCACGGGGTCGCTGCCGCCCGGCCGCTTTCTCATGGGCATGGCTCAGGATCCCTCGAGCGAACGCGTGATCATGTTCGGAGGCGCCGGCGGCCAAGGAGGCTTCAACGATACTTGGGCGTACCATGCGCGTGAGAACACATGGGTCGACCTTCATCCCACCGTCCACGCCAGCATCCTCCCGATGCGGATGGGCTGCGCGATGACCTACGACCCTTCCAGTCAGCGGATGATCATGTTCGGGGGACGGTGGGCCGATTCTTCGAGGTTCCTCGACGATACCTGGGCTTACGATCCTGCCGCTAATTCGTGGACCGAGCTCAGACCCGCCGGGACGGCCCCTGGTCCGCACTACGCCGCATCGTTGGTCTACGCTCCGCCCATCCAGCGATTGATCATGTTCGGTGGAGGATCGTCAAGCCGCAACGTCAACGACACCTGGGCCTTCACTTACTAGGTAGACGCGTGGGCAGAAAGGGAGGAGCCCATTGGCGCACCAAGTCTTCGTGAGCTACGCGACCGAGGATGCAGAAGCAGCCGCAGCCGTCTGCGCGCTGCTGGAGGCGGACGGCATCGGTTGCTGGATAGCCCCCCGCGACGTGAAGGCGGGCACGGACTATGCCGCGTCCATCATGAGCGCGATCCGCAACTCGGAGCTCGCGCTCCTGGTCTTCTCCGTCCACTCCAACGCTTCTCCCTATGCGCTGCGCGAGGTCGAACGGGCTGTGGCCCACGGCCGGCCGGCGCTGGGGATCCGCATCGACGACGCCCATCCGAATCCCTCCGTGGAGTACTACCTCGACGAATGGATCGAGGCGCCCCAAGGGATCGAGAGCAGGCATAAGGAGATCATCGACAAGGTGCGGCAGCGGTTGGCTCAGCCCTCCGCAGCCCTCAAGACCTCACGTGGACGCGCGGCGCGGGCTTGGTACCGGCGCGCCTGGGTGGTGGCCGTGGCCGCGACCCTCGTGGTTGCCGCCGTGGCCCTGGGGCTCACCCTCGCACTGACGCGAGACCATGCGGCCCGCGGGGACGGCACAGCCGGTGGAGATATCTTGTGGTCAAGACTCGATCCGGAGGGGACGAGGCCCTCGCCGCGAGAGGAATACGCCATGGCTTGCGATCCCGCCAGCGGCCGGCTGATCGTTTTCGGGGGAGCGGAGCGGCTGGCTCGCCTCAACGACACTTGGGCCTACGACCCCGGCTCCAACACGTGGAGTGAGCCGGAGTCTTTGGGGGCGTTGCCTTCGGCGCGCTCCGGGCACTTGATGGCGTATGACCCGGTCACCCGGCGGCTGATCCTGTTTGGCGGCTTCACCCTCAACGGACATCCGCTCAGTGACATGTGGGCCTACGATCCTGTCGCCAAAGCGTGGGCTGAACTCAAACCATCGGGCGCCCTGCCCCCGACGCCGTTCGGCGACTCGTTGGCGTACGATCCGGTCACCCGGCGTCTCATTCTGGTCGGAAGCTCCCTCACCGAGGGAGCGCTCTTCGATGAGACGTGGGCTTACGATCCTGCCGCCAATACCTGGGCCGAGCTGCAGCCTACGGGCGCATCGCCCCCGGCGACCTCGGGGCACTCCTTGGCCTACGACTCGGGCTCCCGGCGGCTCATGCTGTTCGGGGGGTCCGGCGCCGGCGGCTCGGTCCTCAACGAGACCTGGGCCTACGACCCGGATGGGAACAGTTGGGCCGAGGTGGAGCCTCCGAGCCCGGTGCCACCCGGTCGTGTGGCGCACGCCATGGCCTACGACGTGACGAGTGGACGGCTGATCATGCTCGGCGGCCGGGACGCCGCCGGCGCCAACCTCGACGACGCCTGGGCCTACGATTCAATGGCGAACAGCTGGACGCAACTGAAACCCTCCGCGACGCGTCCCTCTGCGCGGTCGGGCCAGAGCATCGTCTACGAGCCTGCGAGTGGGCGTCTGGTCATGTTCGGGGGACGGTTGAGGGCAGAAGGCGAGCTCCTCGACGACCTGTGGGCGTGTTCCACCGATTGATGGCTCCAGCAATGACCGGTCAGCATCAGAGAGGGTCGATATGCATCAGGTCTTCATAAGTCACGCGCGGGAGGACGACGACGCAGCCTCGCGTCTATGCGAGATGCTCGAGGCGGACGGCATCGCCTGCTGGGCGGCGGTCCGTGATCTGTACGAAGGGTCGGACGACGCCGCCCTCGTCCGCGAGGCGGTCCGGGAATCGGATCTTGTGCTACTGGTCTTCTCCGCGTCGGCCAATACGTCAGCGAACGTACTTCGCGAAATGGACACGGCTGTGCGCTACGAACGGACCGTCCTCCCCCTCCGCATCGACGGTGCCACTCCGAACCCCTCCCTGCAGCCCTACCTGAGCTTGGCCGCTCCCGAGCAGCCCCCAGCCGCTCCCCCGAAGATCGCCGAGGAGCCCCGGGCTGATACCCATACGGCTGCAGAACCCCATGCACCACGCCGCAGGAACCGGGGGATCGTTCTGGGCGCGGCTCTCTTGATCGTCGCCATCGGCCTGGGGCTTGGCTTGGGACTCGGCTTGGGCCTCGACCGGCATCAGACCGGTTGGACCGAGCTGAGCGTCTCAGCACCTGGGCCATCCCCACGCGGGGGATCGTATGTTGCGTTCGATCCGACCGGGGGACGGCTGATCGTGTTCGGAGGCAATGATGACGCCGAGAACTTCGGCGATACCTGGGCCTACGACCCCACCACGGGCATCTGGTCCGAATGGAGCTCTTCGGGGTCTGTACCCTCGGCGCGGGCGGAGGGCTCGATGGTCTACGACCCCTCCACCAAACGGATGATCATGTTCGGTGGCACTGACAACGAGGATGACTTCCTTGGCGACACGTGGGCGCACGACCCGGTCGCGCATTCGTGGACCGAGCTGAAACCCGCCGGCGCCCTGCCCTCGGCGCGCCGGGCGCCTCTGCTGGTCTACAACCCAGTCACCGGCAAACTGATCATGTTCGGGGGGATGGCGGGTACCATGCTTTCCATAGGGGGGATTTGGTATGGCAGCGAGCTGCTCAACGACACCTGGGCCTACGATCCGGCCGCGAACACCTGGACCGACCTCAGCCCCACGGGCGCCGTGCCCTCGGTCCGAGCATTTCCGGCGATGGCCTACGACCCCTCGGCCCGGAGGGTGATCCTGTTCGGAGGCGGGACCCCTGCGGGGCTGTTTGGCGACACTTGGGCCTACGATCCGGCCGCGAACACCTGGACCGACCTGAACCCCGCTGGCGCCGCCCCCTCGAGCCGCGGCGGACACGCGATGGCCTACGACCCCTCGACTCAGAAGGTGATCCTATTCGGAGGTGGCACCCTCATGGGCGCTTTCAACGATCTTTGGGCATATGATTCTGCCGCCAACACCTGGACTGAGCTGGAGCCGTCGGGGGAGCTGCCTCCTCCGCGCGCTGACGGGACCATGACCTACGATCCGCTCAGCCGGCGAATGATGCTGTTCGGCGGAAACGACCTGGTCGGTGGCTTCTTCGCCGACCTCTGGGCCCTCACGCCCTAGGCCGGGTAGCGGCGGGCAGGCCAGCGCACCGCCTCCACAGCATCCGCGCGAGGCTGGCTTTCCCATGGCTAGAGCAGGCCGCATACCCGTGTGAAACCGCTGTGCTGACGGACGGCGAGAAGTGGGCGTGGATGTGCTCCCTCGAGGAGCCGCCGTCTTGGCACGACGTCAGCACGTTCTCTCTCGCGTCTCCTTTCGTACTCCAGCGGGCAGAGATAGTCAAGACCGGGGCGCCGGGGCGTCGGCGGGCATAGCCACCGCGGCTCTTTGTGATCTGGCCCATCGCATGGGGGGCCGCCGACCCGAACCACGCCTGGCAGGCGGCCACGTGCATCGACGGGGTGCTTGTGACTCACGCGGCGCACCTCATCAACGCAGAGCTCGTCGCGGCCGTCCGGCATGCCCCAAGTGGTGGGGCACACGCCCCCGATACCGGGACTGGAGCGTATCGGGCTGCACATGACCGACCCGCGCGCGTGGGCGCAGTCGCCCGCCCGCGCCAGGCGGCCGCTAGGCCCAGAAGGCCGCCGTGGCGTCACGGGGCCGGGAAACTCGACCCGTGGCGTCACGGCGGCCTGAGAGGTGCCGTCTCGATCCCTACTGCACGCCGGCGCTGCTCGCCAACTGAGGCACGAACCACCGTAGGCCGAGCACGCTCCCCAGGATGAAGGCGTTGAGGACGAGCGGGATCAGCGCCATCCGGTTGAAGAAGAGCAGGTAGAGCAGGATCGAGCAGCCGGAACCCGCCAGCAGGCACGGCAGGAACCAGGTCCTCGGCGCCACCCAGCCGAACAGCGCGAAGAAGCCGACTCCGAGGGCGGCCACGGCGACGGCCGCTACGACGAGGCTGATGAGGTGCTCGTCGAAGGGCAGCCTGCCGAACGCGGCAGTGAACACGGACCGGACGTCATTCGTCAAGGGGGCCAGCCAGTGCGACGGCGGACCCGGGAGGAAGATGCCGCTCAGACTGTAGTGCATGGCGATCAGCATCAAGGCGGCGAACAGGACGCGCTTCATGGTCTCTCCTTTCCTCTTCTTTCTACTCGCGCGACGTACAGCAGTTCCAGGTTGAGGTCGCGGATGGTGGCGAGGAGCCCGTGCAGGGCGGCCTGATCGACAACAGTACCTCGCAGGACCGTGAACTCGTCCTGGTTCTCGACCTCCATGCCCGGGAACCAGTCGTAGCTGCGCTCCAGCCGGCCACGCACCCCTATGGCGTACTCATCGCTCACGGCGACTCCAACCTCCTTGGCAGTTCCTCTTGCTGGATCAAGGATGGCGGTCAACCGTGTAAACCCGCATCTGCCAAAAGGTGGAAATCCACCGGATGTGGCCGGACTCAACCGGCGAACGACAGCGGGACTAGAGCAGGTGGAGCTCCCTGGCGCGCGCAAGAGCGGCCGTGCGGGATCGCACCCCGAGCTTGCGGTAGAGCCGGTGGGTGTGGGTCTTGACGGTGCCCTCGGAGAGGAAGAGACGTGTCGCCACCTGGCGATTGCTGAGGCCCTGGTCCAGCAGCCGGAGCACCTCGGCCTCGCGCGGGGTCAGGGGCTCGACAACGGTGTCCCCGAGCCTCATCGGCTCGAGAGCGGAGGGGCGCGAAGGGGAGCGCGAAGACCTACCTCGACCGGAGAAGCCGGAGAGGACCGTCTCCGGAAACGGTGTCGCTCGGTCGGGTGCGTCACGTTGCAGCTGCCGCAGTAGAAGCTCCATCTCCCTGCCGAGGCCGACAAAGGGCCGCACGTACCCGCCGGAGCGGGCAAGGTATAGCGCCTGCTCGGCCGTGTCGAGCGCATCCGGGCGGTCCGATCGACCCGCGGCCAGAGCTCGAAGGGCCATGATCTCGACGAGATGATGCTTCCACCCGGCCCGTGAGGCCCAGACACGCAACTGCTCTAGGCGGGCCCAGGCGTCGGAGGAGCCATCGTCCCGCGACTCAGCCCGGCCTCCAAGCGACGACGCGGCGCGTACTCGGGCGATGGCCAGCAGGCGAAGGAAGTCGGCGTCCGAGCGCCCTCCGTCGCCGGGCGACTCACCTCCCGCGTCCACTCCCGCGTCTGCCTCCGCGTCGATCTCCGTCTCCACGCGGTCGGCCCAGCTCACCGCGCGCTCGAGGTCCCCGACCGCCAGCCAGTAGTCGACCCAGGCCCCCTCGAGCTGGGCGGGGATCTGCGGCAGCAGGCGGGCTCCCTGCCTCAGCCGCTCCGCTTCCACCAGAGAATCGCGGGCCTCGTTCAGTTCACCACGGGCCACCTGCACCCGGCCCAGGGCCGCCAGGGCCTGCACGAGGTGATTAGCGCTCCTCCAACGCTGCGACCAGTCGACGGCGAGGCGGGCGCGTGCCACGGCCTCTTCGAGCTCGTTCCGGGCGAGGTGGACCAAGGCGAGGCCCGTCTCGACGCGGCCCAGATAGCCGTGTGTCGCCTGCCCGTGGGACTCACCCAGCATCAGTGCCCGGCGGTACTGTTCCTCGGCCGCGCTGAGGTCGCCTGAGTAGAAGTAGCTAACGGCCAGGTCGGTGAGCGTCAGCATGCCCCACAGAGGCCCGGCGGATTCGGAGAGCTCGACCGCGCGGCGAGCGTGAGCGACGGAGTCCTCCATGTGACCCAGGCTCCGATGGGCATATCCGCGCAGCCATTCGGCGATGCAGCGTTCCTTCAGCCGATCCGGGGACAGCAGTCTCCCTGCGTCGTCGAGCAGGGCCACGGTCCTCCCGGGCCGTGCCGCGATCAGCGCGTAGTACGCCCGCGCGACGGTGGCGTTCAGCGCTAGGATCTCCCGTTCCCCGGGGGTGAGTCCGGCGCCTTCGGCGCTTTGCGCGGCCACCGCCTCGTCGACCAGGGAGACGAGCTGCTCGGCTTCACCGATGCGATTGCCGAAGGTGAGAGCCCACGCCAGGCTCATGGCCACCTGCGGACGGTGGGCGACCACGTCACGGGGGAGCCGGTCTATCCAGGCCAGCACCGTCAGCATCTCGCCTCGCTCCAAGAACCCCTGGGCGTGGCGTCCCAGCAGCTCTCCCGCCAGGTGCCAGTCCGCTCCCGCGATGGCGTGCCCGAGCGCCTCGTCCGGGGACGCCTGGAGCTCGAACCAGCCTGCCGCCCGGCGATGGACCTCCGCCTCCGCCCCGGGCCGCTCAGCGCCGAGACGCGCCCTCAGGAGATCCGCGAACAGATGATGGTAGCGGTACCAGGCCCATTCCTCATCGAGGGGCACGAGGAACATGTTCTGTCTCACCAGGCCCATGAGGAGGGGCTCGCTTTGACCCCATCCCCCCAGAGGGGAGAGCACGTCCGCGAGGGCGACGCTGAACCGGTCGAGCACGGCAGTGTGGAGGAGGAAGGAGCGCTCAGCCTTGGTGACGTGACCGAGCACCTCTTCGACGAGGTAATCGAGGACGAAGTGGTGGCGGCCGGAGAATCGGCTGATGAACGCGGCGCGGGCCGCCTCGGGCTGCCGCCCCTCGGCCTCCCTCTTCAGGGCCAACGCGGCCAGCCTCACCCCGACCACCCATCCCTCCGTCCGCTCGGCCAGTCGTCGCACCTCGTCATCCAGGAGGTCGAGGCCCACGTGGGTGTTCAAGTACTCGCCGGCTTCCTCGAGGGTGAAGCGGAGGTCGTTCTCCCGTATCTCAGTGAGGAGGCCTTGAGCCCGTAGGCGCGCGGTCGGAAGTTGCGGGTTGGCGCGGGTGGTGATGAGCAGCCGGACGTTCCCGGGCAGGCATTCGAGAAGGTGGGCCGTTGCCTTCTTCACTTCCGGGCTCGAGACGACGTGGTAGTCGTCCAGCACGAGGAGCACGTCTCTCGCGAGGTCCGCCAGGTCCTCCGCTAGCTGGGAGACGAGCAGCTCCGCAGGCGCCGGCTCGGGCGAAGACAAGGCGGGTTCCAGCGAACTGCCCACGCGGTCATCCACTCCCTGGAGGGCGGCAACTAGGTATCGGATGAAGCGAATGGGATCGTTGTCGGATCTGTCGAGTGAGAGCCAAGCGACTTCCTCAGGCCGTTCCTTCAACCAACCGGCGAGCAGAGTGCTCTTGCCGGAGCCGGCCGGCGCCGAGACGAGGAACAGCGGATGCGCCTCTCGCAGCCCTTGCTCCAGGCGCTCGAGGAGTCGCGGTCTAGGCACGATGTCACCGGCAATCCGAGGAAAGCCTAACTTGCTCCTGATGAGGGGGGATGCCGTCATGAGGTTCCCGGAGGTTAACAGCACATTCCCTTGCACGTTTCCTTTCGTACTCCCGCGGGCAGAGATAGTCAAGACCGGAGCGCCGGCGCAGAGGCCAGGGGGCCTCCTTTCGCGCCGCCCGGGCAAGTCTCGTGGAGGTATCGGCATGAACCGCAGGAAGATCCGCGACGGCGTCTATTGGATGGGGGCTGTGGATTGGGAGAGGCGTCTCTTCGACTCGCTCATCCCGCTCCCGGACGGCACCTCCTACAACGCGTATCTGGTCGAGGGCACGGAGAAGGTCGCCCTTCTCGACACGGTCGACCCGCCGAAGATCGACACGTTGTTGAGCCAACTGGCCGGCGTGCCCAAGATCGACTACATAGTCTCCCACCACGCCGAGCAGGATCATTCCGGCTCCATCGGCCCGGTGCTCGAGAAGTACCCGGGGGCCAAAGTGATTGCCACGCCCAGGGGCAAAGGCATGCTGATCGACGCCCTTGCCATCCCCGAGGAGGCGTTTCTCACCGTGGAAGACGGCGAGCAGCTGTCGCTCGGGGGTAAGACTCTGAGGTTCATCCACACCCCCTGGGTCCATTGGCCGGAGACCATGGTCACCTATCTGGAAGAGGAACACATCCTCTTCAGCTGCGACTTCTTCGGCTCCCATATCGCCACCTCCGACCTCTACGTGACCGACGAGGGACGGGTGGAAGAAGCAGCCAAGCGCTACTTCGCCGAGATCATGGCGCCTTTCCGGCCTCAGATCGAGAAGAACCTGGAGAAGCTCCGGGAATACGACATCCAGATGATCGCCCCCAGCCACGGGCAGATCTACGACCGCCCCGCGTTCATCGTGGACCTGTACAGAGAGTGGGTGTCGGCTCCCCCCAAGAACCTGGTCGTCATCCCGTATGTGTCCATGCACGGCAGCACCGACAAGATGGTGAAGCACCTGGCCGCCGCTCTCGTGGACAGAGGGGTCCGCGTGGAGCTGTTCGATCTCTCCGTCACCGATATCGGCAGGCTGGCCATGGCGCTCCTGGACGCGGCCACGATCGTGGTGGGGACCTGCACCGTTCTCGTGGGGCCGCACCCGCTGGCGGCCTATGCGACCTTGCTGGCCAACGCGCTCAAGCCCAAGGCGCGGTTCCTCTCCATCGTGGGTTCGTACGGATGGGGCGGTAAGGCCGTGGAGACCCTCGCCGGGATGATCCCCAATCTCAAGGTCGAGGTGCTCGATCCCGTTATCTGCAAGGGTGCTCCGAGAGAGACCGACCTAAAGGCCCTGGACGACCTGGCGGCCGCCATCGCCCACAAGCACGAGCAAGAGCAGTTGGCCTGAGAGTAGGCGGCGCAAAAAGGAGACTGGAGTGAAGATCGTTGTAGCACTCGAGGCCGCGCGAAGCGAGAACCCGCACGGGGTCGATGCCCGTGGCCTCCACAGCACCGAGCACGTTCAGGTCACCATGATCACCTTGAAGCCCGGCGAGGGATTGAAGAAACACGTGACTCCCGTGGACGCGTTCTTCTATGTCTTGGAGGGCACCGGCAAGGTGGAGATCGGGGAAGAGACCCAAGAGGTTGGCGCGGCCATGCTCGTGGAGAGCCCGGCCCGCATCCCTCATCGGCTGTTCAATGAGAGTGACGCCGACTTCCGCTTCCTCGTGGTCAAGACCCCACGGCAGGCAGACCCGACCAGACTGTTGTAGCTGAAGCACGCGCATGCCAGAGGCCAGAGCTCTCGCCAAGTCCGGCCTGCGTCCTTTGTGGTCGCTCAGGCACTCCCTGCTGTTTCACAGAGGGCGACGTGCGCTATCGAGCGCCGATAGCCGGACCTTTGCCCCCATCTTGTCGGCATGGCGGCCGGAACACGGCATGCCCTGCTATCTGGTTCGGTGGTTCGTTACCAGCTGGTGCAACTACGACTGCCCCTACTGCGGGCAGGTGCACAGACGCTTTGGCCCTGAGCGTGAGTCGACCCACGCCTTCGATCATCACTCCGTCGAGGAATGGTGCGATGCCTTCGACACGCATTTCGGACGGCGCAGGCTGTCGCTCACTATCTCAGGCGGCGAGCCGATGATCGACAGCGGCCACATGGTTCCTCTTATCAATCATCTCTCCGCCATGCCGACGGTGGAGTGCATCCGGATCGACACCAACGTATCGTGGGACCCCCGCCGCTTCACCGAGATGGAGAGAGCCAAGCTACTCTTCAACTGCAGCTACCACCCCCACGCGACGCCGCTCGATGTCTTCTGCGACAAGGTCGAGATCCTGCTCGAGCAGGGCTACCACATCGGCATGGTCAACTTCGTCCTCACGCGTGACAACATCGAAGCCTTCAAAGAGGCCGAGACGAGGCTGAACGCCATGGGCGTGGTCCTCAACGCCAACCCTGACTTCCAGCAAGGAGGCGACTACTCGCAGGAACAGCACGGGCTGCTCCGGGGGGAGTTGCCCCAGGCGGACTACGTGTACAAGACGAGGCTCGCGTCACCCTATGGGAAGAAATGCCTGTTCCCCGCGGTCGCCTACCAGATGGACCAACGGGGGGCCATCAACGTCGGGTGCCATCCAGACATCCGTGGAAGCCTGTTCGATGACGAGTTGCCGGAGACCTTTGCCGGGCCGGGGCGGTGCCCACAGAAGTCGTGCGGGTGTCTGGACATGTACTCGTTCCTGGGTGAGGTGAATCGGAATACCACGGTGGACCCGTTCGCGGTCTACTCCGATCTCCTGAGGGGCGACGGGTCGTGAGTCGGGGGCTACCGGCCTCCGTGACGCGTGCGTTCACTACCCGCAGGCTACCACCTCGCGCATGGCGAGGAGATAGCCGTCAACCTTGTCCGGGGGGCCCTTCACGGTCACGATGCCCGCCCGCCCGCCATCCTCGGTGGGGAGATCGAAACGGCCCAGACCCAGGATGCCGTCCACGTGGATCTCGTTCTGGGCGGGTATCGCGATGGACAGCTCCCGCACCAGGGATATTCCCAGAGTCCCCATGCACTCCTCGACCCCTCTCCTCAGCAGGGCCAGCGCGAACGGTTGGGTGACCGCGGGCAGCAGAGCGATGGACTCCAGCATCTCGTAGAACTCCCCACGGCGCTCTCGAGTCTGCCGGATGCGTCGGGTGAGCTCCTTGTTGAAGGCCACGAACGCGGTATCGGGGTCGTGATCCCGCGAATACACCGCGGGCCTTATCGGTGCGATCCCGATGGTGCGCTCCCTCCTCTCCGTAGCAGGCACGTCCAGCGCCACCGTGAACTTCACGTCCCTGAAGGCCTCATGGTGGGCGAGGCCCCACAAGAGAAGGCTCACGATGCTGATGCCCTCGCCTCCCAGGTGTCCGGCCAGGCGTGTATGCAGGCTCTCTCGCTTGGCCAGCAGCGGGCTGAAATCGAGCCAGTCCTGAAGGGCCCAACACTCTCGTCCTGCCGGCCCCGAGCACTGCGTCCGCGGCCTTGGGATCGGCGACGGTGCCGGCGAGGGCAACACGAGCGGCTCTGCGATGCCCCATTGCCGCTCCAGGTCGGCGAGCATCTCCGCGAAGGGCGCCCCGTCGAACAGCGCGTGGTGGAAGTGGAACCAGAGATCCACCGTTCTCATGTCGGCGTGGACATGGGCCGTGATGACAAAACCGCCCGTGCCGGGGCCGCGGCTCTGGTGCAGGGGGGGCGTCAGCGTACGCCTTGGATACCGGGGCCCGCCCGGCTCCGCGCCCTCCGCCGGTATCACCTCGCAGTCGACCCAGATGGCATGCAGGAGCCGGTCAGCCAGGTTCTGGCCACCGATGCCTATGGTGCAGGACGTCCCGCGGAGGGCTCGCATCTCGCGTTCGAACACGCGCCGCAGGGCGAGGGGACGGCGCCTGTCCGGGAGCAGGCGCGTCGTGTTGTAGGCGCGGACCAGGGCGCCGCACACGGTGCCCTCCTCATCCGGGCCGAGATCGCCCGGTGGGAGATCCGGGTCCAGGTAGGGATGCAGGCCGGTCAAGCGGCCGTCCTCGGTGAACTCCGCCCGGACCAGGTCCATAGCTGTTCGCCGGACTGTCCTCACCTGCAGCCGGGTCCAGCGCAGGCAATTGTGCATGTCCGGGCGCGAGGCGAAGAACTCCCGAAGGAGGACGATCGTCCGGGAGCACACAGCGTCTGCCTCCGCGATCTCTTCTGTGCATTCGGCTCCTGCGATGCGCAGTCCGAAGACCGCCGTGCAGGGATGAGCCTCCTGAGATAGGAAGAAGGTCCGGGCGAGGCGCCGGAACCCGTCCTCGCGAGGGTGGAGGCCGAGTCTTCGAAGAGACTGCAGCAGCTTCATGATGGAGATGACGGCGACGGCCGAGCAGCTCCAGCGGTCGACGAGTCGCCTCAGTCTCACTTGCTCCGTATCAGCGTCGGTGTTTCGCACGGAGGACAGTTTGACTGCTCGGCGGGTCAGGTTCAATCTCACCATCCCTCCGGCGGGTGCCGTGGGTGGCCTCCTGACGACCCTGCGCTGCTAGAATCTCCTGTTATGACAGGGAATCGCGCAACCGCCCGCAGTCCGGCCGGCGCCACCACGGTGGTCTACGAGCGCAAGCGCGGCTGGTCGGCCCTCGACCTGCGGGAACTATGGGCCTACCGGGAGCTCCTGTTCTTCCTCACCTGGCGGGACATCCTGGTCCGTTACAAGCAGGCCGTGCTGGGGGTGGCCTGGGCGGTCCTTCAGCCCGTGCTCACCATGGTGGTGTTCACCGTGGTCTTCAACCGGGCTCTGGGGGTCTCCGGCTCCCCCGACGAGGACATCCCCTACGAGGTGTTCAGCTTCGCGGGGCTCTTACCCTGGCAGTTCTTCGCCGGTGCTCTCTCCCGCTCCGGCACCAGTCTCGTTGGTAACGCCAATCTCTTGACCAAAGTCTACTTCCCCCGCCTTGTCATCCCCATCTCCGCCGTCCTTGCCGGCCTGGTGGACTTCGTCATCTCCTTCGTGGTCCTACTCATCCTCATGGTGAGCTTCGGCGTCTACCCGGGCTGGGAGATCTTCCTTGTGCCGGTGTTCCTCATCTTGGCCATCATCACCACTCTCGGGGTCAGCCTGTGGCTTTCGGCTCTCAACGTGCTCTACCGCGACGTGCAGTACATCATCCCCTTCCTGGTGCAGTTGTGGATGTTCTTAAGCCCCGTCATCTACTCCGCCGAGAGCATCAAGAACGAGACGGTACGGGCCGTCTACTCCATCAATCCCATGACCGGGGTGATCGGGGGCTTCCGCTGGGCGCTGCTGGGTGAGCGGTTCCCCGGAGGATATGTATGGATCTCAGTCGGGGTCATGGTGGTGCTCTTCATGGGCGGCCTCTACTACTTCAGACGGATGGAACGGGTGTTCGCCGATGTGGTGTAGAAGATGAGTGACATCGCCGTACGCACCGTGAGACTGGGCAAGATGTACCGCATCGGCGGACACCGCGAAGCCTACCGCACCCTACGTGACACCCTCATGCAGGCGGCCAAGCGCCCCATCGAGCGCCTGCGCCACCCGGGGGCGGCCACCCACGCCTCGGAGGTGCTCTGGGCTCTTCGAGACGTCGATTTTGAAGTGAAACAAGGGGAAGCGGTGGGAATCATCGGCCGTAACGGGGCGGGCAAGAGCACGCTTCTTAAGGTCCTTTCCCACATCACCGAGCCTACCGAGGGGCGGGTGGAGATCACGGGCCGGGTGGGGAGCCTGCTGGAGGTGGGCACCGGATTTCACGGCGAGCTCACCGGTCGGGAGAACATCTTCCTGAACGGCGCCATCCTGGGCATGACCCGGCAGGAGATCAAGCGCAGGTTCGAGGAGATCGTGGAGTTCAGTGAGATCGGCCGTTTCCTCGATACGCCGGTGAAGCGCTACTCCAGCGGCATGTACGTCCGCTTGGCCTTCGCCGTGGCTGCCCATCTCGACCCCGAGATCCTGATCGTGGACGAGGTGCTGGCCGTCGGTGACGCCGCCTTCCAAAGGAAGTGCCTGGGCAAGATGGAAGACGTCGCCGGCCACGGCCGCACGGTGCTTTTCGTGAGTCATAACATGCAGGCGGTCCGCAGCCTCTGTACCAACGCCATCGAACTCCAGGCGGGCCGGGTCGTGAATGCAGGCGAGGCGGGCCAGATCGTCGCCGACTACCTCACGCGGCAGTCGGCGAGCGAGGCCTTCGCCCGGTGGGCTCCCGGCGAGGGCCCAGGCAACCACATCGTCCGGCTTCTGGGACTCGAGGTGGTCGACGAGGCGGGAGATGTGGCCAATGTCGTCTTCAACGACCAGGCCTTCAGAGTCCGGATCGCCTTCGAACTGTCGCGGCCCGACCTGCCGGTCGGCATCGGCTTCGATCTGACCACGGGCGACGGCACGGTCGTCCTTCAGACCTACCAGACCCATGCGGACCAGGACCGGCGGCCTCAGCTCCACGAAGGCCGCAACACCATCGAGTGCATGCTGCCTCCCGGTCTGCTCAACGACGGCCAATACATGGTCGTCCCCGGGTTGGTCATCCACGGGAACCGCTGGATACTCCGCGGGGGGCCTGCCATCTCCTTCGAAGCACACCGCGTGCTGGGAGAATCACCGTACTCCAGAGCCAAGGTCCCGGGCGTGGTCGCCCCGGTCCTCGCTTGGCGGAACGCCGAGACCGATGAGTCTGATCCGTCGGGTCACTGAGCCCTCATTCGCTCGCAGAGGGCGCCGAGAATGACCACCCGCGGCCTGACCACCTCGTAGACGAAGTTCTGATAGTAGGGGTGGGCTTCGCGGTCTCTCCAGAGCACACCTCGCATGGACTGGGCCGCGATGGCCGTGGACTGGCCCACCACCTGCACTGCGGCCCTCGCCCTGCTCCGCCGGGTATGGGGATCCCCAAGGACTCTGGAGCTGTCGCGGCCCCCCACCCAGGCCGCGAGCAGGATCCCTCTGCAGGTCTTCTTCCAGGCGTGGACGAGATGATCCACGCAGAGTCGGGGTTCGTAGTGGATGATCTCGCCGGGCATCTCGGCACGGATCCTCACCTGTAGGGCCGTCTCTTCGCCGTAGGCGACCCTGCTCCCGACAACGCCTAAGGCGGGATCGAAACCTCCCAGCGCTTCCAGGATAGCGCGGCGGAAGAAGAGGTTCGCCCCGCTCAAGTGTTCGCCCGGACCCAGCGCGCGGGCGGTCTCTCCACGAGTGCGGAGTTCGTATCGGTCCTTGTACCAACGAGGCTTGGGATCCGTATGAAATGGCAAGACCGGCCCTCCGAACGCGGCCGGCGCCTTGTCGGCGATGGTCTGCACGGCCACGTCCAGCCACTCCGGCGTCGCCCTGGCATCGTCGTCCAGGTAGCCCACGTAGTCGCCACGCGCCTCCACCCAGCCGCGATTGCGGGCATGGGAGACTCCCAGCCGCTCCTCCAGGCAGTAGCGGACCTGCGAGAGCCGGCGGCTGAACTCCTCCACGGTGGCGCGTGTGCCGTCGGTGGACGCGTTGTCCACCACGATGACCTCGTACGAGGTGGGGTCGAGCGTCTGGGCGCCGAGCGAGGCAAGGGCGTCCGCTAGGAGACCGGCGCGGTTGTGCGTGCACACGACCACCGAGACGAACCCCTTCACGCGCTTGACCTCCCTCTGGCCCCTCGGGCTCTTTGATCTGCCATTCTACTATCCTCGAAGAGGTACACTCTTGGCACGCTGCGCAAACCGGCCACAGCCATGGGGGACCCGCTGAGACTCGCCTTCATCACGACTCGCGAGCACGACGCCACGAACATACGGAGCTGGTCGGGCACGCCCTACCATATGGCGCAGGCTCTGCTGCGTGAAGGGGTCGCACTCGAGTACGTGGGCCCGCTGCAAACCAGGTTCCGGACGGCTCTGCGGGTACGTGCGCGGTTGCAGAGGTCCGTCGACGGCGGGTATTCCTACGATCGCGCCCCCATCGTGCTCAGGCACTATGCCCGGCAGATCGCATCGCGCCTGGCGCACCTCGACGTGGACGCGATTCTGTGCCCCGGAACCATGCCGGTAGCCTACCTCGACACGAGCATCCCGGTGGTGACCTGGACCGACGCCACCTTCGCCGCCATGGTCGACTACTATCCGTCGTTCTCCGGCCTCTCCGCCGGGAGCATCCGGGCCGGGCACGCCGCCGAGCGCTCGGCTCTTGATCGTGTCGACGCAGCCGTGTTCTCGTCTTCGTGGGCGGCGGAATCGGCCATCAGGGACTACGGCGCGGACCGGGCTAAGGTGCACGTGGTGCCCTTCGGCGCGAATCTGCGCACGGAGCCGGCCGGGAACGACGTGGAAGCTCTGATCGAGGGCCGTCCGCGGAACGAGTGCAGGCTTCTCTTTGTCGGCGTGGACTGGTACAGGAAGGGCGGCGATCTTGCTCTGGAGGTCGCGTCGAGATTGGTCCAGTCGGGAATCCCCACGAAGCTGACCGTGGTCGGTTGTCGGGTCCCCGAGGGGTCGGACGCGGGGCTGGTCGAGAGCATCGGTTTCATCGACAAGGCCGCGCCCGACGGCGAGGCTCGGCTCGTGGACCTGCTGAGCAGGAGCCACTTCTTCTGTCTGCCGTCGCGCGCAGACTGCACCCCCGTGGTGTTCTCCGAGGCCAATGCCCACGGGATACCCTCAGTCTCGGTGCGCACGGGTGGGATTGGGTCGGTCATAGAATCCGGCAAGAACGGGTACCTGTTCGGACCGGACGATTTCGTCGAGAACGCGACTCGGGCCATCCGTGCCTGTTTCGCCGACTATGAAGGCGTGTACGCACCTCTGGCGAGGTCTTCGTACGAGGAGTATCGCCGGCGTCTCAACTGGGCCATCTCCGCGAGGACGCTGATGGGACATCTGTCGCATCTGGTCTCTGCCGGAGGTTGACCGCCGGGCAGCCGGTCACAGGCCGATAGCTGGCGATGGCGTCGGCGTGGAGACCACGCAGGCCCGAACCGAGCCGATGTGCCGCCTGTGGCGACGGACATGCTAGGCTTCTTGTTGTCGCCGTGAAGGAGTCCCATTCATCCCAGACCTGGACACCCGGACCATGACGAGCGCACCCACTCCTCAGCCTCTCGTCTCGATCCTCACCCCGTCGTTCAACCAGGCGCGGTGGCTCGAAGACAACCTGCGCTCGGTCGCATGCCAGACCTACCCCAGGGTGGAGCACATCGTGATGGACGGAGGGTCGACCGACGGCAGCGTCGCCGTGCTTGAGGCCGCCGGTACGGCCGTGCGCTGGAGAAGTGAGCCCGACCGGGGCCAGTCGCATGCCCTGAACAAGGCCTTCGCCGAGAGCGCGGGCGAGATAATCGGGTGGATCAACTCCGACGATGCCTACTTCGACCCACGAGTCGTCGAGGACGTGGTGCGCTTCTTCGACCGTAACCCTGATGTCGACGTGCTCTACGGTCACGCCGCCTCGGTGAACGCAGACGGGCGCATCCTTCACTACTACTGGGCGCCGCGATTCCATGTCCGGCTGCTGCGGCTCTATGACTACATCGTGCAGCCGTCGGTGTTCTGCCGGCGGCGGGCGCTGGGTGATCACCTGGCCGACGAGAGCCTTGGATTCGCCATGGACTACGAACTGTGGCTCAGGCTGGCCGAGCGGCACCGCTTCGCCCGGCTCGACCGGGTCATCGCCATCGACAGGGTGCAGCCCGGGCGCAAGAGCCGGACCCTGTCCGAAGTGGGGCGGAGCGACAGACAGAAGCTGGGTCTTTCGCATGGTGCGCGCACATCCACCACCGCAGGTGTCCTCGCGGCTGCTCATCACGTGTACTCTCGCCTGCGTGGGGCGCGCCTGGCGATCGCGACGCCTGCCGGACTCGCTTTCGCGGGGAGCCAGGACCGCCCGGCCGTGGTCCTGTGGCGGCAGATAGCGACCCGGAGGTCCAAGATGCCGGTCGGGAGGAGTAGCCTCCTCTAGCCTCTCAGCCCGTCGAGGAACGCGGCGACTCGCAGGCCCATGTTCGCTTCGGAGAACTGGTCGATGTAACTGTGCGTCGGCGTCACGAGCGTTCTGCCGTCGGTCTTGGCATCCCAGAGATCCACCAAGCGATCGGCTATCTCATGTGGTGCGTCGGGCGGTGCGATCAGACCCAACCCTGAGCGTCGGACGATCTCGGTGGTCTCGCCTTCGGGCGCCAAGGCTAGGATCGGTTTCCGAATCGCGAAGTACTGGAACAACTTGCCCGGTATCTGCGCTGCAAATCGGGCGTCGGCGAACTTGATGAGCACCAGGCAATCCGCGTCCAGCAGGTCTCGCCAGATCCTCTCGGGCTTCACCGGCCGTTCCGTGGAGACCGCCTCCGCCACCGCCGCCCGCTTGGATTGCACCTCGGCCTCGACCATCCCGGGCCCAGAGCCGATGAGTCGCAGCTTGACCCTCCCCTTCGCCTCCGGCCGCCTATCGAAGAGCAACGACAGCGCCGCGACGAGGCTGCGTGCGTTCCTGCCCTCGCCCCCATACAGAGTGCCGGAGTGAAGAAGGGTGAGGCGCCCATCGTTCCCTGAGACGCCCCGTTCGGCTCGGGCGACCACGTGGGGAGGGATCGGGGGTGTCGACAGATAGACGACGTGCATCCTGTCGGCGGCCCCTGGACACCGGTCGCTCAGCCAGGAGGCGTATGTCGATGTGGTCGTGACGATGGCTGAGGCATGCTGCAGGGTCCTTTCGAGGGCCTGCACCTCCGCCGGTCGAAACTCACCGCCTGGATACGGACAGGGGTCCTGGAACTCGAGCACCAGTGGCACGCCGAGACGCTCAGAGATGCGTCTGGCCGCCACAGGCGATCTCAGATCTCCGTAGGTGATGCCCCAAACGACATCGGGGGGTCCATCCCGTTCGGCCCTATCCCTGGCCCACCTCTCCAGTCGGGGGGCCCACTGAGCCTCCGGATCATCGATCAGGTCGCCCCTGCCTCGTGACCGCTCGGTCATTATCCACAGGTTGCGGGCGTAGGGGTAGTCGACCGCTCTCGGCCACGGACCGATCGGGAAGCGGGTCAGGACCCATTCCCCGGGAAAGGCGCGCTCGATTCCAGGATGGCGCTTGAGCAGATTCCTTCGCCCCGCAACAAGCGTGGTCTGCCAGCCGAGGGGTTCCAGGGCCCTCGGTAGCGCGAACAGGCGTTGGGTCGAACCCAGCCAACCGGGGCCGAAGGCTCCATGCTCTATCATCCATAGGCGGCTCACGTTGATCCAACCGAGCATAGGGACTTGGAGGGCCGGCGGCAAGTCCGGGACAGTTCAGGCGCTCGGGCCGCTATCATTCCATGAGGTATAGTCCTGTTGGAAGCTGGAATGGCGCACGTGCAAACTGACCCCACCCCTCTGACTTTCGCTGTGATGATCCCCGCGTACAACGCGGAGGCGACCATCGACGCGGCCATAGACTCGGTTCTGGCGCAGACAAGGCCGGCGGACGAGATCCTCGTCTGCAACGATGGGTCGACCGATCGCACCGGGGACATCCTGGCGACCTATGGCGAACGGATAACCGTCATCACCCAAGCCAACGCCGGCGTCTCGGCCGCCTGCAACGCCATACTGCACGCTGCGTGCTCGGAGTTCGTGATCAAGCTGGACGCCGACGACACGTGGCACCCGGAGCGTATCCAGCGCATCGAGGAGTATCTCACGGCCAACCCCCACCTGGATATCGTCACCACCGATGCCTGGTTGGTCAGAGACGGCGTGACGCTCCGCAGCGCCTATCAGGGATGGTGGTTCCATGAAGAGCGCCAGGAGGTCGAGATACTCCGCGAGAACTTCATCTTCGGCTCCGCCGCTGTGCGCCGGGCCTCGATCCTCGCGGCGGGGGGTTGGGACGAGACGCGATCGCACCAGTGTGAATACGACGGGTGGGTCCGCATGGTCCTCCGGGGATCCCGGGCTGGGTTGGTGCCTCTGCCTCTGGCCACGTACAACCTTCGCCAAGACTCCTACAGCAGGGACCGTAGGGCCACCTGGGCGAGCGATCTGGAGTTGCTCGGCACGATAGCCTCCGGCGAGGTTCTCACCCGCGAGCAGCTCGCGGCTGTGCGCGAGCACCGGCGATCCTTGGTGAGACGGCTGCGTCTGCTGGGGGCGAAGCAGGCGCTGAACCGTGAGGAGCGGGGCGTGCGGAGGAAGTGTCTGCTGGTGGCCCTTGTGCCGGGGGAGCTCGCTCGGCGGAGGGTCAAGTTCCTTGCCGCGGCTGCGGCTCCCCGGCTTGCCGCTCGAAGGATCCGAGCCGTCGACCTCTTCGATCGATGACCGCGAGCAGCTCCGGCCGCTCCCGGACCGCGGTCCTCAGCGAAAGACCCGCATCACCCGTCGCTTGGCTCGGCCGAGCGGCGGTCTGTATCTCCTCTCCAGTCTCAGACCGAGCGGGGCTCGAGGCGGAGAGACGCGCACCGGTCTATACGTCCGCCGGGTCAGCCCGGTCCTCGCCGCGTGGGCGCTGATCTGAGCCGCCAGATAGGGGAAGAACTGATACCTGTTCAGGAACAGCGTCCGCGCTTCGGACAGAGCGTCCAGCCGGTTCTCGTAGTTGTCGGTCTCTACCAGCCGCTTCATCCCGTCGATCGCACCAGGATCGCGTGCATCGAAAGTCACGACGCTCTTCTCAGGGAAGAACTCGTGTATGCGCGGGCAGCCGTAGTAGATGGGTACGGTCCACGTCAGGAAGCAGTCGGTCACCTTCTCGGTCCAGTAGTACGGGCTCGGCCAGTTCTCGAAGGCTATGGAGTAACGGTAAGGGGCAAGACCCTCGGCTTTGTCTTCGAGCGGAGCGAAACCCCGGCCGTACAGGTCGAAGGGGACTTCGGAGCGGAGCCGCTGTAGGAACTCCATGCGGTCTCTGTGCCCCGGCAAGACCCTCAAGTGGCTCGTCACCCAGGAGAGGGTCGAGGTTTTGAGCGGGGGTGAGGCCGCGACCAGTTCGTCATACGAACCCGGCAGGGCCGTCGTAAGGCACGGATGGGAGTGTACGTACCGGGGCCCGCGCAGATCCGGGTCGCTCGTGAGGACGAGGTCATAGGGCCCCTCGCCCCTGTGGTAGTGCTTGAAGAGGTCCACCGCCGGTTCCTGGAGCAGGAGCCAAGTGTTGCCTTCTGGGACATGGAACTCCTGGGGTTCGGGGCAGTAGTTGAGGACGATGAGGTAATCGGCCTTCCGGACGGCCGGGTCAATGCAGAACTGGACGTCGGCCCAGCGGCCGTTCTTGCCGGGAGTGAGGTTGAGGATCCGGGACAGGTCGTAGTTGGCGACCAGGCGCACGAGCATGGAGGCTCCCTCTGACGGTCTGGGGATACTCAGCTGCCCTACAGCGTAGCAGCCGAGGGGCTTCGTGGCACAAGTCGTGCGGTGGAGCGGCCGCGCGACCAGGCGGCCGCGCGAGTAGAATGGCCGCATGGCAACCATAGGGATCGACGCTACCGCTCTGTCGACCCCCGCCAGCGGGGGCATCGGCGTTTCCCAGTATCAGACCATGAGGGCGCTGGCGGAGACGGGTACGTCTCACAGGTTCGTCTTGTATGCGGCAAGAGCACCAGTGGTCCCGTTCTCAGACCGGCCGCTCGACCTACCGTGGGAGGTTCGCCTGGGTTCGGGCCTCCTGACCTCCAGCAACATCGCCTGGATGCAGACAGGCGTGAACCGGCTGCTCGCCGATGATCGTGTGGAAGTGTTCTGGGGGCCGCGCCATCTACTGCCGTTCCGGACGCCAGGCCTCGCCAAGGTGGCGACGGTCCACGATTTCTGGGACCGCTACCACCCCGACCAACAACCGTGGATCAACCGCCGTCTCAACCGCCTGCTCATCGCAAAGGCCATCTCCGAGGCCGACGTGGTCGTCACCCCCTCGGATTCGACCGCCCGGGACATACCGCGCTTCGTCGGATCTGTACCCGGCGACGTCCGTGTGATTCCCTGGGGTGTCGACCCGGCGGTCTTCCATCCCCTGGCCGAAGAGCAGATCGCCGGGGTGTTGTCGCGACACGGTGTTGCCAGACCCTACATACTCTCTCTGGACGTATTCAACCCGCGCAAGAACTTCCTTGCCGCGCTCGAGGGGGTGGCGCGGCTCTCTGAAGAGCTCCGGACGTCGCTGACCGTGGTCGGGGTGGGCGTGCCGCGGAAGACGGCCACCGGTACGGCCGTCCAGGCAAGAGCGGACGTGCTCGGCCTCAGCGGGCGCCTGTGCTTGGTCGGCGACGTCCGCCCGGCCGACCTCGCGGCTCTCTACTCGGGCGCTCTCGCGCTCGTGTACCCAAGCATCTACGAGGGGTTCGGCATGCCCGTGCTCGAAGCGATGGCGAGCGGCTGTCCGGTCATCACGGCCGACCGCTCCTCGCTGCCCGAGGTAGCCGGAGGCGCTGCGCTGCTTGTCGACCCCTCCGACCCCGGACAACTGACTCGCGCCGTCGCTCTCGTGAGCACCGACCAAGGGGAGCGTGCGCGGCTCGTCGCGGCGGGGCGCATGAGAGCCGCAGGCTTCACCTGGCGGCGCACTGCCGAGGAGATGGTGGCCGTCTTCGAACGCGCGCTGGCCGCGCACCCCGGTTGGACCGGCAGGTGGGCACGATGATTCCCGGGCTTGCCGCAGCTCCAGCCGCCGGGATACGTGGGTGAGGGCTGATGTACGTGCTCCTCGACTGCCGTATGGCGGGCTGGTCCGGGATCGGGCGCTACACGACAGGGTTGGCCCGTGCGCTCGCGGCACGCGAGGACATCGGGCTGGTCCAGGTCTGTGCGCCGGGCGAGACACCGCCCGCACCGGCAGGCGCCGCCGGCCGGATTGTGACCGCCGCGGCGCACCCCTTCAGCGTGCTGGGCGCCGTCGAACTGGGGAGGATGGTCCACCGGATGAAGCCCGACGTGGTCCACTGTCCTCACTTCCCCACCCCGCTGCCGTCGCGGGGAGCGCTGGTCGTCACACTGCACGATCTCATCCCGCTGGTCGTGCCGGGTGTGATGCCCTCGGCTCTGAGGAGGGCGGTGTACCGCCGGTGTAACGCGCGTGCGGTGCGCCTTGCCGATCGGCTCGTCGTACCCTCGCGCGCCACGGCGGCTGATGTGCAGAGGCTCTTTCCAGCCGCTCGGGGTAGGCTGGTGGTCACAGCGGAAGCCGCCGACGATTTCTCCGTGGGCCCCATCGAGCCGCTGACCGGCGGACTCGCGCACCTTGCGTCATCCCCCTACCTGCTTTCGATGGGCAACACCAGACCTCACAAGGGCCTGCCGACGCTTCTTAGGGCTTTCGCCCGCGTCGCGCATACGGAACCTGGGCTGCGCCTACTGCTGGCAGGCGCCGAAGTGCCCGGGTATCTCGACGACGAGTTCGCGGGCGAGCCCCAGGAGCTGCGCGCGCGGGTGGCGTTCACGGGGCCTCTCCGCCAGCCGGCACTGAAGGCTGTGTACGCCGGCGCCGTCGCGTTTGTATGCCCCTCCCAGTACGAGGGTTTCGGTCTACCGGTGCTCGAAGCCATGACTCTTGGGGTGCCTGTGGTCTGCGCCGACGCCGCGTCATTGCCTGAGGTCGTCGGCGACGCTGCTCTGATGTTCCCCTCGGGGGATACAGAAGCTCTTGTTAAGTCGCTCTCGCGCGTGCTGCATGACAGTGGATTGCGCGAGGGCCTATCCAGAGCAGGACTGGAGCGCGCCGCGGGATTCACCTGGGAACTTACTGCCGCCGCCACTGTGGCCGCCTACGAGGAGGCCGTGACGTGCAGTCGCCCGCCTTGCTGAGAGGGCTCTTCGAGAACTGCGGGTTCCCTGGGCGTCGCGCGGTTGACCGGGCGAGACTTCACTGCAGAGCGGGTGGTGCTGGGGTATCTTGATCTCTACGAGAGTCTTGCCTCTACAAGGGGGGGTCGGTGCGGATCGGCCTGATCGGTTGGTACGGCCATCAGAACGCTGGAGATCAGCGGATCCTCGAATGCCTCCAGCGTTTCTTCGACGGCCATGATCTGGTGGTCACCCGCAGTCTGGCCGATGCCGCGGTTCGCGCGGAGGAGTTAGATGCATGCGACTTCGCCCTGTTGGGCGGTGGGGGTCTGATTCTCCGCGGCACCGGGCGCTACGCGGGACTGATCAGGAACCTGAGGCCCCGGTTCGGCTGCGTGGGCCTCGGCGTGGAGGCGCGTCATCGCGACAACCTGCAGCTCATCGAGGCCATCAAGGATCGCGCTGAATTCATACTCGTAAGGGACGAGCAGAGTCGTGAGCTGCTCCGCTGTCCGAGGAAGACAGTCGTGGGCCCGGACCTCACCTTCCTGTACCCGTACGAGGTCGCCGAGGAGGTCGGGGCCGACGTCTGCGGACTCAATCTACGTCCCTGGGTCAGCTGGCACGGGGAGTTCGAGGGCCTCCACGATCGCCTCATGCGGAGGCTTAACGCCCGGATGCCTGAGTTGGTCGCAGACTCCCCGTTCTCCCGGTGGGATCCGGATCGAGCGGTCGAAATGGTGCGGAGGGGTTTTGACGCAGTCGTCCCCCTGCCACTCTACTTCGAGCCGGGTGGAGGGAACGATCACGGAGTCCTTTCTGCCCACTTCGCCGGGGTGCCTTGCAGCTTCTCCGATGACGATCTGGGTAGGTGCAGGTTCGTGGCCAGCATGCGCTTCCACGGCTTGGTCTTCGCCTGCCAGAAGGGAATCCCCTTCCTGTCTTTCTCCTATCAGCCGAAGAACGAGCGCTTCTGCAAGGCCTTGGGGATGGAGCGTTTCTCTATCGGCCTGTTCGATCTGACCGCGGTCCCAAGGACCATCCAGGGTCTGAAGGCGAACCACGCAAGTCTGCGGACCACTCTCCTTCAGGCGCGGGCGAGTTACAGGCAGGTAATCTCCGATCTCATGGCGGATGTCTATCACAAGGTGGCGGGGACCGCTCATCGGTCTCTCGGCCATCACTCCCTGCACCCCGCCGGTACCGGTGGCAGCCAGGATTGACTAGAATCCCCGTATGGACAAGAATTCACCGCTCCGCGTGACGATGGTCAACAAGTACTACTCACCTCCCCATCTGGGTGGCGTGGAGACGGTCGTCCGCACCCTCTCCGAGGGCCTGGTTGAGCACGCGGGGGCCCATGTGCGGGCCCTGGTCAGTAACGAAGGCCCGGATCGAGCGGAGGAGTCCATCGGCGGGGTCGACATCGTACGCCTTCCCAGACAGATGGCCCTCTCCTCGGCGCCGGTGGCGGCGGGCATGGCACGCGCCTTGCGGGCTGAGTCGCGCCGTCGGGGTCCTGAAGGTCCCGAACCGCCCGACGTCATGAACTTCCACTCCCCGTATCCCTGGGGGGAGCTCTCCTTCTTGTTCTCAGGGATCGAGGTTCCCAGCGTTGTCCTCTATCACAGCGACATCGTTCGGCAGAAGCGGCTGCTGGCCGTCTACAGGCCCTTCCTGGAGCGCTTTCTTGATAGAGTCGACCTCATTGTGGTGTCCTCACCCAACCTGGCCAGAGGCTCGGAGTTTCTAGCGCCGCGGGCTGAGAAATGCCGTGTGGTGCCTTTCGGGCTGCCGGTCCGCCGGTTGACGGCGACGCCGGCGGTGGAGGCGCGGGGGGCCGCGGGGGGGGCGGCGCCCCCACCGCGCGGCCGGGGGGGGTGGGGGGGGGGGGGGGGGGGTC
>CAZQDY010000032.1:0-31146 GCA_964592075.1 uncultured Gaiellales bacterium
TCAATCACGCTTCTTTCCTCGCCCCGGGGGTTCCCCGGGGGGTTGTGGGGGGGGTGGGGGCCCGTGGGCTCACCCGGGGGGGGGGGCCCCCTCTCCGCGCCCCCCGCCCCGTGGCTTCCCGATGAGTCGCCGGGTCCTACGACGGATACTGCACCGGCTTCATCTCGGCGGTGACGGGGATGGTCGTATCGGTCACACTGGCGACCAGTTCCATGTCGTACTTCCACTTACCCTTGCCCATGACCCACTGCCCACCGGCGAGGGGTTTGGAGCAGAAGTTGTAGAAGCCGAACCTCGGCTCAGGGTTGACGGTCCAGTCGACCGGACCGCCCGCCGCGATGATGTTGGTCCCCTTGATGGCCTCCACGATGGACAGCTTGTCCATCGGGTTCTTGGTCCTCTGCAGCACATCGGTCCACAGCTCGTAGCACCCGATGAAGCAGATGGGCTGCGTCCACTGTGTTCCGGTGTCGGCCTCGAAGGCATCGCAATACTGCTGCGCCGACATGCCGGTGACGGTGCTCACGTAGGGATACTTGGGATGGAACCAGCACTCGGCGGTCATGCCATCGCCGAGGTCGCCCAGAGCCTCCACCGCGGACGTGAACAGCATGGCCTTCGCACAGGTGACGATGGGCGGTTGGAAGGACTGCTGCGCACTCTGCTTGACGTAGTTGGTGTACTCGGCCGGGTTGGCCATGCCGCAGACCAGCTCCACGCCTTCCTTCTTGAACTGACTGATGATGGCCGAGAAGTCCTCAGTGCCCACCTCGAAACGACCAGGATCGATGAGCTTGTAGCCGAGCTCCTCGAACAGTCCCGGTAGAGCGTTGGCGAAGACCATGCCGTCGGCGTCGTTGACCCACAGTGCGCCGACCGTCTTGTTGTTGGGCACGAGTCCCCACATCTTGACGAAGTTCTCGACGAGATCCTTGCCGACCCACCAGGCGCACCAGTTCCACTTCAGGTCGCCTTCTTTGCTCTTACCCTCCGCCCAGGCATCGCCGGGCACGTCATAGTGCACGCCGGGGCACTCGAGAGCCTCGGCGGTGTCGCGCACCGGGATGACGTTGGCCGCGCTCGAACTGGCGCCGATGAGGCTGACCTTGTCGTTGAGGATTAGGTCGCTCGCCACCTGCGCCGAGCGGTTGGAGTCCGACTGGCTGTCACGTACGAGGCAGGTGATCTTGTACTTCTTGCCGTCTCCGCAGACCAGGCCGTCCTTCCAGACGTTCTTGTTGAACCAGTCGGTCTGCCAGTTGCCGGCGACTCCGAAGGCGGCCATGGCGCCGGTCAGGGGGATCACATAGCCGAGCTTGAGCTCGCCGGCCATCTCGGGACCGGCCTCGGCCGTGGTCGTGGTCTCGGCCGCCGCGGTGGTCGTGGTCTCTCCGCCTCCCGCCGTGGTCTCGGTGGGGGCGGCGGTAGTGCTCGTCTCCGGCTCGTCGTCGCCGCCGCAGGCCGCCAGCAAGCCACCTAGACCTGCGCTCATCCCGACCGCGGCGCCCGCTATTCCAGCCATCTTGAGGAAGTCCCGGCGACTGACGGTCTTGCTGGTCAGCGAGTCGTGTGTTTCCTCTTCATAGACCTTACGCGGTTCGTGTTCTGACATTGCCCCTCCTTGAGGAACTAGACACCATGCCCTGATAACATCATACGCCGCCCTAGCGGCGCGGGGGCCCCTCCCTACCCAGGAAACGTCCCGTCGAACAGTATCCCGTTCCATTAGCCAGGATGAGAGCCGCACAACGGCCCGCGTCGTGAGGGATGGTAGAATCTCCGCGCCGTCAGCGTGGCAAGGAGGAGCCGTGAGCAAGGAGTATCGAGTAGCAGTGGCAGGCGCCACAGGCGCCGTCGGTCGGGCGATGCGCAGCATCCTCGAAGAGCGTGGTTTCCCGGTCAAGGAGTTGGTCGCGCTGGCCACCGCCAAATCCGCCGGGACCAAGCTTGAGTACCACGGCGAGGGGGTCATCTGCCAGGAGCTCACTCCCGACAGCTTCAAAGGTGTCGACCTCGCTCTCTTCTCCGCGGGCGGCGGCACCTCTCTCAAGTTCGCCCCGTTCGCGCGCGACGCCGGCTGCGTGGTCGTGGACAACTCGTCTGCTTGGCGCATGGAGCCCGATGTTCCTTTGGTGGTCCCCGAGGTGAACCCGGACGATGTCGACTGGCACAGGGGCATCATCGCCAACCCCAACTGCTCCACCATCCAGATGGTCGTGGCGCTGAAGCCGCTCCATGACGAGGCCCAGATCAAGCGGGTCGTGGTCTCCACCTACCAGGCGGTGTCAGGCACCGGCGCCAAGGCCATCAACGAGCTCCTCGAGCAGACCCCGCACGTCATGGCCGGCGAGCCCGTCGAGCCGCTTGTCTACCCGCACCAGATAGCGTTCAACTGCCTCCCACACATCGACGTGTTCCTTGAAGACGGTTACACGAAAGAGGAACGCAAGATGGTGGACGAAACCAAGAAGATCATGGGCGACGACAGCATCGCCGTGACGGCCACCTGCGTCCGCGTCCCGGTGCACACGGGCCACTCCGAGTCGGTCAACCTTCAGTTCGCGAGACCGCTCAGCGTCGAACGGGCCCGTGAGCTACTGGCGGCTGCTCCCGGCGTGGCTCTGGTCGATGATCCCGCCAACAAGGCCTACCCGATGCCGATTCACGCGGCCGGCAAGGACGACACCTACGTGGGCCGCGTCCGGGCCGACCCGACCGCCGAAAACGCCCTGAATCTGTGGGTGGTGTCTGACAACCTGCGCAAAGGGGCGGCTCTCAACGCCGTGCAGATTGCCGAGCTCCTGGTGCAGCGCGACCTGGTCCGCGTGCCCCGCTAGGGCGCGTCGAAGACTCAAGCCCGGCAGAGTACGAGTGCTCGGGAGGATGCGCCGGAAACGATGGCTGCAGGCGTTGATCGCCGTGTTCGTGGTGATCGTCGCCGTACTCGCCTACGGATATGCCGAGACCTACCGCATCGAGGTCAAGGAGTACGCGTTCGCCGACCCCGACCTGCCGGCGGCTTTCGAGGGCACCCGTGTCGTGCTCATCACCGACATCCACCGGGGGCCCTTCCTATCACAGGACAGGGTGCGCTCGCTGGTGGAAAGGGTCAACGCGCTTGCCCCGGACCTGGTGCTCCTGGGTGGTGATTATGTGTTCATGAGCACCGACTACGCGGCCTCCTGTTTTGAGGAACTGGCAAGGTTGAGAGCGCCCTTGGGGCGCATCGCTGTGCTCGGGAATCATGACTACGGTGACTACCAGAAGGGAGAAGACGGGCCTGCACTGGTCGTCCAAGCCGCCGTCGACGCGGGGGTCACCCTGCTGCGCGACGAGGGCCTCTGGATCGAGGCGCAGGAGGAGCGTATCTACATCGCCGGGGCGAACGACTACTCGGTCGGCAAGCCGTCGATCCCGGCCGCTCTGGCAGATACGGGTCGAGACGACTTCGTCCTCCTTCTGTCGCACAGCCCGGATCTGGCCGAGAAGCTGCCCGAGGGCGCCGTGGACCTGGTACTGTCGGGCCACACCCACGGCGGCCAGATCACGGTCTTCGGTCTATGGGCTCCTCACGTGCCCTCCGACTATGGTCAGAAGTACCGTACCGGGCTGGTGGAAACGGACCTCACCACAGTGATAGTCTCGAACGGCATCGGGACCAGTACGATACCGCCGGTCCGCCTTCTGGCCAGACCGCAGATCGTGGTCGTCACTCTCGAGAGCGATCCGGACGGGTAGTACGGTCCCATGTGCAAGGCAGGTCTTTTGTCGGAGCCTCCCCCCGCCGCAAAACGGCTACGCTCACCGCATGACGGCATAAGGCGAGCGAGAGTGGGGCGGACAGTTGGCGGCGATATTCTCAAGGCGGGCGCGTGTGACACGAGAACTGTTCGACCTCCTTTCGTCCGACCGATTCCCCCAGGTCGAGGCGCACACGGTGCTGCCCGGACGTCCCGGCAGATCGGCGCCGTTGCCGGCCGATCTCCATCTGCAGTTGGCCGACGCGCTGGCGGCGCAGGGCATCACCCGCCTTTGGACCCATCAGGCCGACTGTTGGGCGGCCTCCCAGAAGGAAGACCACTTCATGGTCACCACCGGCACGGCGTCGGGCAAGAGCCTGTGCTTCAACCTGCCCGTCGTCGACGGCCTGCTGCGCAATCCCCACGCTCGGGCGATCTACCTGTATCCCACCAAGGCTCTGGCTCAAGACCAGTTGCGCCGGCTCCGGATGCTCGCGGGCAAACAGGTGGAGATCGCCACCTACGACGGTGACACGCCCACGGCGGCCCGCCAGGTGGCTCGCCAGAAAGCCCGCGTGATACTCACCAATCCCGACATGATCCACCTGAGCCTCCTTCCCCGGCACGAGCTCTGGGACGACTTCTTCTTCAATCTGAGGTACGTGGTCATCGACGAGGCTCACACCTATCGAGGGGTGTTCGGCAGCAACGTGGCCAACGTGCTCCGGAGGCTCCGCAGAGTCGCCTCGTTCTATGGGGCCGAGCCCCGTTTCATCCTGGCCTCGGCGACCATCCGGAACGCCCGCGAGCATGCCCAACAGCTCACCGGGCTGGACGTGACCCACATCAGCGGCGACGGGGCCCCGGTCGGCCCACGCAAGGTGATCTTCTGGCAGCCTCCCCTGGTAGAGGATCAGATGAATCTCAGGCGCAGCGCCAACAGTGAGGCGGCCGCTCTCCTGAGCGAGTTGGTGCGGTCCGGAGTCCGTTCCATCTGTTTCACCAAGTCGAGGCGAAGCGCGGAGCTCATCTACCAGCAGACGGCCGACCGCCTGAAGGAGACCGATCCGCGTCTGGCCGAGCGCCTGTCCCCTTACCGGGCCGGTTACACGCCGGAGCAGCGCCGGAGCATCGAGACCATGCTGTTCGGTGGCCAACTACTCGCCGTGGTGAGTACGAGCGCCCTCGAGCTCGGTATCGACATCGGAGCTCTTGACGCCGCGATCACCGTCGGCTACCCAGGCACGATGGCCAGCCTGTGGCAACAATGGGGCCGGGCGGGGAGGGGAAAGGGCGAGAGCCTGGCCGTCTTCGTCGCCGGCAACGACGCTCTGGAGCAATTCTTCGTCAAGCATCCCGACGAGCTCCTCGGCAGAGAGGTGGAGGCCGCTACCGTCGACTTCGCCAACCCGTTCATCCATGGCCTGCATCTGGCCGCCGCAGCCTACGAGAGCCCCCTCATGGCGGATGATCAACGGTTCTTCGGGCCCGCCCTTCCCGCGGCGCTCGACCGCGCTGTGGGAGAGGGCCTCCTCCGGCAGAAGAGCGGGGCCTGGTACTCAAGCGACACCGACTTCCCGGCAGGCAAGATCGGCCTGCGGTCCACCGCGGGCCAGCAGTACACCATCGTGGAGGAGGATACGGGCGACATCATCGGCACGGAGGGTGCCGAGACCGCATTCTCGGCCCTGCACCCCGGAGCGGTATATCTCCACATGGGCGACACCTACCTGGTGACAGGACTGGACCTCGAAGGTCACCGCGCGCTCGTGCGGCCGTTCTGGGACACGTACCACACCATCCCCCGTAAAGAGGCGGATACCCGCATCATCGCCGAGAGGATGCGGACGGCCAGCGGGCCGCTCACGCTTCACCTGGGAGAGATCGCGGTCACCACCCAGGTCGTCGCGTATCAGAAGAAGCGCTTGGGAAGCGACGAGGTCCTCGGCACCGAAGAACTGGACCTCCCCCGTCAGGAGTTCGTGACCGAGGCCATGTGGTTCGTCATCCCTCCTGAGATGTTCCCCTCGGAGGGTGACCTCATCCGCCTCCCCGGGGCCATCCACGCCGTGGAGCACGCCCTTATCGCGCTCCTGCCCCTCTACGCCATGTGCGACCGCTGGGACATCGGCGGCCTCTCGACCCCGGTGCATAGCCAGACGGAACAGCCCACCATCTTCGTGTACGACGGGCATGCCGGCGGGGTGGGCATCTCCAGGCAGGGTTTCGAGCGCTTCGCCGAGTGGGCCCGCGACGCCCGCCACCTGGTGCGCGACTGCCCCTGCGAGAGCGGCTGCCCCTCCTGCATCCAGTCTCCCAAATGCGGGAACTGGAACGAGCCCCTGGACAAGGAGGCGGCTCTCCGGCTGCTGGAGGCCATGCTGTAACTCGATGCTATCCTAGCCCCATGCAGCCGAAATACATATCGGTCATCGGCGGAGGTCGCTGCGATGCCGCCGACTACGCCCTCGCCGAGGAAGTCGGCCGGTTGGTGGCCGAAGCGGGGGCGACCCTGGTCTGTGGCGGTCTCGCTGGAGTCATGGAGGCGGCTGCAAGGGGGGCCAAGGAGGCCGGCGGCACTACCATCGGCATCCTCCCCGGGCACGACCGCACGCCCGCCAACCCCTACCTCGATCACGTGCTCACTACCGGCATCGGACATGCCCGCAACCTAGCGGTAGTCAGTTCCGGTGACGCGGTCATCGCCGTCGGCGGTGGATACGGGACTCTGGCCGAGATCGGCCTGGCGGCCAAGATCGGCCGCCCTGTCGTGGTCCTCTCCGGTTGGAGGGTCCAGAACGATGAGGGTGCCGACGGCGTCTGGTACGCGACGTCCCCGTCGGAGGCCATCGCCTTGCTCAGAGACGCTCTTGGAGACGATGACCGGCCCTTCGAAGGCGAAGCGGCAGGGGATTGATGGATCGGCCTCCGTCGCGCGATAAGGAGACCCAGGAGCTGATCCGGCGCTTCCAGACCAGGCGGGCGCGCAGAAGGCGGCTGAGCGGGGCCCTTGCATGCCTTGGCGGAGTGGTGGTGGTCGCGGTGGTAGTCGCCGCCGTGCTCTTGCTGACTCGCGACCCCGGGGACCAGGTGGTCTCCGGATCTTCCACCGACACTCCCAGCGGTTCCACGACCACTCTTGCAGAACGCGCCACGACCACGCCCGGCCCCTCAATCACGACCGGTTCCTCGCCTGCCGCCGGCTCCTCCACCAGCACCCTCTCCTCGACCACCACAAGCAGCGTCACTACCACCACCCTCCCACCCACCACAACGTCGCGACCGCCATCGACCACCGCATCGCAGCCTCCTGCCACGACGGCGCCCCGGCCGGCAGGCAGGATCGTCGTGCTCGACCCGGGCCACCAGGCCAGGGGTGACTTCAACACGGAGCCGGTAGGACCGGGTTCGGGAGAGAAGAAGCCCAAGGTCAGCAGCGGCACAGCCGGGGTGGTCACCGGAACGCCCGAGAGCGAACTGGTGCTCGCCGTGGCGCTCAAGCTGCGCGACTCTCTGGTTTCGCACGGCATCCAGGTCGTAATGACCCGCACCACCCAGGACATCAACATCTCCAACATCCAGCGCGCCCAGTTGGCCAATGATGCGGGCGCCGACTTGTTCGTGCGCATCCACGCCGACGGGTCCGACAACTCGGCCACCAACGGGATCCACACTCTTTACCCCGCCTCCACCAAGGGCTGGACCGATGACATCGCGGCGGCCTCGAAGCAGGCGGCGGCGCTCATCCAGAAGGAACTCATTGCCGCCACGGGCGCCAAGGACCGTGGCCTCGACGCCCGGAGCGATATGACCGGATTCAACTGGTCGGACGTGCCCGCGGTCCTACCTGAGATCGGGTTCATGACAAACCCCGACGAAGACCGTCTGCTCGCCACCGAGGCCTATCAGAACAAGATCGTCCAGGGCCTGACCCGGGCCATCCTGAGCTTCCTCGGGGTAAGCTAGACTGTGGCGATGTCTCCAAGACTCTAGGAGGTCCTCCGCGTGAGCAGGCTGACCGTTGTAGGCGCAGGCTATGTGGGCCTGGTGACCGTGGCATGCATGGCAGAGCTTGGCCACCACATCGTCGCCATGGACGTCGACGCCGACAAGGTCGAGAAGCTTCGGAAGGGCGGGGTCCCCATATACGAACCGGGACTCACCGAGTTGATAGCCAAGCATCGGGAGCGGATAGAGTTCACCACCGACCACACCCACGCCTACGGGAGCGGGGAGTTCATCTTCCTCTGTGTGGATACACCCCCGACGGCCTCCGGGGATGCCGATCTCTCCCGCATCTGGCAGGCCATAGACAACCTCCCCCCGGATGAAGGCGAGCACGTCATAGTGACCAAATCGACGGTCCCGGTGGGCACCGGCGCTCTGGTCAAGGCGGAGCTCGACCAGCGAGGCTACCGGCACATCACGTACGCTTCGAATCCTGAGTTCCTCCGCGAAGGCACAGCCATAACGGACTTCATGCATGCCGACCGCGTGGTCGTCGGGGCGGACGACCCGGCGGTCGCGGCTAGGGTGGCCGCCCTCTATCAGGGCATCGACTCTCCGGTGCTGACGACCGACGTGGCGTCCGCCGAGATGATCAAGTACGCGTCCAACGCCTTCCTCGCGACGAAGATCAGTTTCATCAACGAGATAGCGAACGTCTGCGAGGCCACCGGCGCCGACGTCACCGTCGTCGCCAAGGGCATGGGGATGGACCGGCGCATCGGCCCGCACTTCCTGCAGGCCGGCATTGGCTACGGCGGCAGCTGCTTCCCGAAGGACGTATCCGCGTTGAAGCAGTTGGCCGGCAACTCCGGGTATCACTTCCAGCTGCTGAACGCCGTGATCGAGGTCAACGAGTTGCAGAAGCGGCGGGTCATCGGCAAGCTGAAACGTCACCTGGGCGAAGAACTCCGGGGCAGGCGCATCGCCCTGCTGGGCCTGGCGTTCAAGCCCAACACCGACGACATCCGGCAGGCGTCTTCCATCATCCTGGCCAGCCGGCTACTGGCAGAGGGAGCCCACGTGGCGGGCTTCGACCCCGTCGCGACACCCGGCATGCGCACCCTCCTTCCCGCCGTCACCTACGCGACGTCGGCGATGGAGGCCCTCGAGGGGGCCGACGCATGCGTGCTCGTGACCGAGTGGAGTGAGTTCCTGGAGCTCGACTGGGCCTCGGTCAAGAAGGCGATGGCCCAACCGATCGTGATCGACGGCCGCAACGCCTTGGACGGACCTGCGCTGGCGCAGCTAGGCTTCAGCTACGAGGGGATCGGCACCCGCTCCGTCAGGTACCCGCTTCGTCAGTTGACCACACCCCAGATGATGTGACTCATGCTAGTGTTGTCTGGTCACCTGACATGCAGCTTTAGAAGTGAGGATAGAGATGGTTAGGGAAAAAGGCTTCGAATTGGTACCCCGACCGGTCCCACTCAGACAAAGGTCGAGTTTCTACAAAGACGTCGTCACCGAGTTCCTCAAGAGTGGTGAGAAGAGCGTACTCGTCGGTGGAACCGACCGCAAGCCCGCCACCCTGGTCCAGGGGCTGCGCAAGGTGCTGCAGACGGAGGGCATGAAGGACGTCAGGGTGGTCCAGCGCTCGCAGGAGGTCTATCTGGCCAAGTAGGGGGACTCTTACCCGCGCACTTCGATGCACTGATGCTTGCGCATGGCCAAGGGGCCGCCCCGGGGCGGCCCCTTCGTGCATCCCAATAGTCCCGCGCGGCGAGCTCCCGGCACGCGGCCGGCTTACCGCGCCTGGAAGGCCCGCGCTACTCAGACCTGTCGTTCAGATGCAGGACGGCGGCGATCAACTCGAACAGGATTCTGCTCCAGAACAGGTACAAGGCCGCCACGACCAACGCGATCAGGAAGCTGACGACCGTCCACCGAGTCGCTCCCATGGCCAGGAGCACGATGCTGAGCACGACGTACGCGGCGATGAGCCCCAGGATGATCGTGTAGAGCGTCTTTATCGACCGGCGGGTGACGAAGCCCTGGAACGAGAAATCGAATAGATGGCTCCAGTAGCCCGGCTCCCTTGCATAGGCGTACTGAGGCGCTCCGTATTCCGGCGGCGGAGGGGCATATTCTTGCGATTGCTGGGTCCCGTACGGCGGGGGAGTTGGTGCCTGCGCTGCACTCTGAGCGACGGCTGCCCCGGCCGCGGCGGCGGTAGCCGCTGCAGCCGGCATGCGAGTGCCGCACTTCTCGCAGAAATCGCCGGTCGCCTGACTATTGCCACAGTTCGCGCAGGTCCTCAATACATCGGCCACGGCGCCTCCTCTGTGAAGGGTCCACTCACGCGTACACGGTACGTTGCCGCGCCCACCGTGTCAATGCTCGCATCTCCCAGGACGGCGCTGCGGTGATTACAGGATTTTTGGTTTCGCGCCGATATTTAATGGAAAGATCGTGTTTTGCCCAGGCGGGAATGGGATATTCTCTCGACCACGTGTGGCAACCGTGGGGGCAGGGGGCTTTTGCACCTGGGCGGCGCGTGACAAGAGACCCTGGGCAAAAGACGACGTTGGACTAGAGAGTACTGATGGGAACCAGACTGCTGGCTCGGCCGAGGGTGACTCATGTCTTAGCCGTCGCTGTGGATATAGGCATCATCCTCGCGATTTACTACCTCGTCCTCAACTTCCGCTACGCCGGCAGCTTCGCCGACTGGAAGTCATGGACGGTCGGTTTCGCGGTCTTCGCCGGGATGGCGGTGGCGGTGCACCTGGTGGTCAACTGGTTCACCGGCGTCTACAGCATCGTGAGCCGGTACATGAGCCTTGCCCAGGCTGTACGCATGGGACAGGCCGGCATCCTGGCCGTCGCCATCCTCTTCGCACTGGTGGTGGCGTGGCCGCTCTACACGGGCGCCTCCAGCTACCTCATCCCCCGGTCCGTGGTGGTAGCCGGAGGTATGGCAACCGTCGTCCTCATGATCGCGGCCCGCTTCGTACGCAGGATCTACTGGGAGATCACACTGCGTCCCAACCAGACCGCGGAGCGCCTGCTCCTGGTGGGAGGCGGGCAGGCGGCCGACATGCTCCTGCGCGAGATCAAGCGGACTCCCGCCCTCAACATCAAGGTGATCGGCCTCGTCGACGACCGGCGCGGCCTGCAGAATATGAGCATCCAGGGCCACCCGGTGCTCGGCCGGGTGGCCGAGGTTCCCGAGTTGGTCGAGAAGCACGAGATCACTCAGATCGTGGTGGCCATCCCCTCCGCCTCCGCGGAAGAGGTGGTTTCGATCTATCGTATCTGCAAGCCGTCAGGAGTGCCGATCAAGATACTGCCCAGCCTGGCCGAGCTCGTGTCCGGCACGGTCAGTCTCCGTGACGCCCGAGACCTGGATATCAAGGACCTGCTCGGCAGACCTACCATCGAGACCGACGTCGGCGCGATATCCGACTACATCCAAGGGCATACCGTGCTCGTGACCGGGGCAGGGGGCTCCATCGGTTCCGAGCTATGCCGGCAGATCGCCCGCTACGCTCCGCGGCGCCTAGTCGTCGTCGACCACGACGAGTCCTCCCTCTACGATCTCCACGAGAGCCTCCAGAACCTGGGATTCCGTAAGTACGTCCTCTACCCGGCCAGCATCCTCCACGAGCGCAAGCTGGAGAAGATCTTCGCGCAGCACCGTCCCCGGTTGGTGTTCCACGCCGCGGCATACAAGCACGTCCCCCTGATGGAGCTGAGCCCCGACGAGGCCGTGCTCAACAACGTCAAGGGCACCTACATGGTGGCCGAGATGGCAGCCCGATATGGGGTGGAACGGTTCATCAACATATCCACCGACAAGGCCGTGGAGCCGGCCAACGTCATGGGCGCCACGAAGCGCACGGGCGAGCTCATCATCCGGATGCTGGCCGAGCGCTACCCCGATACGATGTTCGCCTCGGTGCGGTTCGGCAACGTCCTTGGCAGCCAAGGCAGCGTGATCCCCATCTTCAAGAGTCAGATCGAGAGCGGCGGCCCCCTGGTCATCACCCACCCCGATATGACCCGGTATTTCATGCTCATCGAAGAAGCGGTGCAACTGGTGATACAGGCCGCCATCATGGTGGGCGGGGAAGATGGCGACTCCAAGCAGCCCGTGAACACGTTCATACTCGAGATGGGCAATCCGGTCTCCATCGTCGATCTGGCGCAGAGGATGATCGACTTCTACTGGAAGGATGAGGCGCACTCGCTGGGCGTCGAGTTCTGCGGCCTGAGACCGGGAGAGAAGCTCGAAGAAACGCTCGTCTATCCCTATGAGACAGCAGTGGCCACCAGCCACCCGCTCGTGAAGCGGGTCGAGGCTCGGCCCGGCGTGCCTGCGCCACATGACGGCGGCGATCATCTCCAGCGACTGGTCGACGGACTGATACAGCTGGCGCAGGATCACAGCGATGCCCGTAGCATCATCGGAGCCCTCGCGTCTTGCGTTCCTGAGTACTCGCCGCAAGAGAGACTTCCTCTTGAGAAACCTGTGGTTGTGGTTTAGACTGCAGCTATATCCGGTATACTTGGCCATTGTGCGTGTTGCGTTCTAAGGCCAAGACCGCCGGGTATGAGCCCTGGCGGACTTGAGGAGGGGCATATGGCAAGAAGAATCATATTGCTGATCGTAGGATCGCTGCTTCTCACGGTGCTGTTGGCGACTGTTGCAGTAGCGGGCCCGCCTTGGACGCCCCAGGATATCTATGACGATTTCGCCCAGAACGGGAAGCTGACCCGTGACTACACCGACGGCGAGTTGAAGGCATACCTGAACGATGCCGTCGTTCCGGTATACGGTGACAAGAGCATCATGGACCGCCTCGACGATGCGGTGATGGACTTGCTCGACCGCGACGAGTTCCCCTTCACGGGGTTCCAGCTGATGATCGCGGGCATCGTGGTCGTGGTCCTCATCGGTGGTGGGGTGGCGCTCCGTCTCGCGACGCGGCCGCGAAAGTCGTCTCAGAATTCCTGACGTCCCGACCACCGGGTCGGTGAGAGAGCGTGGAGCCTGCCGGGACCACGGCGCTTGAGGGCGACGGGCGTTCTCGTACCACCGGCATCTGGGCAGTTCCGCTGCTCGGTCTGTTTGCGATCTGGCTCTGGCTGGCGTTCTCCTCCGGCGGGTCGAACCCGCGCAACTGGCTGCTGCCCAGTGTCGTCGTAGGGCTGCTGGGGCTTGTCCTCGCGCTTTTGGCTGCGTACCCCAGGCGGCCACGGCAGCTTTCGTTCTTGGTGCTGGGGCTGCTTGTTTTCTATGCTCTTTGGGTGCTCTTCTCCGCCTTGTGGGCCGATTCGTCCACGGGGGTATGGATCGCGGGCGCCCGCACGCTGACATATCTCGCCGTCTTCGCCCTGGCGGTCGTCTTCCTCACCGACCCGACGGCACGGCGGGTCTTCCGCTATCTCCTGATGGCGGCGACCCTGTTCCTTCTCGTTGCGCTCATCTGGAAGCTGTGGTCATCGCACGATGTCTCCTCGATGTTCCTCTACAGCCGTCTATCCTACCCGGTCACCTACCCCAACAACGCGGCCGCGCTCTTTCTACTGGGCTTCTGGCCCCTGATGTGGCTTGCGGCAGGCTCCAAGGAAGCGGCGCCGGTCAGAGGTGTGGCCCTCGGAGTCGCTACGGGTCTCTTGGGCTTGGCCATCATGACTCAGTCGCGGGGCGCGATCTGGAGCCTCGCGATCACACTTGTCTTCATGTTCGTCGTCTCGCCCGCTCGGCTGCGCACCCTCTGCTATCTGATCGTGCCGGGGCTTCTGATGGCCTATGAGTTCCCAAGTCTCAACCGCTACTGGGAGGAGGGAGCGCAAACCGTAGGAGGTGCGGCGGGAGCGCGCACCATCTTGGTGGCCTCGGTCGTCGCCGGATTTGTCGGCATGATCCTCGCGCTCCTGGAGCGCTGGATAAAGGTCAGCCGGCGCATGAGGGTCGTCTTCGGCTCGGTGGTCTTCGCCGGAGTCGTGGCGCTCATCGTGTGGGGCTCGATCGCCCTGACCGCGGATGTGGGTGGACCTATCAAGTGGCTGTCCCAGACTTGGGATCAGTTCACTGAGTCGGCGGATGAGGATCCCTCCGGTCAGGATCCTCCCGGTTCGGCGTCTACATCGCGTTTCACAATGGTGGGATCCAATGGACGGGTCGAGATCTGGCGCGTCGCCTGGAGGGAGTTTGAGACCGAACCGGCGTTGGGCGTGGGGGCCAACAGCTTCGTATACGGTTACGATAGGCTCCGGGCTTCCGGCACGTCACAGTCTCAGGACTCGCATTCGCTCTTTCTCCAGGTAGTGGCCGAAACCGGCATCGTGGGCGGGGTTGTCTTCGTCGGAAGTGTGCTCCTCGTCTTGGGTGGAGTGTTGTGGCCTCACTGCACGGCCGGTTGGCGACGAGCCCGGGAGACCTGGTTGAAGCCGGGCCGACCGCTCAGATCCCGGGTCTGCAGCGCCCGCTGGGGCAACGACCCGGTGGCCTATGGATGGGAGATGGCGTTGCTGGTGGCACTCGCCTATTGGCTCGTGCACGGGAGCGTCGAGTGGCTGTGGCCCATGGCGGGGGTGACCGTTCCGGCCTTTCTGATCTTGGCTGCGGTCCTGGCTGAGGTCGACGCCCGGGCGGAGGCGCTGTGGCCCAGTTGGGCACGGCGTCTTCGGGTTTCGAGGTCGGACGCGACGGTCGAGCCGGAACCCGCTCCGTCGACCGCAGAGATCGCGCCTGCCGACCGGGCCGGCGAACCGCTACCCGGCGAATCGGAGATGCCGGACAGGCAGTTCGAGGAGGGTGCCGTCCGACGGACATTGGGGCGGAGGCGGAGTGAGCAGAGCGGCGATGTGCTCCGACCACCCGGAGCATTGTCGATGGGGTTCCGTCTGGGTCTCGTCACGCTCTCGCTGCTCGTGATCATGGCCGCGGGCCTTCCGTACCTTGCTCTCCAGTTCCAGGAATCTGCTCTGGCTCTGGCAAGAACGAACGGCGTCAAGGCGATCGACCGGGCGGCGGGAGCCCATTGGCTTCAGCCGGCCGACCCCAGCCCCTACCTCACTCAGGCGACCATCTACGAGAACGCAGCCAGGAGGGCTCTCGAGGCCGGCCACCAGACGGGAGCCGTCCTTGACAACCTGGCGTTGGCGATCCACGCGTGCGACAGAGCCATCGCATTGGAGCCGGCAGACTGGTCCATCCGATACAGGGCGGGAGTCTCGACCATCAACCTGCTCGTGGCCACGGAGCACGCGGCAGGGCGCTCGCTGCAGCTCGACGCATCGCGACTCGTGGCGGGCGTACCGGGCTTCATGGACCTTTCCGGCCTTGTCTCAGCCGACGGCGCGCCGCTGCCCTCGCCTGGAGAAGACGAGGGGTCACTCGCGGGTAGCGAGTCCACCCGGGCGGCGGTCGAGTACTACCGCGGCATGTCCGGCGCGGAACTCGCTGATCTTGCGCGCGTCTACCTAGACGCGGCAAGAGAACGAAACCCGCTTGCCGGGCAGATAGGGGAAGCTGCGGCGCTCGTCGAACAGTTACTAGGTCCGTAGCCCCAGAAGAAGGCCCGCAGCCCAGAAGATCGGAAGCCACATGTCCCCCCGGCCCGAGCAGGTACCAATGTCCGCACCCGATATCGATGACTCCGATGTCACCGCCGTCGTCGAGGTGCTCCGTTCGGGCCGTCTATCCCTGGGCCCGGCACAGGAAAGATTCGAGGACCTGCTTGCCCGGTACTGCGGAGTCAAGCATGCGGTGGCCGTGAGCTCCGGGACGGCCGCTCTACATCTTCTCGTCCGTGCCATGGGTGTCGGCCCAGGCGATGAGATCCTCGTCCCGTCGTTCACCTTCGCGGCCAGCGTCAACTGCATCCTCTACGAAGGCGCCGTCCCCGTGTTTGTAGATATCGAGCCGGAGACCTACAATCTCGACCCAGTGGACCTGGAGCGCAGGATCACACCCAGAACCCGTGCGATAGTGGCGGTCGATTGCTTCGGTCACCCCGCCGGCTGGGATGAGATCCAGCGGATCTCACGCGAACACGATCTCCGCGTGATCGACGATTCCTGCGAGGCGCTCGGCGCTCGGTACCGCGATCGCATGATCGGGTCATTCGGCGACGCAGCCGCCTTCGCCTTCTATGCCAACAAGCAGATCACCACTGGCGAGGGCGGGATGATAGTCACGGACGACGATGACATCGCCGAGTCCTGCCGCAGTTGGAGGAACCAGGGCCGAGGTCGTATGGGCGCCTGGCTGGAGCATGAGTATCTGGGCTACAACTACCGCATGGACGAGATGAGCGCGGCACTGGGTGCCTCCCAGATGCTCCGCCTCGCCAGTATCCTGGCGAGGAGAGCGGCTGTCGCCCAGATGTACAACGAGCGGCTGGCGGCGATAGAGTGGCTGACCCCACCGTGCGTGAAGGACGACGTGACGGTGTCTTGGTTCGTGTATGTGGTCACGCTCGCTGAAGGCGTGGACCGGCGAAGAGTCATCGAACACCTGGCCGAACGGGGCATCCCCACCCGCGCGTATTTTGCGCCGGTCCATCTACAGAGCTACATCCAACGACTGCGGGATGACCACCGGCTTGGCGACGGTTGGGACTGGTCTCCCGGGAGCCTGCCGGTGACAGAGGACATCGGCCGGCGGACGCTGGCACTGCCGTTCCACAGCAACCTGGGCGAAGCGGAGGTGGAACGAGTGGCGGATGCTCTTGCCAAATCACTCTCTCGTTGGTCGCGCCCCCGGTAGCCGAAACGGTCCTCAGTCGTTGGAGAGGAATCTCGCATGAAGGTCCTGGTGACATACGGTTGGTGCCGCACTGCTTATGCGGTCGTGAGAAGCCTGTCGCGCGCAGGTCACGAGGTGTATGTGTGCGATTCCAGTCGTTTGGCGATGAGTCGCGCCTCACGTTACACTGCGGGCTTTGACCGAGTGCCGAATCCGTTCTCATCACCCCAGGAGTATGTGGTCTCCATCGGTGAAGTAGTGAGACGAAGACAGATCCAGGCGATTGTACCAATCCACGAGGATGCACTAGCCATCCAGGCGAACCGTGAAACCCTCCCCGCCGGTACGATCGTGGCCGCGCCCTCGGAAGGCTCGTTGCGCCAAGCGCTTGACAAAGGTCTGATGACAAAAGTCGCGGCCAGCGCGGGGCTTCGCGTTCCAGCCACTTATCAGCCGACCTCCGCGGATGACGCTCGGGACTTCCTGAAGACTATCCAGCCTCCGGTGGTGGTCAAAACCCGGAGAGGGAACAGCGGCAAGGGTGTGGTCATCGCCCGCAGTGCAGAAGAGGCCCAGACCGCGTTCCTGTCGTTTGTGGAACGCTTGGGTCTCTCGGACGGACAGCTGCCGGTGATTCAGTCGTTCGTGTCCGGAAAGCCCTGTGGCAGCTGCTTCCTGGCCGACGAGGGGAATCTCGTGGCGTGTTTTGCCGAACGCTACCTCTACTGCAAAGAGAGAGGGTTCGGAACAAGCGTGGTCCGAGAACCCACCCACCATCCTCGTATCGTCGATGCGACTGAGAGATTGGCTGCCAAGCTTGGTTGGACGGGGATCGCCCATCTGGACTTTCTGGTCGATCCCCACGAAGATGAGCCGGTCTTCTTGGAGATGAACCCTCGTTTCTGGGGGGCGCTTCAGATGGCAATAGCCAACGGATACGACTTCCCCAAGGCTCTCGTCGACTTGTACGCGGTTGGGGCTGTTGACTCCCGCGCTCTCCAACAGTCGCAAGACACTGTGACGGGAGTGTGGGCGCTGGGGCTTGCCGGCGCAGTACTGGGCGAGATACTTGCTGGGCACTTGGGAGCCCCCGTGACAGCCTTGAGGATGCTTTCTCGACGGTGGGGCGAGATCGCGTACGATGACCTCAGCCTCAGAGACCCGCTGCCGTTCTTAGCTGAGTTCTGCGACTATGGCATCGGATTTGCCCGATCAGGGTTCAGCCTGAACCCCGTTAACCTGGACATGTTGCGCAGCTGGTCATGAACCGGCAAGTGACACGCCGGCAGCGCAGGCCGAGCCGCACGATGTATGAGAGGTTCGGCAAGCGAGCACTGGATGCCTGCTTGGCCTTCTGCGCCCTCATAGTGTCTGCGCCTCTACTCATTCTGATAGGTCTGTGCGTGCTGCTGCTGGACGGGTCCCCGGTTGTCTTCCGTCAAGCCCGTCTCGGTCGATGTGGGGCCGAGTTCACCCTCTACAAGTTCCGCACTATGGTGGTGGGAGCCCACCGGTCGGGCTCGATCACAACTGCCAGTGACCCTCGAATCACACGGCTGGGGTCATTCCTCCGCAGGACCAAACTCGATGAGCTACCCCAGCTATACAATGTGCTGCTCGGAGACATGGCGCTCGTCGGGCCGCGACCGGAGGTGCCTGAGTATGCCCACTTCTTCACAGAAGACGCGGCGGACATCCTGGCTGTGCGCCCCGGCCTAACCGGCCCGGCCTCCCTGGTTTTCAAAGACGAAGCGCAACTCCTCGCGGGAGTCGCTGACCCGGGTCGGTACAACGATGAGGTGCTCCTACCTGCAAAGATAGAACTGAACTTGCACTATATCGAAGCGTGTTCACTGGGTCTTGACCTGAGGATACTAGCGCAGACTGCGCTGTCTCTGATCCTGGCCCATGAGGCTACACCGCCGGATGGCCGACACACTACGACCAGCAGGAGCCATGACCTTGAAGGTTGAGCGAACAAGAGAGCGCTCTGGCATGCCGAGGCTCCTCTTGGTGGCAACGGTCGCTGGTACGGTGAGTGGTTTTCTCTCACCTTTTGGGGACTACTTCCGCAACATCGGGTGGAGAGTCGACGCGGCCGCTCGGGACATCACATCTGATCCTGAGTGCCGCGCACACTTCGACGGTCTGTGGGATATCACATGGTCGAGAGATCCCTGGGATCCGGCGAATCTGAAGGCTGCCAAACACCTGCAGCATGTCGTCCACGAGAATGAGTACGACATCGTTCACGTTCACACGCCAATCGCGAGTTTTGTCACAAGGCTCGCCCTCCGCGGGGCACGTCGCAAGGGAATGATCAGGATCGTCTACACCGCACACGGGTTTCACTGTCATCCCGCGGGAGGCCGGCTGGCGAACTTCGGGTTCCACAGTCTTGAAAGACTGGCCGGCTCCCAGACAGATGTGCTTGTGGTAATCAACCACGAGGATGAGCGGCTGGCCAGACGATCCGGACTTGCGGGAGATGGTCGAATCGTCTACATGCCCGGCATCGGTGTCGATCTGGACTACTACTCCAGGGATCGGGTGAGGTCAGACGCCGTGGCTTCGGTGCGATCGCACCTCGCTCTCTCGAGTTCCGACAGCCTGTTCCTGATGATTGCAGGCTTCCAGCCGGGAAAGCGTCACGTGGATGCAGTGCGGGCCCTCCGCATCATGGCAGACCCACAAGCCCACCTGGCATTTGCCGGCGTCGGCCCGGAGATGAAGAGCGTTCAAGCACTGGTCGAGCGACTCGGCCTCGGTTCGAGTGTCCGGTTCCTGGGAAACCGAGATGATGTTCCCACTCTGTTGGCGGCCTCCAGTGGTCTGCTCCTCCCCTCGGTCAGAGAGGGTCTTCCGCGGTCCGTCTTGGAGGCCATGGCCATGAGAGTGCCGGTCGTCGGAACACGCATCCGAGGCATCGACGAACTCCTCGGCGATCGCGCGGGGTTTCTCGTGGAAGTCGGAGACGTCAAAGCGATGTCCGCTGCAATGCGCAGCATAGTGCAAGATCCGGAGAAAGCGCTGGCCATAGCCGAACGAGCGCACAGGAAGGTCCGGCGCTACGCTCTGTCGCGGATCATCTCACTTCACCATGAGCTGTATGCAGGTCTGCTCGAAAGGTCTCCGCGGAGCGACGGAATCTTGTGAGTGAGCGGAGAGGAATCATGGAATGAAGGCCACAGCGGGGATCCTCAGTAGATACCCCTCGTCCAGCGAGGCGGTGGTCCGCGGGATGTCCGAACGTGAATACGCGGATTGGCTAGGCAGAACCGGACACAAGGTCCTCGAGTGCGAAGGACGGTTCTGGGAGGAGATCCTTCCGGGTTTCTACGAGGTACTGCCGTATTTGGCTCGCCTTTCGACCGACGAGGCCCGCCGCCCGACACGTTTCGCGTGGGGCTACAGAGCCACACTCGAAGATGGGGCCCGTCACGCGGCCAATGGCTTCATGCCTGTGCACCTCATCCGAGATCTGCGCAACTACGGGCTACACATGGTCCGGCCAGAACACCGGAGGCTGCTCAGGAGATGCCTTGAGAGGACCGCGGTGATCCAATTGACGGACGCGAGCGTCCTCCGCAGCCAGGGTTACGCGGTCTACCGATCGTACGCCACTCGTCTCCGAGTCCACCGGCCGCTCTCAGCATCCGAGTACCTTTCCATGGTCGACAATTGGTTTGAAGACGATCGCCGTCTGGTCTTGGCCGCATTCGCCGAAGACCAACTACTCGGGTATGCGGATTCCTTTGCAGTGGGTCCCACGGCCTACCTGCCCCAACTGCACGTCTCTTCGTCGGCTCTGCGCACCAATGTGACCAGCGCTCTCTACTGTGAGACCCTGGAGGCCCACCGAAGGTCTGAGACGGCGACTGAGGCTTGCTCCGGGCTTCATCGACCTGAGAATCAGGGTCTGGTTGCGTTCAAGAAGGCCATGGGCTTTGAGATCGTCAAAGTGCCTATCCTCTTCCACGTGCCTACTGTGGTGACTGGGTATCTGAAACGAAGACGCCCGGAAACCTACTATCGGTTCACTGGATGCTCCTAAATCGGTGTTCGGGAGGTTCTACAATGCCATGGACTCGCCAGAAGGCAGCGACGCGACAGCCTGGAGCGCTCAGGAGGATCTGTCGTAGGTTGGCCAAAGACGTACTCTCGGCACCCTTGGTGATCGGCTTCATCACAGACGCGGAGATTGGTCGACAGTACGGTGTGGGGGCATCGAAGAAGCTAGCGCTTGTTCTCAGGTTTCGAAGGAATCGAAAAAGAGTGCAGACCGAAAGCCAGTGGCAGGAGCATGTGGAGCTGGCCGCCACATTGCTGAGGATCCCGCCCACCGCGCACGGGGACGTCATCGAGTGCGGGTGTTTCAAGGGAGGCAGTTCAGTCAATCTCTCGACCGTATGCTCGCTCGTAGGCCGCAGGCTTGTCATCTGCGATTCCTTCGAAGGGTTGCCTGAGCCTACGAGTGAGGAGAGGATGCACTACTCTCCCTTTACCGGCCACTATGACCACTACGAAAGGGGGCGATTCTCAGCGTCGCTGGAGGAAGTGGAGGGCAATCTGACCCGCTACGGTCGCCGGGATGTCTGCGATTTCGTCGTCGGCTACTTTGACGAGTCGTTGCCACAAGTGAACAGGTCCTACGTCATGGCCTTCTTCGATGCCGACTTGGTGGAATCTCTCAAACCATGCCTGCTGCACATCTGGCCAAGCCTCAGCAAAGGAGGCAGGATATACGTCCATGAGGCCAGAAGCCTCTCATTGGTGTCGATCTTCTTCGATCGCGAATGGTGGCACAGTAATCTGCTTGCAGAGCCTCCCGGCTTCGTCGGAGCCGGCACTGGACTGCCCCTATTGCCGATTGTTGGATCGGAGCTTGGGTTCGCCGCCAAAGCCGGCGCTGCAGGTGCCCTTGACTGACGCGTGATCCAGGCTCATCACGGGGAGGAACGAGGTACTCGCATGCATTCCGCTGGAGCGCAACTGGAGACACGAGAACTCGACAGAGTCTCTGTCATCATACCCACCTTCAACCGGGCAGGCCTGCTGGTGCGCGCAGTCGTGTCGGCGCTCGATCAGTGCACCGAGGGCGACGAGGTCATCGTCGTTGATGATGGGTCGACGGACGATACCCGAGAGGTTCTGATCCCATTTCGCGATCGAATCACCTATCACCTCATTCCCAACGGAGGAGTAAGCAGAGCCAGAAATGAGGGTCTTCGTCTTGCCCGGAACCCCCTCGTAGCCTTCTTGGATTCGGATGACGAGTGGCTCCCGCACAAGACAGATCTGCAGAGAAGGCTCATGACCCGATTGCCGGAGATACTCTTCTGCTTCTCTGAGACCCGTCACGAGCTGGGGAGCAAGAAGACAATGAACCGGGCTGCTGCTCACCATCTTCACACTCGTCGGCTCGGAATACGCCTGCTGGGGCCGGGGGTCCCTTTCTCTTCCCTCGCCCAGCTCTGTGACGACTGTGAGGACTTTCCGGTTCACGTGGGGGACATGTACGCGTCGCTGATTGAGGGGCCCGCAGTATGGTGCACGACTGCGATGGTTCGGAGTGCACCCGGGAGACCAAGAATCTACTTCCCTGAAGACATCTCGTACAGCGAGGACTGGGAGTACTTCAGCGAATTGGCGCGGCAAGGTCCAGCGGCATTCATGGATCGCGAGTTAGCGATCATGCATATTGGCCACGGATCGCCCCAGCTCATCGACAGCGGCGGTGTCTATAGGGCCGAAACTAGGATGACCGTGCTGCAGCGCGTATGGGGAAACGACCCGGAATTCCTTCGTTCAGAGCCGGAAGCCTACCATTCCGCGCTGAAGCAGTTGCGTGTCATGCGCGTCCGTCGACTCGTATTGGCAGGAGACAAAGAAGAGGCTCGGGTTCAACTCAGACTGCTCAAGGAACACCACATTCTCCTGAGGTTCCTGAATTGGATGCCAACCAAGATCCTGCTGCTAGGTACGCAGATACTCTGGCGCCCCACCTTGCACGCCGTTCAGTCGGCCCTGTCGTGGGACCTGCATGTGACCCGTCCTAGACACTGACCGACACTCAACGCCATCCCCGGCAACAACCTCGGGGATCGAGTCTCCCGCTCCACCGCGTCCTCGCATCCCTCCGATTCTACGGAGATCCTCTCCGTCGCACGCCCCGGACCGAGTGCACCGCCAGCTCCCGTATCGACGGCCGTGCGACGGAGAGCGCCAGATACACGCAGAGGAAGATAGCTACTCCCAAGCCCTGCTCAGCGAAGCCGAACCCCGATATTGCATGGAAGGCAAGAGCGACGGCGACTGCCAAGCTGCTCACGGCCAGGGGAACAGCGAGCTGATGCAGGAAATCTCTGACTCTGACAGGGCTTCGGGCCAGACAATACACCGCAGCCGGGAGGAACAGGAGGAAATGAGCCGCCGCGAGAGCGCCGGCCACGCCGGTGATCCCCCAGGGGAGTCCGGCAACAAAAGAGATGACGTATGTGGTCGATGTGACGAGAGTCCAGATGAAGTACCGGCGCGATTCACCCAGGCTCAGCTGAGCGAGTTCCACCGTCGCCATGATGGGCCGAACGAGCATGACTGCGCCCAGCAATCGGAAGGCTGAGGACGCTTCGATCCACTGATCCCCAAGCAATACCCTGATGAAGAACTCTCCCTCAAGCACACAGACAAGGCCGAGAGGCAGGGAGATGGTCGCTACGAGATTCGTCATCCTAGTCTGGTAGGTCCGGTACCGCTCTGACTCGTCCACCAGCAGCCGCAAGACGGGGAGACCCACTCGCTGTACCAACTGAATCATCTGCGCTATCGGCAGAGCGACGAAGTTGTATGCACGCGAGTAGAGCCCTAGAGGTCCGGCGCCGAGGAACCTGCCGACCAAGATCGAGTCTGCGTAGCTCGCAAAGTAGCCAACGACGCCGGACGCCAGGACGTGCCCGCCGAACCGGACATGGCTCACGATTGCTCTACCATCGGCGGGCCGCACGGGAACCCATCTACAGAACACGAAGATGAGGGCGGTCCAGACGAGATAGGCAACCCCGTTTGCAATGACCAACGACCAGTAACCTAAACCAAGAATCGCTGAGACAAGCGCAGCCAGCCAGTACGAGGAGTAGAAGCCGAGATGTACGATCGTCACGGCTCCGAACCTCATATGACGCTGCAGAAGAGCGAAGTGCTGAGTCGCGAAGCCACTCACCACCAAGGGTATCGCGAGGCCGACCGTGATCCAGGTCAGTTCCTCATGACCGTAGAATCGGGCCACAGCCGGAGCCGCGGCCGCCAGGCAGATTCCCAAGAGGAAGCCGGCTATCGCATTGATACGGAATAGCGCAGCGCACTGGTCTTGAGTGATAGTCCGCGCCTGGATGGTCGCTGCTGATAGACCGGCATCTCTGAGAATCATCCCGAACGCGGATATCGCGGTCACCATCGCCACAAGGCCGAAGTCGCGAGGGGTCAGGAGTCTGGCCAGAGCAGCTGCGCCTCCGACCTGCAATGCCAACTGTATGGCCTGACCGATGGCCGAGATCGCTCCCCCACGGATGGATCTCCCAGCAAGATCCCCGGCCGACTGCACCGGACCAAAAGCATCTCTACCGCGAAGTACGAGCGGGCTCCGACGGAAGGACGCGCCGGGTGTGTTGTTGAAGCCGCCTTTGGTCATGTCGGAGGGCCGCGGTCAGGAGCCGACGCTCATGCGCGTATCCGTACTGAGACCATCGATGAACGACGACGCTCGAGCAGACGGGACAGAAGCGAGCGCCCAACTGGCGTTCAGAAGTGCCATAACCACCCACCATGAGCGTTGATACAGCGCTTCGATTCCAAGGGAGAGACCCAGCATTGCGAGGTGGGCGACCAGGAGACCCGCAACTACACCCTTGTTCTCCTCGTCCGTCATCCGATACGCTCGCCATCCTCGAATCACAAAGGTCAGAGCAAAACCAACGAAGACCACTGCTCCGACCACGCCCATCTCGGCAAGCATCCAGAAGAGCGTGTTATGCACCTGGAGGCCGTATTCCTGGAGATAGCTCCCCAGCCCCGCACCTGTGATCGGGTGCGCAACAAAAGCCTCCACGGCCTTCTCAAGGATGGTGAACCGCCCGACTACCTGTGACGGTCTCGCGACCAACGGCCACATCTCTGCGGCGAAGTAGGACCGAAAGAACAGGAGCACAAGCACAGTGGCAAGCCCGATGGGCGCGATCACATGAGCCCAGGATCGACGCCTGAGGATCGGCGTGACACAGGCTACGAACGCGAACGCTATCCAGCTGGACCGGCTGAACGAGAACAGGAGGTTGCACAGCAGCACGACGGTCACCGGCCACGCTAGAAGACGGGGGACCAAGCGGGCGTTTGTGTTGACGGTCGCCCAATGAAGAGCGAGAGCCATGACGATCAATCCCCCGTAGGCGTTGGGGTCGGCCGCCAGACCTTGGATCCTGGGGACATAGAGGGGTGCGTACCTCAGTCCTACGATGTAGAGCGGCAGAGCGAGCATGGCCTGCAGAACGACCGACAGCACCACCAGTCTCGCGACTTGCCGAATCGTCGACAGGGAGTGAGTGTACTGCACGACACAGAGGTAGAGCAGCAGGAGCACCACGATCCCGAGGTACTTGTTGAAGAGCGCCCAGCGGGTCACCTCTCCGTAGCGAAGAGCGGAATTCAGCACAGAGGCGGAGAGCACCGCGAGAATCAGCGCATGCCAGACGCTCCAATCTCTTCGTGTCGTGACCATGCGGATGCCACCGAACAGAAGCAGCAACATCAGGAAAGCATCCGACGGAGCAAAACGAAGACTGGCGCTCGTCGCGAACTGGACAGGCAGGAAGAGTATCAGAAGCACGAGCAGGAACCTGTAGGCCCCCCCGTGCCAGGATCTGGATCTCTCCATCAGCGTCCCCGCAGTCTTCTGTGTCAGTCGGAATCAACACAGAGTGTACTATGCGGACCCGCAGTGCCCCATGCCGTAGCGCCGCCCGCCTGGCGAACAAGCGCGCTTCTGAGCCCCGCCCCTGCATCACCCGAAACCCCATTCTCCGTGGCCGTGTCGCCGGGACAGCCTGGTCGCCACCTCAAGCCTAATGCTCTCACCCTCTGCTGCCGATGAATTGACTGAGAGTGCAAGACATCTCTCAGAGCGAAAAGGCACACTCATCGAGAGGTGAGGCCGCAAAGCCACGGGGCTCCTGAGAGCAAGCCGGGCTACCGATGTCTCGGGGTCAACCTGGGAGGGCGTGTGCGCTTTCCGGTTGGCCCCCTTTGTTTGTGGAGGTATGGCATGACTAACAGACTACCCCAGGCCCTTTCGCAGTCCTGGAAGCGTACCGGCGCCGTGCTACTGACGCTTGTTGTCGGCATCCTGCTGATCAGCATGTTCGTCGTTCAGCCCGCCGCAGCTGCCGCAAAGACGTTCAGCGTCAAGGACTACGGCGCCAAGGGAGACGGGGTGACAAACGACCGGGCCGCAATCCAAGCCTGCATCGATGCTGCCGGGGCAGGAAACGAGGTATATGTTCCGTCGGGCACGTACAGGCTCGTGCCGGCCGAGTACAGCGGGGGTGTCAGCATCGGGCTGCTGCTCGCATCCAACGTGACGGTGAGAGGACAAGGCGACAGCTCACTCCTCGTGGTCGATGGAGGGACGGACTGGACGAGGGGCGTCGTCGCCAAGAGCCAAACGGGCATCGTGCTCAAGGATTTCAAGATCGACATGCGGGCATCGACGGCCCAGCTCACGGGCAACGGTGAGCAGCGCCATGGTGTGTTCTTCAGCGGCTGCACCCAATCTCTGGTTGAGCGCGTCACGGTTACTCAGCCGCTGGGCGACGGCATCTTCCTCTACGGTGGATGCTCAGGAGTCACGGTTAGGGACTGCACAGCGATCGGTGGGACAACGAACAATCCAAGGGTGGGCATCAACGTTCAGGGCGCGAACCATAGCCTCGTTATTGGGAACAAGGTCACAGGGTTTGACGTTGCATACAAGGCCGAGCTGGATGCGGGAGATTCTGCCAGCACGGGGAATCAGATCGTCGGCAACACTTGCTCCGGAGTGAACTTGGCCTTGGGGCTCAACGGCGCCTCAACGGGCCACGTTGTCGGCTATCTGGTCGCTGGGAACACGTTCTCGGCCGCTGGGGAGCAGAACATCTGGGTATCCCGGGCGGATGACTGCGTTATCCGGGACAACACGCTCCTCGGAGGCGGGACAGGGATCTACTCGTGCTTCGCCAACACCAATCTGCAGATAGAGGGCAACTCGTTGTCGGGGCACTCCTACACCGATGTGTTTCTTGGTGAGATCTACAGTCTCGGCGCCAGCACCGGCATCGATGTGACCGGCAACAGCTTCGCATCGGGGACACGGAGCCAAGGAATCGTCTTCCACGTCGGCACCACTGTCAAAGACGTAGAGATCGTCGGCAACCTCTATCCGGCTGGAGCCCGGCTCTACAATCCCTATGGTGGCGCGTCGGCCAACGTCTATGACAACTACACCGTCGAGTCCACCACCACCACCCTCGCCCCCACGACCACGACTGCGGCCGCCACCACGACCACGACCAGCACCACCACTACGACGCTGCCGCCGGTGACTACGACAACCACCTCGTCATCCACTACGACGACCGCGGCGCCGACCACGTCCACGACGGTCGCCTCACCCGCGCCAAAGCCGGGTCCGGTCGTCATCACGAGCCCTGTCGACGGCAGCCAGGTCATCAAGGGAACCGTGGCGATAAAGGTAAGCGTGACCTCATCCGTGGCCGTTGGAAACGTGCAGTTCTACATCGACGGCGCCAAGAAGCTCGTGGACAAGTCGGCTCCGTACTCCTACAGCTGGAACACCAGCAGGCTCGCGTCGGGTAGCACTCATACCATCAGGATCGTGGCCTACAGCAGGACAGGGAAGCTGATAGGGGGCGCAACGTCAGTGGTGACGGTAGCAGGATCGACGACCGTCACCACAGCAGCTCCGGCCATGACGACGACCACGCAGGCGCCCGTCACGACCACGGTTGCACCCACGACCACCACGACCACCAAGAGCACCTCGACCAGCTGGTTCAGCTGGTTTCGTCGGATGTTCTGAGCGGGCACGAGCATACGCAGCGTCAGGCGAGCGTGACCTGACAGCCGGCGCTGCCGGCCGATACGACAACCACCGTGAGGGGTCCGGGCGATCCGGGCCCCTCACTGTTCGACGGGTCCAGGGGCTATAGTCCTCGCCCGCCTGACCGATAATGAGTACTATGCGACCCACGACCAGGACCTCGACACGATGAGCTCCACCCTCGATCGCGACGGCAAGCCGCGCGGGTTCAGTCGTGCCCTGAGAGTCCTGCGCGAGCGCTGGTGGACCGTCCTTCTGACCATGGTGGTCGTGGGCGCCATCGCCTACGGCATGTCGATGTTGCTCGAGTCCCGGTACGCCGCGACGGCACAGTTGGTCTACTCGGCTCGTGAGGCTCAGCTGGTCTCACAGGCGCTTTCCTCCTCGGGCGGGGCCGACTCCATGCACAACGTCTCCAGGGACGCCACGGCGCTGCAGACCTCCGCGTTCGCGGGCCGGGTGAGCCGGGCCCTGGGCGGGTCCACCGGAGCCTCCGAGCTCCGCTCATCGGTCGAGGTCACGGCCGACCCACAGATGGACGTGATCAGCATCAAGGCCGGCGCGGCCGACCCCCTCCAGGCGACCGACATCGCCGACGCTTACTGTGCCGAGTTCATCGAGCAGCGCCGGGAGGAGATCGCGGGGCTGCTGACCGAGACCCAAGCGCTTGTCGATGCCCGCGTCCGGTCACTGAGCCCCGAGGAGGCCTCATCCTCCTACGGGATCGCCGTCAGGCAGCAGCGCGACGACCTCGAGATGCTGCTCACGAAGGACATCAGCGACTATGAGATCCTCGAAAAGGCGGCGGTGCCCACCTCACCGTACTCGCCCCGGCCCTTCTTCAATCTGCTGCTGGGACTCGCTGCCGGACTCGTCTTGGGGCTGATACTGGCGACGATACTCGATCGCCGGGACAATAGGATCAAGGACCAGGCCACGCTGGAGGACATCATGGACCTCCCCGTCATCGGCGCCCTCCGCGCAGCCTCGGTCAAGGGGGGCAAGAAATCGCCTGGTGGCAACCCGGCCGTCGGCTTCAGACAAGGAAACGAGGCGCTCCTCGAGTCGATGCGCATGCTGCGGTCGAACCTTAAGGTGCTCGGGTTCGGGGAGAGCAAGAGGAGCGTCCTCATCACCAGCGTAGGCCGTGAGACGGGCAAGAGCACTCTGGCCGTCTACCTCGCGCTGACCATGGCCCTCTCGGGTGACCGTGTGGTCCTGGTCGACGCCGACTTCCACAACCCGACCATCCACCAGTACCTGCGTCTGCCCAACAACGAAGGACTGAGCGACGTCCTCCTGAACCGCGATGTCTCCTGGTCGACCAAGATCAAGGCCGTCGAGTTGGAGCAGTTCGTGGGCCCGCGTGCGAACGTCCAGCCAAGGCCTGGTTCCGACGAGGCGCCCATATCCAAGTTCCTGTGCATGACCAGCGGCCCGTTGCTCTCCAACCCCGCGGAGGTCCTCGAGTCGGGGGCCATGACCGACATGCTGGCTGAGTTCGAGGGGATCTCGGACTACGTGATCCTCGACGGCCCGCCCCTGCTCGCCGCATCGGACACGTTGGCCCTCGCGCAATGCGTCGACACACTGGTCCTGGCCAGCATGCTGGGGCGCGACACCGACGCGGAGGCGACGCAGGTGAGACAACTGTTGGAGCGGGCCGAGATCGCGGCCCTGGGGATCGTGATGTGCGGGGTCAAGTCGCAGTCGCGGGAGATCTCCTACCAATCTGGCGCTCCGCAGGGAGAGGGTCCGCGGGCTCCCAGGGGTTAGGAGCAGATGGCACTTCGAGTGAACTCCGCGACCACCTGTCGAGCGGCGGCTTCCGACCCCCTGATCCTCCGCCGCCAGTTATCCCGTTCCGCGCCGGTGCCGGGTAAGTTCTGAGGCCTGGTCTCCAGCAGGAGATCCTCCAGGTTGACGAGCACCAGGGCGGCCTCGCTCCTGAGCAGGTGGGCAAGAGCGCCTTGCAGGATCGCGGCTTCAGGGAGTTCGACGTCCGGCGGCGGTGCGGCCGACGACGGTGGTGCGACGCCCGGCGCCAGTGCGGCCCCCAGCCTTGCCACGAGCCGGCGGCGCGCCGCGCTCGCGCGGCGCGCGCCCTCCTCGTCGAGTTGCCCGGTCTCCACCCTCGCGCGTATGTCTTCCCCGCGCAAGAAGCCGGCGAACGGGAACATGTCGTGCGTCCCCAGACTCGCCACCGCGTGACGTGGCACGCGGGAGATGGGCTCTGCCGCCCGCGGTCGAAGAGAGCTCTGCAAGACCCAGGTCCCCAGCATCCCATGGCGCCGCATGCTGCTCCGCACTCCGGACGGGACGGTGCCCAGGTCCTCGCCTATTACCACCGTCTGATGCCGGTGTGACTCCAGAGAGAGGATGGCGTAAAGCTCCTCCGCAGGGTAGCCGACGTAGACGCCGTCTGCCGGCTCTCGTTTCTCGGGAACCCAGAACAGACGGTGCAGGGCCATGACGTGGTCCACCCGCAGGAAGCGCGAGTGGCGCATGTGATGGCGCACGCACCGTGCGAAGTACTGATGGCCCTCTTCGCGTACGCGGTCGGGGTGGAGCGGCGGAGACTCCCAATTCTGCCCGCCGGCGAAGAAGCTGTCGGGCGGCGCCCCCATGGAGACGTTGGGGGCGAACAGCCGGGGCCATCGCCACGTGTCGAACCCGTACGGGTGGACCCCCACGGGAAAGTCGAGCAACAACGCTGCCGGCCGGCGTCCGAGGCCTGTCGCGTCTCCGTGCCGCGCGCCGTCCCCACGCGCCGCGATGCGGCCAAGTTGCTCTTCCATCTGCCACTGGCAGTAGAGGTGATACCGCTCGCCGTCCTTCGATCCCCCAGGCCTGGCGTCCGTCGAAGCATCGGGGGGCCAACTCCTCCAACCGGCGCCGACAGCGTCGACCCGCGCGCGGAACGCCGCGTAGTCTCCGACTTCCGGATGGGCCCTCAAGAAGTCCGCGAACTGGTCTCTGCGCCGACCCTCGGCCTTCTCGAAGAAGCACCGGCTCAGCTCCTCTACCACACGCCTCTTCAGCGCCGCGACCTCTCGATAGTCCACGAGCTGGCCCGCCCGAAGGCGGGCCAGCCGCTCCCGGGTCTCGGCGGAATCTCGAATCTCCCGAGCTTCTCCGCACATTCCGTGCTCCTGGATGCGGTCCACGGCAAGATAGAACTCGTTCCAGAACAAGCGGCTCACGGGCCGGTAGGGGCTGGGCTCAAAGACCCGGTCCAGGTACGACGCCAACAGAGGCAGCGTCGCCACCGCGATGCCGCCCGCGTCGCCCACCTGTTCGCACAGCTCCTGCAAATCGGCTAGGTCGCCGGCTCCCCAGTCCCGTTCGCTTCGCAACGCGTACAAGGGCGCGAAGAGACCCCATGGACGCGGACCATCTCTGCGGCCCCGCCCGGCGCTCGGAGCCCCAGTGTCCAGACCGGCGCCCCCTATCCGGCCTTGCGGGCCCCAACAGCGCCGAGGCGCCGAGATGACATAGGCCTCGGCGGCGTCCGCCCCCGCTTCGACGCTCAGCCGATGATATCCGAAGGG
>CAZQDY010000033.1:0-30295 GCA_964592075.1 uncultured Gaiellales bacterium
CCGTGGTGGACGATGGCGTCGTCGGTGTAGCCCGACATGTAGAGCGCCTTGAGATGGGGGCGCGCGCGTCTCAGGCGGTCCACCAGTTGCCTGCCGCTCATGTTGGGCATGACCACGTCGGTAACGACCAGATCGGGCGCGAGGCCCTTCTCCTCCATGAGCAGCAGGGCCTCGCCACCGTTGGCGGCCAAGGTCACACGATAACCCAGATGGGAGAGGAGGCTTTCCATTAGATTCCGCAGGCCCTCCTCGTCTTCCACCACCAGGACGTGCTCGCCGGTCTTGACAGGATGGACCGCCTCGGCGGCGCCGGGGGTCGATTCCGGCAGAGCCCCGGTCTGCGGCAGGTATACCTTGAACGTGCTGCCCCGGCCCGGCTCCGAGTAGACCCGGATGTTGCCGCCGGATTGCCTGACGACGCCGTAGACGGTGGCAAGCCCCAGACCGGTCCCCCGCCCCTCCTCCTTGGTGGTGAAGAAGGGATCGAAGATGCGGTCGAGCACCTCTTCATCCATGCCGAACCCCGTGTCGGTCACCGCCAGAAGCACGTATTCGCCCGGTGCGGCGCCTGGATGCGTGGCGGCATAAACCTCGTCCAACTCCACCCTGGCGGTCTCTATGGACAGCCTGCCCCCACCGGGCATGGCGTCGCGGGCGTTCACGGCCAGGTTCATGATCACCTGCTCGATCTGCCCCGGATCGACGAACACCCGGCCGATGTCCCCAGTGAGGGCCAGCCTCAGCTCGATGTCCTCGCCGATCAGCCGGCGCAGCATCTTCTCGAGGTTGCGGACCAGGTCGTTCAGATCGAGCACCTGGGGCTGTAGGGTCTGCCGGCGGCTGAAGGCCAGGAGCTGGCGGGTCAGAGCCGCAGAACGCTGAGCGGCCTTCACCATCTCCTGCACCTCTTTCCGCAGAGGGTCCCCGTCGTGGAGTCGCTCGAGGACGATCTCCCCGTAGCCGAGGATGATCCCCAGCATGTTGTTGAAGTCGTGGGCGACGCCTCCGGCCAGCCGGCCGATGGACTCCAGGGTCTGGGCCTGCCGCAACTGCTCCTGCAGGCTGGTTCTCTCCTCGGTGAGGAGCAGATGCTCGGTGACGTCGCGATTGACGGCCACGAAGTTGACGATCCGGCCGGAGTCGTCCATGACCGGCGAGATGGTCGCATCCTCCACGTAGAGAGTACCGTCCTTGCGCTTGTTGACCATGCGGCCCTGCCACACGCGCCCGCCGGTGATGGTGCTCCATAGGTCTTCATAGAAGGGCCCGTCCTGCTTCCCGCTCTTCAACAGGCGCGGGTTCTGGCCCAGGACTTCCTCGCGACTGTAGCCGCTCACGGCTTCGAAGGCCGGGTTCGCATAGCAGATGGCCCCGTCGGGATCCGCTATGAGCACCATCTCACCGGCCTGCTCGATGGCCATGATCACCCGCTGCAGCTCGGCCTCGTTGCGTCTCCTGGCCTCGTTCTCCGCCTGCAGGTCCTCCAGGATGTTGAGCATTGCGCTGCGGTTCGCCTCCAACTGCCGGTTGGCCTCGCGCAGCGCCTCTTCGTCGCGTCTGCGCTGGGTGATATCCGTACCCAGCGACAGGATCATCCCGAATCCGCCGTCTTCTGGGATCAGCGTGTTGCTCCATTGGATCAACCGTCTCTCTCCGGACTTGGTGACGATCTCGTTCTCGAAACTGTGATCGATCGCCTTGCTTTCAACGATCTCATCCCACACTCGAAGGACGGTCCCCCGCAGCTCCTCAGGTACGAAAGTCGAGATCCACTTCTTGCCGATGACCTCTTCGGCCTTGTAGCCCGTCAGCCGTTCGGCGAACTTATTGAAGACCGCGATCTCCGAGTCCTGCCGCAGACCGACGACGATGTTCGGCGCGTTGTCGATGATGCTCTGCGACCATTCCTTCTCAGACCGCAGGGCAAGCTCGCCCATCTTGCGTTCCACTTCCTTCCAGATGCCTTCCATCAACAGCTCGAGCTGCAACACATCAGTGTGATCGTAGTCGGTCTCCTTGTTGGCGACGCCCACCACCGCGACGATCCGGCCGCCCTGGACAACGGGAACGGTCAGGTATCTCTGCAGCGGCGCGTGACCTTCCGGCCAGCCCTTCTTGAGCGGATGCTGCGCCGAGAAATCGTTGATCAAGACCGCCCTGCGCTCGCGCACCGGCGCCCCCCAAAGGCCGGTCCTGTCGAGGTGATAGACCGTCTGCGGCTCGAAAATCGCGCACGCATCCATCACACCCCGCGACCAGGTGCTGAACGTGAACTCCTGCTTCTCCTCGTCGTAGAGATCGATGTAGCCGATCTTGCTGTGAGTCAGCTTGATGGCCTCATCCAGGGCGTAGTCGAGGAAATCCTGCACGGTCTCCGATTGGTGCTGGAGGATACGCATCAGACTCTGCAGGCGGACCCTGCTGTCCCACTCCTGTTGCTCCGCGTTCTTGCGGTCGGTGATGTCCTTCACCACGGCAAGCACATGGTCCACGCCCCCGTAGCGAACGATCCCTGTGGACACCTCCACCAGATAGACGGTGCCATCCTTGCGCCGGTGCTCCGCCTCGAACGTGAAACGTTGCCCGGGCTCCCACCCCCTCCAGGTTTCCCGTGCCTGGGCTTCAGAAAGGTTCACATCGCTAGTGAAAGGATGGCCGTCGAACACGGTCAGGGTCAGCAACTCTTCTCTCGAATAGCCGGATTGCGCGCAGGCCATGTCGTTGACGTCAAGGATCCGGCCGTCCAGGTCGTGAAGATAGATGGCATCAGTCGACTGGGCGAACACCGCGCGATACTTCGCCTCGCTCTCCGACACCTCCCGTGTACGCTCCGTAACCAGCGCCTCCAAGCGCTCCCTCTCCGTCCGCCGGAGCCGATTGGCCGCTGCTATCCTGGCCATGGATCGGATCTGGACGATCAGCTCAGCGGTTTCGACCGGCATGGCCAGAAAGCCTTCGGCCCCGGCATCCAGGGCCGTCATCTTGCCGTTCGTGTCGGTCATTGATTCCGTCAGGAAGACCACCGGCGTATCCCTCACGAGATCGACCGCCCTCAACCCGCGACATACCTCGGGCCCGTCCATGCCGGGCATGGCGATGTCGAGCAGGATCACGTCCGGGTCTTCGGCGGCGGCCGCCTGGATGCCGGCTGCTCCGTCTGTGGCCGTGAGGACGGTCACTCGAGGCAGGATGGCGGCGAGCTGGGCCCTCAGAGCCGTCAGCTTGTCCTCATCAGCGATGACCAACAGCTTGATGGCGTCAATCATCTGTCTTCTCGGCGCTCTGATATCGCGGCGGCTGACCGGCTTGGGCCAACAGCTCATTGACCTCTCGCTTCAGCTCTAGGACCCGACCCTCCCGGTCCAGCATCACGGCGTGCCACCGTCGCAGCTCGCTTAGTTGCTCGGCCATCCTCCTCTCCGCCCGCTTGCGATCGGTGATGTCGTGAATGACTGAGTGCAGCAGGTCTTTGCCCCCGGCTTCGATCCTGGAGGTATAGACCGCCACATCCCGTACCGACCCGTCGGCCAGGGAGTGTTGGAGCTCAGAGAAGAAGCGCTCCCCCGCCCTCACCGTCTCGATCTGAGCTCTGGCCTGGTCGGGTGGAAGCGTGTTGATATCCCATATCTTCATACGGCTCAGCTGTTCTTGCGGCCATCCGTAGAATTCGGCGGCTGCCTTGTTACCGGCGACTATGCGGCCGTCACCGGGGTCGATCAGCAGTTTCACCGCAGCATGCTCTTGGAACAGGCTACGAAAGAGGGTTTCGCTCTGCTGCAGCGCCGCCTGTGTCTGTTGCTGCAACTCACTCAGGCGCTGGAGGTCCGCGATCCAGCGCTGATTCTCTTCAGAGAGGCGAGCCTCTTCCAGCTCCAGCGCCGCATGGTGCGCCAGCGTCTGTAACAGGTCGATATCCTCATCGGAGAATTGATACAGCCCTTCCGTGCTGCCGACGATCAGCACACCCAGGGATTGATCCTGGAGAACCAGGGGCAGGTAGACCAAGGAACGGAGCCCACGCTGCACAGACGCGCGCCTCTCGGCGTCGGTCAGCTCGGCCTCACGGGAGTCGGCCAGGACCACCGGCGAGCCGGTCTGCAACGCTCTGGTGATATGAGGGTGATCGACCAGTGGCGCCGCGCGCAGGTCTTCGGGGAGCTCCACGAGCAGAGCCGGCGTGGTACCCCCCAGATGGAGCATCCCTTCTCGCAGCAGGTAGATGGCCGCTGAATCAAGGGACGCGAGTCGTGCTGCGCCATCGGTTATCGTCTGGAGCAGCTGTGGAGTCTCGTGGAGGCCGGCCATCATCTCGCCGATCTGGAGCAGCAGGGACAGCCTCTCACTCTTCCAGCGAAGCTGCTCTTCAGTTCGCGCGCGCTCGGTGATGTCGGAGACCACATGAACGGCGCCGGCGAGACGGCCCTCCCCATCCAGGATGGGATCTATCGTCGCCTCGAACCGCCGGTCGTGGGCCTTCAGCTCGACGCTTTCCCGCCGCAGGTTGTAGCGCATGCGCGGGAAGGGGCAATCGGGGATCGGTTCCGTGGCGCCGTGGACGATCTCCCAGCAGTGCAAGCCGGTCCGAAAGCCTCCCGGGTGTCGCGCGAAACACTCAGCGGCATGGTTGAACCGCACCACGCGTTGGTCGGCATCCAGGATCCAGATCGCATCCCTCAGCGCGTTGAAGACCGCCTGCCACTCTTCGACCGAGAGCCCGTTCTGCTCCGCCACGTTCCCGGAACGCGTGGCCTCTGCGCGAGGACTCCCCTTGCCTTCGTCACCCAGGGAGCCGGTCTGCATACGGTACGGAAAGTCGCAAGGGGCACGTTCGCCGCACGGCCCCGCTGTGTCTTCGCGCATAGCGGCCCTTCATTTCCCCGATCTCTCGAGGATCACTTTGAGGTGGGAGCCCAGATCCGCTGTGGAGAATGGCTTCTGGAGAAACCTGACATCGGGGTCGTCGACCCCTACTTCCACGGTGTTCCCACTCGCGTAGCCCGACATGTAGATGACCTTCAGGCCGGAGAACATCCCGCGCAGTCGTTCGGCGAGCTCCCGCCCGTTCATCTCCGGCATGACGAAGTCGGTGAGCAGCACGTCCGGCCTCAGATCCCGGCTCTCGACGAGGGCGAGTGCCTCCGGCCCATTGCCTGCTTCCATGGCCTCGTACCCCAGCTTCTCGACCATCATCACCACGATGCCCCGAAGCACCTCCTCGTCCTCGACCACCAGCACAAGCCGGGGCTGCTCCTTCTCCGGACTGCTCTCGGCCGCGGCCTCTCTTGGTAGGATGGTCTCGACGCGCGGGAAGAGGAGTCTGAACGTGGTGCCCGTTCCCGGTTCGCTCTCCACGAGGACGTGCCCGCCCGACTGCTGAACGACCTCGAGCACGCGCTGCTTCGCTTCTTCGTCCATTCCGGAGCCGGCATCCCCGACCGACAGCATGACGTACCCGCCGGGGCTGAGACGCGACCCGCCCATAGAGGTCTCTTCTTTGATGTCGACCCACCCTATCTTGATGGACAGGGCGCCACCATTTGGCATAGCGTCACGCCCATGCGCCGCCAGACTCACGAGTATCTGCTCGATCTGAGCGCGATCCACCGTCGCTATCGCGGGATGCTGCGCGTATTCGGTCTCCAGCCTGACACCCTCGCCCACCAGCGTCTGCAGCATCGGCCCTGCGTCTTCCACCAGACGGTTGAGGTCGACGTCCGTGGGGTTGAAGGTCTGCTTGCGCCCGAGGTCCAGCAGTCGACGAGTGAGTTCGATGGCCTGGTCGGCGTATCCCTCGATCTGGGCCAACTCGTTGGCGTGGGGATCGCCCTCCTGGAGAGAGGACCTCATCATCTCGCAGTAGCCCTTCTGGACCATGAGGATGTTGTTGAATTCGTGAGCGATACCACTGGCCAACTGCCTTACCGACTCCGTCCGCTGAGCCTCCAACGCCTGCTGCCGAACAGCCGCCTGATACTCCTCGACCGACTGTCGCTCCGCACGGTCGCGCACGAACACGACTTGGGAGTCGCTCCCGGCCCCTCCAAGCGCGACCACCGAGGCTTCCGCGGCCACCCTCGACCCATCCAAGCGGAGATACTCCAACTCCAAACGGGATGCCCGTTCCGAGTCGCGAGCCATCGCCCGCGCGCACTCGCCCGTCGCCTGGCGGTATTCCGGGGCGATCCGCTCCGCGACCTCGCCGCCGATCAGATCCTCCGGCCGCGATGCCCCGAGCATCTCCACAAAGGCCGGGTTCACGTGCTCGTACCGGCCCGCGCGCTGGACATAGGCGCCGTCGAAGGCGCTGTCGATCACCACCTTGAGGTCCTCGACGCCCCCACGGGGAGCCCCATCAGTCTGCGGACCTCTTGCGAGACCTCTCACCCCTGTGATGTCTACGAACGTGACGGTCACCCGTTTCACGTCGTCTCCCTCGGGGTCACAGAACGCGTTCGCCAGCAGCCAGACCCGGTCTCCGGTCCCTGCACGGTCCGCCCCCAAGATCACATCCCGGACCTGTCCGTGGGCAGCTAGCGCGCGGCTGACCGGGTGTTCATCCGGAGGCAGAGGCGTTCCGTCCTCTCTCACGAAGGACCACACCGGATCACGCACCGGTCGACCCATCATCTGCTCCCACGAGAGACCGAGGGTCGAGCATGCCGCCGGGTTGGCCTCGGCGACCCGCGTGTCGGGATAGTACGCGACCACGGAGACATTCGCACGGTCGAGCGGTGAAGGCATCAGAGATCTCCCCTGTTCTGGTCCGGCCAGACGTCGGTTCCTCTGAGTTCTGACTGCGTCACCGAAAGTATACTATGCATGGATTCTCCACCCGCCTTCGCGGACCTTGCCCTTTCTAGTGAATGTCGGACCTGAGCGACCGTTTCTTGAGCGCCCGGGCCCTCGGACCTCAGGCTTTCGGGGCGGCACAGGCGGCGGTTGCCGTCTGTGCCGCCCCGCCTCTCTCTATCCCTTGCCCTTCTGACCGAGTTGTCACGTCAACTCGGAGACAGAACAGACCTCGTTGCGGGTCCGGCCGCGTCGGCCGTCCCTACTCCGCGAACGCATCGTCCCGGTAGACCTCTTTCCCGGCGAAGTAGGTCAGGAGCGGCACAGTGCTGTGGATCTGCTTCGGGTCGATCGTGAGGATGTTCTGGCTGAGGACCACCAAGTCGGCCTTCTTGCCCACCTCGAGCGAGCCGATCTGATCCTCCTTGAATATCGCCCGGGCGCCGTTGATGGTGAACGACTCAATCATCTGCTCCACGGTCACGCATTGCGTCGGCCAGAGAGCGGTGTCGTAGTCGGGGTCGACATAGATGTCCGATCCCTGGGGCACAGTCCTCGTGACCCCAATCTCGATGGCCAGCATCGGGTCGGGCGGCCACGATACGGGGTAGTCGCTCGCCGAGGCCACCGTCACGCCGGCGTCGAAGAAGCTCTTCATCGGATACTGCTTGTCGGCGCGCGCCTGGCCGACGTACTCCACCGCCTGGTCGTAATAGGTGTCGACCACAAACCAGTACGGCTGCGGCACGGCGATCACCCCCAGGTCGGCGAAGCGGGCGATGTCGGCCTCGTTCACCAGCTGCAGGTGGGTGATCATGTTACGTGAGTCGCGTGCCCCGTTTTCCTGGCGCGCGTACGCGAAACCGTCAAGAGTGATGCGCGTGGCCGCGTCACCTATCGAGTGCACGTGTATCTGGACGCCGGCCTTGTCGAGGGCCGCGCACATCTCGTTGTAGTGCTGAGGATCCCACAGCAGCTCGCCCTTGTAGCCAGGACGGATGTCGTACGGTTCCTCCAGATAGGCCGTCACGCCCTCGAGCACGCCGTCCATAAAGATCTTGGCCGCGACGATCTCGTAGTTGCCGCCGGCCTCCGCCGCTTTGGCGGCCAGGATCTCGTCGACTCTCGACGCGCCGTCCTCAGGGCTCACATCCATGGCCGTCGGGAAGCGGATGGTCATCTCGCCCGAGGCGTCGAAATCGTGGAGCGCCTCCAGAGCAGCTGTATCTCCACTGGGCATGCTGGGGATGTAGACGGTGGTGAGGCCCAGCGAGTGAGCGAAGTCCTGAAAGTATGCCAGGCCCTCGATCAGCTGTTCGGTGGTGTAAGCCGGTATCACGTCCGCCACTAGTTCCACGGCGTTCTCGCGCAACGTGCCGGTCGGATCGCCGTCTTCATCCCGCTCTATCACGCCTCCCTCGACTTCCGGAGTGTCGGCGTCGACGCCGGCCGCTTCCAGAGCCCTCGAGTTGACCCAGACCGAGTGGTAGTCCTCCGAGTACAGCACGGCGGGGATGTCCGGGCAGACCTCGTCGAGCATGGCGGCCGTGGGGCCGTGCTCGCCGAAGACCGAGTTGATCCACCCCGCGCCCTGCAGGGCCTCCAGATCAGGCGCCTCCGCCAGGAAGTCCGAGATGGCCGCCTGGTACTCCCCCACCGAGCCGATGCCGTAGAGCGGCACCTCGTAGATGTCGGAGACCCCAGAGGTGGCGTGGGCGTGGCTGTCGATGAGACCGGGCAGCACCAGCCTGCCCTGCAGATCGATGACCTTCGTGCCGTCGTCGATCCACTCCTCGGCGCCCGAGGAGCTGCCCACGAAGACGATCGTGTCGCCCCGCACAGCCATGGCCTCAGCCACCGTGCCCTGGCCGTCGACGGTGTAGATCACGCCGTTCTCGAGCACCACGTCGGCCTTTCCGAGCTTGTAGAACGTCTTGCAGAGTATCTCCGCCGCCTCGCCACGGGTGGCGTTCGCCGCCGGTTCCCAGGTGGCCAGATCGGGGATGCCGGCCAGGAGACCGTTGAACTCAGCCTTCTTCAGGTTGGCGCCGTGGAACTCATTGGAGTAATCGAGCTGTCCCTCATAGTCGGCCGGAGGGTCGGCCAGGGCGTCGCCGGCCGCGCGCACCACTATGCTGAGGGCCTGCTGCCGGGTCAGGTTATCGTAGAAGCCGAAGTCGCCGTTCGTGTAGCCCTGGATGATCTGATTAGCCGCCGCCACGGCCACGTAGCTCCCGGGGTAGAGCGGGTTGTCCACGGGATCATAAGGAGGCGGGGTATCGGGGAACGTCGACACGTCGGCCGCCGAGACCTCGTACCCCAGAGCAAGCACCGCCATCTTCGCGAACTGCTGGCGCTGCAGGGGATTGTCGGGTCTGAACGTACCGTCGGCATATCCCCCCACGTACCCACGCGAGGCGAGATCAAGAATGCCGGCCTCGTAGGCATGGCCCCCGATATCGGCGAACTCCGCGGCCGCCGTGACGGAGACCACCACCCCGGGCACCAGGAGTGCCACCATCAGGAGCGCGATCAGTATACGTGCTTTCTTCATCTCGACTCCTTCCACCAGGGGTTGTCGTGCGGTGCGCTCTTGAAGTCGATCACCGACCCGCAGGCGCCTGGCCCTCCACGTCGAGGCCCGGATAGAGCTTCTTCGCGCATTCGGGGCAGAGACCATGGCTGAACTCCACATGGGAGCGTTCCCTCACGTAGCTCTCGATCTGCTGCCAATACCCTTCGTCATCGCGGACCTTCTTGCAGGATGCGCATATGGGCAACAGTCCCCGCAGCGTCTTGACCTCGGCCAGTGTGTGGACCAACTCCGTGTTCTTGTCGTCCAGAGCATGGAGGGTGTTCACGAGCATCAGATGCATCTCGATCACGTTCTTGAAGGTCTGGAGAAGCTTCTCGTACTTCCTTCCCCATTTGTTGGCCTTGGTGTCCACGGCGCAGATGGTGCCGAAGACCTCGCCGTCGGGCCAGAGGAGCGGGTATCCCAGGTACGCGTAGATACCCGCCTCCGCGGTAGGCGAATCGGCCCACTCCGGGTCGGCCCTTGCGTCTGAGACCATCAGCTTCTGTCGCTTCATCGCGGCCGTGGCACAATACACCCCGGCCAGCTGCATACGAGTCCCAGAAGGGAATGGGTTCTCGGCACTGACGTTCGACCGGAACACCTCGAGTTCCGGCGGCTCCAGGCGGTTGATCATGACGCTGGGGACAGACAGCGTGTCGGCCATACAGTCGACGAGCTGCTGCCACACATCGACGATGTCGGCCGGTATGACCAGGCCCTCCGCCTCTCCTTGCACAGCTTCCACCTCCGTCAGGGGACTCCCTTCGATTCTACCAATCGACGTCCTCAAGTATGCACGCGGGTATTCCTTCGATCGTGGTCACTGCTCCTCACTCTTCAGGTTCACCCACCAATCAAGTACCCTGAGCGCCCTCAAGGTGTTCCAGCGGCTCGGCCGGCCCGCCCTCTCCATGTCGAAGAAGGTCTTGCCCCGGTGCGCCGCCCCCAGCTTCCATCTGCCATCGCCGCCCCTGCGGCGTTCGACCAGCTCGACGGCCCTCTGCATACGCGGGCTGGGAGTCGCTCCCGTGGCGCGGAGATGGTCCAAGACCGTCAGAACGTCATAGAACCAGTACGGAGGGAAGGAGAACGATTCCCAAGCGGTTTTGATGGGATTGCCCGACGCGAGGTAGAGATCGTGCCCCAGGAGGAACTGACGCCCCTTCCGCACCGCCGCCAGAGAAGAGTAGCCTTCGGGTCCGCCGGCCAGAACACCCCACGACTGAACAAGGGCGTCCAGGGCGAGGAGGGTCGTCTCGAAGGTGTAGTCCCCGGCGCCCGGCGAATCGTTGGGAAGCCAGCTTCCGTCACGCTTCTGTTGGTCGATGATGTGCCGCGCGAGCAGGAACAGAGAATCATCCTCGAGTCCGAAGTACGAGCAAAGGGAAAGGACCAGCGCCGTGACTCCCAGATCCGGCGTCTCGGCTTTCTTCGAAAAGCGTATCTCCCGTCGCCCATAAAGGCCGGAATCGAGCAGACGCCGGCAGCCGAGCAACGCCTGAGGATGGCGTGGCGCAAGCCCCAGCAGCTTCAGCAAGTAGAGCGAGTAGGTGGTCGACGTCCACTTCCCGTTGTAGAGGCTTCGGCTCCAGAGGCCGTCTGGGTCTTGGCGCTCAAGCAACTGCCGGCCCCACCCCTCGGTCGCTACGCGCTCCCTCTCGGGACCATACTCACTCTTGTCCAGCCTGAGCAGATCTCGCAGGACCTGCCAGCGGATGGCGGGGTCGCCCTCCAGCAGCCAATCGATGACGGGGTCGCCGGTCATCTGTTCCCTCCCTCGCTAGGTGCCGAACTGAGGCCAGTCAAGAACGAGAGCCGCCACCAGGACCGCCACGTCGATGATCACTCCGATGGCCCCTTGACCGTCTAGGTTCCGTTTCTTACCGTCCCAGAGGAAGATGAAGGCGAGCGCGGATAGAGCTGCCGCCACCACCGCCACCGGCCGCCACCAGGCCTGGCGGGCGAAAACAGCTGCAGCGCCGACCACGAAGGCGGCGCCGGAAAGCAGCATGGTGACTGTGGCCTGGTCTCGAACTGTCCGGGCCGGCAGCAGCCTCGACCAGACCCACGAGCCGTCGGGCCAGGTCATGCCTGGCTTCAGCTGAAGCCGTTGGGCGCTGTGGGCCGCGTACAAAAGATGCACCATGCCGTGCAAGACCATGACAACGCCGAACCACACCTCCTGCGCTCTACCCAAGGTCCACTACCTCCTCCCGGACACCTCCGACAGCCACTGCTCGGTACCGACCTCCGTTCGCCTCCTGAGGGCTTCCTGTCTGGTCTTTAGTGACTGCTCGAACTGCTCGTCGCTCATCTCGGGATCCCGCAGTTGCAGAAAGAGCCCGCAGGCGAAGTCCGCGCACAAGCCGCAGTGTTCCAGATGCCTCTGGTCACGGCAGCACTCGTGCAAAGGACAGACCTCCACGCCCACCGAAGCCGTCCAGAAAGGTCTGCCGTCCACGTACCCGCAGCCGGGGCACTGTTCCCCAAGCAGATGGCAACTGCCGCAGTAGACACCGCAGACAGGTGCGTGGTTGCTGTCGGTCATTTGGGTCCCCCTTTGTTCGCTGCTGGGCCCTTCTTCGGCCTTCGCTTGACCGCCCAGAGCCGCTCCAGATCCTCTATGGCCTCCTGGCCGTCGACCGTCAGAACCACCCACTTGCCGTCGTGATAGATCGTGGCCGCATCGTACTCCTCCAGTGTGCGCCGAGACAGGCTGTCCCTCATGGTCTCGACCCTCTCGCGCTCCGCCGCGCCAAAGACCAGGAGCACCAAGAACCGCCCCTTCTCCGGGACGAGAGTGCAGAGCGGTCTGCTCTTCTTGTATCTGAGCGACCAGCCATGCTTCTTCCCTCCGTACAGCCACTCCGCCCGGAAGATGCCCGGGTAGAGCCGGTCGATCGACTCGGTCACCGTGCGCCAGTGCTCATACGCTCCCTCGCCGATCCACCGCCTCACTTCAGCATCCCCGGGGGGATGGTCACGGTCCAGCATCCGAAGACCCGTCTCGCTCATCGGCTCACTCCTTGCCGCCGTTGCCGTAGAGGAGTTGGGCGTTGATCCGCCCACCATCCTTCGAGCACAGGAACCTCACACGATTGGCGCAATCCTCAGGCGTCCCGACCGGCCCGCCAGGGTGATCCGCTCGACCTCGCCCATGAGCTCCTCCGTCATCCGGCCGGTGTCGGTAGCGCCGGGATTGACGACGTTCGCTGTGATGCCCTTCTCCCTGAACTCCCAGGCGGCCCCATCGCGCCCTTGCTGGCACCATGGGGCAGGTTGCCGGCGGTGTGATCGCTGGTGATCGATATGACCCGGCCGGTTCCCGGCTCGCCGCGGAACCGCCGGCCGAACTCCCGCACCAGGAGCCAGGTGGCCCGCGCATTGGCGGCGAAGTGCAGGTCGAAGCTCTCCACACTCGTGGCCAGGATGCCGGCTTCCACACAGTAGCAGTGCGACATGACAAGCGCGGTGACCGGCTCCAGGTCGTTCTCCGCGACGTCGAACATCAGAGATTCTGATCCGACGACCGACAGATCGGCTTCGATCGCGGCCACTCGCGCACCCAGACCCTCCAGCCGGACGCAAAGCGCCCGCACATCCTCGGGATCGCTCCCCCAGGACATTGACGCGTCGTAGGGGCGCCAGAACGTAACGGCCAGGTCCCAACCGGACTCGGCGAGCGCCATGGCGATCGAAGCCCCGATACCGATGGCGCGGCTGGCGCCGGTCACGATCGCCACCGAACGAGAACGGCCGGAAGAGAGCCCCGGCTCACCCACTGTGGACACGCTCATACAGACCCCCCCCCGAGACGAAGCCCCGGCGCGTCCGCCTCTTGCGCCGGCCGAGCAAGGTTGTCGTGGTCAACGATAGCAGTCGGGCCGGACAGGTCGTGGGCCGCCGCCCCTCAAGATCGCCAGCTCCTAGAGCGACCGGCGTTCGATCTCCAAAGCCGCGATGAGCGTCTTGCGGTGCTGTTCCGTCTCGGTAACCAGTCGCTCCAGCACCGTCCCCAAGACCGCGCAACCTGTCGTGCCGATGCGGGAAAACTGCTCCTCGATGAGCGCATCCTCCAGATCGCCGGCTATGGTGAGCGCCAGTGTCGCGCTGACCCCACCTCCTTGGGCACGCTCGATCTGGCCTTCCACATAGGCGATGGAGGACCTGATCGACTGAACCTTCACCCCGCTGTCACGCAACAGCCAGCCGGCCACCGACTCCTCCGAACGGAGCCCCGCCAGTTGGTCGGCGTGCCTCTGCTCGTCACGCGCCAGGGTCTGCCAGAAGTCCTGCCGGTCGGCGAGCATCGTTGCGAACGTCTCATAGAGGCGCTTGATGGCCCGCTCATGGTCTATCAGTGCTCCCAACACGTCCGGTTCCTCGGTCACGCCTCCTCCCTTCGCTCAGGCTGTCTCTCCATGTAGCTGTGCGTCTCTGTCCGGTGCACCAGTCCGAACCCGTTCCGCCTATACAGAGACTCCACGCGATTGCCGTTGAGGAATGCCAGCCTCGCGACCAGGCCCTGCGCGTCGGCCCTCTGTAGCGCCTCTTTCAGTACCGTCGACCCGATTCCCCTGTTCTGGTACTCGGGGAGGATGAAGAACTGCCCGATCTCCATGACGCCCTCGCGGTGCCTCACGTCCACTGTACCGACACGGACGTCCTCGAACCATACTACGCTTGGCCGCCGCTCACTCCATTCTCGGGCGAAGAAGCCCCGCTGGACTGTTTCGTCCCACCCGAACCACCGGCGCACCAGGTCGCCTTCCGCAATCTTCTTCACCTGATAGGAGAACTCGCGGTCGGCGTCGGACGCCGGAGAGACGGCTATCCGCTCGCCGCTCACGGGTTCCTCCGCTGGGCGTGCATCTCCTGCTCCACGAACCAACTCAAGCCGCCGTCAAACGACACCTCCCCCAGCCAGATGAAAGAGCGCGGTGTGATCTCGGTGAAGCTCCAGCGCTCCAGCCTGCCGGCGTCCGGCTCCTCCACCTCCTGCACGATCCGATCTCCCACAGCCCGGCCGACCAGGTGGACAAACTCGCCGCCCCAGGGCTGCATCCAGCAGATATGCCAGGTGTCGGTGGCGGCGTCATAGCCCCTCATCGTGGTGCCGTAGTGATCGCGGGCGGCGCCCGACGGGAAGAGCACATCCTGGACACCCCGGCCGCCGAGGATCCAGCCAAAATGCCATTCGCCGGAGGCGATCCGGGTGCTCCCCTCCGGTTCGTACCAGGTGCATTCGATGTCCCACGAGCCGGCGAACTGCCCGTACAGCATGAGCTTCTCGGCGTGCTCAGAGGCAGGCCCGGCGGCCCCCACCAAGGCCGGCACACGGCCGGACTGGTCGATGGCCTCTATCCTGCGGACGTGGCGCCCGCCCTCAAACGGGGTGGTCAGCCATGCGTCTACGATCCGCAGCGCAAGGTCGTCCGAGATCATGCGCTCCCCGAGCGAGATCATATTCGCGTCGTTGTGGGCCCTGGCCAGACGAGCCGACTCCTCGCTCCAGCAGAGGGCGCAACGAACACCGAGGTGCCGGTTGGCCGCCATCGCCTCACCGTTGCCCGAGCCACCCAGCACGATCCCCCGCTCGCAGTCACCGCCCGCGACCGCGGACGCCGCCGGATGCACGTAGACGGGATAGTCGACGGGAGCGGCCGAATGGGTGCCGAAGTCCACGGTCTCGTGCCCAAGACCCGCCAGGTGCTCGATGATGAGCGCCTTGTAGCTGAAACCCGCGTGATCTGAAGCGATCGCGATTCGCATCCCACTCCCCCTTGGACCGCGCACTTTGTGCAGGCAAAGCCTACTCCAGGACGAACACCCTAATCGCCTCGACAGCCTTGGATCTCTCTGATAGGCCCAAGACCACCTTACCCCGTTCGAGCGGGTCCATGACGCGGTACTCGCGCCCCTCCTTCCCCACGATGAGCACCCAATGGGCAACGCTCTCGGAGAGCATGATCTTGGCTATCACGGGCCGCCTCTCCGCCAGCTCGACATCGATGGTCTCGTGAGTAAGATCGGGGAACCCGATGGCGATCTCCCCGTCCGTGGCCTCGGCAACCGCACTCCAGACCACCTGGCCGGCGTTGTTGAAGCCATCCAGGGCGCCGAGCTCGCGGCAGAGCTCACCCGGGTCGACCAGGTACCCCAGGGCCGAAAGGCCCATGGCGACGCAGCAGACCGTACATCCTGCGTTCGCCATCTTCTCGTCGCTCCCGCCGAGCTCAAGGCCCGCCCAGGCCGGATCGGTCTGCAGGTAGTAGGGCACGGATCCCACGCTCGAGATGGTGAGGGGTTCCCCGCCCGAAGCCGGGATCGGGTCGGGGATGGTGCTCTTCAGCCCCCCGTAGAGCACACCGGTCGCCACGCCGACCACGATCACCACCGCCACCGCCGTATAGAGCATGCGACGGCTCAACCGGCTCGGCCTTCCTTGTGGAATTCGATGAGTTCGATCGGGCACCCGTTCTCCACGATCATCGCGGTCCTCACGCCGGCGGACGGCACACTCGGCGGAGACAGGACCTCCTTCCCCTCCAGCGCCTCGTCGAGATCGTCGACCTCGAACGCGACATGAGGCACGGCTCTGACAAGCTCATGGACCGGGCCGTCGCCTTCGTAGCGCATCCACTCCAGGCCGTAGGGGCTCTCCGGGAACCCGGAGTGGTAGAGCTTGAACTCGGGGAGGTACTGCTCGCCCTCCCTCTGCTGCCGGGTAGGGGTGCCGATGTGATGGTAGCGCCAGCCCCAACGCTCGATCGCGGCGGGCGGTTCATGGTCTTGACGCGTCACGGCCCCTCCGTTGGATCGGCCACAGGCCCGTGGCCCCGCGGGAATCAGTCTACACAACCGTGGGCACCGCGAAGACAACGCCTACGCGTACGCCACGACGAACGTCCTCCTGAAGGGATAGAGCACCTTGCCGTCGACGCGGACCTCATAGGACTCCTTCACCCGCGCCAGTAGCCGGGCCAAGAACTCGTCCCGTTCTTCTTCAGTGTCGAGGGCCTGCAGGAACGGCCGCAGGCCGGTGCTCGAGATCCAGTCGACGATGGCTTGGTGAGACTCCAGAACGTGCTGGTACTCCGTCTCCCAGATATCCAGCGACCGCGTCAGCGGAGCCAGGTGGTCGTAGTAGAAACCTGGAGATTCCATGGTGAGGAGCTTGAGCGGGCCGACCATCCGCGCCGCCCAGGCATGGTCTTGGGCTACCTCGTGGATGAGAGCGCGCACCAGGGAGTAGTGCGCACTAGGGATCTGGAAGGCCAGAGCTCCGCCGGCGGCGACGCAGCCGAGGAGCCGCTCCACCAGAGGTCCGTGATCCGGAACCCATTGCAGGGCCGCGTTGGAGAAGATCACATCGCAACGGTTCACCGGCGCCCACCGCTCGACACTGCAGAGGAGCCACTCACCATCCGGACAAGCCGCGCGCGCCGCCTCGATCATCTCCGGCGAGTTGTCCACGCCCGCCACCCGCGCGCCCGGCCAACGTCGCCGCAGCGCCTCAGTGCTGTTGCCCGGGCCACATCCCAGATCGACGACCGCCGTGGGGGAATCCACCTGGATACGTGCAACAAGATCGACGGCCGGACGTGTCCGATCGTCGCCGAAGAGTAGGTAGCGATCGGGGTTCCAGTCCATCCCTACGACCCCAGCCTGTCGCCCACCTTCAGCCCCGACGAGGAGACGAATTCCGCCGCGGCGACTTTGGCTGCGCCGGCCGGCTGCAGCCGCTTCACGAAGATGCTCCCTCCGCTGGCCGCGACGAGAAAGCCGTCAGCGGCGATCTCGAGCACGGTCCCGGGAGCCTCGGGGCCGCTCACCGCGCGCCTCTCGCAATCGAAGATCTTGACCTGTTGCCCCTGGAAGGTCGTGGCGGCTCCCGGCGACGGATTGCACCCGCGGATGACGTTGTAGACGACCCCCACGGGGTACATCCAGTCGATGCTCATCTGCTTGCAGACGGGCTCGTATTCGCCCTGCGCGAGATCCTGAGGGATCCTGGGGGCTGTGCCCTCCTTGACCAGGCGCACCGACTCCACGATGGCCTCCACTCCCAGCAGGAACAGCTTGCCGAAATACACCGTGCCCAGGGTGTCGTCCGGCTCGATGGCGACCTCCTTCTGCAGGAGGATGGGGCCGGTGTCCAGCCCTTCGTCCGGCCAGAAAATGGAGAGACCCGTCTTGAACTCGCCGTTGATGACGGCCCAGTTGATGGCGCTGGCGCCCCGGTGGCGCGGCAGCAGCGACGGGTGGTACTGGATGGTCCCCAGGCGAGGATGATCGAGGATGGTCGCCGGCACGATGTCGGTGACGAAGGCCATCACGTTGAGATCGGCCTGGAACAGCTTGTAGTCTTCGAAGACCTCGGGATCGCGCAAGCGGGCCGGCTGCCGAACGGGTATGCCGTTCGCCTCCGCGAGCTCTCTGAAGGTGTTGCTCTTGCCCGGGGCCGGGTCCGGCGGCATGTAGACCGCCACCACCTCTTCTTTCTCCGCGAGCAGCGCCTCGAGGACCTTCTCTCCAAAGGCCGCCTGGCCGATAAGCGCGATCTTCATGCTGCACTCCTGTCTAGGTCACCCCGCCGGCCCGCGACCTCAGCCGCCGGCTCCATCGTCGAGCAGAATTCTACCTCCTGCGCCGTTCCAAGACCCCCATCACGGCCCTTCCGCCAACAGCCGCCACGGCAAGCGAGGAGGTGTCGCGCAACGCGACCGCGACGTCGTCGCTACCCCGGGAAGAAGCCTACTGAAGAAGCCTAAAGTTTTGGGCGATCTCTGCCGATATACCGCTTGCACTCAGAGTGCAGATACACACGCTGCGGGTAAGCAGCGTGCTCATTGCCCAAGAAAGCGGGGGCGCGTTCGGAGGCAGACGGTGCCAAGAGCGATGGGGCACAGTGACGACATTCGTAGGAGGGACGACGGCTTCACCTTGATAGAGGTGCTGGTCGCCGTTGTGATCCTGTCCATCTGCCTCCTCGGCATGGCCCAGTTCTTCGCTTCCGCAGGCGACCGGGTCATGGACTCCGAGACCCGCTCTCTCCTCCACCAGATCGCCACCCAGGAGATCGAGGACATCCGCGCCCTCCCCTATCTAAACATCGGGACCAAACTCGGCAACCCCCACGGGGAGCTCAAGGACTCCGAGGAGAAGACCGTCGAAGGGGTCTCGGTAGCGATCACCCGGGAGATTCTCCTGCTGAAGGATCCCGCCTACCCGGACACGGGACCGTCTCCCGGCAACTACCGTAGCGTGACGGTCACCGTTGAGGCGCTGGACAGCGATGAGCTCGAGTCCATGCAGTTGAGCACCATCGTGGCCGGCGGAGCCGAGGGTGGGACTCTGGACATCACCGTGACCGACACGGCCGGCGAGCCGGTGCCCGACGCCTTCCTCAAGATCACCAATGACAACCCCTTCTATAACATAGACACGTATGCCATCCGGACGGATTACCTGGGCCACCTCCTGGTGCCGGGACTCGACGAAGACGACAAGGGCGACTGCTACTTCGTGACCGCGAGTAAGACCGGCTATAACGACGCGGCGACGCCCACCGGCCGGCCGGTCAAGAAGGGCACTCCATTCACCGAGGTATGCCTGATCATCGATCTGCTGACGAACCTGACAGTCCATCTGACCGACGGCACGGGCGTGGCGGTGGCGGGCGAGGTGCTCATGGTCACGGGAACGCTGTCCGTGCCACCCTGGACGTTCACCGAGTTGATGAGCACGGATGCCGACGGCAACGCCTCTCTGACCGGGCTTCGGTACTCCACAGGGCTGGAGCCTCTGATCGTGCAGACGTCGACCGCGCACAGCCCGGCGCTGCGACTCCCCCTCGGCGTCGATCCCGACCCCGTCGATGCCGGCATTTCCTTGGGAGAGGGCCAGATAGGCCTGATCATCGACCCCGGCGATACGCGTGTCGTCGAACTCGAGCTGCCCCCCGGCCCATAGTGACCACGCCCATGAGATACCTGGAGACACGAAAGCTGAGAGGCGAGAGCGGCTTCACGCTCACGGAGCTGATCGTGGTGGTGCTCATAGCGGGCATCGTGTCGGTGGCCGTGCTCAGCTTCTATCTCAGCATTTCCCGCTCCTCGGCCGACCAGATGACCCGCATCCAAAGCCAGGACTCCGCCCGGTCGGCCATGTACGAGATGAGCCGCTTCATCCGCGCGGCGTGCTCCTCGGAGTCGAACTTGACCAAGACCTCAGATGCGCTCGTGCTGGCCGATCCCCACGAGTGCGTCTTCTTCGTCGACATCGATGGCGACGACCTGGCCGAGAGAGTGCGCTACTACCTTTCCGGAGCGACCCTGCGGATGCAGAAGGCGGAACCCGATACTGAAGACAGTCCGGCTACCTACCCGGACGAATACGACAGCGACGCCGTGGTCGTGCTCGACGGCGTGAGAAACGACGAGGACGCGATCTTCAGCTACTACGGCTATGACGAGGACAGGGGGGAACTCGAGGAGATCCCGGACGCCAGCACGGACGCTCTCCGCCGCGACGTGGTGGCCATCGGCCTGCGGTTGACCGTCAACGAAAAGCCTGAACTGGCAAAAGGGGGCGTCGAACTCTCGACCCGGGTGCTCATAAGGCAACGATACGATGGAGGCATCAGTGGCAGCTAGGGGACTGACACTCAGAGGGCTCTTGAAACGTGTCCGCGACCATCTTGCCGGACGAGACCAGGGCTATGTCCTTATCATCGGCATGCTGGTCATGTCCGTGTTGCTGCTCCTAGGCGGAGCGCTGCTCCTCCAAGTACAAAGGAACCAGCAGCACGTGACGCGAGACCGCGCGTACACCCAGTCGTTGGCAATAGCCGAAGCCGGACTCAACCAGTATCTCTGGATGGTGATAGAAGGTATCAGTTCGGAGGTCAACGACTTCGCCATCCCGGGCGCCCCGGCCGCCAACCCGAACAAGATGACCTTCGTCTACACCGATCCCCACGACGGCTCCATCAAGGGAGAGTACACGACGGAGGTCGATCCTCCGACGGCCTCTCGCTCCAGTATCGAGGTGAAGGTCACCGGCGTCTCCCATCAGCCGGTCGATCAGTCCCGTACCGTCTTCGCCCACTTGAACCGGCCGGCCTTCAGCGAGTACATCATGATCACCAACGAGGTGTTCACGATCGCGGGGGCGCCCGACGACCCCGACCGGAAGTGGTGGGGCAGGACCCACTCGAACAAGGGCGTCTGCGTCGAGACCACGAATATCAACGACCTTATCACGTGCGCCAACTCCAACCCCGGCGTCTATACGCACTATGTCCCCCTCGGCCACCCCTCGCGCGACTACTGGAAAGAGGACGTGGGATGGATCGACTTCTCCGCCCTGACCGGCGACCTCAACAAGCTCAACGAATACGCCACTGATGTCGCAACCAAGCTGCCGTATTCCACTGCCACCGGCACCGGCTGGGGCAAGCCGCCCGCCCACGGCGACACCCGAGGCTGGTACATATGGCTGAAACCCAACCAGAAATACCAGATCCGCCTGGTCACAGGCGAGACAGAGAGCAAGGCCGGCCAGGGCAACAAAGTGGGCGGATCGCTCAGCCTGGACACCACCGGTCTTGCCGCCTTCGGACTCGGCGCGGGCGAGTATGACTACCCGGCGGAGGGAGTCATCTACGTCAACGACAACGTGTGGGTGGAGGGAACCAACCTCGAAGGACGCATCACCATCGCCTGCTCGGGCCAGCTGAATCCCGTCGGCTATCGAGACGAGACCAGCCTGCACGTCGTGGGCGATATCACCTATAAGGAGAAGAACGGGGAAGCGGCGGTGGGCCTCATCGCCGAGAAGAACGTGGAGATACCCGCCTACGCTCCCCTTGGGAAGGGCGGCGTTGGTTCGCTGTCCGACGTGGACATGGAGATCGACGCGGCCATGATCGCCCAGAAAGGGGCCAGGTTCGCCCGGGCCGCTCAGATGGATGGCCCTCTCCGCGACTACCTGATCATCTACGGCTCGAACACGTCGAATGGGGCGCCCTTCCGGGTGAGCGGCAACCACGGGTTCGCCAATGCCGACACGCAGTACGACCCCTTCCTGCTGCATAATCCGCCGCCTCACTTCCCGACCATAGGCACCTACCAGATCGTGGACTGGCGGGAGCTTCCGGCCGGCATGGCTGTGGAACCGTAGGGGGATCGAAGTAGCCGCGTCCCTGACGGGGAGCGTGGCTACCCCTGGTAGAACAGCGACGGCCAGTATTCCATGGCGTCGAAATCGTTCGAGACCAGTGTGCCGGCGGTACCCTCGATGATGGCGGCAGCGTCCTCCAATGCGCCGATGCCCGCCCGGCCGCCCGTGACCCTGACGAAATCGCAGGCCGCTTCCACCTTGGGTCCCATCGATCCGGCGGCGAACGTGAGCGACTCCAGCGCCCCGGGAGACGCCTTGCGGATGGCGCGCGAATCCGGCGCGCCCCAATCCTCCCATACCGCCTCGGCGTCGGTGAGCATCAGGAAGACGTCGGCCCGCAGCGACTTCGCCAGCAGGCCTCCGGCGTAGTCCTTGTCGATCACGGCCTCCACCCCTACGAGCGCTCCGTCCGGGGTCAGCATGGTGGGGATGCCCCCTCCTCCGGTGCAGATCACTATCACCCCGCGCTCCACAAGCCATTCCACCACCCTGATCTCGAATATCCGTTTGGGCTTCGGCGACGGCACCAGTCTGCGGTACCTGCCGTTGTCGGGCCCCACCGCCCAGCCGTGCTCGCGCGCGAGGCGTTCCGCTTCCTCCCGCGGGTACTGCGGCCCGATGGGCTTGGCGGGGTTCTGGAAGGCCGGGTCGGCCGGATCCACCTCCACCTGCGTGAGGATGGTCGCAAAGGGAACGTCCTCGGGCAGGATGTTGCCCAGCTCCTGCTCGATCATGTAGCCGATCATCCCCTCCGATTCGGCCCCCAGCACATCCAGGGTGTAGGGCTCCACCCCCGTGTAGGCCGCGGCCTCCAGGGCGAGCAGGCCGACCTGCGGGCCGTTGCCGTGAGTGATGACGAGACTGTGCTCGCGCGCGAGGGGGGCCAGCGCACGGGCCGCGATCTTGACGTTCTCGCGCTGGTTCTGCACGGTGAGCGGCTCCCCCCGTTTGAGGAGCGCGTTACCCCCCAGCGCCACAACGATTCTCATGGCGACGGCGACCTCACGCTACGCTCCTACGCTCCGGTGCGCTCCCCGGTGCCGGTGCGCTCCCGGGCGCCGGTCCGTTCTCGCTTGACCTTCTTGCTCCGCACGCTTCCGCGCGCCGTCAGCAGGGCGGCCATCAACTGGTCGGGCTGCTGCGTGCCGATGAGCACCCGCCTGCCATCGCTCATGACCAGTTGGATGCCCCGGTTGCCCGACGCGTTGTAGGCCCGCCCGTTCTTCAGCGAGGTCCGGATGCCCCAGCCCCCATACTCCCGCAGCGCCGAGTATTGGCGCGGCTCGGCGCCTCGGATGTCGGACAGGAGGATCTTGACCCACCTGAAGGGATAGACCCTCACCCTGAGGACACCCGGGTGGACCTCCGTGATCATCCTCGCCACCGCGGCGAAGAGCGGGAAACCAATGCCGAACACGAGGCCGAGGGCCCAAGCCACCCAATCGGGGACGGGCTGCTCACCCAGCGGGTGCTTGAGGACTATCTGCTGGATGAACTGGTACCACACCAGCACGGTGACGATGAGGATGGGGATATAGAAGTACCACTGCTTGAACCGCTGCACCTCACGGTACAGCGGCGGCGCATCCAGACCGACCACCCCCTCTATCTCCCTGCCGTCCATGCCACCTCGCTGACGTCGTTTGGGAAGCACTCATAGTACACTACCCGGCAATGCATACCGACCCAGCGAGAGACGAGCGGGCCGCGGGCAAGCGAGCCCGCTTGGCTTGGTATGCCTACGACCTGGGCAACACCTCGGTCGAGTTCGCGATACCGCTCTATCTCACCATCTGGATAGTCACCGACCTGGGCGTCGCGGCCTGGGTGTTCGGCCTGGCCTCGGCGGGCTCCTCGTGGGCCATCGGCCTCAGCGGGCCCTATATCGGCGTCCACGCCGACGAGACTCACGCGCGGCGCCGCTGGTTCACGGCGTCGGCACTCGTGGCGGCGGCGTTGCTCGTGGCGCTGCCTTTCCTGCCTCAGGAAGACACGCCGGCCCTGGCCACGGTACTGGTGACGGCGATGCTGGCCAACTATTTCTTTCAGCTTTCCAGCCTCATCTACAACGCCTCCATGCTGCACGCCGCCGGAGACACCAACGTGGTCAGCGTGTCGTCGCTGGGCATCGCGCTCAGCTTCCTGGGCGGCGCCGTGGGCGTGGGCATCATGGAGCTGGTCATCCGCGGTCAGCTGGTGCCGGGCGTGAGCGGCCGCGGCTTCGCCCTCGTCCCCGCGGCCCTCATCTTCATCGCCTGCGCCGTTCCCAGTGTTTTCACCAGAAGGCTCTGGCAGAAGAAGACCGACGAGGTCGCCATCCCGCCGGGGCGCCTCCACCATCGCATCAGGGAGCTTTGGAGAGAGTCGTCCCGAGAATACCGGGCCGGGTGGTTCCTGGCTGGTTACTTCGCCCTCAACTCGGCCATCATGGGGCTGACGCTGTACCTGCCGCTGTACGTGCAGAGGGTCACCGACCTGGAGGGGACGGGGCTGCTGCTGGCGGTCGGCGTCGTGGTGGTCACCTCGGCCATCGGCGCCGGCATAGTCGCGTACCTGCGCCCTGAGGGCATCATGGTCAAACGCATCATCCTGGTCGGATTGGCGCTGCTCGCCGTCAACTCCTTCTGCTTCAGCCTGGTGGCCTCGCTTCCCCTGGTGGTCCTGTGCGCCTGCTTCCACGGCCTCTTCTCAGGAGCGTTGGTGCCCACCGTGCGGGGAGCGTTCGCGCAGACCTTCCGCTCGGACTACCAGGCGCTGGCCTTCGGGCTGTTCGGCGCCGTGCAGCGGGTGTCTCAGGGGCTGGGCGCGGCGCTCTGGCCCCTCGCTGAGGCGGCCGGCGCCGACAAAGCCGCCTCCTGGGGCATCGCCGGGATGGGCTGCCTCGCTCTGATCGGCATCCCCCTCTTCGCCCGGTGGAGGTTCGGACACCCGGCTCCCGCCGTGGAGGAGCCGGCCTAACCCGGGCCCGCCGCCACCCCAGAGACCGGCTGATCCGGCTCCGACGACCCTCCCCCTGGAGAGAACAACTCCAACAGCGACCGGTAGTGCGCGCCCTGCCAATAGATGCGGCCGCACCCCGGGCAGCGCCGGAACTCCTCATAGTGCGCCGCGGTGCGCGGCGGCAGCCAGGCCTCCACATCGGCCTTGGAGACCTCCTCCACCAGATCGTTGCAGACGGAGCAACGGCTGAACGGCCTGAGCGACCGCCAGAGGTCGAAGTGGTCCAGTATCTCCCGTAGCTGCGCGCGCGGCCGGGTCACGCGGACCAGGTGCCCGTGAGTGACCACCGCCCGCATGAGGAGGCCGCGGTCGCGGGTCAAGAGGATCCTCCGCTCGCGGACCGCGATGGCCGCCAGCTCCTGGTCGCTCCAGTCGTCGCGGTAGAGCGTGTCGAACCCCGCCAGGCGCAGGTATCCCGCGAGCCTGCCCAGGTGCACGTCGGCCGCGAAGCGGACCATGCGCAGCGGCTCGGGACGGACCGCGGTGACGGTGGAGATGTCGAGAGCTTCGAAGACCGGGTAGACGCTCACCCGGTCGCCGTCGCGGAGCTTGTGCGAGAAATCGACGGGGCGCCCGTTGACCAGGACCAGGTCGACCTCAGTGTGCGGTACCCCGAGCCCTTCGATCAGGTCCTTGACGGCGTTGCCGGCAGGGCAGGCGTGCTGGAACTCGCGGCCCCTCTGTCCAGGGGCGAGAAAGTCGCCGAGCTCGGCATAGAAGCGGACGTGGACTGCGCCCGTATCCCGATCTACCCCTTCTTCATCTCCAGCGCACAATTCAGCATGATGTCGAACAGGTCGGCAATCTCGCCTTCCTCGACACACGAGATGGCTATGCGGATATCGGTGGCTCCGTTCGAGATCACCCCCACCCCGTACTCGCTCAGCAGGCGCACCCGGTATGCTTCGGCGTCCAGGCCGTTCAGGCGCACGCAGAGGAAGTAGCCGGAGTTGAACGGATACGGGGTCCAGGCTTCCGCGAAACGCGGCTCTGCGAGCACCTGCCGCGCCCTCGCGGCCCTGCCGGAGAGGATGGCGTACTTCTCGGCCTTCTCAGCTTGATAAGCCGGGTCGCTCATGGCCTTCAGGATCAGAGACTGCGACAGGTTGGGCGAGTTGCTGATGGTGCCGCGGATACAACCCCCGGTCTTCTTCTCCAGGGCCTCGTAAGCCCCCACCCCACCGGCGATGCCGTAGGTGATGAACCCCACGCGCAGGCCCCAGGCGTAGTCTTCCTTGGAGGCGCCGTCGAGCTTGATGGCGAGCAGACGGGGATGCGCGTCCGCCAGCCGGGTGAAGAGCGACTCCTTCATGACCTCGTCGTCGTAGAAGAGCCCGAAGTAGGCGTCGTCGCAGATGGCCACTATATCGCACTCCTCCCGCGCGGCCGCGTCGACGAGGATGTCGCGGATGGCGTCGGCCTCAGCGGGCGTGATGGAGTAGCCGGTGGGGTTGTTGGGGAAGTTGAAGAGGATCGTCATCTTCCCCACGGCCGCATGGTCCTTCACCACCTTGCGGAAGCCCTCCACGTCGAAGCCTCCGCCCAGGCGAAGCAGCGGATAGACGCCGGGGCGGGCACCCCGCTTGACTTCGAAGACGAGGCGGTAGTTGCCCCACAGCTGATCGGGCATGAACAGCAGGTCGCCCTCGTCGACGAACATGTCGGCCACCGTGCTCAGTCCGTGCGTGATGCCGCTGGTGACGACCGGCAGACTCACGGGCGTGTCGCCCAGGGAGGGGTTCTTCTGCCTGATCTCAGCCTGCCAGGCCTTCCGAAGGTCGGCCCGTCCCGCAGACGGGGCGTACGGCAGCGCCTGATCGGGGCTGAGCTCGCACAGATGCCGGGTGATGGAGGGCAATCCCATGGAATGCTTGGCTTCCCGCGCCTCGCCGATGGTGGCGTTGAACCGGTGCGCCTTCTCGTTGGCCTCGGCCGTCTGGGTCAGGATCCCTTTGGGGAAGTAGAGAGCCTTACCGAGCTCAGAAAGCACCCGGAACACCGCCGGCGCCTCCTGCCGGATGGACTGGTTCAGCTCGGCGGCCAGCGGGTTGAGTCCGGTGAAGAGCGGGCTCACGCGTCACCTCCCCTGGAGACGTTCGTTCAGCGCCTTGAGTTGCTTACGGAGGGCCGCCGGCAGGCGGTCCCCGAACTCTTCGTAGTACTCAGACAGATTGGCGGCCTCGTGCTTCCACGCCTCGACGTCGACCGTGAGCAGGGTCTCCATGTCCGCGGCCGGGACTTCCAGGCCGGAGAGGTCGAGCGCGCCCGGCGCAGGCAGGTTGCCGATGGGGGTCTTGACCGCCTGCCCGCCGCCTTGGACGCGCTCGAAGATCCACTTGAGCACGCGGCTGTTCTCCCCGTAACCGGGCCAGAGGAAGTGGCCGTCCTTGCCCTTTCGGAACCAGTTGACGAAGAAGATGCGCGGCAGCTTCTGCGCGTCGGTGCGCTCGGGTAGCGATAGCCAGTGTGCGAAGTAGTCGCCCATGTTGTACCCACAGAAGGGCAGCATGGCGAAGGGGTCGTGGCGCAGCACGCCGGTCTTGCTCAGGTTCGCGGCGGTGGTCTCCGAACCGGCCGCCGAGCCCATGAACACCCCGTGCTCCCAGTCGAAGGCCTCATAGACCAAGGGGACCGTACCCGCCCGCCGTCCGCCGAAGAGGATGGCCGAGATGGGTACGCCGGCCGGGTTCTCCCAGTCGGGGTCGATCACCGGGCACTGCTCGGCCGGAGCCGTGAACCGTGCGTTGGGGTGGGCGGCCTTGCGCCCGGAATCAGGGGTCCAGTCGTTGCCCTCCCAGTCGATGAGGTGGGCCGGAGCCGCCACGCCCATGTCTTCCCACCAGATGTCCCCGTCGTCGGTGAGGCCGGCGTTGGTGAAGATGCTGTTGCGCGTGAACGTGTCCATGGCGTTGGGGTTGGAATCGTACGAGGTCCCAGGGGCGACGCCGAAGAAGCCCGTCTCGGGGTTCATGGCATACAGGCGGCCGTCCTCGCCGATGCGCATCCAGGCGATGTCGTCGCCCAGACAGGTGACCTTCCAGCCGGGCAGCGTGGGCTGCATCATAGCCAGGTTCGTCTTGCCGCACGCGCTGGGGAAGGCCCCTGCGATGTACCGCTTCTCGCCCTCCGGCGAGGTGAGACACAGGATCAGCATATGCTCAGCCAGCCAGCCCTCCTTGCGGGCCAAGACGGAGGCTATGCGAAGCGCCAGGCACTTCTTGCCCAGGAGTGCGTTGCCGCCGTAGCCCGAGCCGTAGGACCAGATGGAGGGGTCGTCGGGGAAGTGGGCGATGTACTTGTGGTTGGGATCGCGCTCACACGGCCAGGGGACGTCGCCCTGGAAGGGCTTGAGAGGCGCGCCGACCGAATGCAGGCAAGGGATGAACTCCCCGTCGGTGCCGAGAGCCTCGAGCACCTTGGTCCCCACCCTGGTCATGATGGTCATGTTCGCGACCACGTACGCGGAATCGGTCACTTCGATGCCGATCTTGGAGAAAGGCGAGCCGACCGGCCCCATGGAGAACGGGATGATGTACATGGTCCGGCCTTCCATGCAGCCATCGTAGATGGCGCACAGCTTCCTCTTCATCTCCCGCGCCGGCGCCCAGTTGTTGGTGGGTCCGGCCTCGATCCGATCGTCCGTGCAGATGAAGGTCCTGTCTTCCACCCTGGCTACGTCGCTGGGGTGCGACCTGGCCAGGAAGCAGTTAGGCTTGAGGGTGTCGTTCAGGCGTGTGAAGGTGCCGTGCTTGACCGCCACGTCGCATATGTACTCATATTCCTCCGGAGAACCGTCGCAAGTGTAGACGTTGTCCGGCCTGCACAGTTCGACTACCTCCGTCAGCCAAGCCAGCAGTCTGCTGTGTTTTGTGAGCGTCTCAAACGCGGCCGCCATCCTGTCTCCTCTCGTTCTTCTGAGCGGTCGTGACTTGCCCCTAATACACACAGAGCCGGCGCGCTCCACCTTGCTTTCGCGCCGGCCTCTCATGGCGACCGGTGGACCGACTCCACCCTCCCGCCCGTTCGCCGGGAAAAAATACCACGTATCGACCGAGCCGTGTGCCGGCTACGCGTGCGTGGAAGGCTGCTCGGGCAGCTTCCTCACCGCCACCGCGACGGCGCCCAGGCCGGTGTGGCTGGCCAGCACGGCCCCGGACTCCATCATGGGGATGTCCTCGTCGGGGCCGAAGCTCCTACGCAGCCTTTGCAGCAGATAGGCCGCGGCGGCGGGTGAGTCGGCGTGAGTGATGGCCAGCCGGACCGAGTGGCCCTTGGCGAACTCAGCGGCGCGCCGGGCCACACTCCTGATCGTGCGGGGATAGCCGAACTGGCCGCCCGCTGCGTGGAGCGCGCCCTCCTCGTCGAACAGGATGACGGGCTTCAGCTTCACGAGGCCCGCGAGATAGGCGATCTTGGCGCTCAGACGTCCACCCTTGACCGCGAAGCTGAGGTCGGGCGTGGCGGCGTACACTCTGGTACTCCGCGAGGCGGTCTCGGCCGCGGCCACCACGTCCTCGAAGGACGCTCCGTCCTGTATGGCCTCTCCCGCCGCCTCGACCACCATGCCGAGGCCCACAGACAGATGATGAGCGTCGATGACCTTGATCCGCGACGGGTCCACGTCAGCGGCGGCCCCCAGCGCGGACTGGCAGGTGCCCGAGACCCTCGCCGAGATATGTATCGAGACGATGGCTTCGTGATCCTCCAGCAGCGCCTCGTACACGCGCCGGAAGTCGGCCCGGCTCGGCTGGGAGGTGCGGGGCAGCTCGTCCGTCCTGCGCACCATACGGTAGAAATCGGTGGAACTGAGCTCCACGCGGTCCAGGTAGGTCCTCCCTCCCACGGTCACGGTGAGCGGAACCATCACCGTCCCGTAGCGCAGTTGCGCTGCTTCAGGCAGGTCGAAGGTGGAATCGGTGACGAGCGCGATGGCCGCCGCCTTGGCGGCCGCCTGCTGGGCGACCATGTCGTCGACCTTGAAGCCCTCCACGGTCCCCAGGGCTTCCAGGGAGCCCCGGAAGGCGGCCGGCGCGTTGGTATGCAGGTGCACGCGCATGTGCGCACCGCCGCCGGCGACCACCAGCGACTCTCCCAATCCATCGACCGCCTGCTGGACCGCCTCACGGTCCAAGCCATCCCCAAGCAGCAGCGCCTCGGTGCAGTACCTGAACCGTTCGTCGATCTCTTCCTCCCGCGCACCGAAGGTGCGCCCGGGACCGCTCGCCATGAAGCCGCCCGCGCTCGATCCTGAGACGCCGGTCAACTCCTCGTAAGCGGCAGGGAAGGTCAACGCCTCGAGGGCTTCGGGGTCCGGGCTCCGTCGCCTGCCGAATGGGTCGAGCATCCCCTCCAGGAAGTAGACGAACCCCTGGCCTCCCGCATCGACCACCTTGTTGCGCGCCAGCACCTCTAATTGCGTGGGCGTCGCGGCAAGAGCCACGCGGGCGGCCTCCAGCGCCCGGTCCATGAGGTCGCGGAAGTCGGGCAGACTGGAAGCGCAAGCGCTCAACTCCCTCCCCCAGGCCTTGAGGACCGACAGGATGGTGCCCTCACGCGGTTCTTGGACGGCCAGATAGGCCGAGTCGACGCCCCCGGCGACGGCGGCGGCGAACTCGCCGGTGGCGGCTTCCTTCTTGGACTGGAGACCCTCGGCCAGTCCATGCAGGAACTGGGCGAAGATGGCTCCAGAGTTGCCAGATCGGAAGAGCACACGTCTGAACTCCAGTCACCGCTCATTATCGC
>CAZQDY010000034.1:0-29657 GCA_964592075.1 uncultured Gaiellales bacterium
GGTCGGCCACTCTCAGGGAGAGTTGTAGCTGCATCTGCGGCCGACTAGATCCCGGAGAGGGCGGGCTTCCTTGAAAAGGGCAGAGTCATCCTGGACAATACTAGCACCCTGAAGCCGGGCGCACGGTCAGGCTGCCGAGCGGGGGGAGAGATGCTTGACAGAACCGACATCGAGGCGATCTTGCCGCACAGAGACCCATTCTTGTTGCTCGACCGAGTGACCGAGTTGGTGCCGGGCGAGTACGCGGTTGCTGAGAAGGACCTCATGGCTGGGGAAGACGTGTTCCGCGGGCATTTTCCCGGACACCCGGTGTTCCCCGGCGTACTGCAGCTGGAGGCCCTGGCTCAAACAGGCGCGGTCGCGCTTCTGTCCGAGTCGGAGTTCCAGGGAAAGATCGTCCTCTTCGCCAAGGCCGACAACGTGCGTTTCCGTCGGCCGGTGGTCCCGGGGGACACTCTACGGCTGGAAACGCGCCTGACGGAACGCCGTGGGAGGATAGGCAAGGGCGAGGGACAGGCCTTTGTGGGCCCCGATCTTGTCTGCAGCGGCACCCTGACCTTCGCGATCGCTGAGCCCTAATCCATGCCTCCGAGTGGCTCCGTCTCCCTCATGGGGCGATCTGTCAGCATAAGCGGCCTGGGCGCCCACGTGCCTGCGAAGGTGGTCACCAACGACGACCTGGCTGCGGTGTTGGATACATCCGACCAGTGGATCAAGCAGCGCACCGGCATCGTCGAACGGCGGGTGGTCGAACAGGGCGCGAGTTCGTCCGACCTGGGCATCATCGCGGGGCGAAAGGCTCTCTCCGATGCGGGGATCGACCCTCTGTGCATCGGCCTGGTGATCACGGCGACCATCTCGCCCGACCGCATCATGCCGGCGACGGCTTCGCGCGTCGCCCTGGAGTGCGGCTGCGGGAGTGCGGGCGCCTGCGATCTGTCGGCAGGCTGCACCGGTTTCATCTACGCGCTGGCCATGGCCGCCGCCGCGGTGGCGAGCGGCCTTCACGAGCACGTCTTGGTGGTGGGGGCCGAGGCCCTCTCCCGCATCACCGACTGGGAAGACCGCGCCACTGCGGTGCTTTTCGGGGACGGGGCGGGGGCTGTCGTGGTCTCCCCGGGCGACGGGGCGGGCGGCAGGATCCTGGGCTTCGATCTTGGCAACGATGGGTCGGGGGAGGAGTTCCTCACGGTCCCGGCGGGTGGCTCTCGCCTGCCCGCGTCGTGCTCCACCGTGGAGAAACGGCAGCATTTCATAAAGATGAACGGAAAAGAGGTGTTCAAGTTCGCGACGCGGGTGGTCGCCGAATCGGCCGGCCGAGTCCTGGAGCGTTGTGGGCTCGATGTCGACGACGTCGATCTCTTCGTGCCTCATCAAGCGAACCTGCGTATCATCGACTCGGCAGCGGCGAAACTGGGTATCCCCGGCCACAAGGTTTACACCAACGTACACATATATGGGAACACGTCGTGCGCCTCCATCCCGCTCTGCTTACGCGACGCGCGGGCGGAGGGCCGGTTGAAGGCCGGCGACCACGTGCTACTGGTAGGCTTCGGCGCGGGACTCACTTGGGGCGCGTGCTTGATTGAGTGGGGCGGCTCAAGCGCCGTGACCACCGGGAGGGAGTGAGATGGGCGGACTACTCGTGCTGTGCCCCGGCCAGGGGAGCCAGGCGCCCGGCATGGCGGAGCACCTTTGGCAATTCGCCGTCGCCCGCGAGGTCTTCCGAGAGGCGAGCGAGGTGCTGGGTTGGGACGTGGGTGATCTGTGCCGCCACGGATCGATGGAGGAGCTCACTCGCACAGACCGCACGCAGCTCAGCATCCTCACCTGCAGTGTCGCCGTGTGGAGGGTCATGGAGTCGGCAGGTGCCACCTTCGCGGTCGCCGCCGGGCACTCCCTTGGTGAGTACTCCGCCCTGGTCGCCGGCGGCCATATGACTTTCGCCGATGCGCTCCGCGTGGTCGACGTGAGAGGCCGGGGCATGCAGGCCTGCGCCGAGGAACGGGGTGGTGCGATGGCGGCCGTCATCGGCTTGGAGAACGAGACCATCGAGGAGATCTGCTCGCGGATCGCCGACGTGTGGGTGGCCAACTACAACTCCCCGGGCCAGGTCGTGATCTCGGGAACGGTGGAGGCGGTGCGCGCTGCGGGTGAGGAGGCTCAGCAGAAAGGCGCGAAGAGGGTGTTGGCCTTGCCCGTGTCCGGCGCCTTCCACACCCCCTTGATGGCCGGCGCGGCGGAGGCGTTGGCGCAGGCGCTTGGCGAGGCCCGGTTTGTCGAAGGCCCACGCCGGTTCTTCTCCACGACCGAACTGTGCTACCCGGGACCGGACGAGCTGGCCGCGATGCTGGCCCGGCAGCTCATGTCACCGGTCCGGTTCGCGCAGAGTGTGGAAGCCCTTCTGGGCGGCGCGGATGCGCCGGATGAGGCACTCGAGGTCGGTCCCGGCAACGTGCTGACCGGTCTCACGAAGCGGATCGCCCGCGACCTGCCGGTGGCGTCCACCGGCGATGGCGAAGCACTGGAAAAGGCGCTCGAGAGGGCTGGGGGTCAGACATGAACGATGGGGAAAGGTCCTTGGAAGGCCGGGTGGCGTTGGTCACCGGCGGGGCTCGGGGGATAGGGCGGGCCATCGCCCTGCGTCTGGCCCAGGACGGAGCGAAGGTGGCCATCGTCGACCTCACCGACAACGGCGTGGACACGGCGCTGGACATCGAACAGGCGACAGGACGGGCCACCACCTTCATCAAGGCCGACATCTCCAAAGAAGCCGAAGTCCGGGCGGCCGTCGCGGACATCGAGGACGCGCTGGGGCCGGTGGATATCCTTGTGAACAACGCGGGGATCACTCGGGACAACCTACTCGTCGTGATGGATGAAGGCGACTGGGACGCCGTGCTCGCGGTGAATCTCAAGGGCGCCTTTCTGATGAGCAAGGCGGTCATGCGCGGCATGATCAAGCGCCGCCGGGGATCCATCGTGAGCATCTCCAGCGTGGTCGGCCGCCGCGGCAACGCGGCCCAGACGAACTACTCGGCCGCCAAGGCCGGCCTGATCGGCCTGACAAAATCGCTGGCCAGGGAGGTGGCCTCGCGAAACATCCGGGTGAACGCTATCGCGCCCGGCTACATCGAGACCGAGATGACGGCGGCGTTGCCCGAAACGGCGCGCAACGCGATCGTCCAGCAGATCCCGTTCGGCCACATCGGCAGCCCTGCGGCAGTGGCAGACGCCGTGGCCTTTCTGGCCGGTGACTCGGCCTCGTATATTACCGGTGCCGTATTGCCCGTAGACGGCGGGCTGGGCATATAGAGCAAAGGGGAGGTGACAGACATGAGCGCTGTTTCGAGGACCATCGAACTCAAGCGGGTCGTTGTCACCGGAGTGGGTGTCGTGTCGCCCGTCGGCACCGGGAAAGAGCCGTTCCTTGACTCGCTTCTGGCAGGTCGCTCCGGTGTGAAGCTCATCGAGCGTTTCGACACAGCGGACTTCCCAGTCAAGATAGCCGCCGAGATCTGCGGCTTCGACCCATCGTCGTTCATCGATAGGAAGTGGGCCAGGCGCATGGACCTGTATGCTCAGTACGGGACCTCGGCGGCCACCATGGCACTGGAAGACTCCGCGTATCCGGTGGATGAAGACCCCTATGCCGTGGGCGCGTTGATCGGGTCCGGGGTGGGCGGTCTCTACACGTTCTACGATCAGATCGGCGTCCTTCTGGAGAAGGGGCCGGCTCGAGTCAGCCCCTTCTTCATCCCCATGATGATCCCCAACATGGCATCGGCCTGCAGCTCCATCCTTCTGGGACTCAAGGGCCCGGTCAACGCCACCTGCACTGCCTGCGCAGCCGGGACCATGGCCCTCGGCGACGCCTTCTCGCTCATCCGGCGGGGAGATGCGACGGCTATGTTCGCCGGCGGCGCCGAAGCGGCCGTCAACCAGGTGGGCATGGCGGCGTTCGCAGCCTGCCGGGCCATCTCCGCGCGAAACGACGAGCCTGAGACGGCCAGCCGCCCGTTCAGTATGGGTCGCGACGGGTTCGTGATGGGCGAAGGCTCCGGTGTGCTGGTGCTCGAGGAGATGGAGCACGCTGTCAAACGGGGAGCTCACATCTACGCCGAGATGGTGGGCTACGGCATGACGGCGGACGCCTTCCACCTCACCGAGCCCGACGAGACCGGCGAACCGGCGGGCTTGGCTATGACCAGGGCCCTGCGCGACGCGGACATCGACCCCTCCGAGGTCGGCTACGTGAACGCGCACGGCACGTCCACCCCGCTCGGCGACGTCATGGAGACCAAAGCCATCAAGTCGTCTCTCGGGAATCATGCATACAAGGTGATGGTGAGCTCCAACAAGAGCATGTTCGGCCACTGCCTGGGGGCGGCAGGCGGTCTGGAGGCCGCGGCCACCGTCCTCTGCATGGAGGCGGGCAAGGTGTCACCCACCATCAACCTTGAAGAACCGGACCCGGACTGTGACCTCGACTACGTTCCCAACGTGGCTCGGGAGGCGGCGGTCGAGGTGGCCATGTCGAACAGCTTCGGCTTCGGCGGGCACAACGCCGCCATCGTGTTCCGCAGGTGGGATGGCTAAGTACGTCACCATACAGGTTCCCCGGAGAGAACCGCCGCCCGCGCCGGAGGGCGCGGGCGAGCAGTGCAAGAAGTGCGGCGCGTCACTAGAGAAGGGCGAGCTGGAGCGGAATCTGCGCGTATGCCCTCACTGCTCCTATCACTACCCGCTGCCCTCGCACGAGCGGATCGCCCTGCTGGCCGACAAGGGCAGCGTGAGCTTCGTGGGCGAGGAGGTCCGCGCGGTCGACCCCCTCGAGTTCGTCGACCTGCAACCCTACCCGGAGCGCCTGTCGAAAGCGCAGATGCAGACGGGTCTGAGCGAAGCTTTCTTGGCCGCGCGATGCGATGTCTCGGGGTGCCCGACGGCGCTGGGAGTTCTCGATTTCCAGTTCTTGGGCGGATCGATGGGGTCGGTGGTCGGTGAGCGCTTCTACAGGCTGGCCCAGACCGCCGTGGAGGAGCGTAGACCCATGGTGATCGTCGCAGCCTCGGGCGGGGCGCGGATGCAGGAAGCGCTGTTCTCCCTCATGCAGATGGCCAAGACGGTGGTCGCGGCGCAACTGGTCGGCAAGGCCCGGCTCCCGTATATCACTATACTCACACATCCGACCACCGGCGGGGTCTTCGCCAGCTTTGCGACCGTGGCCGACATCATCCTTGCCGAGCCGGGCGCACTCATGAGTTTCTCGGGCCCCCGCATCATCGAGCAGACGACCCGGGAGAAGCTGCCACCCGGCTTCGGGTCGTCGGAGTCGCAACTCACCCACGGCCAGGTCGACATGGTCGTCGACCGGCGGGAGATGAAGGACAAGCTCGCGCAGATCATCGGCTTCCTGATGGGGGGCGGTACTCGTGGCTGAGCGCCGCGGTCCTGAGGCCGCATGGCAGGCCGTCCAGCTGGCGCGACATCAGGACCGGCCGCAGACGCTCGACTACATCGCGCAGGAGCTCCCGGATTTCCTCGAGCTGAGGGGTGACCGGCTCCACGGTGACGACAGGGCCGTCATCGGTGGCCTCGCCACTCTGGGCAAGGACGGCATCGTCCTGATCGGGCACCAGAAAGGGCATACGCTGGCGGAGCGCCAGGAGCACAGCTTCGGCATGGCCAGGCCCGAGGGCTACCGCAAGGCCATGAGGCTCGCCCGTCTGGGCGAGAAGTTCGGCCTCCCGGTGGTGACCCTGGTCGATACCTCAGGGGCGTATCCCGGCAAGGACGCTGAAGAAGGGGGCCAGGCGGGGGCCATCGCCCGGAGCATCGAGCTCTTCGCCAACCTGGAGGTCCCTACCGTGACCGTCATCATCGGTGAAGGCGGGTCGGGGGGCGCTCTGGCAATGGCCGTCGCCGACCGGGTTCTGATGCTGGAGAACTCCATCTTCTCGGTGATCTCGCCTGAGGGTTGCGCCGCTCTGGTGTGGCGTGACGCCGCCGAGGCGCCCCGAGCCGCGGCCGCGCTGCGCCTTGTGGCGGGTGACCTGCTCGAGATCGGCCTCATCGACGCGGTGATCCCCGAGCCTCCCGGCGGTGCGCATGCCGATCACCGGGCCACCGCCAAGAGGGTCATGCGGGAGGTGCAGCTGACTCTGGGGGAGTTGGAGCAGATGGACCCTGCGGAAAGGCTCCGCTCGAGGTACGAGAAGTACCTGAAGATGGGGCGCTACGCGGTAGCGAACTCCAGGTAGGGTAACCAAGCGTCCGGCACCACCCGCTGTGAAGCGAATACGTAGTCACCGGGCAACGGGGGGCGAGGTCTCCGCGACACCGACATACCCACCTCCGATGGCAGGCACGCTCCCTTGCGCACGTTGCACGGGGCGCAAGACGTGATCACGTTCTCCCAGGATGTCGTCCCGCCCCGGCTTCGAGGGACGATATGGTCGACGGTGAGGTGTTGGGTGCTGCCGCAGTACTGGCAGCGATACCCGTCCCTGGCGAGCACCGCCCGGCGCGACAGACGCCTGCTCTCGGCGCGGGGAAGCTTCACGTAGCTGCTCAGCCGGATGACCAGGGGCACACGAACGCTGGCCCTCTCCGATCGCAGAACCCCTCCGTTGGTCTCCACCATCTCCGCCTTGCCTTTGAGCAGGAGGACGACGGCGCGGCGTGTCGAGCAGACGTTCACCGGCTCGTAGGTAGAGTTCAGTACTAGCACCTTGCGTGGCACGCTCATCCCCCACCGGAGCTTTTGGTGACATTCTAGCCAAATGGGGTGCGGTCCGTCAGCGCTGCTCCCATCCGGCCATGCTGCTAGAATCCGGTCATGGCGGATGACGACCTCTTCAGCGATGGTCTGCGGGCGGATCTCTCCCAGCACGCTCCACTCGCCGCGCGCATGCGGCCGAGACGCCTTGAGGATGTTGTCGGCCAGGAACATCTGCTCGGTGAGGGGGCCGCCCTCCGAGTGGCCATCGATACCGGGACGGTCGGCTCGATGGTCTTCTTCGGCCCCCCAGGCACCGGCAAGACCACGGTGGCTCGTCTCGTGGCGTCCGAGACCGGCTCTGTGTACGAGGAGCTCTCCGCCGTCAGTTCGGGAGTGGCCGAAGTACGTAAGGTCATCGAGCAGGCGCGGCACCGTCGCGCCCAGGCCGGCCGTCGCACGGTGCTCTTCATCGACGAGATACACCGTTTCTCGAAGGCGCAGCAGGACGCCCTCCTGCATGCCGTGGAAGACGGGATAGTGACTCTGGTCGGCGCCTCCACCGAGAACCCGTACTTCGAAGTGATCCCCGCCCTCATCTCTCGCTGTGAGCTGTACGAGTTCCATCCTCTGTCGCGAGACGGTATCCACCGTCTTCTGGACCGTGCTCTGGCCGGCGCGGAGCACCGGTCAGCTCCGGGTGGCGGCAGGGTGGATGTAGGGGAGGAGGCGCTTGATCTGATCGCCGACGCCAGTCTGGGGGACGCGCGACGCGCGTTCACGATCCTTGAGCGCTCGCTCGTTCTGGCCTCGTCGAGGGGGCTCGCGCGACTGGACGAGGCCACGGTCCAGGAAGCGGCTCAGCGCAAGCTGGTGCTGTACGACAAGGGAGCCGACGCCCACCACGACGTCATCTCAGCCTTCATCAAGAGCCTTCGCGGCTCCGACCCGGACGCTGCCCTCTACTATCTGGCCGTGATGCTGACGGGCGGTGAAGACCCGAAGTTCATCGCCCGCCGTATGGTCATCTTCGCCTCCGAGGACATCGGCAACGCCGATCCGCGGGCGCTGGAGGTGGCCGTGGCCGTGTCCCGCGCGGTGGAGTTCGTAGGCCTGCCCGAGTGCCGCCTCAACCTTGCCCAAGGGGTGACGTATCTGAGCTGTGCCCCTAAATCCAACGCCTCATATCTCGGACTGCAGGAGGCCCTCGGAGAGATCGAGGAGCATGGGGCCCTGGCGCCCCCGGTCTCTCTCCGCAGCACAGGTTACTCCGGGGCGAAGAGTCTCGGGCACGGGGTCGGATACGAGTACCCCCACGACAGCGGAGGCTACATATCTCAGCGCCACCTGCCCGAGAGTCTTTGGCATCGCGAGTTCTATCGACCGACCGGCGAAGGTGAGGAGGCTCGTATCCGCGAATTCCTTCAGAGGATGAGGGAGTTGCGTCGACGGGATCAGGGCTCCGTGTAGGGTGGGACGCGTCAAGATTCCGCGCCAGGAGCCGATACAAGAGAGACATGGGCCGTCCTTGGGGACTCAAAGCACGGCCACGGGTCTCGCGGTCGGCGATAGGGGTAGAATGGGACTGTTCAGCCTGAATCAGCCGAGATAGAAAGGTCTCACGGAGGGGAATCGCGATGGATAGTACGGATAGATTCCTTCTTGGGGGCGTGTTGGGGGCGGCCCTGGGATACCTCCTCTCCCAGAAGAGCGTTCAGAAGGCCCTGAGGGATGTGCGGCTGCCGTCGGCGCGGAGAGAGCCGGTCATCCCCTCCACGTCTCCGCTCGTGCCGGCGGAGGCGCTCGTCGCCGAGACCTCGGTCGTGGAAGCGCCCGTGGTCGAAGCCCCGCGTGTGCCGGAATGGGAGCCGATACCCAGACCGACCCCCGCCTACTCACCGCCGGTCGAGACGCCTCTGGTTGAGGCCGAGGCTCCGGTCGTGGAGGCCCCGGCGGTCGAGATTCCCGAGGCGGAGACACCGTCCCCTGAGGCCCTGGAGGTGGAGACAGCGGTCCCTGAGGCGCTCGAGGTCGAGGAGCCCGTCGTCGAGGCTCCCCCAGCAGAAGAGCCCGTCGCCGAGGCCCCCGAGGCCGAGGTGATATTGACCGGCGAATTCCTCGAGGAACCGTTGCCTGGCGCGGGATGGGAGCCACCCGCCGCTCTGGCCGTCGAGGAAGACACACTCGAGCAGGTCTTGCCCGTCGCCCCCGAAGAGTTCGAGCCCTACCAGGCTGCCGAGGTGGAGCGGCCACCGGTCGAACACAGAGAAGGGCCGCCTCCGGTCGTCTGGTCTGAGTCGGAGATCGAGGAGCCGGCTGTCGCCGTCGAGGATACAGCGGTCGAGGTCGAACGGACGGCTGCTCCAGAGGCTGAGCTGGTCGAGCCGGAGGCCCCCGCCTTCGACGCAGGCTTCTTCGAAAGCCCTGTGGCCGAAGCGCCGGCCACGGGGCTGCCGGTGGCCGAGACCCCCACGTCGGTAGAGTCGTTCTTTGAGGCCCCCGTCGTCGAGACCCCGGTGGACGAGGCGCAGGAAGTCGAGACGCTCGTCGACGAGGCGCTCGTCGACGAGGCGCAGGGTGTCGAGGCACCCGCTCTTGAGGAGGTCTCTTTCGAAGCGCCCACCGATGAGGCGGGTTTCTTCGAGAGCCCTGTGGCCGAAGCACCGCTGGCGGAGACACTGGAGACCGAGACGCTCGAAACCGAGGCGCTGGAGGCAGCGCCCCCGGTGGCTGAAGTGCTGGAGACCGAGTCCCCACGAGTGGAGGTCTTCTACGAGCCCCCTATCATCGATGTCCCGGTGGTTGAATTGCCTGTCTCCGAACCAGAGGCGGTCGAAGGCCTGGGACCGGAGACTCTAGAACCAGAGTCGCCGGCCGCTGAGGCTCCGGTCGAAGAGGTCGCAGAAGCCGAAGAAGCGTTCTTCTCCGAGCCTGCCCCGCTGGTCGAGCCTGCGCCGGTGGCCGAAGCTGCGCCCGAAGCGGAGGCCGTACCGGTGGACGACCTCAAAGCCCGGATCGAAGAGACCCGTCGCCGCATACGTCAGGAACTCGAGCAGCCGTTCGTGTCGACCAGCCAGAGCGAGCCTGTTGACGATGACTGGACCATCGCCCCCGCGATGCCCAGGGTGGATCAAGAAGCTGCGGCCGCCGAGCCCACCCTGGCTGAGGTGGCCGAATCGCTTGCTCCCGTCGCAGAAGGCGGCATCGACGTCGAGATGGGCTTGGAAGAGCCCGTCGACTACGATTCCATGAAGAGCCGCATTGAGATGACCCGCAGCCGGCTGAAGGCAAAGGCCTTCGACGCCATGATGACCGGCGAATCGGCACTCCTGGGGCGCGACACGGAGGAGGCCGGAAAGAGGCCGAAGATCGTCCCGGCTGTCGACAGCGAAGTCAACGAAAGCATCGAGAGCAGCCTGCGCGAGCAGGAAGACTAGGTGGCTGCTGAACAACGAAGCCCCGGCCGCCAGAACGCACTGGGCGGCGCCATACGTCGTTCTCAGTCGCGCAAATAGAGCGCACCGCGGTTGCGGCCTATCAGCGCTCCTTGCGTCCTTGTCTGGCGCGTGCCCATCGCGTTCTCGCGGCGAGACGTCCTTGTCAGCAGCCTAGCGGCAGCCTGCGGAGTCGTCCTCCCCGGGGGGTAGGAAGTCCTCCTCCTGGTGTGCCGCGCGGGGCACGTGAAGCGGCCGCCGGAACAGATTGCGCAGATCTGTCCACGGTGCGTCTCGAGACCCCTCGACAATCTCCAGGAATCCCTTGACCTTCGCGTCGAGGTTGTCAATGTGATGCAGGATCAGGGCCTCGATCGTCTTTGGGCGCTTGGGCGATCCCCACTCCAACTCGCCGTGATGGCTCACGATGCAGTGGAGCAGCTGCTGCAGCTTGGCCTCGGGAAACGAAGGCAACCTTTTCGCCTTCTCTGAGACCAGCGTGACTCCCTGGATCACGTGGCCGAGAAACCGGCCCGCGTCGGTGAAATCGATGGTGGTCTCGAAGGCGAGCTCCTGAGTCTTGCCGACATCGTGCAGAAGGGCGGCGGTGAGAAGAAGCCCCCGGTCCACACGGCCGTACTGCTGGGCGACGAAGTCGCACATCTCGGCCACTGCCACTGTGTGCTCCATCAGACCTCCCAGGTAGGCGTGATGGTAGACCTTGGCAGCCGGCGCAGCTGTGAAAGCCTCGTAGAAGTCGCGGTCGCCGAAGATGGCCTTGAGAAGAGCAGCGTAGTCACGGTCGGAGACCGAGCCGATATGGAACTGGAGAAAGCCTTTCAGCTCCTCCACATCGCGGTAGGTGGTGGGCAGGAAGTCGCGGGCTTGGGCGGCCCCGGCGGGAGCCGCGGCGATCTTCGAAGCCTCCATCTGTGGCTTACCCAGGTACTCGGTGACCCGGGCGCACACGGCCGCCAGTTCACCGACCTGGAGAGTAGCGGGCATGAGTTCCGTCTCCCAGACGGTGCAGTCCACCGTGCCGGTGCGATCGCTCAGCTTCAGCTTGAAGAACGGTTTGCCCGCCTTCGTAGTGCGGGTCTCCTTACCGGCAAGCAGATAGACACCATCGATGGTCGTTCCCGGCTTGAGATCGGCCACGGCGACGCGCACAGCCGGCTCACCGGAGGGGCCGCCTGTCTCCATTGGTGCTCCCAGGTCCAGTTGATCGTTGTTCAATGCATCCTCATGTCAGGTCGTTGCGCTGAGTGCGCTGAGTAGATTGTACCGAAGCCGGCGGACGGCTCGGTCTGCTTCGTCGCTCGTCAATGAGGCAGGAACGGGATGCGGCCGGTTCCTCGGCCCTTGTGCTTGTAGAAGAAGACGGCGGGTATCACAGCCACCGCGATGATGATTGCCGCGATGAGGAAGAACTCGCCGAAGACGGAGTGGGCGGCCTGTTTCGTCGCGAGAGCGGCGGCGTCCTTCACCGCCTGCCACTCAGCATCGGTGAGGTCCGGAGGCCGGACGATGGGGGTGGATATGTCGGCCGCGAGCTCGTTGAACCGGCGCACCCCCCAAGAACTGAGCGCCGATAGGCCCACTACCATACCCACCATCCTCGACACGGTCACCAAGGCCGAGCTTGTGGTCATCCACCTGGGCCCGACCGAGGAGATCACGCTGGCCCCGATGGGGCCTATGACCAGTCCGAACCCCAGGCCGCTGATCATGAGATCGCGAGTGAGCTGCATCTGAGTGGGTTCGAGCGGCCATCGGCTGACGAGCAGGTATCCACCGGCGGCGATGAGGAAGCCCAGCACGGCGGTGACCCGATAGCCCACGAAGTCCGCCAGCCAACCCCCGATCACGGCCCCCACCGGGATCATGAGCGTGAGGCGGATGAGAAGAAGGCCGCCTTCGATCTCAGTCATGCCGAACAGCGTGTAGGCGTAAAGAGGGATCTCCACCATGCCGATGATGAGAGCGGCTCCCACGAGGATATGCGCGATATTGGCCGCGGCGAAGGCCGGGCGCTTGAAGAAGTCCAGGCGTATCAAAGGCCGCTCGTGCCGGCGTTCGTAGAGCACGAAGGCTGTGAAGGCCACCGCGCTCACCACCAGCCAGGGCCACTTGACAGGAGTCGCGCTGCCGGCCGCCGAGGCGTCGATGGTCTGAGTACCGGTCCCCAGACCGATGGTCACCCCGGCGAGCGCCAGGGCCATCAGGCAGGCGCCGAGATAGTCGACCCTGCCCCGCTGCCACCACTGGGCCCTCCCGCCGCCGGGAGAGGCGGGAGGGGCGTCGTCGTCCGCCGTGTCACCTCCGGTCGCCAGGCCGTGGTGGGCGGCGTAGCTGAGCCCAGGCCGCAGGAGACGCCAGCATATGGGCATGAGGATGACGCAGAGCGGGATATTGACCAGGAATATGAGGCGCCAGCTCCACAAGGACGCCAACCCGGCGCCGTAGATGGGGCCGAGCACTCCGCCCGCCTCCGCCGCTCCGCCGATGATGCCGAGGACGAGAGCGCGCCTACCAGGGGGGAACATGTCGGCGGCGGCGGCCATGGCTATGGGCACCAGCGCCCCTCCTCCGGCCGCCTGTACCACCCGGGCGGCTACGAACAGGCCGAGCTCGTCCAGGAAGACGCAGAAAGCGCTCCCCAACATGAAGAGCGCCAGCGCCACTATGGCCATCGGCCGCCTGCCTCTGACGTCGGCCAGCCGTCCGAACAGCGGCATGGCGATGGTATAGCCCAACAGGTAGCCGGTGACGATCCACCCCGCGTCGTTGAGGTGGGCCACGTCGATGTAGAGCGAGTCCATGATCGACGGCATGACCGTGAGGACCATGGTCTGATCGAGCGCGGCCACGAAGACGGCCACGCACAAGGTGACCATCGCCAGGATGGATCGCCGGGAGACTTTGGGCTCGGCGGCCTCGACGCCGGCCGCCTGCTCCTTCACGGCCTCGTCGTCGGCCGGCCGCTCAGGGGCCACTATTGCGGCGCCTCGATGTCCACGTAGGTGTCGAGGTTGGAGAGGACGATGCTGCGCCAGATGTCCTCATGCTCGTTGGGGGTGGCCGCGCCTGCGATCTTGACCTCGTAGACCAGGCTGTTATCCACTCCGATCCAGAGATCGGTGGGGAACGTGTTCGTCGTGTCGACGGCTCCCGCGATGGCCTCGACCTCTTCAGCGGCGACCTTGCCTGTGATGTGGTAGGTGTCTACCCCTGCTTTTGACTGCTTTCCCGCAGAGGAGGTGTCGGTGATGCGATCGAGGATACGGATGGTCCCGGCGCTGAGGCTGAGGCTTCCCACCGGGCTGTCCGCAGCGGCGATCTCCTGCCATTTCTGATTGACCGGGTCCTGGATGTAGTGCGTATCGCCGAGAGCCACGAACCCGAGCGAGACGGGGAGACTGCCGTAGTTGGCGTCAACCGTGGCCTTCATCTCGCCCTCGGCGTTCACGTCGCCGATGATGCGCTTGATGAAGAGGCCCCCGCCCGGTTTGACTCCTTCAGGAAGGTGCACCTCGTACTCGAAGTGGAAGCCCTTGATGACCTTCATCTTCGCAGACGAAGCCGCAAGGACCTCCTTGGGGTCGACGTCGCCCCCTTCCCCGCTACAGCTCACCAGGCAGGAGAGGACCGTCAGCGCGAGGAATACGGCGATGAACGTCATGGAGAGAGTCGAGATCCGATGAGCGCGGGTATCCATAGGCCCATTATGAATCCTCCGCAAGACGCACACAAGCGACCCGGCGGTTCCCGCCGGGTCGCGCACACAGGAGCCGGGGGCTTGATACAATGTGGATGCGATAGTCTTCTCCAGCGCCATGGGGGATGCTAATGACGGCAGAAAACCGACACACTCATCCGAACTACGCCTCGGGCGAAGACTACATCCTTGAATTCCGCAGCTTCCGCTACGGGTTCAACAGTGTCGATTTCTCCCAACGGGTCGAGATGGCGGCGGCGGAACTGGGTCTTGTCGAGGCGGGGATGCTCCGCCAGGACGAATGCGCCGACCTGGTGCAACTGGTGGCGAGTGGCAGCATCGAGTTCCCGGTCAGCGATCTTGGCGAGTATCTGCTCCAGCGGGGTGACGAGGTGCTCACGCTGCACGGGGAGTGCCTGGTGTACTGGCTTCGGGAGCTGGTGTTCCGCAGCGCCTGGCTCGACTTGAGGCTGATGGAGGGGCAGTTGGAGGTCGCCTTCGACGACGAGACCGGCAACTTCGCGTACTTCCCCGCGGGTCACCGTTCCCGGCGGATCGGGCCGCCTCCTCATCCTTCTTGGCACGAGGTGGCGTACACCCGCTGAGCGACCCTGTGACCTTCCCAGCGAACCCGGCTACGCTCCAGTCGTTGCGGCTGGTCCTGAAGCGCGCGTTCACCGACTACTTCATCGCCCTCGGCTCTCCGGCTGTGGCCGACCCCACCGAGGCCTTCGCAGCTGCGGAGGAGTATCTCTCAGCGCTCCATCGTGAACTAGGGAACGACGAGTTCATGCATCGGCTCGACGATGAGACGACGACCTTGGCGGGGCATGTGGAGCAGGACCTGAGATACCGGTTCCGGGGTGGCGAGTCTCGGCCGGACTACGAGGAGCTGGAGGACCGGCTCCGCGAGTGTTTCGAGCATGGTCTGACTCAGATCCGTACTCACCGGCGGCGGCTCCAGTAGAATAGCCGGCCATGGGTTTCTTTGAAGACTGGCTGATCCCCCTCCTGGAAGACTACGGTCTCCTCATCGTCTTCGTCACGATGGTGGCGGAGAGCGCCTGCATCCTCATACCGAGCGAGATCGTGATCCCCTATGGAGGCTTCCTGGCGGCCCAGGGTCACACGGAGCTGTGGTTGGTAATCGTGGTGGCGACGGTCGCCAACCTGGTGGGGTCGATGATCGCTTACGCCGTCGGACGCTACGGGGGCCGGGCCTTCTTCCTCAAGTACGGGCGGTATGTGGGGGTCCGTGTCCACCATCTGGAGAAGGCGGAGAGCTGGTTCGACCGCCGCGGAGAGTTGACCGTCCTCTTCACCAGGGTCATGCCGGGCATCCGTACCTTCATCTCGCTGCCCGCCGGCATATTCAGGATGTCGCCGCCCAAGTTCTTGGTCTACTCGGTCATCGGCATCGTGCCGTGGGTGGCGGGCCTGGCCGCCCTGGGTTACGCGGCGGGCAAGGCGGCGGGTGAGAATCCCTGGGACAGACTGCAGGATCAGTTCCACCGCTACAACATAGTCTTCTACGTGGTTCTTGCGATCTTCGTGATCGCTGTGGCCGCCTGGGCTGTGCGACGCTGGCGCCGCGGGAGGGCACCCAAGAACGAGGCCGAAGAGCCATCCGCCGTTCTTCAGGGCGGCTCATCCGACGGGCTGCCGGCCGCTCCGGCGTCACCCGCCGACGGTGAGGCGAGCGACGCGCCAGCCGGTGTCGACCCACCGGCGCCGGGCGGGCCCTAGAGGACCATACTCAGGAACTTCTGAGTCCTCGGCTCCTTGGGGTTGACGATCATCTCGCGAGGGTCGCCTTCCTCGACCACCACGCCGCCATCCATGAAGATGAGCCTGGTCCCCACCTCGCGGGCAAAGCCCATCTCGTGAGTCACCACCACCATTGTCATCCCCGACTCGGCCAATTGCTGCATCACCCCCAGCACCTCGGCCACCAGCTCCGGGTCGAGGGCGGAGGTGACCTCGTCGAAGAGCATCATGTCGGGTTTCATAGCCAAGGCTCTCGCGATGGCCACGCGCTGCTGCTGGCCACCGGAGAGCTCCCCGGGCAGAGCGTTCATCTTATCGGCCAAGCCGACCTTGCCGAGAAGGTCGCGGGCGATCTCCTCGGCTTCCTGCTTCGACTTCTTCTGGACCTTCATGGGCGCGAGCATGACGTTGTGAAGCGCATTCTTGTGCGGGAAGAGGTTGAAGCTCTGGAAGACCATGCCGATGCGCTGGCGGATCTTGTTGGGGTCGGTCTTCGGGCCGTGCAGGTCTTCGCCCTCGATTATGACCCTGCCCTTCTGGATGGGTTCAAGCCCGTTGATGCAGCGGAGCATGGTGGACTTGCCCGACCCGGACGGGCCGATGACCACCACCACCTCCTTCTTCTTGACGGTGAGGCTCACTCCTCGAAGCACGTCCAGATGCCCGAAGGACTTGTGGACATCGACGAGCTCTATCATGGTCGTCAACGCACCCACCTCCTACGGGAGCTGGCCGGCGATGTCGGCGGTATGCAGGTCTCCCCCGGCTTCCACGGCGGGGCCGCCGCCGCTCTTGCCTCCGCCCGGCCTACGCCTTCCCCGCTTCGTCTCCATCCGGGCGGCCAGGCGGATGAGCGGGATCGTGAAGACGATGTAGATGAGGGCCGCCACGGTGAGAGGCGTCGAGTTCACGACCACTCCCATCTTCTCCTTCGCGGTGAACAGCAGCTCGGGGACCGATATCACGGACATGAGCGACGTGTCCTTGATCATGGCTATGAACTCGTTGGTGAGCGGAGGGATGACCAGCTTGACGGCTTGGGGGAGGATGATGTGCCGCATGGCCTGACCGTTGCTCATGCCCAGTGAGCGCGCCGCCTCCGTCTGTCCCTTGGGGATGGCCTGGATGCCGGCCCTGAAGATCTCGGCGGAGTAAGCCCCGTAGCAGAGGGTGATCCCCAAGACGCCGGAGGCCAGAGGCCCGAGCTTGATACCGGCGTGCGGAAGACCGTAGTAGATGAAGATGAAGAGCAGAAGCAGCGGCAGCCCTCGGAAGAGGTCTATGTACACCCCAGCCAGGAAACGGAGCGGGCGGAACCGGGAGAGCCTGATCAGGGACAGGATCAGACCCCAAGACCACGCGCAGATCAGCCCGAAGACGAGGACCTCGATCACGATCGGCAGTTGCTGGACCAGGAGCCATAGGGAGTCCTTGAAGATCTCCCCGTTGAAGAACGCGTTCACCAGCTCACCTCCGGTCTCCCCCTAGATTCCTCGCTCCAGGATACAAGATAGAAAGGGGCCGAAGCCGAGGCTTCGACCCCTTCACGACGCTCGACGGGCGGCTCGCTCGAGCCGTCATCCACAGCCGGCTACTGATTCACGCCGGTCAGGCCCCACTTGTCGCAGATCTTCTGATAGGTGCCATCGGCTATGATCTCGGCGAGGGCCTTGTTCATGGCCTCGAGAAGGTCGGTGCTCTCCTTCTTGATGGCGTACCCATAGTCGTTGACGGTCACGATGCCGCCGGTGTTCGCATACTTGGCCTTGTAATCCTCGTTGGTCTGGATGATGTAGGCGTTAACGGGCTCGTCATTGACCACGCACTCCACCCGGCCGGCTGCGAGATCCTGGAAAGCGGTGAGGATGTCGGGGTACTTCTTGATCTCCTTGACGCCCTCCACCTCTTCGACGGCGAACTGCCCGGTGGTGTCGACCTGCACGCCCACGATCTTGCCGGCCAGTTCCTCAGCCGAAGTCACGGGCGCGTCAATCGGAGCGGTGATGGCCAGGATGCCGGGCAGATACGGGTCGGTGAAGTTCACCTGCTCCAGGCGCTCCTCAGTGATGCTCATGGCCGACATGATGATGTCATAGCGATCACCCAGCAGACCCGGGATGATCCCGTCCCAGGCGGTCGACACAACCTGTAGCTTCAGGCCCATCTTGTGGGCGAGAGCCGTGCAGAGGTCGACGTCGAACCCTATGTAGCCACCGGCTCCATCGGAGAACTCCATCGGCGGGAACGCAGTGTCGGAGCCGCCCTGGATCCAGCCCTTCTCGATGGTGTCGGGGGCATCGATGCTTTCGGACTTCTCGATGGAGGCGATGAAGTCATCGACCTTCTCCTCGGCGAAGTCCGGACCGCCGCACCCCACCGCCATGGGGACCACGGCCAGCGCGAGCAGCAACAGAACGACCAATAGAACATGACGCGTCTTCAACTCACCCTCCTCTGGATTCACGGCCGAGGCGTCCTGAGGACGGGCGTCTTTCTTGAACTGCGCCCCGGCGTGCATGACCAAAACCCACTGTGAATTGATATCACGTGGGGGTCGTCATGTTCAACCCGAAGGTATACTTCGCGCTCGACGATGAGCCGACCTGAACCGACATCACACACCGCCGCGGAGGCATCTGGCCACGAGGCGCTCTTCTGGGAAGAGGTCTCGGGAGGGCGGGTACGCTGCACCCTCTGCCCTCATCTCTGCCTGGTCGCCGGCAACACAGAAGGTCTGTGCAAATCCCGTGGTGTTCAGGGCGGCCGGATGGTGAGTCTTACATACGCGAGGCCCGCCACGATCATCAGCGACGAGATCGAGAAGAAACCGCTCTTCCATTTCCATCCCGGGACGCGGGCCCTCTCCCTGGGCAGCTACGGCTGCAACGTGCTCTGTGCCGGCTGTCAGAACTGGCAGATTTCACATGCGAGCGCCCGCACCGAGACCACGCGCCTTCCCGTTCTGACGCCCCTTGACGCGGTCGCCATGGCCAGAAAGCACAAGCTGGCCGGGGTGGCCTTCACGTACAACGACCCGGTGGTGTGGATCGAGTACGTCCACGACGTGTGCGCGGCGTTCAAGGAGGCGGGTCTCTACACGGCCTTCATCACGGCCGCATACATGACTGAGGAGGCTCTGGACTACGTGGCGCCGGTCGTCGATGCCTTCAAGTTCGATCTGAAGGCGGCTACGGCGGAAGGCTGGGCACGTCTTGGCAAGGTGAAGGACCCAGCTCCAGCGTGCGCGGCCACGGTCAGGGCGAAGGAGCTGCACGGCTGCCACGTGGAGGTGGTCTCGAACATCGTGCCCGGTCTCAACGATGACGACGCCGGCCTGACGGCCATGGCGTCGTGGGTGCGCGACAGCCTGGGACCGGGCACTCCCTGGCATGTGACCCGTTTCATGCCGGAGTTCGAGCTCTCTTACCTTCCACCTACCCCCATCAAGACCCTGGAACGAGCCGTCAATTTCGCCCGGGCGGCGGGCCTCCGCTTCGTGTATGTGGGCAATGTCCAGGGGCATCCCGGGCGGCACACCGTCTGCCCTGCATGCGGCCGCACCGTGATCCAACGCGGGGAGAGGAAGGTCGAGATGCTCGGGGTCAGGCAGGGCCGGTGCGGGGCATGCGGCGAGGACCTGGGTCTGGTGTGCGCGGCGGATTGACGAGCATGACGTGCTGCATTCTGTTTAACCGTTACCATCTGAGGGGTAGCATGATGTCGGAGCGTCCAGCGGATTTCTGGTCGGGTGGGACATGACGGCGGACTTCGGGCAGGTGGCGGGTGGAGGCGTGAGCGGGCAACGGCCCGTGACTCTTGTCATCCCCTGCAAGGCAGAGTATGTGGGCCTGTGCCGTCTCGTGGCAGGCGTGTTGGGAGCGCGCGAGTCGCTTGACGACGAAGTCATAGCCGATTTGAAGCTCGTGGTGACCGAGGCCTGCACGTGCTTCGTGTGGGGAGCGGACAGCGGGCCCGTACCGGTCCGGCAGGTGCCCGACTGTGGATCGTCGTGCTCTCTGCAGGTGGACTTCAACGTCATGCGTGAGGCCTGGGAGATCGTCATCTCCGATCCCGACCGCATACGGCGCGTGCCTCCGCCCGAGCGCTGCGACCCCATGAGCGAAGGCAGCCTGGGCCTCAGCATCATCAAGGCTCTGGTCGATACCGTGGAGCAGACCGACAGCGACGAAGCGGGCAGTATGCTCCGCCTGGTCAAGCGGCTGCAGCCCCGCTCGGAGGCTGCCCTCTAGGCTCCGCCCCGCTTGCCATGGGAGGGCGACCGGGGGCCCGGTATCCCCGTGCTACACTGAAATGCCATGAGGCCTGCCGGTTCCCGATGCCGATTCCCCTTGGTGGCGGCGTTCATTCTGGCCGCTGTGCTTGCTGCGTCCGCTTCGGCAGCCGTTCTCATCGCCAGGCAGCCGGCCGCTGCGAGTGCGGTGGCTGCACCGCTCGCCGTCAGTGTCGATCGTCCACTGACCTTGGTGGGAGAGCCGTTCGCCGTGACCATCGGAGGGCAGACGGCCGGGTCCCTTGTCGGAAGCAGGCTGGTGGTGCGGATCAAGGGTCCGGCCGAACTCTCCCAGATCGGCCAAGCCTCCCCAGAACTGCCAGAGGCCGGCAAGCTCGTCCTGACACTGGGCTCGTCGGCGTCGACCACCACGACGACCGTGGTCGGCCCCGCGACCACTACACCCATGAGCGAGCCCGGTACTCCTGGGGGGACGACCGTCACGACGGGGCCATCCCTGACGACCACCACGGTTCCGGCCACCACGACCACCACGGTGTCGGCCAAGGTCGGCGCCGACGCCGCTCTGCAGACCGGCGTGCTGGAGGCCGAGGTGACGGTCCCCGGGGAGGCGCCTGGCCGTTCGGGCGCGTATTTGGTGGTGGTGGAGGTGAAGGTGGGCGCGGAGGTGGTGGCGAGCGGGCAGGCCTGGATCGGTAAGGGCGAACCCAGGGAGACCCCGCTGGACCTGGCTTTCGTGTGGCCGGTCTCGCTGGGCATCCACCGCGACCCCGAGGGAGTCTTCTACGATCGAGTGCTGGAAGAAGCTGTCGCGCCCATGGCCACCGGCGCGGGAGACCTGCGCGGCCTTCTCGGGCTGACGGGCAGGTTCAGCGACTGGGACTTCACCCTCGCGGTGGAGCCTGTTCTTCTGACTCAGTTGCGTGATATGGCCGACGGCTACAGCCGCGTCGACGCCTCCGGCGTCAGGACCGAGGTCACGAGCGAAGACCCCGCGGCGAAGAACGCCGCGGAGGTGCTGACGGCGCTCAAGGGTCTGGGAAGCGATCAGTCGTTGGAGGTCGCCGTGAGTCCGTACTCGGGCGCCGACCTGGGCGCCCTCGCTGCCCGCGGCTGGCGGGACGGCTTCGAGCAGATCCAGATGGGCAAGCAGGAGATCCAGCAGACCATGGGTCTGCAGGCGCCGCTGACCGGGGGATACCCTCCCGACCTGAATCTCACTACTGAGAGTCTGGGCTTCTATGCCGCCGCCTCGATCGACCACGTGGTGGTCGACGCGGGGCTGACCGAAGTACTAGCCGAACCGCCCGCGGAGGGCACCGTCGCGGTGCGCGCCCGCGACGCCGGCAACGATCGGGTGACGCTCATCTTCGCGAGCAGCGCGCTCAGCTCTCACATGACCGCGCCGTGGGATCCCGGGGTGTTTTCGGCAGCTCTCGCCGCAGAACTGGCCGCTAGGGACCAGGCGGCCATTGTGGTCTCCCCCAGGCTCGAGTTCTCCCTCGTGCCTGAGGCGTACCTTGACGGTCTGGGCAAGATCCTCGAGGGGGCGGCGTGGATCAGGACCTGTACTCTGACCACCTTGGTGCGCGAGCACGCCCCCGACACGCGCCCCATATTTCTGAGGACCCATGCGGGTGAAGGCGGCGGGTATATCGAGGAGTCTCTGCTGAACGCTCTCGAGACCGCGCACGTCGCTGTGACCGATCTGGCCGCCGTGGCGGACACGACACGGCTCCCGGTGGAAGCCGCCCATCGCTCGCTCTACATGGCCCAGAGCCGTTGGTGGTCGCGCCCGGACACCAGCCCCAAGGAGGCCAGCATCGGTCTGGAATACGCCAAGCAGGCCCAGTCCCTGGCCCAGGCCGAGCTAGACAAGATCCGCCTCGTGGGCGTCGGCTCCACGCGCATGATCGGCGACAAGGGCGTCGTCACCATCACTGCCCAGAACGACACCGGCTATCCGGTCAAGATGGGCCTTCGCCTCGATGGTATCGGTCTCATCTCACCCGCAGGGGGACTGTCCGAGGTAGAGCTTCCGGCGGGACGGACGGAGATCCCCGTGGAAGTCGAGAAGGCCGAAGCCCCCCATACCCTCGAAGTGGCTTTGATGGCGGGCGGCAGTGCGGTCGACGAAGCCAGCCATCCGCTGCGCTTCATCACGATCGCCACCGTCCTGCCGTGGATCGTGATGGCGGCCGTGGTGGTCGCGGCCGCACTGTTCCTACTGGTCCGTTGGTTGCTTCGCAGGCGCCGCGCGGTTCGCTCTACCTGACCGGCCGTCCCCAGCCCATTGGCGTCGGCGATGGCGCTCAACCGGGCCCACCGTTACCGGGCCGTTCGTCCATGGGGACGTACCGGCGCTCAGGCTCGCCGACGTACACCTGGCGGGGACGGTAGAGTGCGATGGCTCCGTCGTACACCTCTTTCCAGTTGGCGATCCATCCCGGCATCCGCCCCATGGCGAACATGACGGTGAACATGTTCACCGGGATGCCCATCGCGCGGAGGATGACCCCCGAATAGAAGTCGACATTGGGGTAGAGCCGGCGCTCGATGAAGTACGGATCGTTCAGAGCGACGTCCTCCAGCCTCTTGGCGATCTCCAGTAGAGGGTCGGACTTCTTCAGCCTGCTGAGAAACCTGTCGGCCACATCCTTCAAGATGCTTGCCCGAGGGTCGTATTGCTTGTAGATGCGATGGCCGAACCCCATCAGGCGCAAGGGAGAACCCTTGTCCTTAACCAGGGCCATGTAGTCCTTCAGGTCCACGCGTTCGTCGTGCAGCTGTTGTAGCATCTTCACCACCGCGGCGTTGGCGCCACCGTGCAGTGGTCCCCACAGTGCGCAGACGCCGGCCGCGCAGCTCGCGAACATGTTGGCCCCCGAGGAGGCCACCATCCGCACCGTGCTCGAGGAGCAGTTCTGCTCGTGATCGGCATGGAGGATGAGGATCATCTGCAACGCCGCCACCGCATCAGGGTCGGGCTCGTAGTCGCCGTAGGGAAGCGAGAACATCATGTGCAGGAAGTTCGAACAGTAGTCGAGGTGCGGCTTGGGGTAGACGATCGGCTGGCCGATCGACGCCTTGTAGCTGGCCGCGGCTATGGTGCGGATCTTGCTGATCAGACGGGCGGCGGCTACCTGGAAGGTGGTCTCGCTCTCCATCTCCATCATGTCCGGCTCGTAGCAGCTCATGGCGTTGATCATGGCCGACAGGATGGCCATCGGGTGGCCCGTGGAGGGGAAGCCGTCGAAGTGCTTGTAGAGCCCCTCGTGGATCATCTCGTATCTCGTGAACAGGCCGCTCCAGGCCTTGAGCTGCTCCCTGGTGGGCAGTTCGCCGTATATGAGCAGCCAGCAGGTCTCGACGAACGTGCTGTTCATGGCGAGCTGCTCTATCGGGATGCCGCGGTAGCGCAGGACGCCCCTCTCTCCGTCCACAAAGGTGATGGCCGAACGGCAGGACCCCGTGTTGGCGTAGCCCTCGTCCAGGGTGACGTGTCCTGTCGTGTCTCTGAGTCTGGTGATATCGACGGCTCTGTCGCCCTCAGTCCCCACCACGATGGGTAGATCGTGGGTGGCGCCGCCTATGACTATCTTGGCGGTTTCTGACATCTTTGCTACCTCTCCTGGTACACTGCCCGTTGCAGATGGAACAATGGCATAGTCACCTACTCCGCGAACGAGTCGACCAGAGCAGCCTGCTGATCCAGGGGAACCGCGCCTGCGCCCTTGGTGCGCTCGATGCCGGAGTGACCTTCTTCGCAGGTTACCCCATCACGCCGAGTTCGGAGATCATGGAGGCCATGGCCGAAGAGCTCCCCCGTATCGGAGGGGTCTTCGTCCAGATGGAAGACGAGATCGCCTCCATCTGCGCGTGCATCGGCGCGTCTCTGACCGGGAAGCTGGCCATGACGGCCACTTCGGGGCCGGGCTTCTCGCTGATGCAGGAGGCCATAGGCTACGCCATAATCATCGAAGCCCCCATGGTGGTCGTGAACGTCATGCGCGTCGGACCGTCGACCGGCCGGCCTACCGCTCCTTCCCAGGGAGACGTCATGCAGGCCCGCTGGGGCACGCATGGTGACCATCCCGCCATCGTCCTCGCCGCCTCGAATGTGGCCGACATGTACCGCCTGACCATGGCCGCGGTGCGGTTCGCCCAGCGCTTCCGCACTCCGGTGACACTGCTGGCCGACCAACTGGTGGGCCAGATGCGCGAGAGCTTCTCCCCGGAGTTGGTGGGTCGTTACCGGCTGACCAGCGGCGACTTCGACTTCACCCCCGGGTACATCCACCCGGAGCTGGCTCGGGAAGTCCGGCCTCCACACATCCTGGGCGCGGACGAACATCCCCACGTGACCGGCCTCTTCCACGACGAGACCGGGTTCCCCACCAACGACCCGGACAAGAGCAACGAGTTCTTGCGTGAGCTCTACAACAAGGTGGCGCATCACCGTGACGAGCTCTGCCTCTACGACGTCAAGAACGAAGGCAAGGGGAGGGTGTGCATAGTGGCGTACGGCTCGTGCGCCCGCACGGCTCGTGCCGCCTGGAGGCTGGCTGAGTACGAAGGCCTGCCGGTGGAGGTGCTGCATCTGTACACCCTCTTCCCGCTGCCGGTGGAGATCATCCAGCAGGTGGCGAGGCGGGTGGAGTTCATACTCATCCCGGAACTCAACCTGGGACAGTACGCACACGAAGTCCGCAAGATGGCTGAGCAGTGGACCACCGTCATCGGCATGGGAAAGATAGACGGCACCCTGTTCACCCCGCGGGAGCTTCTCGACCGCATCGCCGAGCTGATCGGCAAGTACGAGAGCGTGTAGCCGATGGCTCTAGAGATCGAGAGGTTCCTGCACACCGAGCGCTTGCCGCACATCTGGTGCCCGGGCTGCGGGCTCGGCATTATCACGAGCGCCTTCTTGCGGGTGGTCGTCGATCTCGGCCTGGAGCGTGAGAAGACGGTGGTGGTGAGCGGTATCGGTTGTTCGAGCCGCGCCGCCAACTACCTGGATCTGGGCACCGTCCACTCCATCCACGGTAGGGCTCTGGCGGTCGCCACCGGAGTCAAGATGGCCAGGCCTGACTTCACCGTGGTCGTGTTCACGGGTGACGGCGACGGAGCGGCCATCGGCGGGAACCACTTCATCCACGCCTGCCGGCGCAATATCGATCTGACCTGCATACTCTTCAACAACAACACCTACGGCATGACCGGGGGGCAGACCTCGCCCACCATGGCTGTGGGTGCTCGGTCCACCACCGCCCGTCACGGACAGGTGGAACCGCCTTTCGATCTCTGCCGGTTGGCCGAGGCCGCAGGCGCCAGCTTCGTGGCGCGCGGAACCGCCGCACAGGCCCGGCTGATCGAGAGGCTCATCAAGCAAGGCATCCAGCACAAGGGTTTCTCGTTCATAGAAGCGGTCGTCCCGTGCCCCACGGAGTACGGCCGGCGGAACGCGCAGAAGAGTCCGCTGGAGATGCTCGACAACGAGCGGGCCCGCTCTGTGACCGAGGCGCAGGCGTCCAAACTCACACAGGAGGAGCTGGCCGGCAAGATAGTGACCGGCGTTCTGCATCTGGACGAGAACGCGCCGGAATTCCAGCAGGTCTACGCCGCGTCGGCACGCGCGCAGGCCGAGAAAGCGGGTACCCGCGTCCAGATCGACATGACACAGAAACCCCCGGTAGGAGAACAGAAATGACCGGCACCCCGGGAGCGCCGCGCAAACGGACACGGTCGGCGCTGGGCCCGGATGCCGCCTCGACCCGCTCGCGCGCCGGTCTTCTGGCCGACCGCGACTTCGTCGAGGTGCGGCTCGGGGGCAGCGGTGGGCAGGGCGTGGTGCTCATGGGTATCATCCTGGCGACCGCTGCCAACCACGACGGCCGCTGTGTGGTGCAGACCGAGTCATACGGGCCTGAAGCCCGGGGCGGCTACAGTCGCAGTGACGTCATCATCGCCGGGGCTCCCATCGACTATCCGAAGCTGGACAATGCCGACCTGCTGGTGGCCCTCTCACAGGACTCGGCGCAGGGGTATGTCAAGTCTCTCAGACGTAACGGCGTGCTCATCTATGACAGCGAGATAGTCAAGAGCCCTCCTCCGTTCACCGGCACGAGCATCGGCCTGCCGTTCAGCCTTTGGGCGAAAGAAGAGACCGGCAGGATCCAGGCCACGAACGTGGTCGCCCTGGGCGCGGTGGCGCGGATCACGGGGGTCGTGTCCATCCAGTCTATCCAGGAAGCGGTGAGCGAGGCCGTCCCGGCCGGCACCATAGAGGTCAATCTCAAGGCGCTCGGCAGAGGGCTGGCCGTCGACCCGCGGGAGTGGCAGACAGACCAAGACTAGCGGGCGGCTGGAGTGCGGCCGGTGGCCGTACCGAGTGCTGGGAGCGGGCCCTCTCCCGCGGTGCTAGACTCAGAGCAAGATGGAACTCTGGCACAGTCATCTGCTGCGCGAGAAAGTCGATCAGAGCAGCCTTCTGGTCCAGGGGAACCGCGCTTGCGCTTTAGGTGCGCTCGACGCGGGAGTGCGCTTCTTCGCGGGTTATCCCATCACTCCCAGTTCCGAGATCATGGAAGCCATGGCCTACGAGCTGCCCCGGGTGGGCGGGGTCTTCATCCAGATGGAGGACGAGATCGCCTCTATGTGCGCGTGCATCGGGGCGTCTATGTCGGGATGGTTGGCGATGACCGCCACTTCCGGGCCCGGATTCTCCCTCATGCAGGAGGCGATCGGGTACGCCATCATGGTCGAGGCTCCGCTGGTGGTGGTGGACGTGATGCGGGAAGGGCCGTCTACGGGGCGGGTGAGCGTGCCCTCGCAGGGCGACGTCATGCAGGCCCGCTGGGGCACCCACGGCGACCATCCCGCCATCGTGCTCGCGGCCTCCAACGTGGCCGACATGTACCGGCTGACCATGGCGGCTGTGAGGTTCGCCCAGCGTTATCGCACCCCGGTCACGCTGCTGTCTGACGAGGTGGTGAGTCACATGCGGGAGAGCTTCTCCCCCGAGTTGGTCGATCGCTACCGGCTGACCAGCGGCGACTTCGACTTCACCCCGGGATACCTGAATCCGGAGCTTGCGCGGGAGGTGCACATACCCCATCTCTTGGGCTCGCAGACCCATCCTCACGTCACGGGGTGCACGCACGACGAGACCGGGTTCCCCACCTCCGACGCCGGGAAGAGCGAAGGATTCCTGCGCGAGCTGTACGACAAGGTGACGAATCATCGCGACGAGCTCTGCCTGTACGACATGAAGAACGAGGGCAAGGGCCGGGTGTGTATCGTGGCGTACGGGTCGTGCGCCCGTAGCGCCCGGGCCGCCTGGAGGCTGGCCGAGCAGGAGGGGCTGCCCGTGGAGGTGCTGCACCTCTACACCCTGTTCCCGTTGCCGGTGGAGATCATCCAGCAGGTGGCAAGACGGGTGGAGTTCATGGTCATCCCCGAGCTTAACCTGGGCCAGTACGCGAGAGAGGTACGCAAACTAGCCGAGAACTGGACGACGGTGGTGGGCATCAACAGGATCGGGGGGAATCTGATCACCCCCCGCGAGATCCTCGATCAGGTGGCCCGGCTGGTCGGCAAGTACGAGAGCGTGTAGGGAGCGCCTGTCACGTGAGCCTCGAGATCGAACAGTTCCTACACACGGAGCGGTTGCCGCACATGTGGTGCGCGGGGTGCGGCATCGGCATCGTGACAGGGGCCTTCCTGAGGGTGCTCGTGAAGTTGGGACTGAAGCGAGAGCAGACGGTGGTGGTGGGCGGCGTCGGTTGCTCCAGCAGGGCGGCCGGTTACGTTGACGTGAGCTCCATGCACACCATCCACGGGCGGGCTTTGGCTTTCGCCACGGGGATCAAGATGGTCCGCCCGGAGTTCACGATCGTGGTGTTCACGGGCGACGGAGACGGTGCCGCCATCGGGGGCAACCACCTTATCCATGCCTGCAGGCGCAACATCGACCTGACCTGCATCCTGTTCAACAACCAGGTGTACGGCATGACCGGAGGGCAGATGTCGCCTCTTCTTCGTTGGGGCGACCTGGCCACCACGGCGCCCTACGGCCAGGTGGAGGAGCCGTTCGACCTCTGCGGGCTGGCCGAGGCGGCCGGAGCGACCTTCGTGGCTCGGGGCACGGCGGCCGACATCGGGCCTATAGAAGAGCTGATGAGGCTCGGCATCCAGCACAAGGGCTTCTCTTTCATAGAGGCCGTGGTCCCGTGTCCCACAGAGTACGGCAAGCGGAACGCCTCAGGCGGGGTCCTCGCCATGCTGGACGACGAGAGAGCCCGGTCGGTCTCCGTGGAAGACGCGCGACGCATGAAGCCCGAGGAACTGGGGGACAAGATCGTGACCGGCATCCTGCGCCACGATTCGAACAGGCCGGAGTACCAGCGGTCCTGCTCGGCCATTGTGGAGCGGGCCCAAGCTGAGGCGGCCCGAGAGGCCGGACAGGAGGAAGCGGGATGAGCGAGATCACCGTGAGTGGGTTCAGCCAACCGGCCATCGGCACGGGACCGCGTCCGGAGCGCTTCGGCCTGCTGGCGGAACGCGATCTCCTGGCCGTCCGCTTCGGCGGGACGGGGCTCCAGGGAGTGATACTCATGGGCGTCGCGCTGGCGATGGCGGCCACCCGCGACCATCGGTACGTCGCGCAGACCCAGACCTATGGTCTCGGCGAGCGAGGGGGCTACGGCCACAGCGACGTCATCATCTCGGACAAGCCGATAGACTACCCGGAACTGGAGGCCGCCGACCTCCTCGTGGCGTTATGTCAGGATGCGGCGACGGGATACGTGGGATTGTTGCGGCCGGACGGTATTCTTGTATACGACTCGGAGAACGTCCCTGATCCGCCGGCTTTCCCAGGCGAGGTGTTCGGCATCCCCTTCGGCCGGCTGGCGGAAGAGGAGGTGGGTCTGCGCGACACCACGACCATAGTACTGACCCTGGGCGTCGTGGTGAGGATCACGGGCGTGGTGTCGGTCGAGTCGCTGCAGAACACCATGCTCGGCATGACGGTGGCGGGTACCGAGGCTGCGAACATGAGAGCGCTGGCTCGGGGACTCGCCCTGGAGCCCGACGAATGGCGAAGGAGCTGTTGATGATCGTCGCGGGAATCGATGTAGGTGCGAAGAACGTCCATGTGGTCTTGATCAAAGACGGGGTCCTGATGGCACGGGCGGCCGTACCTTCAGGTTTCGATCATGAGGCGTCCGCGGAACGCGGCTTGGCCGAGGCGGCCGGCGCCGCCGGGGTGGACCGGGACGACATCGGCCTCGTCGCCGCGACCGGCGCCGGACGCAAGGCGCTGGCGTTCGCAGCCGAGCAGCCGACGGAGATCGCAGCCGGCGCGCGGGGGGCCTTCGACCTCCATCCGGGCGCCCGCACGGTGGTGGATGTGGGAGCCGACGAGGCCAGGGCCATCAAGCTGGGCGACGGCGGCAAGGTGGTCGACTTCGCCATCAACGAGAAGTGTGCGGCCGGCGCCGGAGCCTTCGTGGAGGCCATGAGCCGGGCTCTGGAGATGCCGCTGGCCGAGTTCGCCGAGGCCTCCCTGGAGTCGACGCAGACCATCCCCATGAACGCCCAGTGCACGGTCTTCGCGGAGTCGGAGGTGGTCAGCCTCATACACGCCAACACGCGGCCGGCCGACATTGCCCGGGCGGTCCATGACGCTATGGCCAGCCGCGTCTCTACCATGGTGCGGCGCATCGGGGTGGAAGACCCGGTGGTCCTGGGAGGCGGCGCCGCCCT
>CAZQDY010000035.1:0-29603 GCA_964592075.1 uncultured Gaiellales bacterium
AGATAATGAGCGGTGACTGGAGTTCAGACGTGTGCTCTTCCGATCTGCCCTCCACCTGTCCCGTGAAAGAACGCGTCCGGCTCCCGGCCGGTCGCGCCGCCACTACCTCTTCTTGACCGGCCCCAAGGGGAGCACGACCCTGCCGTATACCTCGTTGAGGATCTGGGCGATCGCGCCGTAGAAGGCGGAGAGCCCACAGATGATGCCCTCCCAGCCGGCGATCTTGCCGACCACCTCGCTACCGGACCAGCGCGCGGCGGCCAGCAGCCAGAAAAGGATCACCAGGGTGCCGAAGACCACCTGCAGCGATCGGTTGATCCTGAGGGTGCCGATGAACATGCAGAAAGTGAAGAGGCCCCAGAAGAAGAGGTACCAGCCGAAGAGGCCGTCTGTGGTCTCGCCGATGCTCGCTATGTTCAGGCCCGGCCAGACAATCAGGCCGACCAGAGTGAGCCAGAACAAGCCGTAAGAGGCGAAAGCCACTGTGCCGAAGGTGTTGCCCTTCTTCCATTCCATCCAGCCGGCGAAGATCTGCGCGAAGCCACCGTAGAAGACCCCCATGGCCAGGATCGCCGAACCGAGGGCATAGTAGCCGGTGTTGTGGATGTTCAGGAGGATGGTGGTCATCCCGAACCCCAGCAGGCCGAGCGGCGCAGGGTTCGCCGTCGTGTCCTTGATCTTCGCCAAAACCTTCTCGTGCTTCTCTTCCATCGACCAACCTTTCTCGTTCGATGTGTGTACTGCACCGCGGCGACTCTATCTCGCCTGCCGCCTATTGTCCAGAGCGACCGCTCCGCAGACAGGGGAGAGGGCGTTTGCGGTAGAATCGGCGCATGATCCTCTGGGGTGAGATCGGCGAGTTCCCTCTGTTCAGCGTGCTCCAATTCTTGGCGAGCCAGCGCCGTAGCGGCGTGCTCGAGATCCAGGACTACGAGGAGCTGGGGTCCATCTACTACGGCCGTGGCCATATCGAGGCCATCAGCATGACCGATTGGGACGAGAAGTTGGCGGCCAGGCTGGTGAGCGCCGGCGCCTTGACTGAGAGCCAGGTCAAGGAATGCTGGATGGTTGCGAGCCAGGGTGACGAGCAGCACCCCGCGGTGGCCTGCATGCTCGACGTGGCCAAGGGTGACTACCGCGCACTGATGGAGATGGTCAACCACCATGTCTCCGACGTCGTCATGCAGCTTATGTACTGGAACGCGGGCACCTTCCGTTTCAGAGTCCCGGTGCAGCCGGCCAAGTTCAGAGTGGTCCCCTCGCTGGAGGTGGAGAGCCTGCTGCTCGACGCGTACCGCAGGGTGGACGAGGGGGAAAGGCCCTGGCGGGACAAGATGCTGACCGAGACGGAGCTCTGTCTGACGTGCACCTTGGACTGCTCCGAGGAGATCAAGAGCCGCTATCTCAAGTCCGACATCTGCCTGTGGCGCTGCATGCCTTCCGTCCTCAAGGACCCTATCTACCGCGGCATGAAGAGACGGCCCTCGTCTTTTGACGAAGACGAGATGGACGAGCTCCCCTTCATCTAGCCCGGATGCGCGCCAGCGTCATCTGCGTCGGACGCCTCTCGCGGGAGTATCAGGCGGTATGGCGACACTACGAAGGTCTTCTGCGGCCCTATCTCACTCTGGAGGTGTTCGAGACCGCGGAAGTCCCTCTGTCTCTGGGCGTGGAGCAGGTGAGGGTCAGGGAAGGGACGGCGCTTCTGGGTCTGCTGCGCAAGGGGGCGTTCACCGTCGTTGTGGATGGCCGCGGCAAGCAGCACTCGTCGGAAACCTGGAGCGCCCTGCTCGCCGAGAAGAAGGTGAGCGGCCACAGTCACTTCCAGTTCGTCCTGGGCGGCGCCGCGGGTCTGGATGAGCGCGTCGTCGCCGCCGCGCAGATGACCTGGTCGCTGTCCGACCTCACCTTCCCGCATCAGATGGCCCGCTGCGTGGTGATCGAGCAGCTTTACCGCGCCTTGCGCATAGAGCGAGGCGAGCCGTACCATCACTAGACGAGGAGGACGTGGATCAACGTGATCGCCGAACGAGTCCAGAGAGTGATAGAGGAGTGGTGCGCCGAGCAGGGTTGGGCGGACGCGCCGGCTTGTCTGTTGGAGCGGCCCGCCGAAGAGGCGCACGGCGACTATGCCACGCCGTTCTGCATGCAGGTGGCCAAGATCGCGAAACGGCCGCCCCGGGCCCTGGCGGAGCAACTCAGCGCGCGACTCCTCGCGGATCCTGAGGTCGCCCGCGTGGTGGAGACCATGGAGGTGGCCGGTCCCGGCTTCATCAACTTCACCCTGAACAGCACGGCGTACGCCGAAGCGACAAGGGAGATGCTGGCCCGGGGTGACGACATCGGCCGGGGAGACCACCGGCCGTACCCGCGGGTGAATCTGGAGTTCGTCAGTGTCAACCCGAACGGCCCGCTCCATGTCGGGCATGGTCGCTACGCGGCCTACGGCGATGCTCTGCAGCGACTCATGAAGTTCAGCGGCACCGATCTCGCGACCGAGTTCTACATCAACGACTACGGCCGGCAGATGGACCGCTTCGGGCGCAGCATCGCGGCCCGCTATGCGCAGTCGTTCGGCGTGGACCTTCCCGTCCCGGCCGACGGATACCAGGGTGAGTACGTGGTCGACATCGCGACGGCCGCCCGGGCGGAGGCCGGCGATCGATACTTAGAGGCGCTACGGCTCGCGGCGGCAGAGGGCCGGGTCGCGGCCGGAGGCGCGCCGTCGGCGCCGGTCCCGGCTCCGGACGCGGAGGCCGGCGATGAGGTGTACGACGAAGAGACCCTCGACGACGGGGCCGAGTGGCTCGACGATCCGGCGGTGAAGGAGGCGGTGGCGTTCTTCCGGGCCTGGGGCTGCAGGTCGATGCTCGAGGAGATGCGGGCCGAGCTCGCGGCATACGGGGTGGAGTTCGACGTATGGTTCAGTGAGACCACCCTCCATGAGGGGGGGCGGCTCGAGCGGGTCATCGAGCGGCTGCTGGAGTCCGGCGAAGCCTATCGGCAGGACCGCGCCGTCTGGCTTCGGACCACCTCGCGAGGCGACGACAAGGACCGGGTGCTCATCCGCGCCAACGGGCACCCCACCTATTTCGCCGCCGACATCGCTTATCACGAGGACAAGCTGGAGCGCGGGTTCGACCATCTCATCAACATCTGGGGCGCGGACCATCACGGCTACGTCCCCCGCATGAAGGCGGCCGTCGAGATCCTCTCCGGGCGGCCCGGCGCCCTGGAGGTCATCATCGGGCAACTGGTGAACCTGCTGGAGCAGGGCGAGTTGCGCCAGATGTCCACCCGGAGGGGAGAGATGGTCACGCTCGGTGAACTGGTGGAGGCCATCGGAGTGGACGCGGCCAGGTTCTTCCTGGTGTCGCGCTCCCAAGACCAGACTCTCGACCTCGATATCGACCTGGCCCGGCGGCAGTCGCAGGAGAACCCCGTCTACTACGTGCAGTATGCCCACGCGCGCATCGCCAGCATAGTCCGCAACATCCCAGAGGGCTCCCGGGCCGCCGTGCCCGACGACCCCGCGGTCTTCGCCTCGCCCTACGAGCGGGCGTTGATCAAGCGTCTGGACGGCTTCGCCGGGGTGGTGCAGGACGCCGCCGAGAGGCGGGCTCCCCATCGCATCGCCGGCTACGCCCAGGAGCTTGCGGCCGACTTCCACGTCTTCTACAAGCACTGCCGCGTCATAGGGGTGGGCCCGGTCGAGGCCTCTTCCAGGTTGGCGCTGTGCCTGGTGGCGAGGAGGGTCATCGCCCGCTGCTTGGAGCTCCTGGGCGTGAGCGCGCCCGAGAGCATGTAGAGGCGGGCAGACGGTGCCCGAGCTCCCCGAAGTCGAGACGGTCAGGCGGCAGCTGGCCGGTTCGCTTCTTGCGAGGAAGTTCGCTGAGGTGGAACGGGTGGAGCCTGCCATGCTGCTGGACTGCGCGGTTGAAGACGTGGGCGCCGTCCTCCCGGGAAGAGAGGTCCATAGCGTTGAGAGACTGGGCAAGTTCCTCATCGTGCGCCTGGACGGCAAGGCGTTCCTCACTCTCCACCTGGGGATGACGGGCGGACTCCTGGTCGACCCAAAGGATGGGCCCGGGTCGCATACACGCTTTCTGTTCAGGCTCGAGGACGGACGGGGCCGGACCACGACGCTTGAGTTCCGCGACCCCCGCAAATTCGGCAGACTGCATCTCACCACCGGAAGGCCGGCCCCCCGGCTGCTGGCCCTCGGGCCGGATGCCTGGCAGGGCTCCTGGGACGCCGACTACCTGGAGGGCAGGCTGCGCGGGCGCAAGATCGCTCTCAAGGCATTCTTGCTCGACCAGAGGCATGTGTCCGGCATCGGGAACATCTACGCGGATGAGATCCTCTGGTGGGCCGGGCTCTCACCGCTCCGTCCAAGCGGTTCGCTCAGCGCTGCGGAAGTGGCGGCGCTGACTGAGGAGATCCCGCGCAGGCTGGGTGAAGGGGTCCGCCTGCTCGGCTGCACGCTCCGGGATTTCGTGGACACGGCGGGCGAGTCCGGGGAGTTCCAGGATTGGCTGCAGGCCTATGGTAGGCAGGGGCAGGTCTGTGCTCGCTGCGGCGGGACGTTGGTCCGGGTGGTCATCGGGGGCAGGGGGACGGCCTACTGCCCGGGATGTCAGAGCTAGGCAATGTCACGGCAGACAAAAGCGAGCCCCGAGTGAACTCGCTTTGCGCCTTTCAACGGCTCTCACTTTCTCCCCGCTTCGCTGTACTCCGCGGCCATTTGCCTCCGCGTTTCCTCTGCGGGTCCCCTTGTGAGCTCCTCAGACGCTGCGTCTGATCTCTCGGGACTCTGCACATGATTCTACCGTGCTTCTCGGCAAAGTCAAGCCCCAATGGGCCGGAATGCGGGCAAAAATGCCGCTAGATGCGGTCGGCGGGAGCGGAAGCGCGGTACGCTCGGGGCGGACGGCTCTAAGGCGCACGCTCATCCAGGCCGCCTCGCACTGTGGTATCATCGCAACAGCCAAGGATAGCCGGCAGGCGAGCGGAGTTAACTCAGTTGGTAGAGTGCCAGCTTCCCAAGCTGGATGTCGCGGGTTCGAACCCCGTACTCCGCTCCATCATCCCCCCCTCCGTAGCCAAGCGACGGTACACGCGTGGACGTCCGGATCGTGCTGGGCCGAGGTGTGGCTGCCGCCTTCGAGAGCGATGAGCGTGGTATCCGTCCGCAGGTGCTCGGCCAGCAGAAGAGAGTGGGCGAACGGCACCACCTCGTCCCCCCGCGCGTGCACCAGGAGCACCGGGCACGAGACGCGCGCGGCCAGGACGCGGCTGTCCTGGCGTTCGAAGTAGGCGCGGAGCCGCGGGCTGTCCCAACGAGTCGACGGGTCGGCCCCCGGACCGTCCTCCCCGCGATCGATCGACTCGAGCATCGTCGTCTCCGCGGCCGGGCATACCAGGGCCAGCGCGGCGAATCCCGCCGCCGGAGCCGCCTTGAGGCCATAGAAGCCCCCCATGCTCGACCCCCGGTAGCAGATGTATGCAGGATCGACCTCCGGCCGGTCGCGCAGGAGCCGCGCGGCGGCCGCCAGGTCCAACTCCAGGGGGCCGTCGCCTCTGCCCTGGCTGGCTCCGTGGCCTCGGAAGTCCAGGGCGAGGACGGCGAAGCCGTGGCCACAGGCCGCCTGACAGAAGTCGGCATGGCGGGCGGCCCTGCTTCCGGCGCCGTGGCCGACCACGAGGCCGGGGGCGGGGCGTCCACTGGGGCGGTCGGGAATGTAGAGGAGGCCGGCGAGTTCCAGCGAGGGGGCCAGCTGTTCTTCGGGCGAGGAGAGGAAGCGGACAGGCGAAACGGTCACAGGGGCGCCTAGAAGAGCGTCGGCTGGTCCGGCCCCAGGCGCAGATAGGCGACGTAGGGGATGTTGCGGAACGACTGACGATAGTCGAAGCCGTAGCCCACGAAGAAGTCGTCGGACACCTCGAAGCCCCGGTAACGTACGTCGATGTCCACCAACCGCAGATGGGGTCGGTCGAAGAAGGTGCAGACCTCCAGCGAGCCGGGTCTTCTGAGCCTGAGCGAGCGCATGATGTAGTGCAGGGTGAGGCCTGAATCGATCATGTCTTCGACGATGAGGACGTTCCTGTCTTTGACTGGCTGGTCCAGATCCTTGAGGAAGCGGATGGCCTTGGCTCCGGTCTCGGAATGCTCCTCGGTGTATGAGCTTATGGCGAGGAAGTCCATCTCCAGAGGCAGGTCGATGGCCCGCGCCAGATCGGCCATGAAGAAGACCGCTCCCCGCAGGATGGAGATGAGGAGGAGGTCCCTGCCCTGGTAGTCCCTGGTGATCTCCCGGCCCAACTCGCCGACGCGCGCAGCTATGGCGGCCGCGTCGAGGAACACGTCGCCGATGCGCTCGTCCTTGTTCGCGGCGCGGGCAAAGGGGGTTGGTGAAGGCACAGGGGTGGCCATCATGGCCTCACAGGCCGTACCTTTGGGCCATCCGCACGAAATCCTTGCGATAGATAAGCTTGATGCGGATCTCGGGATGCATCTCGCGCAGCTTGCGGACCTTACGGTTCTTTGCTGTGACCAGCGACTGCTTCATCTCGGTCACCTCGACGAAAAGGTCCAGATCGGGCAGATAGAAGTCGGGACTGAAGGCCTCGAGGATGTTGCCGCGTTCGTCCTGCTCGAGTATGAAGGTCCTCGGCTCGTATTCCCAGGCGATCCGGTGATAGTCGAAGAGCTTGGCCGCCTCGAGTTCCGTCCGGGTCGCAAAGCTGGGTTCCTTGGTGCCCCGGTAATAGGAGAAGGTAGGTGTTTCGTCGCTCATGCTGGAACTCCATTCTACCAGCTTGCCTGTTGTGGTAACGTACCGGTGTTTCCCAGTCTGGAGGCCACGTTGACCCACACGCTCGTCTATCCCATCACGTCTGGTCACAACCCGGCCGGCCACCTCGAGTTAGACGGTTGCGACGTGGTCGATCTCGTCCAGGAGTTCGGCACGCCGCTCATGATCTACGAGGAAAAGACCATCCGTGACCAGTGCCGCCGCTACATGGCGGCCATGCGTGAGCACACGGCCGATTTCGAGGTCATCTACGCGAGCAAGGCCTTCTCCGCCGTGGCGGTGGCGCAACTGGTCTTGGAAGAGGGGATGTCCATCGACGTTTCGTCGGCGGGCGAGTACTACGTGGCGAAGACGGCCGGGTTCCCGCCGGAGCGCATCTTCTTCCACGGCAACAACAAGACACGCGAGGAGCTGGAATACGCCCTGGACGGCGGCGTGGGCTTCGTGGTGGTGGACGGCTTCCAGGAACTGGCCCGTCTCGAAGAGCTGGCCGCGGGCCGGGACGAGCTCCAGAAGGTGCTGTTGCGCATCACGCCCGGGGTCGAGGCCCACACTCACTCATATGTCGAGACCGGGCTGGTCGACTCCAAGTTCGGGTTCGGCTTGGCCGACGGGGTCGCCCTGGAGGCCATCCGGGAGGCATTGGCGGCTCCGCATCTCGATCTTGTGGGGCTCCACGCCCACATTGGCAGCCAGATCTTCCAGCTGGACGCGTTCCGGAAGGCCATCGTGATCCTGGTGGAACTCATCGGGCAGGCCCACGCGAGCTTCGGTTTCGACTGCCGCTGCCTCAACATCGGGGGCGGGCTCGGCATCCGCTATACCGAGGAGGACCTCCCGTCGTCCATAAGGGAGTACGCGGCGGTCAAGGTGGAGGGAGTGCGGGAGGAGATGTCCGCCATGGGCCTGCCCATGCCGCGCGTGCTGATTGAACCGGGCCGGTCGATCGTGGGCAAGGCGGGCGTCACCGCATACCGGGTGGGCAATATCAAGGAGATCCCCGGGGTCCGTACGTACGTGTGCGTGGACGGGGGCATGAGCGACAACATCCGGCCCATGCTCTACGGCGCCCAGTATCTGGGGATGCTGGCGAACAAGGCTGAAGCACCCGCGGATACCATCGTGACCGTGGCGGGCAAGCACTGCGAGAGCGGCGACGTGCTCATCAAGGACGCGCGTATCGCCAAGCCTGAACCGGGGGATATCCTCGTCATGCCGGCCACAGGCGCCTACTGCTACGCGATGGCTTCCAACTACAACGGCGCGCTTCGGCCGGCAGTGGTCTTCGTCAACGACGGCCGGGCTCGGGTGGTCATCGAGCGCGAGACTCTGGCGGATCTGGCGGCGAAGCACCGTCCGCTGCGAGACTAGCCCTATCGGCGGATAGGGCCGATCGGGAGATAGGGGGAAGGTATGGGCGAAAGCAGGCTCGTGCAGTTAGGTCTGCTGGGTTTCGGCACCATAGGATCGAGCGTGTACCGGCTGATCGAGAAGGAGCACGACCAGATCCTGGAGGGAACCGGAGTCGACCTGCGGGTCAAGAAGGTGCTCGAGATAGCTCCTGGGAGGATACCGGCCGATGCGCCGGCGGGCCTGTTCACCAGCGACTTCGCTGAGATAGTGGACGATCCGTCCATTGACATCGTGGTGGAGGTCATTGGCGGCACGGACGCGGCTTTCGACTTCGTCGACACCGCCATGCGGAAGGGCAAGAACGTGGTGACGGCGAACAAGCAGCTCCTCGCCTGCCGGGGCGAAGCCCTGTTCACTCTTGCCAGGGACGAGCGGCGCCACCTGCGGTTCGAAGCGGCGGTGGCAGGCGCCATCCCCATCATCAAGGTGATGCGGGAGAGCATGATTGCAGCCGGACTACACACCGTCTACGGGATCGTGAACGGCACCACCAACTACATCCTCACCCGCATGTACCAGGAAGAAGGCGACTACGCCGAGATCCTCCTCAAGGCGCAGGAGCTCGGCTACGCCGAGGCCGATCCGACGGCCGACGTGGGGGGCGCCGATGCCGCGGCTAAGATGGCGATCCTCGCGTCGATAGCCTTCCATTCGCGCGTGACCCTGAGCAACGTGGTGTACGCGGGGATACAGAGCATCTCGCTCGACGTGGTCCGCTACGCCAAGGAGCTCGGTTTCGTGGTCAAGCTGATCGGGGCCGCGCGGCTCATAGAGGGGAAGGTCAGCGTGCGGGTCTTCCCGGCCCTGCTGCCCACGGATCATCCGTTGGCCTCCATCAGCGGCTCCAATAACGCGGTGTTTCTCCAGGGATCCGATATAGGCGAGATCATGCTGATGGGCCCCGGCGCCGGAGGGGTCCCCACGGCCACCGCGGTGGTGAGCGACATCGTCTCTATCGCCAACACCAAGGATGTGGGCTTCCTGCAGAGCTGCTCCTGCTACCGTCGCCTGGGACTCTACCCGGCGGAAGAGGTCGAGTCGGCATTCTTCATCAAGGTCAGCGTGGCCGACCAAGCCGGCGTCCTGGCGCAGATAGCCTCCATCTTCGGCGAGCACGACGTCTCGATCGCCAACATGATCCAGAAGGGCAGAGGCGACGAGGCGGAACTGGTGCTCATCACCCATCCCACCAAGGAGAGGCAGTTCTTCGCCGCCATAGAGCAGACCAAAGGCCTTGTCTGCTGTAGGACGGAGCCCATGACGCTCAGGGTGCTGTAGATACACTCCATCGACTCCCGCCGGTGACGGTGGGGTCCCGGCCGTGAGACCGGGCGAGGAGACCAAGATGGACAACAGGAGTCGTTCGTGCGTCATCGCCCACCTTTCCGACCTTCACACGGGATCGCAGTACTTCGTCCCCAACCTGCTCGACCGGGCGTTGGTGGAGGTGAACGAGGTGAACCCCGACGTGGTGGTGGTGACCGGCGACCTTACGAGCATGGGCTACAGGCAGGAGTTCCGAGAGGCTAGGGAATACCTCGACCGCCTCTCGTGCACCGACGTGATGGTGGTGCCGGGCAACCACGACAGCCGCAATGTCGGTTATGCGCACTTCGAGCGTTTGTTCGCCACCAGGGAGACCGTGCTCCACAAGAACGGCGTGACCATCGTGGGCGTCGACTCCACCGAGCCCGACCTGGACTACGGTCGCATCGGGCGGCATCGCTATCCTTGGATCAAGGAAGCCTTCATGGAGCGCCCCGATAACTTCAAGGTCTTCATGCTGCACCATCACCTGCTTCCCATCCCCGGCACGGGAAGAGAGCGCAATATCGTGAACGATGCGGGCGACGTGCTCGAGGTGCTGGTGGACTGTGGCGTGCGTCTGGTGCTGTCGGGGCACAAGCATGTGCCCTATGCATGGAGGCTCCAGGACATGTGGGTGGTGAACGCCGGCACGGTCGCGACGCTGCGGCTGCGGGGGGATACCAAGCCCTGCTACAACATAGTGGGGATCTCGGGCGATCACGTGAAAATCTCCCGGTGCTACCCTTTTCACGGCAGCGAGGTCATCGTGGAGTTCGATGCTGGGTGATGAGACGATCCGCCGTGGCATTGATCGACGGCGAGCACTACCCTGCGGTGGTCGTCGACGCCCTGCGGCAGTCCGCGGAGCGGTTCGACTGGAAAGCGGCGCTCTTCTTGGGAGGCACCGAGAAGATCAAGGCCGGGGATCTGGAGAGAGAGGCGGAGGCTCTGTACGGCCTGCCCGTCGTCTTCGATCAAGACTGGGCAATGGGACTTGCGCGCGTCATCGCCGAGTTCAAGCCGGAGGTAGTCGTTGACCTGAGCGATGAACCGGTGCTAGGATACGAGCAGCGTTTCCGCCTAATCAGTGAGAGTCTGGCGCGGGACGTCGGCTACGTAGGTCCGGATTTTCACTTCAGCCCCGCGAGTTCTGCTCGCCTATGCACAAGCCCCTCGCTCTCCATCATCGGTACAGGGAAGCGGGTGGGGAAGACGGCGATCAGCGGGTATGTCGCGAGGGTTCTTCAAGAGGTCGTCACCGGGCGCGATGGCAGCCCGGCAGCAGGCCCCGGGTCTGAAAACAGCCCGGGGGTCGTGATCGTGGCCATGGGACGCGGGGGGCCCGCGGAGCCAGAGGTCATCGACGGAGCGAGCGCCGGTCTGGGGGTCAAAGATCTTCTCACCTGGAGCCGCGAGGGACGGCACGCCGCCTCCGATCATTTCGAGGACGCGGTACTGAGCCGGGTGACGACGGTGGGATGTCGGCGATGCGGGGGCGGGCTGGCAGGGCGACCCTTCATCTCCAACGTGGCTCGGGGGGTGGAGCTTGCGAACAGCCTGAACCCCGGCCTGATTGTGCTCGAGGGCAGCGGAGCGGCGCTGCCGCCGGTGGGCAGCGACGCCCGGCTGTTGGTCGCGGGAGCCCACCAGCCCGCGATCCATCTGAGCGGGTACCTCGGCAGGTACCGGTTGCTGACTGCGGATGCAGTGGTGCTGACGATGGCTGAAGAGCCGATGGCCTCGGCCGAGAAGGTGAACGAGATGTTGAGCGCGGTGCGAGAGGTGAGACCTGGGGTGACGGTGGTGCCGGTGGTGTTGAGGCCGCGCCCGGTGGAGGATGTGTCGGGCAGGAGGGTGGCGTTTTTCTCCACGGCGTCCGGAGTGATGGCGGGCACTTTCCGAGAGTTTCTGGAGGCGCGCTGGGGTTGCAGGGTGGAGTTGTTCTCGACGGATCTGGCCGATAGGGCGGCGCTCCGGGCTCAGTTTGCCACGCCGGCCATGGCGAGGGTTGACACGGTGCTGACCGAGATCAAGGCGGCTGCGATCGACGTGGTGGCCGAAGAAGCGGAGGCGCGGGGACTGCCCGTGGTACCGGTGGACAACCTCCCCGTGGAGGTAGATCCCGCGGCGCCGGGGCGTCTCGAGGCTCTGGTGAAGGAGTTGGCGGGCGTGGCGGTAGAGCGGTTCGAGAGCAGGGTGTGACCAGGTGACCGCCTCGGGGGAGGCAGGGAGGCCGCGCGACACGGGACCGGGGCCGGACGGCTTCCCCGTGCAACTGGTCAGCGAGGGCCACAAGGTGCCCTTTTCCAAGGGGCTGTTGGCCACCACGCTCACCGCCACCGGACTGCCGCCGGAGCGGGCCTACCGGGTGGCGATGGATGTGGAGCGCCAGTTGTCACGCGGACCGGACCGTGAGGTGGACGTCGACCATCTGCGGGAGATGGTGGAGATGGTCCTCTCGACAGATGAGGAGCCGCGGTATCTGCGTCGGTATCGTTTGTGGAACCGGCTGGCGCGACAGGACAAGCCGGTGGTGGTGATGATGGGCGGGGCCACGGGCGTGGGCAAGAGCACGATCGCGGCTCAGGTGGCCGACCGCCTGGGGATCGTGCGGATCATCTCGACGGATGCGATCCGGGAGGTGATGAGGGCCCTCTTCTCTGAGAGCCTCATGCCGGCCGTGCATCATTCGTCGTATGAGGCGGGCACGGGGCTGAGGATCCCTCTGGGAGCGGGTTTCGACCCGCATCTGGTGGGCTTCATGGAGCAGGTGGACGTGGTCAATGTGGGGATCCTGGCCATACTGGACCGGGCTATCGAGGAGCGGGTGAGTCTTGTGATCGAGGGGGTGCACATAGTCCCGGGGATGCTGGCTTCAGCGGGAGCGAGAGAGAGGATGTCGGAGGTGGTGCTGCTGCCGATGGTGGTGGCGGTGAGCGACGCCAAGCTCCACCGCAGCCACTTCATGGTGAGGGAGCAGGAGACCTCGGGCAGGAGGGCGATTGCTCGCTATCTGCAGGGGTTCGAGGAGATACGGAAGATACAGGACTTCATCCTCCAACGTGCCGGGGCTGAGGACACTCTGGTTGTGGACAACCTGAACATAGACGACACCGTGGGGATGGTCGTCGACGCTCTGTACGACGTGATCGAGACAAGCGAGGGGTGAGGCGGTGTCGACGAAGAGGATGTGGTGCATCTGCAGTCGCTTCGCCAGCGTTACCGAATCGGCCGCGATAGCCGCGGCTGAGTGGATGGGGCGGGGCGACGCGCTCGCGGCCAGCCTGGCCGCGCGGCAGGCGATGGCGGTCGATCTGGCCGGGATGCCTCTCCGAGCCCGCGTGGTAGCGGGTCGGGGCGGGGATCCGTCGTGTGATACGCTGTCGGTGGGGAGCGAGGTGGGGCTCGAGGTCGGTCCTTGGGCTATGCCGAGCCCGGACGGCGGACCATGGTCCGATGAACCCGAACCCTGGGCTCTGGCCGTGGACCCCCTGCAGGCCCCCAACTCGTTGGCGCGCGGCGCCGACGGAGCCCTGGCCATGATCGCGGCCGGCCCTCTCGGCAGCCTCATGCCCGTGCCTGAGATGTACATGCAGAAGCTCATCGTGCCGTCCGAGGCCGCCGACGCCATAGATCTGGACGCGCTGGTGGGAGAGAATATGAAAGGGGTCGCCGCCGCCTTGGGCCGGCGGCTGCAAGACCTCTCGGTGGTCGTCCTGGACCGTCCGCGCCATGAGGACCTCATCGCCCAGATACGGGCCAGCGGCGCGAGCGTGAGACTGGTGAGCGACGGGGACGTGTCCGCCGGCCTCGCGGTCGCCTCCCGCGACGTGGGGGTGGACATGTGCATCGGCATCGGCGGCTCCACGGAAGGCATCCTGACGGCGGCGGCTCTGCGCTGCCTGGGCGGCGAGATGCAGGCGCGCTTCTGGCCGGTGTCGCGCCACCAGGTCGAACTGGTGAGGGCGGCTGGGATCGAGGATATCGAGGCCCGTCTCACCACGCGCGAGATGGCGGGCGACGGAGTTCTGTTCGTGGCCACCGCCGTGACCGGCGGCCGGTTTCTCAAGCCTGTGGCCCATCGTGCCGACGGGATCCATACGGAGACTCTGGTGCTCTGTTCCCGATGTCGCAGCGTGCGCAAGATCCACACCATCCGCCAACCGGAGAACGGAGGCCCTCAAGTGGCTCTGGGGGCGCGATGACCGACCGAACCGACAACGAACCAATCGTGGAGAAGAGACGATCGAACGTGAACACAGAAGATGCAACTGAACATCCGGCTACGGAGAACAAGACCATGGCGATAGCCGAACTGGAGCCCAAGCTCCTCTCTGACGTCCACCTGGTGGCGGGCGAACTGGGCATCAAGAATTTCCGCAAGTACTCGAAGCAGGATCTCATCATGAAGATCCTGAACGAGCAGTCACAGGACAGGGGCCTGCAGTTCCGCACGGGGCTGCTCGACATCCTGCCAGACGGGTACGGGTTCCTGCGGACTCAGGGCTACACGCAGTCGGACTCCGACATCTACGTGTCGCTGTCGCAGATACGGCGCTTCAAACTGCGCCGAGGTGACGAGATCACCGGCCAGGTGAGGACTCCTCGCGACAACGAGAAGTACCACGCTCTCCTCAAGATACAGACGGTCAACGGCATCGACCCCGAACAGGCCAGGCACCGTCCGACCTTCGACTCGCTCACCCCGCTCTTCCCGGAGGAGAGGCTGCGCCTGGAGACCACTCCCGACAGGCTGTCCGCGCGGGTGATGGACATCATGTGCCCCATCGGGAAAGGCCAGCGGGGACTGATCGTGTCTCCGCCCAAGGCGGGCAAGACCACTATCCTCAAAGACATCGCCCACGCCATCGCCACCAACAACCCTGAGGTGCATCTGATGGTGCTGCTCGTGGACGAGCGGCCCGAAGAAGTGACCGACATGGAGCGAACGGTGAACGGCGAGGTGGTCAGTTCCACCTTCGATCAGCCGGGCGAGAACCACGTGCAGGTGACCGAACTGGTGCTGGAGCGCGTGAAGCGTCTTGTGGAGGTGGGCAAGGACGTGGTAGTCCTGCTCGACTCGATCACGCGTATGGCGCGGGCTTACAACCTGCAGGCGCCCGCCAGCGGGCGGATCCTGTCCGGCGGCGTCGACTCCACGGCTCTCTACCCGCCCAAGAAGTTCTTCGGGGCGGCCCGCAACATCGAGGAGGGCGGCTCGTTGACCATCCTGGCTACCGCTCTCGTGGAAACCGGCTCCCGCATGGACGAGGTCATCTTCGAGGAGTTCAAGGGCACGGGCAACTGGGAGGTTCGTCTGACGCGGCAGCTCGCCAACAAGCGGGTGTTCCCGGCCATCGACATCGAGAACTCGGGCACGCGCAAGGAGGAGCTCTTGATGGCGCCCGCTGAGGCCGCGCTGGTCTGGAAGCTTCGCGGTGTCCTTCACGCGCTCGATCCGAACGCCGCCATCGAACTCCTGATCGGCAAGCTCAAAGAGACCAAGTCGAACACGGAGTTCCTTGACCAGATGCGGAAGAACTCCCGCTAGGGAGAGGACGACGCCGTGGCGGCTCGAGTCGAGATTGAGGGCCTTTCTGTAGGTCACTTCTCCGATCACGCCGGCATGACCGGTTGCACGGTGGTCCTCGCGCCTCAAGGGGTCACGGCCTCTGTGGACATCCGGGGCGGCGCGCCGGGTACCCTCGAGACCGCTCTTCTCTCGCCCCATGTGTCGGTGGCGGAGCTTCAGGCCGTGTTGTTGACCGGGGGCAGCGCCCTCGGCTTGGGGGCGGCGGCTGGGGTCTCCACCTTTCTGCGTGAGGGCGGCTATGGCTACGCGACCCCCTATTCGCGGGTGCCCCTGGTCTCGGCCGCCGTCATCTACGATCTGGGACTGGGCAGCTCCGAGGCCTTCCCGCGGCCCGAAGACGCGTACGCCGCGGCCGCGTCGGCAGGTACGTTCGTGGAGGAGGGCTCGGTGGGGACGGGTACCGGGGCGACCGTCGGCAAGCTCCTGGGTCGCGATGGGATGATGAAGGGGGGCATAGCCCTTTCGACGGTGGAAGTCGGCGGGGGCGCGACCGTCAGCGCGCTCACCGTGGTGAACGCGCTGGGGGACGTCTTGGACGAGAGGGGGGAGGTCCTCGCCGGCGCGCGGCAGGACGGCGCGTTCGTAGGTAGCAAGGACGTGCTCCTCAGCATGTGCGGCACGCCCGCCTTTGGTGCGGTGGAGAGCACCACACTGTCGGTGGTGATGACCGACGCCCGTCTTGACAAGCTGCAGTGCAGCATCGTGGCCCGCATGAGCCACGACGGGCTCGCGCGGGCCATCGACCCCGTGCACACGCCCGTGGACGGCGACTGTGTGTTCGTGCTGGCCACCGGGGCGAAGGACGGCAACGTCTTCCAGGTGGGGGTGGCGGCCGCCGAGGCCGTGAGCCGGAGCATCCGCCGGGCCGTGAGACAGGCTCGGGGTTTGGGAGGAGCGCCCTCCGTGTCCGATCTGGCCGGGGGAGAGGGCTCTGCCGTGAACCCCATGAACGCAGCCGACATCCTGTGAGAGTCGTGACCACCGTTTCCGAGGTGCGGGTCGCCCTCGACGCCGCTCGCGCGCGGGGGGAGACGGTGGCTCTGGTACCCACCATGGGAGCTCTCCACGAGGGGCACCTCTCTCTGATCCGCGCCGCGCGGGCGGAGAACGATGTGGTCGTGGTATCGATCTTCGTGAATCCCACGCAGTTCGGCCCGAAGGAGGACCTGCAACGGTATCCGCGCGACCTCGACCGCGATCGGCGGCTGTGCGGAGACGCGGGAGCCGACCTCGTCTTCAGCCCCGCTGCAGAGGAGATGTACCCGCGCGGCTTCTCGACCTGGGTGGAGGTGGAAGGCCTCACCGACGGCCTCTGCGGCCGCTCGCGACCCGGCCACTTCCGCGGAGTGTGCACCGTGGTGACCAAACTGCTCAACATCTGCGGTCCCGACCGCGCATACTTCGGGGAGAAGGACGCCCAGCAACTGGCGGTGATCACCCGCATGGTCCGTGATCTCGACCTTAGGGTGGCCGTGGTGCCCTGCCCTACCGTGCGCGAGGCAGACGGCCTGGCGATGAGTTCCCGGAACGCCCGGCTGACGGGGGAGGAGCGGGCGCAGGCTTCCACTCTCTATCGGTCGCTGGGCGCGGCGAAGGACCTGGTGGACGCGGGTGAGCGGAACCCGGCCGCCCTCGAAGATGCGATCCGAGCTGTGCTGGTCGAGGCGGACCTGGGGGAGGTCGAGTACGCTGAGATCGTACGGGTGGACGATCTGACGCCGGTGACCGCCATCGAGGGCACGTGCCTGATCGCGGTGGCGGTGAAGTTCGGCGGCAGCGGGACCAGGCTGATCGACAACATCAGAGTGAGCGCCTGACTGCTGTCTCCCCTGCCGTCCCCACGACCGTCCCCACGAAGAAGTAGCCCCTGCCGTTCTTCATGAGCGTGGACGAGCCCACCACGCCGCGTGCAGCCATGAACCCCTGGAGGCCGTCGGCGGTGTGGAAGCCGGCCGGTTCCCCCAGCATGCGCTCGACGAAGGCGACCATCCGGTTGGGACCGGTGCGCTCTGAGTCGAGGATGAGCACGCCTCCCCCCGGTCTGACCACCCGAGCTATCTCGCGAACGGCGCCGTCCTGATCGCGGAAATGGTGGAACGCATCGCAGCACAAGGCTCCGTCGAAACAGCTGTCGGGGAAGGGGAGGGCGTCGACCGAGGCCAACCGGACGGAAACCAGTGGGTGGGGGGCGACCCGCCGAAGCATCTGGGAGATCGGGTCGACGATCACCACCTGGGCATCAAGAGCGCGGGCTACGCCGGCCCCGATGTCGCCGGTACCGCCGCCCAGGTCGGCGAAGACACCGCCGGGCGGGACGTAGGGGCGGAGCCGGTCAGCCCAGGGGCGGAGGTCGTCGTCGGTCCAGCGTCTTGCCGCGGACTGCAGGAGTGGTGCTGTCCAGCGGAAGATCGACATCGTCAGCGTACGTCCGGAGCGGCGGCCCGGTCGTAGGCCTGTTCGCTCACTTCTTCTCCCACCGTTGCAGGTAGCCCACCTGGCTGAGCGTGCTTCCCGCCTGGATCTCCGCCCGCAGGCGGTTCTCCTTCTCGAGCACGTCCATGGCCCGGTTGGTGTACTCCACCGCCTTCTCTTTGGGGATCACACAGACGCCGTCGTCATCGCCGATGATCCAGTCTCCCGAGCAGACGTCGACACCCTCGATCCTGATGGGCACGCCGACCTCGCCAAAGCCCTTGGCTTCGGCGGCTGTGGGAGAGATCAGTGTGGAAAAGAGCGGGAACCCCAGGTCGCGTATGTCGCCGGTGTCGCGGGCCGCCCCGTAGATGACCACGCCGGCCAGCTTCCTCTGGATGGCGGAGTTGGTGGCGAGCTCTCCCCAGCAGGCGGGGAGGATCCCGCCGGCGTCGATGACCAGCACGTCGCCGGGACTCGCCATGTCGATGGCCTCCACCGGCTTCGCCCAGTCGCCGGGCGCCGTGCGGACGGTGAGCGCCGGACCGACCATCTTGGTGCCGGGCGCAAGGGGCCGCATCCCCGGGATGTCGCCGCTGCGATGGAGAGCGTCGGACACGTTGGCGGCCGAGACCCGCATGAGTATCTCGCGGATGTCGGGCCCCGTGGCGCGAACGAAGTATTCCGACTCCACGGCCTGGCCCGTCTCCATGGCCTGCTTGACCGCTTTGGTGGCGGCGGTGGCGTCGACGGCCTTGGTGATGGCGCCTCCAACGATTACGATCGAGGCTCCAGCCTCCAGGGCGAGGGCCGCGGTCTCGGAATTGACGCCTCCGGCCACGGCTACGGGGATGGACACGGCCTTGGCCACCTCTCGGAGGGTGTCCCAGGGGGTCTTGCCCTGCATCTGCTCGTCGATGGCCAGATGGATGCCGATGTAGTTGGCGCCGAAAGCCTCAGCCTCCTTCGCCCTGGCCACCACGTCGGGCACCTGGATCATATCCACCACGATCTCGGCGCCGTAGTGACGGGCCGCTTCCACGCACTCCTTCAGAGTGGCGTCGGAGGCCGCGCCCAGCACGCCGACGACGCGCGCGCCCGCCTTGGCTGCACACTCGACCTCGGCCCGGCCCGCGTCCATGGTCTTCATGTCCGCGACGACGACACGGTCCGGCCAGCGCGCCTTCAGGGCGCGGATCGCCTCCAGCCCCTCGCTCTTGATGAGCGGGGTGCCGGCTTCCAGCCAGTCCGCTCCGCCGGCAAGGGCCTCCTCTGCCACCTGCAGCGCGCGCGGAAGGTCGACGAAATCAAGGGCCAACTGCAGTATGGGTCTCATTTGACCATCCTCCTGTCGTCGGATGCCTGTTCCGGTGTCCGCCCGGTTCAGCGGACCCCAAGAGCTTGGACGATGACCGTCCGTTCGCGGGGCCGGTTGTCGAAACAGACGAAGCAGATCTCCTGCCAGCGACCCAGGCAGAGCTCCCCACCCTCGAAGGGGAAGACCAACGACGGCCCCAGCAGCCCGGCGCGCACGTGGGCATGGCCGTTCACATCCGGGTGGGTGACATTATGCTCGTAGTGCTCGTCGGGCGAGATGATGCGGTCGAAGAGGTTCTTGAAGTCTTGAACGACCCCGGGCTCGAACTCGAGGGTGGTCACGGCTCCGGTGGCCCCGGGGACGAACACGGTCACCGCGCCGTCGGAGAGGCCGGTCTCCGTGACGAAATCGCGGATGTCGGTGGTCAGGTTGACCATGTCGGCGTCACCCTGAGTGTTGAAGTAGATGCGGCCGGTCACCACCGTAGCGATGCCTGTGGCCGTGGAAGCGTCTGTCATGCCGGATCCCTCTCTCTGTGCGTCGTTTCCCGTCTCTGATCGTGTGTGGTTCTTTTCCATCATGCCCCTGGTCCGTCCGATCGGGGTCCAGGAGTCTCATCGGATGCGCTGAGCAACGAGCTGAGTTCGTCGACCACCGGAGGGTCCACCTCCCCACGCAGCCTGAGGAGTTCCAAGGTCGCGAGGCCGAGCACGCGGTACACGCCGAGCAGGTGCGGAGCATCCGCCCGCAGAGCCTCCAGGTGCCGGCCGACGGTGCCGGTGTCGCCCCGGCTGAGCGGGCCGGTGAGCGCGCGGACCGGACCCTGGTCGGCTATGTTGTCGAGAGTCGCTCTCACCAGGGGGAGGAAGAGGGAGAGAGCCTGTTCTCGAGGGAGCCCTGAGTCCACGAAAAGCGCTTCTGCGTGATGCTCCAGGGTGACGAGGTAGTTGCAGGCGAAGGCCGCCGCCGCGTGGTAGAGGCTCCGCTTGTGATCAGGGAGGAGGAAAGGGCGTGCGCCGAGCAGTCGCGCCAGGGCGAAGCCGAAATCTGCGCCGGCCCGGTCGGCCTGCGACGCCGAGTGCGTGATCGCTATGGCCGCCCCGACGAAGCGGCCTGAGCCGGTGGCCGGGTCGCTGAACGTCTGCAAAGGGTGGAAAGCGAGGGCAGTCGCGCCTGCTTCCATACAGGGACCGAGCACATCGACCGAGGTCGCGCCGCTGGTGTGGGCGACCACCGGAGGCCCGCTTCGATTCGCGGCAGCCGTCGGCGCGACCGTAGCCAGTCGGGCGCCGAGGTCGGCCGCCACGGCGGGCAGGTCCTGGTCAGGTACGGCGATGACGAAGAGTCGCGGCGCAAGGGAGACGAGTCCGGCCAGACCGTCGCAGGCATGTCCCCCCAACCAGGCCTCTGCCCGCGCCCTCCCGGCGGAGGAGCCGGCTGTGAACCCGAGCAATGACGCTCCTCGTGCGCGGAGGGCCAAAGCGAAGCTGGCCCCCAAGCGCCCCGCGCCGATGACGGCGAAACCTAGGGATGTGTCAGCAATCGTGATGAGATGCCTGCCCTGTTCCAGTTCTGCCCGCAGATACCAGACTCGGCTTCGTTCTACGATGGACCGGCGGGTGACGTCCCGGGCGCCACCGGATCCACCTCCGAGGGGTAGGCGGTCCGGCCCCGGCATCGATCGAGAGTCCCCGCGCGATGCGCAGGTAGCATAACAGGAGCCCTCCCCGCTGACAACGCGAGGAGGCGGGCTTGGCGCTCGAGCCGGGCCCTGCATCTGGTACTCTGAAAAGGATGGAGGCCGGAGACATGACAGGCACCGACACCGACCGCGCGCAGGCCCTGCAGGCGCTGCGCGCCACCCTCGTGGACTGCTCGCAGTGCGGACTACACAAAGGTCGCACGCAGGTAGTATTCGGGGCGGGCGATCCTGAAGCGGCCTTGATGTTCGTGGGGGAAGGACCTGGATTCCACGAAGACAGGCAGGGCGAGCCCTTCGTCGGGCAGGCCGGGAAGCTCCTGAACGAGTTGCTCGGCCGAATCGGCTTGAGCCGCGCGGATGTCTACATAGCGAACGTCGTCAAGTGCCGTCCTCCCGAGAACCGCGACCCGACATCGGACGAGATCGCGGCCTGCAGCCCTCATCTCATGCGGCAGATAGAGATCATCCGGCCGCGCGTCGTCTGCACGCTGGGACGTTTCGCCACCAAGCTGCTGGCTGACACCGAGCTGGGCATGACGGCCATCCACGGGAAGGCGAAGGCGGTGACGCTGGCCGGCGTCGACACCATCGTGTTCCCCGTCTTCCATCCGGCGGCCGCTCTCTATACGCCGGCGAACCGGCAGGTGCTCGAGGCGGACTTCGCGAAGCTCCGGCCTCTGCTGGAGCGGGGCCTGGCGGCGATGAACCCCGGGACGGCGGGGGCCGCGGTACTCGAAGCGCCGGTGGAGATCTCAGCCGGCGGTTCGCGGCCGCCCTTGCAGCGCACGGAGCAACTGCCTCTGTGGTAGACGCGCCGCAGCTGGTCCTGAAGCGCCGGGGTGTGACGCTCCACCGATTGGAGCGGATCGGGCGGAGGCTCGCGGATGCACTCCGACCCGGGGACTTGGTGCTCCTGTACGGACCCCTTGGAGCCGGCAAGACGACGCTGGTGCGGATCATCGCCACGGCGCTGGGGGTGACGGATGCCGTGCGAAGTCCCTCCTTCACGATCGCCAACGTCTACTCAGGCCGTGTCCTCGTGCATCACCTCGACTTATACCGGCTGGAGGAGATCGAGGACGGGGACGCACTGGCGTTGGAGGAGTACGTGGGGACCGACGCAGTCACCTTGGTGGAGTGGCCCGAGGCGGGACTGGAGATGCTTGGCGCGCCGGCGTGGACGGTGCGCCTGGCACACGAATCGCTCCGGGAACGGGGGGTGGAGATCGAGGCCGGCACGCTGGAGGCGCGCAGGCGGTGGGAGGAGACCGGCGGGAATGAGTGAGCGGCTGGTCCTCACTCTCGACGGGTCCACGCGGGTCTGCAGCGCGGCGTTGCTGACCCGGCGCGGGCCGGCGGCCACGACCGCCGTTGACCTTGGGCCGGGTGGCACAGATTGGGAGGTGGTCGCCCGGCGGAGCGAGAAAGACGGCCGGGGCCAGGCCAGAGTGCTGCTCGCGCTGGTAGACAAGATGCTGTCCGAGGTGGGCGGCGGGCCGGGCGATCTGGGAGCCGTCGTGGTGGGGACCGGACCCGGCACCTTCACGGGAGTGCGTATCGCGGTAGCCACAGGCCGCGCGTTGGGCCTTGCGCTGTCGGTGCCGGTGCTGGGAGTGAGCACGCTGGCCGCTCTGGCGGTGACCGGGGCGGGCGGCGGAACCGTCGACCCAGGAGGGCCGGCCCCTCTGCTCGTCCCGGTGGTGGACGCCCGGCGGGATCAGGTCTTCTTCGGCGTGTACGAGGCGGCCGACGAAAGCAGCGGGAGACCGGGAGAAGGAGGTCGGTCGGTACGGCGTTGGGCACGGCGCGGCGCCTTCGGGGTATGTGACCGGGATGCGCTTGGGGCGGTCCTCACCGGACACGCTCTGGTCGTGGCCGAGCACCCTGGGTTGGTGAGCGGACTCCCCGCGGGGACCGTCGTGGTGGCCGCCGACGTACAGGCGGAACGTCTGGTCCTTGGCCAGCGGCTTCTGGACGAGCCGGGAGAAGCACCGGCCGGGCGGCGGCTCGAATCTTGGCTGTCCGGGATGGTCTACGGTGCACCGTCCGGGACGGTCTGCGAAGGGCCGGCCGGGATGAAATCGTGGGGTCCGGGCGGCGAACGCGTGGGGGGGCGCGCGGGCGCCCCGCGGCCCGGCGATGTGGGAACCCCGGAAAGCGTCAGACCCATATACGTGCGCTCTCCCGACGCGGACGTCCACATCACCAAGATGCGCGATCCGTGGGCGGCCGATGCGGGCCGCGGCCACCTTCCGAGGGGGCGGTAGATGCCGGCCTCGTTCGTCATCAGAGAGATGGAGACGGGAGACCTCCCGTCGGTGATCGCCATCGAGAACGCTTCGTTCGGCTCGCCCTGGAGTCTGGAGATGATGAGGAGCGAAGTCGGCCAGCGCCTCGGCTGGAGCCGGGTGGCCGTCGAGCCCGGGGCCGGAGTGGTGGGGTTCATCATCGGACGGCGGTACCCGGACGTGTGGCACGTGATGGATCTGGCCGTCGCTCCCCGGCGGAGGCGAAGAGGGGTGGGCGGGACTCTTCTGGCCGACTTCCTGAAGGCCGCCGATCTTGCGGGCATGGAGGTGGTCCTGGAGGTCCGCCAAGAGAACCGGGAGGCCACGGCTCTTTACGCAACGTGGGGGTTCGAAGTCATCGCCGTCCGCCGGCGTTACTACACCGACAGCGGAGAAGACGCTCTCGTGATGTCGCGGCCGGTGGGCGCCGGGCGGCCCGAACCTCGTTCTGAGGCTCTACACGGCCCCCTTCTGGCCATCGAGTCATCGTGCGATGACTCCGCAGCCGCGGTGCTCAGCCCGGCGGGCGAGGTCCTCGCTTCCATCAGTCATTCGCAGGACGCCATCCACGAGCGCTACGGGGGAGTGGTGCCCGAAGTGGCCAGCCGGGCTCACGTGGAGCGGATGACGGCCGTGGTAAGGGAAGCGTTGCGTCAGGCCGGGTGTGGTGTGGGGGAGTTGGGCGGGGTTGCGGCGACGGTGGGCCCGGGCCTCATCGGTGCTCTTCTGGTGGGCGTGCAGACGGCCAAGGCCATAGCCTGGAGCGGCAGGCTGCCCTTCTTCCCGGTCAACCATCTGCACGGGCATCTGGCTGCGGCATGGTTGACCGACCCGAAGGCTCCTTTCCCGATGGTGACCCTGGTGGCTTCCGGGGGCCACACGCTGCTCATCCGCGTGGACGATCGCAAAGACTTCCGGTTGTTGGGACAGACCTTGGACGATGCCGCCGGGGAAGCCTTCGACAAAGGGGCAAGGCTGCTGGGGCTCGGCTATCCGGGGGGTAGGGAGCTTGACCAACTGGCCGAGCAAGGGGACCCGAAGGCCTTCTCCTTTCCCATCGGGCTGAAGCGCTCCGCGAGGCCCGACTTCTCGTTCTCCGGGGTGAAGACGGCGCTCTACTACCTGCTGCGCGACATGACGCCCGAGGAGCGTGCCGAGAGAGCGGCCGACGTCGCAGCCTCCTACCGCAAGGCGATCGTGGACGCGCTGGTGGGCAAGGCGGTCGGCGCGGCCCAGCGCGAGCGCGTATCGACCCTAGCTGTGGCCGGAGGAGTCGCGGCCAATTCGCTTCTGCGGCGCCGCCTGGTGGAGGCCGGGAGCGCCGCCGGGTTCAGAGTCGTCATCCCCGATCTTGCGTACTGCACCGACAACGCGGCCATGATTGGGGCCGCGGCTGTGGGCGGGCCCCGGCTGGACTACCCGGCCTACTTGGACGTGGACGCGTCTGCTTCGCTTCCTCTCGGGCAGTGGCGGCAGTTGTCGGGGGTCGACGCGTCTCGAGAAACGTAGTCGCAGCGATTGACAAATCCTGAGTCTGCGCATAACATATGCCTCGGTTGGCACTCGACGGTCGAGAGTGCCAATCCCGCGAAAGAGGTTCTACGTTGCCCGGCCGGGCTGCCGGCCGGGGAGTGCCAGCAAGCGATCGATAGGAGGGTTGTGCATGAAACTAGTGCCACTCGAGGACAGGGTCGTCGTCAAGCTCATCGAGCAAGAAGAGAAGACCCAGAGCGGCATCGTCCTTCCTGACACGGCGAAGGAGAAGCCGACCAAGGCGAAGGTCGTGGCTGTGGGCCCCGGGCGCTACGACGACAACGGCAAGCTCGTGCCCATGCCGGTCAACGAGGGTGACGTGGTGGTGTTCGCGAAGTATTCCGGCACCGAGATCAAGTTGGACGGGGAGGAGTTCCTGGTCCTGCGGGCGACCGACCTCATCGGAATCCTGCCCCAAGGCTAGCATCCACATACATCGAAGGAGACTGGATTTATGGCAAAAGAGCTTTTGTACGGTGAAGAGGCCCGCCGTGCCCTCGAGCGGGGCGTGAATACCCTGGCCGACGCGGTCAAGATCACTTTGGGCCCGAAGGGGCGCTATGTAGTGCTCGACAAGAAGTTCGGCAGCCCCACCATCACGAACGATGGTGTGACTATCGCTCGCGAGATCGAGCTCGAAGACGTCTTCGAGAACCAGGGCGCTCAGCTGGTGCGCGAAGTAGCCACGAAGACCAACGATATCGCCGGCGACGGCACCACCACGGCTACGTTGCTGGCCCAGGCCATCGTGCGCGAGGGTCTGAAGAACGTGGCCGCCGGCGCCAACCCCATGGCCATCAAACGCGGCATCGAGCGCGCTGTCGACGTGGCCGTCGACGAGATCAAGAAGATGTCGCAGGAGATCCACGGCAAGGAGGACATCGCCCGGGTCGCCACCATCTCATCCGACGACCGCGAGATCGGCGACGTCATCGCCGACGCCATCGAGAAGGTCGGCAAGGACGGCGTGGTCAACGTCGAGGAGTCGAACACCTTCGGCATGGACTTGGAGTTCACCGAGGGCATGCAGTTCGACAAGGGCTACATCTCCCCGTATTTCGTGACCGACGCGGAGCGGATGGAAGCCGTCCTCGACGAGCCGTATATCCTCATGGCCAATCGCAAGATCGGCTCCGTTCAGGATCTACTGCCCATTCTGGAGAAGGTCATCCAGTCCGGCAAAGGACTCCTCATCATCGCTGAGGATGTCGAGGGCGAAGCTCTTGCCACCCTCATCGTCAACAAGCTCCGTGGCACCTTCACCGGCATCGCGGTCAAGGCTCCCGGCTTCGGCGACCGCCGCAAGAGGATGCTGGAAGACATCGCCATCCTGACCGGCGGCGAGGTCATCAGCGACGAGATGGGCCTCAAGCTGGAGAACACCCAGATCTCGCAGCTGGGCCGCGCCCGCAAGGTGGTCGTCGACAAGGACAACACCACCATCGTCGACGGCGCAGGCGAGCTTGACAAGATCAAGGCCCGCATCAACCAGCTCAAGGCTGAGATCGACAACACTGATTCGGACTTCGACCGCGAGAAGCTGCAAGAGCGGTTGGCCAAGCTGGCCGGCGGCGTTGCAGTGATCAAGGTCGGGGCTGCCACTGAGACCGAGATCAAAGAGAAGAAGCATCGCGTGGAGGACGCTCTCAGCGCCACTCGCGCGGCCCTCGAGGAAGGCATCGTCCCGGGCGGCGGCGTCGCCCAGGTGCTCCTGGTGCCCGCCATCAACGAAGTCAAGGCCGAGGACGACGAGCTCACCGGTGTCCGCATCGTGGCCCGTGCGCTGGAGGAGCCTCTCCGCCAACTGGCCAACAACGCAGGCCTTGAAGGCTCGGTCGTGGTCAATGAAGTCAAGAGCCGGGTGAAGGGTGTGGGCCTCAACATCGCCACCGGCGAATACGAGGACATGGTCAAGGCGGGCATCATCGACCCGGCCATGGTCACTCGCTCCGCCCTGCAGAACGCGGCTTCCATCGCGAAGAACATCCTGACGACGGAGGTCATCGTGGCCGACAAGCCCGAGAAGGAAGCGGGCGGCGGCGGCATGCCGGGCGGCATGGGCGGCATGGGCGGCATGATGTAACAATAGCGGTCTTGTCTGCAAGACAGCGGTTTGTGGATCGGGGCGCCCTCGGGCGCCCCGATCTCGTCTGGGGTCAGAAGGGCCGGCCAAGAGGTTCGCGGCGCCCGCAGGCGGCCTCGATCTCCGTGACGCCTTCGGTTTGCGGAAGCCCCCTGCGCCGGTGGTAAACTCTAGGAGCGGTGCAAGCGGGGATCGGTCTTTGCCGGAAGAGGAGGCGCTGATGAAGGAAGAGGTGCAGAGCGCGTTCGCGGAGATGCTCGACATCTCCACCGATATCGACAAGGCAGTCCTTTTCGACGCCGCCGGGGTGCTCGCGTCCAACATGTCAGAGGAAGCGCAGGCGGCGGCGGTGGCCCAAGCCATGGAGCTCAGTCGCTTAGGCGAGGCCCGGGCGGGTGAGATGGGTTCACAGCCCTTCACTCAACTCGTCATAGAAGCTCCGAGCGGGTTCGTCTTTCTGGCCCGAGAGGCGCTCGCCGACGGGATGGCCGCGCTCGCGACCGGCCGGAGGGGCAGCCGGGTGGGGCTCGTCTTGTACGATCTCCGCACCTGCATGAGGGACGCTCGAGAGGCCCTGGGCGCCGGGAATGCCGCCGAACCAGGGAAAGAGGAGGCCTAAGTGAAGAAGGGACTGAAGCTGTTCGGGGCCCTGACGCTTCTGAGTAGCTTGGCCGCCGGAGGGTACTACTTCCTCTTCATGCGTTCGCGCAAGCCGCAGATCGAGCTGTACTTCGACGACGGTTCCATGTTGGCGCTCCCGGGTGACGCGGAGGAGGCGGCGCCGTTCATGCAAATCGCCACCGAGATCCTGAAGGCGAATCCTATCGCCGAATGAGGCGACGGTATCTGGTCGGCGCATCCGGACGTACCTGCGCTGCCGGCGTGCGGTGTCGTTCTATGCGTGATCGTCATACTTCGCTCGCCTCCATGAAAAGTTCTGCGGAAGTGGCTGTGCCTCCCGTAGCACGGTCTATGATGAAATGGGCATATCGATTTCCGTGATCGAAGGACATAGATTGATCGGTGTCGTGAAGCCAGACGTATCGATCTGACTGATCGGGAAGGGAAACCAGATGGCAGTCAAGAAGGATGGGTCGCAGATGCCAGCTAAGAAACCACCCACGAAGAAACCCGCAGAGAAGCAGGCAGTGCCGCCGGGGATCGACAAGACGGTCCTCAAGGCCCTCGGCCTGAGCGGGGGCATATTCGGGGCTTGCCCGTCCTGTGTGGACGTCAAGGACGGCAAGATCATCCGGATCCGGCCCCTGCATTGGGACTCGCTGTACGATCCCAAGACATTCAACCCCTGGAAGATCACCAAGAACGGCAAGACCCTGGAACCTCTGTTCAAGTCGGTGCCGGCCCCCTGGAGCCTCGCCTACAAGAAGCGGGCGTACTCTCCCAACCGGGTCAAGTACCCGATGAAGCGGATCGACTGGGATCCCAAGGGTGAGCGTAATCCGCAGAACCGGGGCAAGAGCAAGTTCATCCGCATCTCCTGGGACGAGGCGGCGCAGATCGTCGCCGACGAGGTCAAGCGCATCTGCGACAAGTATGGCCCGCTTGCCATCCTGGTGCAGGGCGACGGCCACGGCGAGTGCAAGATGGTGCACGCGCCGCACGGTTGCTCCACTCTGCTCCTGGACAAACTGGGCGGCTTCACCCAGCAGATCAGGAACCCCGACAGCTGGGAAGGCTGGTATTGGGGCTCCAAGCACGTCTGGGGCAAGGGCTTCATCGGGATGATGGCCCCCAACGACAACCTCGTGAAGGACATCACGGAGAACTCCGACATGGTCCTCATGTGGGGCAGCGACCCGGAGACCACCACGTGGGGCTTCCGCGGCCAGTTCGCCAGCCGCCTTCTGTACTTCTGGACCGAGATCGGCATCAAGCAGATCTACATCAACCCCGACCTCAACTACGCGGCCGCCATCCACGCCGACAAGTGGATCCCCATCCTGCCCAACACCGACGCGGCGCTCCAGCTGGCCATCATGTACATGTGGATCACCGAAGGCACGTATGACAAGGAGTACGTGAAGACCCACACGGTGGGCTTCGACAAGATGAAGGCATACGTCCTCGGCGAAGACGACGGTGTTCCCAAGACCCCGGCGTGGGCTTCGCCGAAGTGCGGCGTCCCCACCTGGACCATCAAGGCTCTTGCCCGCGATTGGGCCAAGAAGACAGTGACCATCGGCCACTACTTCGGCGGCGGCATGGCCCGCGGACCGTACTCCACCGAGCCGGCCCGTCTCGAGTGCGTGCTCCTTGGCATGCAGGGCTTGGGCAAACCGGGCGTGCACCAGGCTCAGATAGCCTACACGGGCATGCCGAAGAACGTCATCACCGGCGGCGCCGACCATATGGGCCCGTTCGCCAATCTGACGAGCCAGCCCTACGGCGAGCGTCTGCTCAAGCCGCATCGCGGCACGCCGACCGCCTGGGGCAAGCAGATGATCCCCAAGGTGCTCATCGAAGAGGCCATCCGGGACGGCAAGGTGGAGTTCTGGGGCACCGGCGGGCACGAGGAGCCCACGTCCGACCAGTACAGACGCTACGAGTACCCCATCGAGAAGGCGAAGGGCGGCACCGAGATCCACATGATGTGGACCGACACGCCGTGCCGTGTCACCTGCTGGGGCGGCGGCGGCGAGGTCATGGAGGCCTTCCGCAACCCGAAGATCGAGTGCGTGGTCGCTCAGCACCCCTGGCTCGAGAACGACGTGCTTTGCGCCGACATCGTGTTCCCGGTCACCACCACGCTTGAGTGCGACGACATCTCGCCGTGCATCCGCGAGGGCGACAGCTTCCAGAGCGTGATCCTCATGAACAAGGCCATCGAGCCGGTAGGCGAGGCGAGGACCGACTATCACGTGGTCTGCGCGATCGCCGAGAAGATGGGCATGCTGGGCGAGGTCACCGACGGCTTCAGCGACGCAGAGCTGATCAAAGGCACGTACGTCGGCATGAAGTTCGACACGGTCATCCCGTGGGAGGAGTTCAAGGAGAAGCAGTACACGGTGCTTCCGGTCGCGAAGGACTGGGAGAAGTGGCCGGCAGGGCTCTACGAGTTCTATAAAGACCCGGTGAAGAACCCCATACCTACCCCTACCGGCAAGCTGGAGTTCTGGT
>CAZQDY010000036.1:0-28828 GCA_964592075.1 uncultured Gaiellales bacterium
TTCGGGATGCTCGGCGAACCGCCGGATGCGGGCCCGCATGTCCGGTGGTGTGGGATGGGCCGGAGTGAGCGCGGCCCCTACCCGAATTCGGGAAGATATGAGAGTGCGAGGAGTGTGGGAGTGAGCGAGGGCAATTTCGCCGACAGGCTCCTGGAGGCGGTGGAAGCCAGGCGGTCCCTTGTGGTCGTGGGGTTGGATCCGGACTACGAGCGGATCCCACCCGCCATCCGGGAGGCTCACCCGCGGTGGTCATACGGCAGCGAGGGCGAGATGAAGGCGGCCTGCTTCGACGAGTTCCTCACGGGGATTCTCGATTGCCTGGTCGATGAGGCTGTGGCGGTCAAGCCGCAGATAGCCTACTTCGAGGCTCTGGGGGCCGCGGGCTATGAGTCGTACGAACGGGTGGTGGGGTCGGCTCGAGCGAGAGGCTACCTGGTGATAGCCGACGTGAAGCGGGGGGACATAGGCAGCACGGCGGAGGCCTACGCCCACGCCCATCTCGACCTGGCGGGGGCAGACGCCGTCACGGTGAACCCCTACTTCGGCACCGACGGTCTCGAGCCGTTCTTCCGCAGGGCGCGCGAGGGCGGAAAGGGGGTGTTCGTCCTGGTCAAGACCTCCAACCCCAGCTCTGCCGAGTTGCAGGATCTGGAGCTTGGCTCGGGGGAGACGCTCTTCGAGCGGGTGGCGGCTCTGGTCTGCGCTTGGGGTCGCGGCAGCGTGGGGAGCCACGGATACAGCTCGGTAGGAGCCGTGGTGGGCGGCACTCATCCCTCTCAGGGCGAGGCGCTGCGCCGGGTCATGCCGGGCGTGCCCTTTCTGGTGCCCGGTTATGGGGCGCAGGGGGCGGAAGCCGGAGATCTGGCCGGGCTCTTCGACGCTCAAGGCGCCGGAGCGGTGGTCAACTCGGCGCGGGCCATCCTCTACGCCTACGAGAAACGTCCGGGAACGGCGTGGCAGGACTCCGCCAGGTCCGAAGCCCGTGACATGAAGGCGGCTCTCTGGAGGGCGGCGGGCCGTGGATGAGCTGGACCAGTCATATGAGGTGTTCAAGCACCGGGAGCCCATCTACTGGATCCTCGTTCCGCTGGCCACGCTACTGGTCGTGATAGGGCTGGTGAGCGGTCTGGTGTTCGGCGGAGTGCTCGAGGGGAACGAGGTGCGTGAGGCGCCGGAGCATGCCCCGACCACGCAGCCGACGGTGCAGATAGCGCCCTAGGAAAGACCGGCGGCGGGTTCGAATCAGGAGGCAGGGCTGCGGCGGCGGATGTCCTCGTACAGGAATATGAGCACGAGATCGATGAAGAGCACGATGAACGATTCCACGAGCGCCCGACTCACCGGGAGCAGTACGAAGATCCTGGCGCCCTGCTCGTAGAACACTCGGTAGAGGCTGTCGACGCCGTACCACAGCAGCTGTGTCACCGCGATGATGAGCACCACGGTGAGCCAGCGACGGGCGCACAGTTGGACGCTGCGTCGCAGGGCGGAGAAGAAGCCCAAGCCTTCGTAGACCACCACATAGTCCGCGAAGGCGATCAGGATGCCGATCACCAGGCAGATCACCAAGACCAACTGGGCCAGCCGCCCCTCGTCTGGCAACGGCAGCGGGAGCAGCCTGAAGACGAGGAACGTGAACAGGTACATCAAGAACAGGTTGCCCACTTCCTTCCAGCCTCGCGGGGTCAGAGGATAGCGGGAACCGGCGATGGCGCGGAAGAAGGGGGCTCGGATCATGGCGGTGAGCAGACAGGCGATCAGCCCGGCCGCAATGGTGACGGCCAGTTCGGGAGTCAGGGAGAAGCTGGAGAAGAATTGGCCGTCGACATATCTCCAGCGGTCGAAGTCGGTGGTGAAGAAGCCGGTCCACGTGAGGCGCCCCCCGGTGATCGCGTAGACCGCGAAGAACGCCAGGATATCGACGACGGCCAGTGTGAGGGGGTAGAGGAAGAGCCACTGCTTGCGGATCAGACGGCTCCAGGCGTGGCGTAACACTTCGGCGATCTTCACACCTCCCCGGCAGGCGATCCGCAGGCATGTCTCACGGCCCGAAGTATACCCTCCTCAGGCCTCCGACTGCGGGGCGGGGCGGAGAACGGCCCCATGCCCCATGCTATACTCGCAGCTATGAAGCCTCTGACAACTGGATGGGGGCGCCTCTACCCGTTCGTCGCTTTCCTGGCCTTGCTCGCAGTGATGGCGTCGGTCCTGGCCGGCGTAGCCCAGGGCAGCACCACAACCAGCACCGCTCTCGAGCCTGTCGACAGAGAGGCCACGACCTTCACGGTTCGCGCGGGGGAGCTGGGCGACTTCCCGGGCGTGGCGCCGGGCATCCAATCGCCGTCCGCCATAGTGGTCAACACAGGGACAGGTAGGGTGCTCTACGAGAAGAACGCCGAGAAGCGCCGCCCCATGGCCTCTACGACCAAGATCATGACCGCCGTGCTCGTTCTGGAGCAGATGGATTTGGCGGCCTCCGTGAGTGTCTCCGAGAAGGCAGCCGCGACCATAGAGACCAAGCCATGGCTGAAGGCGGGCGACGAACTCACCGTGGAGGAGTTGTTGTACTCCCTTCTGGTGCACAGCGCGAACTCCGCCGCGGTGGCTCTGGCGGAGGGCTGCTCGGGCGACGTGGAGACGTTCGTGGCGGAGATGAACGCCAAGGCCGCCGAGCTAGGGTTGCAGGACACCAGCTTCATGAACCCCAACGGGTTGGACAAGCAGGGCCACTACTCCACCGCCGCTGACCTGGCCACCCTGGCGCGGTACGCCATGCAGAACAGGGTGTTCCGCACGATGGTGGCGACGAAGGAGTACACGCTTGCTCTTCCGGGGCGCGATGCGCCTCTGGTGTTCGAGAACACCAACAAGCTCTTGGGGAGGGTGGACTGGGTGGATGGCGTGAAGACCGGGCTCACTCCCAAGGCGGACCAGTGCTTGGTGGCCTCGGGGACGAAGGACGGGGTCTCCGCGATCAGCGTGATCCTGGGCCAGCCGTCGTCGAACGTCTGTTGGGAGGAGAGTCAAGCGCTCCTGGAATACGGTCTCTCGCAGTACAGGCACGTGACCCTCATCGGGAAGGGTGTGCCGGTGGCCGAGGCGACGATCCCGTACCGTCTGGACGAGCGGCTGCGATTGATCACGGCGAACGCCGCGGAGATGGAGCTCTACAAAGAAGACTCGGTCACGGCCACTGTCGCTTTTGACGAAGCGTTGGTGCTGCCGGTGACGGCCGGGGAGCCGTTCGGCACGGTCACCCTGTCGGTCGAGGGTGACCAGGTGGGAAGCGTGGACTTGGTGGCCGACCGCTCTTTCGACAAGACCACCCTGGGGACCAAGATCGTCTACTACTTCCACCGTCTCGGTCGCTGGATCGGCGGTTGATCGCGGGAAGGAGAGCTGAGCGGCGATGATACTCACGGTGACCCTCAACCCTGCCCTGGACCGGACCATGATAGTCCCCAACTTCCAGCCCGGGCTCCGGCACCGGGCCACCGGCACCGTCATGCAGCCGGGGGGCAAGGGCATCAACGTCGCCCGCACGGCCAAGACGCTCGGCCGTCCGGTCATCGCCACCGGCTTCATCGGGGGACGCAAAGGTGACCAGATCGTCGCCGACCTCAACGATGAGGGCATCCTGTGCGACTTCGTCCGGGTGCAGGGGGAGTCACGGATCTCGACGGCGGTGATAGACCCCGACACGAACGTCGTCACCGAGATCAACGAGCAGGGACCCGAGATCAGTCCCGAAGAACTCGATATGCTGCATGAGAAGCTGGAGTATCTGGGGAAGGCGGCCGATGTCGTGGTGTTCGCCGGCAGTGTCCCGCCGGGTCTGCCGGACGACTGCTACGGGACGCTGATCAGCCATGCACATAGTCTTGGGCTGGTGACGATGCTCTACACGTATGCCGATCCGCTGCGTCTCGGCATCAAGGCGGGGCCGGACTACGTCTTTCCCAAGCTGGTGGAGGCGGAGAAGGTCATCGGATACGAGTTCGCGGAAGTCGAAGACCGGGTCAAGGCCGCGCACACCATCCGCGGCATGGGGGCGGGGTCGGCGGTGATAACCTACAGGTACGGCTGCGTGGCCGCGATGGCTGAGGAGGAAGGGTGCCGGACGTACATCGGTAGCATGCCGGACCTCGATGTGGTGTCGCCGCTGGGATGGGGCGACTCACTGGCCGCTGGATTCGCCGTGCGGCTGCTGGAGGGGGCCTCGACGGCGGACTGCCTGCGCTACGCGCTGGCGTGCAGCGCCGCCGATCTCGTCAGGTACGGCGCAGGCGTGTTGTGGCCGGCGGATGTCGAGAGGCTGCTGCCCCAAGTGGAACTGGAGGAGGTCTCCGCTGAGAAGTAGGGAAGACGGCGTCAAGAAGGTCCTGGTCGTCGATTTCGGCGGACAGTATTCGCAACTCATCGCCCGGCGGGTGCGGGAGTGCCGGGTCTACTCGGAGCTGGTGCCCCATGACACGCCTGTGGACGAGATCAGGGCTGCCGCCCCGGCCGGTCTGATCTTCTCAGGGGGACCACGCAGCGTCAACGAGCCTGGAGCTCCCACCGTGGATCCCGAGATCCTCTCGCTGGGCGTACCGGTGCTCGGCATCTGCTACGGTCTGCAGCTCATGGCCAAGCTGAGGGGAGCGCGGGTCGCCCGGCTTGACCTGGCCGAGTACGGCGGGCGGCCTCTCACGGTGCTCCAGGAGGACCGCCTCTTCGCGGGGATCCCCGCCGAGACGGCCTGCTGGATGAGCCACGGAGATTCGGTGCTGGAGCCCCCCCCGGGGTTCGCCGTGACTGCCACGAGCCCGCACATGCCGGTTGCGGCCATGGCCGATCCCGCCTCCAACCTCTACGGGGTCCAGTTCCATCCCGAAGTGCGTCACACCGAGCATGGGCTGGACATGCTGAAGAACTTCCTCTACGAGATCTGCGACATCGCCCCGACCTGGACGCCTGTCTCCATCATCGAGGAGTCGGTGGAGCGCATCCGCGGGCAGGTGGGGAGTGAGCGGCTGGTGTGCGGCCTGTCGGGCGGAGTGGACTCAGCGGTGGCCGCGCTCTTGGTGTACAAGGCGGTGGGAGAACAGCTTACCTGCATCTTTGTCGACCACGGGTTGATGCGCAAGGACGAGGGCGAGGAGGTGGAGAGCACCTTCCGCCGTCACTTCCACGTCCCCTTGGTGCACGTGCGCGCCAAGCAGCGCTTCCTGACGAGGCTGGCGGGGGTCACGGAGCCGGAGCGGAAGCGGAAGATCATCGGCGAAGAGTTCATCCGCACCTTCGAGGAGGAGTCGCACAAGCTGGGCAAGGCCAGGTTCCTGGTGCAGGGGACGCTCTATCCCGACATCATCGAATCGGGCACCGGCACAGCGGCGGTGATCAAGTCGCATCACAATGTGGGGGGCCTGCCCGACGACGTCGATTTCGAACTGGTGGAGCCGCTGCGCATGTTGTTCAAGGACGAAGTGCGCGTGGTGGGCGAGGAGTTGGGCCTGCCGGAGAGCATCGTCTGGCGGCAGCCCTTCCCGGGGCCGGGATTGGCTATCCGCATCATCGGGGAGGTGACGAAGGAACGTCTCGATATCCTGCGCGAAGCCGACGCGATAGTGCTGGATGAGATCAGACGGGCCGGGCTCTACCGGCAGCTATGGCAGTCGTTCGCGGTGCTGCCGGCCATCAGGAGCGTGGGAGTGATGGGCGACGAGAGGACGTACGCGTATCCGATCGTCCTGCGGGCGGTGACCTCTGACGACGCCATGACGGCGGACTGGGCGCGCCTGCCCTACGACGTGCTGGAGCGGATCTCGCAGCGGCTCATCAACGAGGTGCCCGGCGTCAACCGAGTGGCGCTCGACATCTCGAGCAAGCCTCCGTCGACCATCGAATGGGAGTAGGGAGGGAGGACCCAAGAGGAATGGACGATAGACATGCCTGACGACAAGGGCGCGGCGGGGCCCGCGGGTGCCGCCGAAGGGGCCGCTGAAGAGAGCGCCGACGGCGTCGCCGGAAAGGGAACCCGCGGAACTACCGACCGGGGCGACGGCGAGGCCGCCGAGAGGGTCGTGCCCGATCTCGAGAGCCTGGCACAGCGGCAACGCCCGCAGCCGGCAGAGGGGGCCGTCCTGGAGGTGATCCACGACCGCGCCCGTCTCGCGGCGACGGCGGCGGTGGACATGAAGGCCGATGAGGTCAAGATCCTCGACATGCACGAGCTGGTGACCTACACGGACTTCCTGGTGCTGTGCACGGGCCGGAACACGCGTCTGACGAAGCGTATCGCGCAGGAGATCGCGTTCAGGTTGAAGGACCAGGCGGGGGTGATGCCCGGCGGCTCGGAGGGCACCACTGTGGGGGACTGGATCCTGCTCGACTACCTGGACTTCGTCGTCCACATCTTCACGCCCGAGGCGCGGGAGTTCTACCGGCTCGACGTGCTGTGGAAGCAGGCGCCGGTGGTGGCGGTGGAGTAGGGCCGGCAGGGCCGTTCGGGAGAAGGTCGAAGGCCGCCGCCCGGTCGCCTCCGGTTGCGTGGAACCGCCGCAGCGGCTATAATCCGTGGCCGCCCGTGGGGGTATAGCTCAGTTGGGAGAGCGCGACGCTGGCAGCGTTGAGGCCAGGGGTTCGAGTCCCCTTACCTCCACCTCATGGATGGGAGTCCCGCGATACGGGGCTCCTTTGTTGTATGGTGAGAAGCCATGACCGACATCATCGTCACCATCGTGGCCGGCATCCTTCTGGCAGTCGCGGTGTTCGGCACCGTCTACCCGATCCTGCCCGGTAGCCCCGTTGCTCTTGTCTCCGTCATCGCGTGGGGGTGGGTGCTCGGCTCGGTCGCCTCGTGGACGGCGGCGGGTGTCGCGGCTCTGCTGGCCATCAGCGGATGGTCGGCCAGTGCCTTGCTCACGGGACGTAGGCTAAAGAGGCAGCATATCCCGAAGGGCTCCATATTTGTGGCCTTGCTGGCAGGTGTCGTAGGGATGTTCGTCATCCCGTTCGCGGGTCTGTTCCTGGGCTTCGCCGGCGGCCTCCTGCTTGGCGAGTACGTGCGGCGGCGGGACTTTCAGGCGGCCCTGGACTCCAGCATCGGGGCTCTGAAAGCCATGGGGTTGGGCATGCTGGTTGAGTTCGTGATGGTGTCGATGGCTTCGTCCGTCTGGACGGTGGGCGTGATCGTCCATTTCGCCACGTAAGGGACCCGCCGCCTATGCGGCCGTCTGCGGCCGGCGATGGTGATGCGGCGGCGCCGTGGTCCGCGGCCGGCGGCGACCCTGGTAAAGTGTGCGACGCATTTCATCGCGCGAGGAGGCTGCAGGCACCATCTTGAATGGCGACGGCCCACCCATCTACACCAGTCGCGGGGCACAGCCGCGGCCCGTGCCGCTCCCGGCCTCGGGCCGCTCCTCGTGGCGTGGCTCTACGATCCTCGTGGCCGTCATGTTCGGATGGATGATCCTGGTGTTCATACTTGCGGCGGCGGTGTCCCCGCTCGACGCGAACGTGGAGGTGCCCGTCGACATCGGCAAGGGCGTGGTCGTTACCCCTGGCGACGGTTGGTATTCGGCGGAGAAGGTCTGGGACGTGGGCGCCGATGCCATCTCCCTGCAGAAGTCGGGGGTCTACGTCGCCTTCGCCGTCGAGGACTACGCCGGGACCAACGATGAGCTGCTGAGCGAGGAGCTTGCTGCTTTGGAGGAGGACTTTGAGTCGTTCCGGGTCCTACCCGCCACCCCCACTTTGGTGGCCCGTGACGTCCCGGGGCTTGTCGCTCTCTTCTCAGGGACGTCGGAGTACTGGGGACCTGAGAACGAAATGGTGGTGGCCGCCAGCGGAGGCGTGGGAGTGGTCATGCTGGCCACGGCGCCCAGGGGGCAGCTCGACCAAGTGCAGGGTGACATCAACACCATGCTGGACACTCTGGTGGTGCCTCGATGAACATACCCACGAGAGACACGAACCTCGGGGTGACAGCCTCTCCCCGGCTTACCCACCAATCCGCGTTCTGGCTCTTCATCGTGCTGCTGGCAGGGAGCGTCTTGGTGGTCGGCTTGGAGCAGATGGCCTACCTGGGGCTGTATCCCGCGGCTTGGATGCTCTCTGTTGTGCTCCTGGCGGCCACCGCCATCCCGGCGGGCCTCATCATCTACCGCTTCGATCAGTTCGAGCCGGAACCCGTCTCCATGATCGCCATCGCCGTGATCTGGGGCGGGGTGGTCGCCCTGACCTTCGCTTCGATCACCAACTCGGCCATGCTGAGCTTCCTGCAGCACATCATGCCGGCCCTCACTGTGGACTCTTGGGGGGCGGCCATCGTGGCGCCTGTGAACGAGGAGCTGTACAAAGGGGCCGGGCTGGTGCTCATGTTCCTGATCGCCCGGTCTGAGTTCGACGGGCTGATGGACGGCTTGATCTACGGGGCCATGATCGGCCTGGGCTTCCAGGTGGTGGAGAACATCCAGTACTTCATGCTCGCGGCGTCGGAGTCGGCCGGGGGCGAGATCGGCGCGGTGGTGGGCATGTACTTCCTCCGCGTGGTCCTCTCAGGGCTCTACAGCCACGTACTGTTCAGCGGTCTCATGGGATTCGGCTTCGCCTACTTCGTGACCCGCGAGGGCCAGCAACCGCTCGCGAGGCGCCTGGGTGTCTTCGCGCTGTTCGCGGCGGCGTCCTGGGCGGCGCACTTCGTGTGGAACTCACCCTGGCTGGAGTCGCTCATGGGCGGCGACGCCGGGTCGCTGGCGTTGGGCATAGTCATCAAGGGCCTACCGTTCTTGATCTTCCTTGCCATCCTGGCCGTGTTCGCCCGGCGGCGCGAAGGGGAGGCATTCACGCGGCTCATGGCGGGCGAGGTGGGTACCGACACCGTGACCAAGGAGGAATTCCAGGTCTTGCGGAGCGGGAGGCGGCGACGAAGGATGCTGCGGCGGGTGAGGAGAGCGAGAGGCCCCGCGGCCGGCGCCGTCCTCAAACGGCTGATGCGAGAGCAGATGAACCTGGCTCTCTTCCACGGCAAGGTCGCGTCTATCGATCATCCGGCTATCGAGTCACAGAGGAACGTCGTCCGAGGGCTGAGGGCGCAGCTGGACTCTATGAGGTGACCCTCGGGGCCTCGCGGATCGCCCGGCCCAGCCTCTCGATGCCGACCTCGATGGTGTCGACGTCGGAGCAGGAGAAGTTGAGCCTCATGGTGCTGTGCCTGCCTCCGCGGACATAGAAGGGGTCGCCCGGGACGAACACGACCTTGTCCTGCACGGCCCGCTCGAAGAGGTCGACGGCCGCCATGCCGCCGGGCAGCTCCGCCCACAGGAACATGCCTCCCTCCGGCCTCGTGCAGGCGACGTCGGGCGGGAAGTGCCGCCGGACGCTCTCCTGCATGGCCCGGCACTGCCGGCCGTACACCTCGCGGATGAGCCGGATATGCTCGTCAGGGTCGTTGTCGCGCACGTAGCGGCAGACGATGCTCTGCGTGAAGTGCGTGGTGTGGAGGTCGGTGGCCTGTTTGGCGGTGACCAGCTTCTGCATGAGAGCGGGCGGAGCCACTATCCACCCGAGCCGGAATCCCGGCACCAGCGTCTTGGAGAAGGTCCCCAGCAAGATGGTGTTGTCGGGAAGGAGCGACTTGAAAGAGGGCATGTCGCTACCCGCGAATCTGAGCTCGCCATACGGGTCGTCCTCGATGAGGAAGACGCCGGTTCCTGAGAGGATCCCGGCAACCTCGCGGCGGTTGTCCTCGGAATAGGAGATGCCCGAGGGGTTCTGGAAGTTGGGCACGGCATAGAGGCACTTGGGCCGGTCGTGGGCGAGGGCCGCGCGGAGTCCGTCCGGATCCAGCCCATCCTGCAGGAGAGGCACGGGCAGGAACCTGGGCCTGTAGAGCGACAGCGCCTGGATAGCGCCCAGATAGCCGGGCTCCTCGATCACCAGCGCGTCACCGTCGTTCAGGAGCACCTTCCCCAGCAGGTCCAGGCCCTGCTGGGACCCGCTGGTGATGAGGATGCTGTCCACCGGGATGTCCAGCCCCGCCTTCTGCCGGTACCGTTCCGATATGTACTCGCGGAGGCCGGGGTGGCCCTCCGAACTGCCGTACTGGAGGACGTCCCGCCCCTCCGTGTCCAGCACCGCGCAGGCCGCCGCCTTGATCGCCTCGACGGGGAAGAGCGCCCGATTGGGCAACCCTCCGGCGAACGAGATGACGGTGGGGTCCAGCGTCACCTTCAGGATCTCCCGTATGAAGGAACGCGGGACGTCGGCTATGCGGTCGGAGAAGATGGGGTCGAGTGGCGTCATGGCGCGGGACTTTACCGCCCGCGGGGGATGCGGTCAAGCCCGCGGCTCTGCCGTCCGGCCCACCTGCTAGAATCCCTGTGCCATGGGTGCCAACGAGATCGTCATTCTGGGGGCCCGGGAGCACAATCTCAAGGACATCTCCCTGACGCTCCCTCGGGACCGCTTCATAGTCATCACGGGTCTGTCCGGCTCGGGAAAATCGAGCCTGGCCTTCGACACCATCTACGCCGAGGGCCAGCGCCGGTACGTCGAGAGCCTGTCGGCATACGCGCGCCAGTTCCTGGGCCAGATGAGCAAGCCCGACGTGGACTCCATCGAAGGGCTCTCACCGGCCATCTCCATCGACCAGAAGACCACCTCCCGCAACCCCCGCTCCACGGTAGGCACGGTCACCGAGATCTATGACTACCTCAGGTTGCTGTACGCCCGAATCGGCCTCCCGCACTGCTGGATCTGCGGCCGGCTCATCGAGGGACAGAGCAAGGAGCAGATAGTCGATCAGATCCTGGGATTGGAGCCGGGCACCCGTTTCGTCGTCAAGGCTCCAGTCGTGCGTAGCCAGAAGGGGTGGCACAAGGATGTGCTCGACCACATCCGCCAGGAGGGGTTCACGAGGGTGGAGATCGACGGCGTGCAGTACAGCCTCGACGAATCTCTCCCAGATCTCGACAAGAACGTCCGGCACGACGTGAGCATCATCGTCGATCGCCTGGTGATGAAAGAGGGGGTGAGGCGGCGGCTGTCCGACTCTGTGGAGACGGCGCTCTCGGAGGCGCACGGGCTGCTTGTGGTGGATGTGTACGGAGAGGGCGTCGGAGCAGGCGGGGCCGGCGGCCGCGGCGGGGAGGTCGCAGACGGCCGTAGTGAGGAGGTCGCCGGGGTCTCGGCCGGCCGGGCTGCGCCGACCACCTTGCTGTTCTCCGAGAACTTGGCTTGTCCCGAGCACGGTGTGTCACTGCCCGAGATGGCGCCTCGCATCTTCTCGTTCAACTCACCGCACGGCGCCTGCGAGACATGCAGCGGCCTCGGGGCGCACAGGGAGATCGACCCGGCGTTGCTGGTGGGCGACCCCTCGCTGTCGGTGGCCGAGGGGGTGTTGCTGCCCTGGAGCAACAGCGGCTCCAACTACTACGAACAGGTGATCAAGGCCATAGGCGAGCGCTATGAGATCGACATGTCGACCCCGTGGCGCGATCTGCCCCCACACGTGCAGGACATCTTCCTCTACGGAACCAAGGGAGACCGCCTCCACATCACCTGGGAGGCCCGGGGCGGCTTCAAGCGCAGCTACATGACCGATTTCGAGGGGATCGTGCGCAACCTGGAGAGACGCTATCGCGAGACCGATTCGGAATACATACGCGAGAGGATCGACCAGTACATGTCCGACCGCCCCTGCCCGTCCTGTGGCGGGGCGCGGCTGAGGCCTTCCTCGCTCGCCGTCACCATCGGGGGGCTCAGCATCACCCAGCTGAGCATGCTATCCGTCACCGGGGCCATCCGGTTTCTGGATGAGCTCGAGCTGACCGAGAGGGAGCAGCTGATCGGCGCACGCGTGCTCAAAGAGATCAGAGAGCGGCTGCTGTTCCTCGATGCGGTGGGGGTGGGGTATCTGAGCCTCCATCGTGCCGCCGGCACACTGTCGGGCGGCGAGGCCCAGCGTATCCGTCTGGCCACGCAGATCGGGTCGAGCTTGGTAGGTGTCCTCTACATCCTGGACGAGCCTTCCATCGGTCTGCACCAGCGTGACAATCGCAAGCTCATCGACACGCTGATCCGGCTGCGAGACCTGGGGAACACGGTCATCGTGGTCGAGCACGATGAGGAGACCATGCGCTCGGCCGACCACATCGTGGACATGGGCCCGGGTGCCGGCGAGCACGGAGGAGAAGTAGTCAAGAGCGGGGTTCTGGCGGATATCCTGTCCGAGCCGCGTTCGGTGACCGGGCAGTTCTTGTCGGGCAAGCGGAGCATCGCGGTCCCGCAGTCGAGACGTCGGGGGCGCAGCCGCTTCGTTGTCCGCGGGGCGAGGGAACACAATCTGAAAAGCATCGATGTTGCTGTTCCCACGGGTTGCTTCGTCTGCGTCACCGGCGTGTCGGGCTCGGGCAAGTCGACCCTCGTGAACGAGATCATCTACCGTAGCCTGTCCAACCTGGTCAACCGCGTTCCGAAGCGTCCCGGCGCCCACGATCGCATTGACGGCATCGAGCTGCTTGACAAGGTCATCGCCATCGACCAGTCCCCCATCGGGCGGACGCCGCGGTCCAACCCGGCCACGTACACCGGAGTGTGGGACCACATCCGTCAGCTCTACTCCCACACCCAGGAAGCCAAGGTGCGCGGTTATCTGCCCGGCCGGTTCAGTTTCAACGTCAAGGGGGGACGATGCGAGGCCTGCAAGGGCGACGGCACGCTCAAGATCGAGATGCACTTCCTGCCCGACGTCTACGTCCCCTGCGAGCTATGCCAGGGCAGGCGCTACAACCGGGAGACTTTGGAAGTGCGCTTCAAGGGCAAGAACGTGGCCGAGGTGCTCGACATGAGCGTGGAGGAGGCGGTGGAGTTCTTCGCCAACCAACCGAAGATAAGGCGGCGCCTACAGACTCTGGCCGACGTCGGGCTCGACTACATCAGGCTCGGTCAGTCGTCCACCACCCTCTCGGGCGGGGAGGCGCAGCGGGTGAAGCTGGCCACTGAGCTGGCCAAGATCGCCACCGGCAACACCCTCTACATCCTCGACGAACCGACTACCGGCCTCCATTTCGCCGATATCGAGAAGTTGCTGGAGGTACTTCAGCGACTGGTCGATTCAGGGAACACCGTCCTCGTGATCGAGCATAACCTTGATGTGATCAAGTGCGCCGACTGGATCATCGACCTGGGACCGGAGGGTGGCGACGCGGGCGGCGAGCTGGTCGCTGAGGGCACGCCTGAGGATGTCTGCGCCGACCCGGCCAGCGAGACGGGCAAGGTGCTGGCGCGGGTGCTGCCCGCCGGCGAAGAAGCGCTGGCGGGCGTGGGCGCACCGGTCGGCAAGGGCGCACGGGGGGCGGCATGACGGGACGGGCGGGTTCGGATGGAGGTCGCGCCGGTTCGGGCGCGGGCCGCGACAACACCGTGGCGGCTACGGCCGAGGCTCCCGAGCGTGCGTATCTCATAGCCGTGGATACCGGGGGCGACGCCGGGTGGAGCGCCGAGGAGTCGCTTGGCGAGTTGGCGGCTCTCGTGGAGGCGGCCGGGGGCGACGTGGTGGGGAGCGCGGTGCAGCGTCGCGAAACCATCCATCCTCTCTGGTACTTGGGCAAGGGCAAAGCGGAGGAGCTGAAGCCTGCCAAGGGCCAGACCCAGTTCACCATGCTGGTCGCCGACGACGAGCTGTCGCCGAAGCAGCAGCGGTCCCTCGAGGAGCTGCTGAACGTCAAGGTTCTTGACCGAAGCGGCATCATCCTCGACATCTTCGCCCAGCGGGCCCATACGCACGAAGGGCGCATCCAGGTGGAGCTGGCCCAGCTCGAGTACCAGCTGCCCCGGCTGACCCGCATGTGGACACACCTGTCTCGTATGGGCGGCGGCATCGGTACCCGGCGCGGTCCCGGCGAGACGCAGCTCGAGACCGACCGGCGCGTGATCCGGGAGCGTATCAAGAAGACCCGGGAACGGGTGGAGGAGGTCCGACAGCGCAGGGCGACGGCGGCGCGCGCCCGCGAGCGGCGCTTGCTGCCTACCATGGCGATCGTGGGATACACCAACGCGGGCAAATCCACTCTTCTGAACGCGCTGGTCGGGGAGGAGGCGGCGGCCGTGGAAGACATGGTCTTCGCGACGCTCGACCCGACGACCCGCCGGGTCCGCCTGGGTGAGGGGCAGACCGTGATCGTGAGCGACACGGTGGGTTTCATCCACAAGCTGCCGCACCAACTGGTGGAGGCTTTCCAGGCCACCCTCGAGGAGGTCACACGCGCCGACGTCCTGCTTGAGGTGGTCGATCTCGCCGACCGGCACGCGGCGGAGCACCGGCGCACCGTGCGCACGGTACTCGACGAGCTTGGAGCCGGTCACAAACCTCGCGTGGTGGTGCTGAACAAGGCCGATCTGGGCGACGGCGCAGTGGGGGTGACGACCCGGGCGGTGCCCGGCGGTGTGCTGGGCCGCGACGACCAGCACGTGGTCAGGGTGTCGGCCCTGACCGGCGCCGGCATCGATGAACTACGAGCGACCATGGCCACGGTCTTGGGCGAGCTGTGGTCGGAGGTCGACCTCGCGGTCCCTTACTCCGCGGGCGAGCTGCTGGCCAGAGTCCGGGAGAGGGGCTCGGTGGAGTTCGAGTACCGGGACGAGGACGTACGTGTGCAGGGCCGGGTGCCGCCGGGCACGGCTACCGACCTGGAGAAGGCCGCGGCGGACTGGAAACGCGCGGTCCGAACGCGCAGGCCGCCTGACTAGAAGTACTGGTGCGCCGACTGTATCGCGGCGGCGATCAGCTCCGCGCCGTGCTCGAGATCGCTCAGCGAGAGGACCTCCACGGGTGAGTGTATGTATCTCGTGGCCACGCTCACCACGCTGCAGGGGACGCCGGTCTTGGTGATGTAGATGGCCGTCGCGTCGGTGTTGCCGCCGTTGCCGACCTCCAACTGATACGGCAGAGAGTCTTTGTCCGCCGTCTCGCGGAGCCAACGCACCACCGGACGGGGCGCGATGACGCCGCGGCCTGCCGCATCGATGATGGTGATGCAGGGACCTTTGCCCAAGACCACATGGGATTCGCTCTTGGTCACGCCGGGGTGGTCGCCTGGTATGGTCACGTCGGTCGCGATGGCCACATCAGGATCGAGGCCGTATGCGCTGGTGCGGGCCCCCTTCAGGCCCACCTCCTCCTGCACAGTGCCCACCGCTTGGATGGTGGCCTTGACCTTTTTCTTCCGCAGCAGCCTGAGAGCCCACACCATCATGGCGCAGCCGGCCCGGTTGTCGAGGGCCTTCCCGGTGGCGAAGCCGTCACCGAGCAGCCGGAACTCACGGTCGATGGTTATCGGCGCGCCGATGTCCACGCCCAGGGCGGCGGCGTGAGCGGCGCTGGTGGCTCCGCAGTCGACGAACATCTCTTTCATCTTGACCATCCGCTTGCGCTCGTCGGCATCCATGAGGTGAGGGGGCCGTGACCCGACCACACCGGGGATGCGCTTGCCGTCGCGCGTGCAGACGAGCACCCGCTGGCTGAGGATGGTCTGGTCGAACCATCCCCCGACCGGCACGGCCCTCAGATAGCCCTCGTCGTCGATGTGGGAGACCATCATCCCGATCTCGTCCATGTGGGCGGCGATCATCACCGATGGCCCGTCGCCGGCGCGGATGCCGATGACGTTGCCCATCTTGTCGACGGTGACCTCGTCCACGAGAGGCTCCATCTCGGCCCTGAGGAGGGCGGCGACCTCGTCCTCGTAGCCGGAAAGCCCATGGGCGTTGGAAAGGGAGCTGAGCAGGGCGGCGATGTCTTTCATGTGGGTCAGATCCTGGTGAGTAGGGTGTCCATGTCGGTGATGAGGCCGGATTGCGACCGGCCGTAGTCGAAACCGGAGGAGTCGATGACGGCCTGAGCTTCTGGGGGCGACCACTGCCCTAGACCGAACAAGATCTCGCCCGCCACCCCCATCGCGGACCGGCCGCAGAAGGCGGCGTTGACGCGGGCGCAGAGCGCGAGACGTTCGCCATCGTCGTGGTCGGGGCCGGCGGCCTTGGCTATCAGCGCGGCGCCCGTTTCCGCGATCGAGGCCAGCGTGGCCAGCCGGAACATCACGTGCTGCTGGCGGGTCGCTTTGGTCTCGTGGACCACCGTGAAGAGGCGGTTCAGCAGGCGGATGGCCCCGGCCGCCACGTCGGCCTTCAGGTCGCCGCGAGTCTGGTGGACGGAGTCCATGCGCCGAGCGAGCTCGTCGTAGAAGGCGCCTTTGGTCTTGACGGATTCGCGCCACCGGAAGGTGCTCACGATGAGTTGCTGTATCTCGCTGGTGCCCTCGTAGATAGTGGTGATCTTGACGTCGCGCTTGATCTTCTCGACGTCGTACTCCCTCACGTACCCGTAGCCGCCCAGAGCCTGTATGGCGGCGTCGGCGCACGCGTTGGCCGCTTCGGTGGCGTAGAGCTTGGCGAGTGAGCCCTCGGCCTGCAGGTCGGTCTCTCCGGAGTCCAACCGGGCGGCGACCTCCTCGATGTAGGCCCGAGCCGCCTCGAGTTGGACGAGGTACGGCAACACCAGCTTGTGCGTGTACCCCTGCTTCTCCATGAGCGGGGAGCCGAACTGGACCCGTTCCTTCGCGTAGGCAATGACCTTCTCCAGTGCGGAGACGCCGGCGCCCAGGGCGAGGGCGGCCACCATCAGCCTGGTATAGCCGAAGACCTCGTTGGCCTGCGCGAGCCCGTGGCCGGGCTCCTCGCCGACCAGATTCTCCGGCGGTACGAATACGTCGTCGAAGATGAGGGCAGTGGTGTTCGAGCTGCGGATGCCGTGCTTCTGCTCGGGCTTGCCCGCACCGAACCCCTTCGCGCCCTTCTCGACGATGAAGAATGACGGCCCCTCCGGCGTTTGGGCGAGCACGGTCAGGAAGTCGGCATAGCCTCCATTTGAGATGAACTGCTTGCTGCCGTTCAGGCGGTATCCGGTGACGGTTCCCTTGTCATCGGTGACAGGGGTCGCGGAAGTCTTGAGGTTCGAGAGGTTGCTGCCGGCCTCCGCCTCGGTGACGGCGTAGGCGACGATCGCCCCTTCAGCGACCTTGGCCAGCCACTTGCGCTTCTGAGCCTCGGTGGCGCCCACCAGGATGGGATCGCTGCCCAGGTGGATGACGAGGAAGCCGGTGGCGACTCCCAGACAGATCTTGCCCATGGCTTCGGTGACGGCCGCCATATCGCGGGCCCCGCCGCCGAGGCCGCCATATTCCTGGGGGATGAACAGCAACTGCAGGCCGATGTGCGGACCGAGCAGCTCACGTATCTCGGCCTCCGGGAACACCTCGTCTTCATCGTAGCGGCGCAGCTTCTCCGGCGTGAGCATCCGGTCGCGCACCTGGGAGACCAGGTCGAGGATCATCTGCCGTTCGTCCATGGGTAGACCTGCCAGTGCCACTTGCACCTCCGAAGGGTGTCGAGCTGGTCCGGGAGAGCAGGCGCGAAAGTATAACATGGCCCTGGATGGGCCCTTCCCGGCGCCGCCCGCCGCCCCGGGCGGCCTAGGGTACACTGGAGCGGTAACAATCCTTTCTGCAAGCGGGGTGAACGGCCCCACCGGCGACGATGAGCAGAAGCGACGAGCTCTTACAGCAGATCAAGCACGCCCCGAACCTGCCCGGCGTCTACCTCTACAAGGACGCGCCCGGCGCGGTGATATACGTGGGCAAAGCCTTGTCGCTCCGCAAGCGCTTACTCAACTACCTTCCCGCCCTGGGCGGTGATCCGACCGGCAGGCTGCCGGCAAAGGTCAACGAGATGATGGGGCATGCCGCCGCCGTGGAGTGGATCGTGACCTCCAACGAGGTCGAGGCCCTGCTGCTGGAGCACAATCTGATCAAGCAGCACCGCCCGCCCTTCAACATCCGCCTGCGCGACGACAAGTCGTACCCCTACATCGTCGTCACGACGGAAGACGAGTTTCCGCGGGTCATGTTCACCCGCCAGCCGCACCGGCGGGGCAACCTCTACTTCGGACCTTTCTCGAACGCGGCCAAGGTGCGCGACACCCTGGACGCTCTGGGGCGCGTATTCCCGGTGCGGACCTGCCGGGGCCGCCAACCGGGCCGGCGGTCGGGGAGTCCCTGCCTGCAGTTCCACATCGAGCGGTGCCCGGGCCCCTGCGTGGGCGCCGTCGACGCCGCGGCATACCGAGCCGTCATCGCCCAGGTGGTGGACTTCCTGAGTGGGCGCGAGAGCAGCGTGATGGCAGGGTTGGAGCGGTCGATGCAGAAGGCCGCAGAGAGACAGGATTTCGAGAGCGCTGCGGTGTTCCGAGACCGACTCGAGGCGCTGCGCCACGTGCTCGAACGGCAGCAGATCGAGTCGAGCGCGCTGGGGTCGGCGGACATCGCCGGCCTGGCTCTGGACGAATGGGGCGCGAACGTCCAGGTGTTCATCACCAGAGACGGCAAGCTTGCCGACCGGCGGAGCCTCACCTTCGTGAACGTGGCCGGAGCAGGGGAGCAGGAGGTGTTCGAACGGTTCGTGGCTGAGTACTACGGGAGCGCGCCGGTGGTCCCCTCCGAGCTTATCGTGCCCCGCGGGGTGAAGCAGACGGAGAAACTGAGCTCCTTCCTGGAGGGGCTGCGCGGCGCCAAGGTCGAGGTCCGTCTGGCTGAGCGGGGAGACAAACGGCGCCTGCAGGAGCTCGCGTCGCACAATGCGGCCCTGGCCCTGGCGCACGACAGGTTGCGCGACGAGAGGAGCAGGGAGCACCGGCTGGGCGCTCTGACCGCGTTGGAGGCCGTTCTGGGCCTGGAAGGCCCGCCGATGCGCATCGAGGGCTTCGACGTCTCGAATCTCGGCTCTGAGAGCATCGTGGCCTCGATGGTGGTGTTCGAGGGAGGGACCCCCAAGAAGAGCGACTACCGCAAGTTCGCCATCAATTCCACCGAGGGGCAGGACGACGTCGGCGCCATCCACGAGGCCGTGAGCCGGCGCTTCGCGCCTCGCAAGGTGGGCGGGCACGGTTCAGAGGACTACGACCCCTCGTTCGAGGCGGTGCCCGACCTGGTGCTGATAGACGGAGGGAAGGGCCAACTGGGGGCCGCGGTGGTGGCGCTCCAGGAGACTGGGCTGGATGCGGTCGTGACGGTCGTGTCGCTGGCCAAACGGGAAGAGGAGGTCTTCGCGCCCTGGTCGCCGGACCCACTGGATCTGGCCCGCGACGACCCCGGGCTGCTCCTACTGCAGCGCGTCCGCGACGAGGCCCACCGTTTCGCCCTGGGCTTCCACCGCCGCAAGCGCGAGGCGCAAACCAGGTTGTCGCTGCTGGATCAGTTGCCCGGCATCGGGGAGAAGCGCAAGCGGGCCATAGTGGAGCACTTCGGGTCGCCGGAGCGGTTCCTGCAGGCCACGCGCGAGGAGCTGGAGGCCGTGCCGGGTTTACCGGGCAAGGTGGCGAGGGAGGTATATGCATATGTGCACAAGACCGGTTGAAAGGCGGGCTGAGAGGTGTTGACGGGACGCTTTCGGACTGCGTGGGGGGAGGGGGGCGTGGCCGTCGCCGGAGGCAGGCTGGTCGGCGTGGAGCTGCCTCCTCTGCGTGAGCGCCAAGAGGGGGCCGGAGCCCCGGATGGTACCGGCGACGACGCCGACCGTGTGGCCCTGGAGTGGTGGGTACAGCAGTTGGAGGCCTACTTCCGAGGAGAGCGGCTCGTCTGGACGGCCGATGAGTTGGGCCTCGCCGAGATGCCGGTGAGCTCCTTCGACCGCACGGTCTACAAGACCCTGCTCTCGATCCCCCCGGCGGTGACGGTGAGCTACGGCACGCTGGCCGAGATGGCCGGATACCCCCGAGCCGCGCGGGCCGTCGGCAACGCGATGGCGTCGAACCCCATCCCCGTCGTGGTGCCGTGTCACCGTGTCGTCCGTTCCGACGGCAGCCTGGGTAGATACGGCGACGACCCCGCCTGGAAGGAGCGGTTGCTGGATCACGAGCAGAAGCATGTCGCAAGGAGGGGAGGCGGAGGGTCATGACGGTGGGAGACGAGATCCCCGGCACGCCCGACCTCGCTGCGCCGGTCGCCGGTGCGCCTGAGCCGGCCCCGCCCGGCGGCGCGCCGGTGTTTGAACCGCCCGACGTCGACGAGGACGGCATCCCGCCGGATCCCGGCAACAGTAAGCTGCGTCTCACGGTGATCACGGGCCTCTCCGGCGCCGGCAAGTCGGAGGCCGTCGCCACTTTCGAGGACATGGGCTACTTCTGCATCGACAACCTGCCTCCCCAGATGCTTCCCGGGGTGGTGCAGTTGTTCGGCCTGGAAGGTAGCCGCGTCGATCAGGTGGCGCTGGTGTTCGACGTGCGCGGAGGCTCTCATTTCGAGGAGTTGGGACGCGCGCTCGAATACCTGCGCAAGTCGGACATCGAGTTTCGGGTGCTCTACCTCGAGGCCGCGGACGAGGCGCTGGTCACGCGGTACCAGGCCACCCGGCGGCCGCATCCTCTGTCGACGAGCCTGGTGGAGGGCATCGCCCGGGAGAAGCGGCTGCTGGCCGGTCTTCGTTCTCAGGCCGACGTGATCATCGACACCACCGACCTCTCTCCGAAAGAATTGCGGCGGCAGCTCGAGGAGACCTTGCTGGCCGACCGTCTGAGCGGCCAGTTGTTCCTCAGCCTGGAGTCTTTCGGCTACCGCTACGGGCTTCCGGACGAGGCCGACATCGTGTTCGATACCCGCTTCCTGCCCAACCCGTACTGGGTGGCCGAGTTGCGTTCCCATTCCGGCCTGGACGCTCCGGTGCGCGACTACGTGGTGGACCGGCCGGAGGCGCAGGAGTTCCTCGGGCGCGTCACGGCGCTGGTGAGGTTCCTGGCACCGCGTTTCGTGGCCGAGCAGAAGCGGCGCGTGGTCCTGGCTCTGGGCTGCACGGGAGGCCGGCACCGTTCGGTGGCGCTGGCGGACGAACTTGCCGGGCGGCTGCGGGACGACCCCGGTCTGGTAGTGGGGATCCGCCACCGCGACGTCGAGCGGACGGAGTGAGCTTGGGTGCAGGGTTCACAAGGGCGTTCCGGGAGGAGCTCGCCCGCGTCGAAGACAGGCAGCCCTGCTGCCGCATGGCGGCGGTGGCCGGCTTGGTGCACACGGCGGGGACGTTTCTGATCCGGGGTGGTGCCGGCGACGACGATCGCTACGAGATCCGCGTTGCCACGACGGTGCAGGGGGCGGCCAAGATGGCCTACTCTCAGTTCAAGGCCTTTGGGGCGGAGGGGGACTTGATGACGCGGCGCGAACCGTGCCTGCACCAACGCCTGGTGTACGAGGTGCACATCAGGGGGACGCCGGCCGCCTTGCAGGCGTTGAACGAGATGGGCGTGCTGAGCGACGGTTTCGAGCTGGACCCGGGCATCTCGCGGCGGCTGGTGAAGAAGAACTGCTGCCGCAACGCCTTCGTCAGGGGCTGCCTCATCGGGGCGGGGTCGGCCAACTCGCCACAGAGGGAAGCTCATCTGGAGATCGTGACGTCGAACCAGGCCTTTGCCGCGGATCTGGGCAAGCTCCTCGGCGACATGCGGTTCCACCCGGGGGTGCGTGTGCGCAGGGGCTCCCACGTGGTATATCTCAAGGGGCGGGACGAAGTCGCGGGTCTTCTCGGCCTGGCCGGCGCCCACGAGGCGGCGCTGCAGGTCGAGGAGCAGGCCGTGGTGAAAGAGGTGCGCTCCCGGGCGAACCGTCTGGCCAACTGCGACGCGGCCAACATGAGGCGTACGGGAGCGGCGGCCTCACGGCAGTTGGAGGCCATCGAGGCGCTCGAGCGCAGCGGCAGGTTGGCGTCACTGCCGGCGGCCCTCCGTGAGATGGCCGACCTTCGGGTGAGGCACCCTTATCTGAACCTCTCGGAACTGGCTGAGGCCGGGGGCGAGGGGCTCACGCGATCGGCCGTGAACCACCGTCTGCGACGGTTGGTCGAGGCGGCTGAGCGAACGGGAAAGAAAGGGGCTCGTGATAGAATCCACGGGCCCCGGATGGCGAGATCCAGGCAATAACGACGCAGGGAGCTGGTTGAGATGAGCACCAAGGTCGCGATCAACGGTTTCGGACGGATCGGGCGGTTGTTCCTGAGGGCGGTGGCCAAGCAGGGGGCCGACATCGAGGTGGTGGCGGTGAACGATCTCACCGACGCGGCCACTCTGGCCCATCTCTTGAAGTACGACAGCGTGCACGGGGTCTGGCCCGGCGAGGTCTCTCACACCGACGACTCCCTGACCTTCGAGGGCAGGTCCATAAAGGCGTTCTCCACGCCCGACGTGAAGCTCTTGCCCTGGAGGGAGCTGGAGGCGGATGTGATAGTGGAATGCACCGGCCACTTCACGGAGAGGGCGCAGGCGTCTCTCCATCTGGACCAGGGGGCGAAGAAGGTCCTCATCAGCGCCCCGGCGAAGGACCCGGACATCACCGTGGTGGTGGGGGTGAACGATGCCGACTACGACCCGGCTCGTCACCACATCATCTCCAATGCGTCGTGCACCACCAACTGCCTGGCCCCGGTGGTCAAGGTGCTCCTCGACTCGTTCGGCATCGCACAGGGCTTGATGACCACCGTCCACGCTTTCACCAACGACCAGCGCATCCTCGACCTGCCCCACAAGGATCTAAGACGGGCCCGTGCCGCGTCGCTCTCCATCATCCCCACATCCACGGGCGCGGCAAAGGCCATCGGGACGGTCATCCCGGAGCTGAAGGGCAGACTCGACGGTTTCGCCTTGCGGGTGCCGGTGCCGGACGGTTCGGTCGTCGACCTGGTCGCCACCCTGGAGGTGGAGGCGACGGCCGAGGAGATCAACGCCGCCGTGAAGACGGCCGCCGAGGGACCGTTGGCGGGAGTGCTCCGCTACACCGACGAGCCCCTCGTCTCCTCCGACATCGTGGGCGATCCTCACTCCTCAGTGTTCGACTCTTCTCTCACCATGGTCATGGGACGGCAGGCCAAGGTGGTCATGTGGTACGACAACGAGTGGGGTTTCTCGAACCGCATGGTCGACTTATGCGGCAGGCTTCTCTAGGGACAGGCTGTCCGGAAAGGGGGCCAAATGGCAAAGCGGACGGTTCGTGACTTCGATGTGGCCGGCAAACGTGCTCTGGTGCGGGTGGACTTCAACGTACCACTCAAGGACGGGCGTGTCACGGACGACACGCGCATCCGGGCGTCGCTGCCGACCATCGCTTTTCTGAGAGAACAGGGCTGCCGCGTGGTCTTGATGTCGCACTTGGGGCGGCCCAAGGATGCTCCGGACCCGGCCTTCGCCTTGGACCCGGTGGCCATGCGGCTGGGACAGCTGCTCGAGGCGCCTGTACGGAAGCTGAGCGAGCTCACGGGGCCCGGAGTGGAAGCCGCGGTGGCGTCCATGAAGGCCGGCGACGTGGTCCTTTTGGAGAACTCGCGGTTCGACCCGCGGGAGAAGAAGAACGACCCCACCTTGGTCTATGAGCTGGCCCGCTTGGGCGACATCTACGTGAACGACGCCTTCAGCGCCGCTCACAGGGCCCACGCCACGACCGCCGGATTGACCACGATGCTGCCCGCCATGGCGGGGTTCCAGATGGCTCGGGAGGTGGCGGCTCTGGAGGCCCTGGTCGCCGAACCGAAGCGGCCTTTCGTCGTGGTGCTGGGTGGATCGAAGGTCACGGACAAGATCAAGGTCATCGACCGCTTCCTCGACTTGGCGGATCAGCTCCTCATCGGTGGGGCCATGAGCCTTGCGTTCCTCAAGGCGAAGGGCCTGTCGGTAGGAGCCTCAAAAGTGGAGGAAGAGGGTCTGCCCTATGCCGAAGAGGCCCTGAAGAAGGCGGCCGGAGCGAAGTGCGAGTTGGTGCTGCCCACCGACATAGTGGCGGCGGACAGCTTCGCCGAGGACGCGGCTGCCTGGGCCGTCGGCGCCGACGCCATCCCTGACGGGTGGATGGGCCTGGATATCGGCCCGGCCACAGCCGAGAAGTATGCCGAGGCCATAGCGACCGCCGGGGAGGTCTTCTGGAACGGCCCCATGGGCGTGTTCGAGATGACCCCCTTCGCCGATGGCACCAGAGCCGTGGCGGAAGCGATGGCCGCCTGCCCCGGAGTCACGGTGGTGGGAGGCGGCGACTCGGTGGCCGCCGTCAACAAGTTCGGTCTGGCCTCGAGGATGGACCATGTCTCGCTGGGCGGGGGCGCTTCTCTCGAATACATCGAGGGTTCCGACCTGCCGGGCGTCGTCACCCTGCCCGACAAGGAGCAGGCCTGATGGCCGAAGCCAAGCGCGGCCGCACTCCGCTTGTGGTGGGCAACTGGAAGATGTTCAAAACCAGCGGCGAGGGCGCGGCGTTCATCCGCGATCTTGCCGAGGCGCTTTCGGGCGTGAAGGACCGTGAGGTCATGGTGGCCCCGCCCTTCACGGGCCTCTACGAGGCGGCGCGGGCCGCCGAGGGCACATGCATCGCGGTGGCTGCCCAGGATGTCTTCTGGGAGTGGGAGGGCGCCTACACGGGGGAGGTGTCGGCGACCATGCTGGCCGACCTGGGTGTGAAGGCCGCCATCATCGGCCATTCTGAGCGGCGGCAGTACTTTGGTGAAACCGACGAATGGGTGGCCAAGAAGGTGTGGGCCGCTCTCGACCGGGGTCTTCAGCCCATCATGTGCGTCGGCGAGTCGGAGGAGGAACGGGAGTCCGGCGCCACGGTCGACGTGCTGGCCAGGCAGGTCCCGGCCGGCCTGTCGTCCGTGCGGAAGGAGGACGCCGACCGGGTGGCGCTGGCCTACGAACCGGTCTGGGCCATAGGGACGGGCAAGACCGCGAGCCCGGGCATCGCCCAGGAGGCCATCTCCTTCGTCCGGCAGGAAGTGGCCGACACTCTGGGAACCGAGGCTGCGCGGATGGTGCGCATCCTCTATGGGGGCAGCGTGGGCCCGGACAACATCGACGAGCTGATGGCCCAGCCCGACATCGACGGCGTCCTGGTGGGCGGGGCCAGCCTGCAGGTGGGGTCGTTCGCCCGCGTCGTCCGGTTCGAGAAACCGTAGCGGCCGTGGAAGTGAAGGCAGTCGCGGATCGTCGCCGAGCGGCCTTGGTGATCCTCGACGGTTGGGGCTATGCGCCCCCCGGTCCCGGGAACGCCATCTCGCTGGCCGATACGCCCGTCTGGGACGGGTTGTGGTCGGAGTATCCACACGTACTCCTGGAGGCGAGCGGCGAGGCGGTGGGGCTGCCGCCGGGGGTCATGGGCAACTCGGAAGTAGGGCATCTCACCATGGGCTCCGGACGGATCGTCTACCAGGACCTGTCCCGCATCAACAGGGCCATCGCCGACGGCTCCTTCTTTGAGAACGCCGCCCTGCGGGCGCTGATGGACGGAGTCGTGGCCCGTTCCGGGGCCGTGCATCTCATGGGCCTGCTGTCGGACGCCGGGGTGCACTCGGTGCTCGGGCATCTGAGGGCGCTGGTCACCATGGCGCGACAGAGCGGGGTGGAGCGTGTATACATCCACGCCTTCACCGACGGCCGAGACACTTCCCCCACGGCGGGTGAAGCGTATGTGGATGATGCGGAGAGGTTTCTCGCCGAGGTGGGGATCGGCGCCATTGCCACGATCTCCGGCCGCTACTACGCCATGGACCGCGACAAGCGCTGGGACCGGGTGAAGAAGGCCTACGACGCCCTGGTCCACGACCGGGGGCTGCGGGCCGTGAGCGCGGGCGCGGCCGTCCGCGAGTCATACGCGCGCGGCGAGACAGACGAGTTCATACAGCCCACCATCGTGTCCGACGACCCCCGGTCGCGGATCAGGGATGGCGACGGAGTGGTCTTCTTCAACTTCAGGCCCGACCGGGCTCGGGAGCTCTCCGGCGCTCTCACCAGGCCGGAGCTCAGGAGTTTCGACCGGGGAGGGCCTCCCCCACGGATCGGCTTCGTCGGCATGACCGAATACGATCCCAGGCTCGGTCTGGCGGTAGCCTTCCCGAAGGAGGAGCCCAGGAACGTGCTCGCCGAGGTGGTGAGCCGTGCGGGGCTCACGCAGCTCCACATCGCCGAGACGGAGAAATACGCTCACGTGACCTTCTTCTTCAACGGCGGCAGAGAGGAGCCGTTCCCGGGGGAGATCCGGCGCCTGGTCCCCTCTCCTAAGGATGTGGAGACGTACGACCAGAAGCCTGCCATGAGCGCCTACGAGGTGGCGCAGCAGTTCGAGGAGATCATGGCGGAAGAGCCGGTGGACCTGGTCATCCTCAACTTCGCGAACCCCGACATGGTGGGCCACACCGGGAATCTGGCGGCGGCCGTCGAGGCTGTGACCCACGTGGACCGTTGTCTGGGGAGGGTACTGGGCGTGCTCCAACGGGCGGGGGCTAGTGTCATGGTCACCGCCGACCATGGCAACGCCGAGGAGATGATCGAGGCGGACGGCGACCACAGCACCGCTCACAGCATGAACAAGGTCCCACTGATACTTCTCGAGCGGGGCGCGGTGTTGCGCCAAGGCGCGGGGCTGGCGGATATAGCGCCGACCGTTCTGGGTTTCCTGGGTTTGGACAAGCCGGAGGAGATGACGGGGACCGACCTGCGCCGGGAATGAATAGGCCTGTTGAGTATACAAAGGGGCCTCTCGGTGGTAACTTACCCACGACAACGAACCGGGGGGCCCATGAGGGCCGACAGGGTTTAGCAGAAATGGAAGAAAGGTAAGCTACGGTGACGTATTTTCTAGTTGCGCTGGACACCATCTTCGGTATCGGGTTGTTAGTGCTGATCTTCCTGCATTCGGGGAAAGACAGCGGTCTCTCGACCACGTTCGGGGGCTCGGGCGCCTTCGGCGGGAGCGGGGTCGTGCAGAAGAACCTGGACCGGCTGACGGTTGCGTGCGGGTTGGCCTTCTTTATCGTGTCCATCGCTCTGGCCTACATGGTCTAAGGAGCGTAAGGCAGATCATCCGGAACGCACGATCGTGCGGGGGAGGTGGTCGAGGACAGGGTACGTCGAGTGGCAGACCGAGGGCGCAAACACATCAAGGAGGGACTACTTTGAAGACTCGCAAACGCACTCTATATGGGATCATCCTGGTGCTTCTCCTGGCCGGGGTCCTTATCGCCGTCACGGCGTGCGGCGGAGACGAAGAGGAACCGGAGACGTCGACGACCGCAGCCACGCCGGGCGACGAGCCCGCGGACGGCGGCATATTCGCCTACTACATCAACGAACCGGCCTTCATCGATCCTGTGAACCTGCAGGAATCGGAAGGCACGCAGGTCGGCAACGCCCTGTTCGACAGCCTGGCCAAGTTCGACTACGCCACCGGCGAGCTCGAGGCGGCCGCGGCTGAGTCGTGGGAGGCGAACGAGGACGCCACCGTCTGGACGTTCAAGCTGAAGGACGCAAAGTTCCATGACGGCAGCAAGGTGACCGCGGCCGATTTCAAGTACGCGTGGGAGCGCATCTGCAACCCGGATAACGCGTCTGAGATCTCGTATCACCTGGCCCCTGTCAAGGGTTACGACGAGATGCAGGCCGGCACGGCCACCGAGCTGGTCGGAGTGAAGGTTGTTGACGATTCCACGCTGGAAGTCGCGCTGAACTACGCCTTCGGTGACTTCGAGTACGTGGTCGGTCACCCGGCTCTGGCTCCGGTCCCGAAGGCTGTCGTGGAGGCCGACCCGGTCGCGTTCGGCGACAAGCCGATCGGCAACGGCCCCTTCAAGATGGTAGAGCCGTGGGCCCACGATCAGTACATCAAGGTTGAGAAGTTCGCCGACTACTACGGCGACGCGCCGCATATCGACGGCATCGACTTCAAGATCCTGGCCGACGAAGGCACGGCCTGGATGGAGTTCGAGGCGGGCAACCTCGATTTCAACGAGAGCGTGCCGAGCGCCAACATGGCTGATGCTCAGGCCAAATACGGCGTGAGCGACGACGGCATCACCGTCTCGCCGGGCAAGCAGTACCTCAACGGTCCGGAAACGGCCATCTATTACCTGCTGCTGAACAACTCCGACGAGGTCCTGAAGAACGTCACGCTTCGTCAGGCTCTGTCGCTGGCCATCAACCGGCAGGCGATCTCCGACACCGTGTTCGAAGGCATCCGCGTTCCGGCCGGCAGTATCGTGCCCGACGGCGTCGCCGGCTACGAGGAAGGCGCGTGGCAGTACTCCAAGTACGACGTGGAGGCCGCCAAGGCCAAGCTGGAGGAGGCCGGCTATCCCGGCGGCGAGGGCCTGCCCGAGATCGTGATCAGCTTCAACAGCGGATCGGGCCACGAAGACGTGATGGCCCTCGTGCAGGCTGATTGGACCGCCATCGGGGTGAAGACCAAGCTCGATGGCCAGGAGTGGGCGCAGTATCTGGACAAGCTGGCCGTTCCCGAGTACATGGTCGGCCGCCTTGGCTGGATCGCCGACTACCCGATCATCGACAACTTCCTGTTCCCGCTGTTCACGACAGATAGCGCCGATAACTATGCCAAGTACAGTGACCCGGCTGTGGACCAGGCGCTCATGGATGCGCGCCAGACTGTCGATACCGACGAGCGTGTAGCGAAGTACAAGGCGATCGTGAAGACCATCGGCGACGCGGCTCCGGTCATCCCGATCGTCATCTACCGCCACCATGCTGTCGGTTCCGATCGGATTCATAACTTCGTGTACAGCGCGCAGGGTCTTGGAAGCTTCGAGGAGTGCTGGATCGCTGAGCCCGCGGCTCAGTAGCGCGACCGGTCAGTAGTGCCATCATCGATCGTGAGTAGCAGCGTCGCGGTAGGGCGCCCCCGCCGGGGTGGCCGACCCCGCGGGCCCGCCGCCGAGGCGCCGGGGAGAGCCCCCAGGGCGCCGATATAGGGAGAAGCAAAAA
>CAZQDY010000037.1:0-28645 GCA_964592075.1 uncultured Gaiellales bacterium
CCCCGCGCCCCGTTTCTCCTCGACTCTGCCGCCGCTCAGCTCTTGGGAGGCTGCTCGTCCGAAGCGGCCGGCGGCGGTGTCTCCGGCGCGGGCGCTTGAGCGGACGCCTGGGCGACCGGCGACTCGGGCGCCCGCTGGGGCGCCGGCCGGCCCGGGGTCTGGGCGCCCGGCTGCGGTGTCACTCCCGCTTGAGCGGCCGGAGCCGCGTACCCGGGCCAACCCTGCGGGCGCTGCTGATAACGCGCCTGCTCCCGCTCCCGGTTGCGCCGGGCCGCAGAACGCCAGATGCGGTACACGATGTAGGCGATGATGGCAAGCACTATCAGGATGGGGATCAGCACTCCCAGGCCGCGGATGATGCCGTTGAAGACCTTGACGATGTAGTGGAGCCCGTCTTTGAAGGCCTGCTTGACTCCCCACTCCGTGGAGCCGACCACCTCCACGCCTGTCTCGTAGATGGTCATGGTGATGGTGGAGAAGCTGGTGTGCTCGTCCAGATAACGCAACCGGCCCTTGAGCCGCTCCAACTCTCCCTGGGCGTCGGTGAGAACGGACCGCACGTACAGGATCTCGTCCACGGTCTTGGCCTTCTCGAGCAGGGCGATCAGCGAGTTCACGTTCGCCTCGGCGTTCTTGATGCGGGCCTCGAGGTCGACGTATTCCTCGGTCACGTCCTGAGTCGACAACGACTGCCGCTTGAGCGTACCCAGCTTGCCCGCATCGCCCAGAGCTTGGTTGAACGATGCGCTCGGCACCCTGACGGCCACGGTGCCGCTCTTCAGACTTTCCTCTTCACCACTGGCGTAGGCGCTCGAGCTGACCAGGTAACCGCCGTAGCGGTCGGCAAGAAGGCGGGCTTGGTCGAAGACCGTCTGGAACTTGCCCTGCTCCACCTCTATCTCGAGCTGGGCGTCGCTGATGACCTTCTGGCCCGAGGTTCCCTCCAGGCCGGTCAGCGGGGCGGCCATGGCTTGGTCGATGCCCAAACTGGATGAGTAGTGATCCGGGGCGGCGCCTGCCTCTTCACCGTACACGGCCCCGGCAGGCGTGGACGTCATCCCGGCCGTGGTAGTCGCCGGAGCGGCCGTCGTACGATAGGAGCCCGCCGCCGTGGTAGATACCTCGCTTTCGTCCGCCCCGCAGCCTGCGAACCCCACCAAGGCCGCCAAGCCCAGGACGAGAAACACAGCGATGAAGACGGCCTGACTCTTGTGTGATCTGCTCGCGCGCATACCCCACCCCCTTTGTCCGTGCTCAACCCCTGCCGCCCCTACGACGCACCCTGGCGAAGCCGGGTTCCACTCACGCGGCGCTGGATTCTGCGGACCGTGCAGGACCTAGAGGTCTTCCACGAGCGACGCGAGCTTATCGGCTTTCACCACTCCCACGATGGTGTCTACTATGCGCCCCTTGGAGTCGATGATCACGGTGGTAGGGATGGCGCTGATGCCGTAGCTGAACGCCAACTCGTCCACGGCCATGACGACCGGGAACGACCAACCGCCACGACCCATGAAGGCCTGCATGGCCTCAGCCGTGTCGCCGACGGCCATCGCCAGGACCCCCACCTCTCCGCCTTTGTCTCGATAGAACCTATCGAGTTCGGGAGCTTCCGTCCCGCAGGAGGGTCACCAACTGGCGGTGAAGGCCAGTACCAGCGGCCGGCCCCGGTACTCGTCGAGGGAGACCTCGGTCCCGTCGAGGGTGACGCCCGAGAACCCGGGCGCGGCCTCGCCGCCCGTTCCGCCGCCCCCTTCGGACCCACCGCAACCCGCCAGCGCGGCCAGAGCGAGGATCAGCACCACGCCAAAGACCGCTGCGGTCATATCCCTGTATCTGCCCGTCATGGCCCTCCTAACCCTTGTCGAGGCCGGTGCCGGGCGCCGCCGCTGGCTCCGGATCGCGCGCCGAGGACCCCTTCTCCGGCATGACCGGACGCACCCGCCCGTGGGTCTCGAACCACCAGATGCCCACCGCTCCCACGACGATCATGGCCAGACCTATCCACTGCATCTGCGTCAGCCCGTAGGCCGCGGGCTCGTTGGTGCGGATGAACTCCACCAGAAGCCGCTGGATCCCGTGCAGGATGGCAAAAGCGAATATGAGCGAGCCCTCCCGCTTGAATCTCGGGCCTATCACCCACACCAGCAAAGCAAAGATGACGAGAGAGGCCGCCGTCTCATAAAGCTGGGTGGGATGCACCGGCACGGTGGTGGGCGGGATGCCCTGCTCGAACGTCACGCCCCAGGGCAGGTCGGTGGGGGTCCCGTGGTCGCAGCCGCGCAGGAAGCAGCCGATCCGTCCGACTGCGTAGCCCACCGCCACCGCCGGGCCGCCGGCGTCCATGATGGCGGCCAATCTCTGCTTGGAGATCAGGGTGACGATGACCACCGCTATGATGGCTCCGAACAGCCCTCCGAACCAGACCAGGCCCTGCCCGCTCAGAAGTCCTCCCGGCCAGGCCTGGGGATGCTGGATGAGGTAGTGGATCTTCGCCCCCAGGAGACCGCCCACGATGCAGGCGATGAGCAGGCCGTAGATGAAGTCGGGCTTGATGCCCCGCTTCTTGAATTGCCAGTGGGCGACGAGGCCGGCCGAGATGAAGGCCAGGGCCATCATGACCCCGTAGGAGTTCATGGTGAAGCCGCCTACATGGAACAGCTCCGGGTACATGCGACTCCTTGCCTTCGTCGTGACGGGCGGGCACCGCCCCGGGGGCGGCGCGCCGTCACATTATCTCACGTGGTATGGGACCAGACCGGTCCCGGTGTCAGTTCGCTCAGCTGAAGCCGGAGCCCGCGGCGCAACTCCGCGGCTCGCAGTTGCTGAAGCAGGATCGCGAGTCCGGGCTCAGCCCCATGACGCCGCCGAAGCCGGTGAAACGTTGCTCCACGTCACGGCTGCCGCAATCGGGGCACACCTTGGCTTCGTCCTTGAGAAAGCCCAGGACGAAAACTTCGAAGTCCTTGCCGCACGAGCAGCATTTGAGATCGTACGAAGCCATCAGACCAGCCCGAACTCCTGCTCGTAGTCCTTCTGGCTGCGAGCGCCGATAAGCTGGGTCTTGAGCTCTCCCCCGCTGAACAGGATCACCGTGGGGATGCTCATGATGCCGAACCGGGCGGCCAGCTCCTGGTTGAGGTCCACGTTGACCTTGACCACGCTCACCGTGTCCGGGTGGTCGGCCGCCAGCTTCTCCAACACCGGACCCACCATACGGCACGGGCCGCACCAAGGGGCCCAGAAGTCAGCCACCACAGGGATCGTCGACGTGGACACGATCTGGTCGAATTCCTGGGCATTGACTTCTTGTACGGTCCCACCACTCATAGTCTTCTCCTTACGTGCTCCCGGAGTGCTTCCGGAGGTGTTCGCGTATTGTTACCCAATCGACGAATCGGCTAACCTATGTCCGCACGAGAACAGAGCCAATGGAGGCGAACGTCATGAGACTCACCTACTTCGGCCATTCCTGTTTCCTCCTCCAAGCGTCGGATGATACCAGGGTCATCTTGGATCCGTACCGCTGCGGGAGCTTCGACGGCGCCATCAGATACGAACCGGTGGACGAGACCGCCGACGTGGTCACAGCCAGCCACCTGCACGATGACCACGGCGCCACCGACACCATCCCCGGCAACCCGCGGGTGCTCGTGCACCCGGTGTCGGAGACCGCGGGAGCGGTGGAGATCACCGGCGTGGACGTGGCCCACGACGAGGCCGGGGGCGAGAAGCGAGGCAAGAACACCATCGTCGTGCTGGATGACGGCGACCTGCGGCTCGCCCACTTGGGAGATCTGGGGCACACCCTGGACGAGGACATGCTCAAGGCCATCGGCCCCGTGGATGTCGTGTTGGTGCCGGTAGGCGGGTTCTTCACGATCGATCACGACGAGGCCTCCCGGGTGATCGAGTCCCTGGGGCCGAAGATCGTCGTTCCCATGCACTACAAAACCGACAAGGTCGATTTCCCCATTGCCGCGGTCGATCCGTTCCTGGCGACGCAGAAGGTGGTGGAGCGCCGGGGCGACTCCGTGTTGGAGGTCACGAAGGCCACCCTTCCGGCCGAGCGGGTCACCATCGTGCTGAAGAACGCGCGCTAGATCCAGGGCGTCGGGGTGCCTCATGGCCACTGCAAGACGCAACGCGCTATTCACCTTCGAGACCGGCCGCCAGGTCCTGGCCGCGGAGCAGGTGTTGCGGCGGGCGGGCATCGGCTGCGAAGAGGTGCCGCCTCCCCGGGAGGTCGCCGCCGGCTGGGGAGTGGCGCTGCGTATAGCGCTGAGCGACATGTCGGCCGCCGTGGACGCCCTCGCCCTCAAAGACACCGAGTGGGAAGCGGTGTACGAGCTTGGCCCCCGGCAGGAGGTGGTCGCCAAGCTCGGATGATAGAGTGTCGCGACCAGCGTCAGAAGAACTACCAGGAGGACTGTAGCCATACCGCCTGAAGACGACATCCCGGCCGAAGCCAAGAAGCCCCCCGCCGAGCGCCAACCGGCGAAGACCAAGAAGGCCAAAGGGCCCGACTGGCTGCAGCGCCTCATCCGGCTCAAACCCGGTCCGCTGCGGCGGGCGGTCCTCATCGCCATAGTCCTGATCGTGTTCTTCGGTCTGGGCAGCGTGATCTCGCGCATCTGGACCAGCTACCTCTGGTACGCGGAAGTGGGCTACACCAACGTGTTCTGGACCCCCTTCGTGGCCCGGCTGTGCGTGGGCCTCTTCTTCGCCGTGGTCTTCTTCGCCATCTTCTACGGCAGCGTGTGGCTGGCTCGGAAGATATCGCCGCGGCTGCTCCCCGTCCCCGAAGCCGACGAGGAGAACGTCTTCGAATGGGCCACCAAACGCAAGTGGCCGGGCCGGCTGATGCTGGCCATCTCCATCGTCGTCGCGATCATCTTCGGGGCCATCTACAGCAGCCGGTGGGAGGAGATACTCATCTTCCTCAACCGTGCCGACTTCGGGTTCGCCGACCCGCTCTTTGGCAAAGACGCGTCGTTCTTCGTGTTCACCCTGCCGTTGTGGTCCATGCTGGTGAACTTCGTAGGCGTGGCCATGCTATTCACATTCATCGCCACGGCCTTCGTCTACATAGTCGATAGGGCTCTCGTCCTCAACCAGAACAACAAGATCCGCCTGGCACCGCACGTCAAGGCGCACCTTTCCGCGATCATGGCCGTGGCCATGGTGGCCAAGGCCGGGGACTACGTGCTGCAGAGATGGCAACTCGACTACTCCACCAGGGGAGTGACCTTAGGAGCCAGCTACACCGATGTGCACGCCACGCTGCCGGTGCTCACCTTCCTGGCCATAGTGTCGCTCATCGCGGCGGGGATCTTCATCCTTAACATCCGCTACAAGGGCTGGAGACTTCCCGCGATAGCCATCGCGGTCATGTTCCTCACCTGGGCGCTGGCCGGCAAGGCCTACCCGGCCATCATCCAGCAGTACAAGGTGTCTCCCAACGAAGTCGCGGCGGAAAGCGAGTACATAGCCAACAACATCAAGGCCACCCGCTGGGCCTTCGGCCTGGACGGGGTCACTGAGGTCTCGAGCAACGCCTCCCTCGACCTCGCCGCTGCCGACGTGGTGGCCAACTCGGGCACCATTGACAACGTCCGCCTCTGGGAGCCCCGGCCGGCCCTCTCGACCTATGCCCAGATCCAGGAGATCCGGCTCTACTACGCCTTCACCGACGTCGATGTAGACAGGTACATGGTCGACGGCGAGTATCGTCAGGTGCTGATGAGCGCCCGCGAGCTGGACCAGACGCAACTCCAGGAGCAGTCGAAGACCTGGGTGAACAAGCACCTCACCTACACGCACGGCTATGGCTTCGTGATCAGCCCCGTGAACGAGGCGACGAGCAGCGGCCTGCCCCGGCTGTTCGTGAGCGACATACCGCCGATCACCTCCACCGACCTCAAGATCACCCGGCCTGAGATCTACTATGGTGAGTTGGGGAACGAGTTCGTAGTGGTTAGGACCACCAACCCCGAGTTCGATTATCCCAAAGGCGACGAGAACGTCTTCGTCGAGTCCTACGCGGGCGAGGGCGGCGTGGCCATCGGGAGCAGGATCCGCCGCATGGCGTTCAGCTTCCGCTTCAACGACCTCAAGCTGTTCTTCTCGGGGGCGCTCACCGAGGACTCGCGGGTCATGTACCGTCGCACCATCAAGGAGCGGGTGGAGGCGCTCGCCCCCTTCCTGGCCTACGACAAGGACCCCTACCTGGTCCTGCGCGATGACGGCACGCTGGTGTGGATGTGGGACGCCTACTCATACACCGACCGCTTCCCCTACTCCCAGCCCGCCGCTTCCGCCGCCTCCATCAACTACATCCGCAATTCCATCAAGGTCGTGATCGACGCTTTTAACGGCGGGGTCACCTTCTACCAGATGGACCCGGACGATCCCGTCGCGAACGCCTGGGGCAAGGTGTTCGAAGGCCTGTTCACGCCCGGAGACCAGATGCCGGCCGACCTGCGGCGGCACATGCGCTATCCCGAGGACCTGTACAGCATCCAGGCCTCCATGCTCACCACGTACCACATGACCGAACCCCAGATCTTCTACAACAAGGAAGACATGTGGGAGATCCCGATGGAGATCTACGGCCAGACCGACCAGGGGGAGATCCCGGTGGTCCCCTACTACGAGGTGCTGGCGCTGCCCGGAGAGACGGAGCCGGAGTTCGCTCTCCTGCAACCATTCGCGCCGCTCACCAAGAAGAACCTGGTCGCGCTCTTAGCCGCCCGGCAGGACGGTGACCGGTATGGCGAGCTCGTGCTGATCGACTACCCCAAGAACAAGTTGATCTACGGGCCCTCTCAGATGGAGGCCCGCATCTCCAACGACCCGGTGATCTCGTCTCAACTCACTCTGTGGAGCCAGGCGGGCAGCCAGGTGATACGCGGCAACCTGCTGGTGGTCCCCGTCAAGGACTCGTTGATGTACTTCGAACCCGTCTATCTCCAGGCGGAGCAGAGCCCCATCCCTGAGCTCACCCGGGTCATCGTCTCCTACGGCGACGAGATCGTCATGGAGCCCACCATTCCCGACGCGCTGGTCAAGATCTTCGGCGAAGAGGTGCGTCCCGGCGCCACCACGACCACCTCGTGGAGCACCAGCACCACGGCCCCGACCCCGGGTTCAACCACGACCACCACTCCTGCTCCCTCGACAACGACCACCACGATCACGGGGCCGACGACGACCCTGTCGAGCGACGCGGCCGCGCTCATCGCTCTCGCCACTCAGCACTACGAGGCGGCGATGGAGGCGATGAAGAACGGCGACTGGACCGAGTACGGGCTCCAGATCGAGGAGCTCGGCCGAGTACTGGAGGCTTTGGAAGCCATACGATAATGAGGTGAGGTCTCGCTATGGAACCCAAACGCAAGAGTCAGACGGCCGCCCACGGGGGTTTGCAGGGCGAGATCGACCGAGTGTTCCTCGAGATGTTGCGCGGAGACCGAGTGCCCCGGTGCGGTAGAGCAGCCTTCCGGCCCAGCGCCGACGTCTACTTCGACGACCGGCAGAAGGCCGTGGTGGTGAAGCTCGAACTGCCGGGCGTAGACCCTAACGCTGTGAACCTGGTGGTCGAGGAGAACGCGCTCCGCGTGAGCGGGGTCCGCTCTGACGAGCGGCCCGCCGAAGCCGTGTACCACCAGATGGAGATCGTCTACGGCCCGTTCGAACGCACGGTCATGCTTCCCCCGGGGCTGGACGCCACCCAAGCCTCGGCCGGCTACCACCACGGCTACCTGGAGATCCGGCTGCCCCTCAAGCCGCCCTCGGTCAGCAGGAAGATCCCCATCGCCGGTCAGGAAGACAGCGAAGGGGGTGGCGAGTGATGGCCGGACAGGACTTCGTGATCGTTTCCCAGGAACCCGCGGAGCAAGACCCTATGCTGGACTCAGCCCGGTTGCCCATCCTCCCCCTCAAGGACACGGTGGTCTTCCCCGAGACCATGGTGCCTTTGGCGGTGGGACAGCCGCGCTCGGTGCGACTCATCGACGACATCCTGCGAAGTGACAAGCAGGTGGGGCTCGTGGCCTCCAAGGACCCGGAGATGGAGACGCCGGGCTCCGCCGACGTGCACATGATCGGCGTGCTCGCCTCCATCCAGAGGATGATCAAAGCTCCCGACGGAACGCTCCGCATCATCGCGCAGGGCATCCGGCGGATTGAGATCGAGCGTTTCACTGACGAAGAGCCCTACCTGGTCGCCCAGGTGCGCGAGCTTCCCGATGTGGTGGAGGAAGGTACGGAGCTGGAGGCCCTGCAGCGTAATCTGGTCTCGGTCTACACGAGGATCATCCAGCTGGTGCCCTATCTGCCCGACGAACTGGAGATGGCGGCGGCGGGCATCGACGACCCGGCCACGCTGGGGTACTTCATCGCCTCCACCATGCGCCTCAAGACCGACGATAAGCAGGCCCTGCTGGAGGAGATCGATCTGTCGACGCGCCTCCGTCAACTGACCACGCTCCTCAATCGAGAGCTCGAAGTGCTCGAATTGGGGTCCAAGATCCAGGACCAGGTGCAGTCTGAGATGGACAAGAGCCAGCGGGAGTACGTCCTCCGCCAGCAGCTCAAGGCCATCCAGGACGAACTGGGCGAGACGGACGAGACCCAGGCCGAGGTCAACGAGCTGCGCGAGCGCCTCGACAAGGCCGGCCTGCCCCAGGAGGCCGACAAGCAGGCCCGCCGCGAGTTGGACCGGCTGGCTAAGCTGCCCCCGGCGGCCGCTGAATACGGGGTGATCCGCACCTATCTGGACTGGATCGTGTCGCTGCCCTGGTCGGTCGTTACCGAGGACCACCTCGACATCGCCGACGCCCGCAAGGTACTGGACGAGGACCACTACGACCTCGACGATGTCAAAGACCGCATCCTGGAGTTCCTCGCTGTCCGGAAGCTCAAGGAGGAGGTCTCGGGCCCCATCCTGTGCTTCGCCGGGCCTCCGGGCGTGGGTAAGACCAGCCTGGGCAAGAGTATCGCCCGAGCCATGGGGCGTAAGTTCATCCGCATCAGCGTGGGCGGCGTGCGCGACGAGTCCGAGATCCGCGGGCACCGGCGCACCTACGTGGGCGCCATGCCCGGCACCATCATCCGGGCCATCCGCGACGCCGGCAGCACGAACCCGGTCTTCATGATCGACGAGATCGACAAGATGGGAGCCGACTGGCGCGGGGATCCCTCGAGCGCCATGCTGGAGGTCCTCGACCCCGAGCAGAACACCACCTTCCGCGATCACTACCTCGACCTTCCTTTCGATCTCTCGAAGGTGATGTTCGTCTGCACCGCCAACGTGCTCGACACCATCCCGGGCCCCCTACGGGACCGCATGGAGATCATCACCATCGCCGGCTATGCCGAGGAGGACAAGCTCCACATTGCCCGGCGATACTTGGTGCCCCGACAGCTGGAGCGCAACGGCCTGAAGCCGAGCCAGCTCAAGATCACCGACGCGGCGCTGAGGACGGTCATCGAGCACTACACGCGCGAGGCCGGCGTGCGCAATCTGGAACGCCAAATAGGCACCATCGCCCGCAAGTTCGCCCGCATGGTCGCCGAGGAGGGCCGCAGGCGCATCACCGTCGGAGAGCGGCAGGTCACCGAGTTCTTGGGCAAGAAGAAGGTGTTCCGTGAGACCAAACGCCGCACGAGCGAACCGGGCGTGTCCACGGGCCTGGCCTGGACGCCCACGGGCGGCGACATACTGTTCATAGAGGCTCGAGCGATGCCCGGCACCGGCCGGCTGACCCTGACCGGGCAGCTCGGCGACGTCATGAAGGAGTCGGCCCAGGCGGCGCTGACCTACGTGCGCAGCGCGTCGGAGAAGCTTGGAGCGGAAGCCGATTTCTTCCAGAAGCACGACCTCCACGTGCATGTGCCGGCCGGAGCCGTGCCCAAAGACGGCCCATCGGCGGGAGTGGCCATGGCGGTCGCGCTGGCAAGCATGGTCTCGGGAAGAGCGGTGGACCCCAGCGTGGCCATGACCGGCGAGGTGACCCTCACCGGACAGGTGCTCCCCGTGGGCGGCATCAAGGAGAAGGTGCTCGCCGCGCGGGCGGCAGGGATCACTCGGGTGTTCCTGCCCGACCGCAACAAGCCTGACGTCGAGGAGATCGAGGACCAGAGCACGCTGAGCGGCCTGCAGTTCTGCTTCGTCGACCACGTGAGCTCGGTCCTCGATCAGATCCTGGTATCGCCGAGAAAGCGCAAGCCCAAGACCGTGTGCGTGACGGAGGAAGGGACGGCTGCGACGCGGACGGCCAAGCCGAGAGCGAACGCGTCGCGGCCGGGCAAGACGGGGGCCCGCAAGGATGGGAGAGCAACCTAGGCGCTGGGATCCTGGTGCTCGAGACGAAGCCTACGCGGAGCTGGGGCACCCGGCCGACCTCTTCGTGGAGGTTTGGGGAGAAGACCTACCCGCCCTGTTCGAGAACGCCCTGTTCGCCCTCTACGATCAGATGGCCGAGCTCGAAGGCTTCGGGACCGAGCGTGCCGAGACCATCGAGGTGTCGGGACAGAGCCCCGAGGTGGCGCTCCGTTCTCTGCTTGCGGAGGCGCTGTACCGCTTTGCCACCGAGGGCTTCGTCGCGGCCCGGGCCGAGCTGGACGTGAGCGCCGCCCCCGAAGGCCGCGTGCGAGCCACCGCCCGTCTTCATGGAGAGACCATCGACAGGCGGCGCCACACGCTGCTCGCGGAGGTCAAGGCTGTGACGTATCACCGGCTGGCGATCGAGCGGGCGCCGGAGGGCGGATGGCGGGCGACCGTGCTGTTCGACGTGTGAGAGACGGGAGGTGCGGGACACATGACTGCGCCGGATCTGACCCAGGTGAGTGAGTACGTCTGGGATCTCCCCGCGGCGGGCGGCATGCGCGTGCCCGGCCGCGTCTACGCCGACCGGCAGCTGATGCAGGAGGTGCGGAGCGACCAGAGTCTCGTCCAGGTGGCCAACGTAGCGCACCTGCCGGGGATACTGCGCTACTCCATGGCCATGCCCGACATCCACTTCGGCTACGGGTTCCCAATCGGAGGCGTGGCAGCCTTCAGCGTGGAGGAAGGGGTCGTGTCCCCAGGCGGGGTGGGCTACGACATAAACTGCGGCTGCCGCCTGGTGGCCACCAATCTGCAGGCGGACGACGTCAGAGGTCGGATAAAGCGGCTCGTCGACCAGCTCTTCCGCGACATCCCCTCGGGGGTGGGAGCCAGCGGGGCGATAGAGAAGCTGTCACGCAAGGAGCTGGAGAAGGTCCTGGTGCGGGGAGCAGCCTGGGCGGTCGAGCGGGGATACGGATCGAAGGAAGACCTGGAGCACACGGAAGACCGCGGCGCGCTGCCCGGTGCCGACCCCGGCGCGGTCGGCGAGCGCGCCTACGCCCGGGGGCAGGATCAGGTGGGCACCCTGGGGTCGGGCAACCACTTCCTCGAGATCCAAACGGTGGACCAGGTCTTCGACGCGGCCGCGGCGGCCGCGTACGGCCTCCGCGAGGGCCAGGTCACCATCATGGTGCACTGTGGGTCGCGGGGCTTTGGCTACCAGGTGTGCGAGGACTCACTGGAGACCATGGCGTCGGCCAGCCGCCGCTACGGCATCGAGCTACCCGACCGCCAGCTGGCCTGTGCGCCGGTGACCTCGCCTGAGGGGCGGAGGTACCTGGCGGCGATGGCCTGCGCGGCCAACTACGCCTGGGCCAACCGGCAGATGATCATGCACCTCATCGAGCAGGCCCTCCTGCGCGCCCTGCGCCTCTCCCCCAAAGACCTTGGCCTCCGCCTGGTCTACGACGTCGCTCATAACATAGCCAAGCTCGAGACCCACGAAGTCGCCGGCGCTTCGGTAGATGCCTGCGTGCATCGCAAGGGCGCCACCCGGGCGTTCGGCCCCGGCCGGCCCGAGGTCCCGGCCCGCTATCGCGAGACCGGCCAGCCGGTGCTCATCCCCGGCGATATGGGGACGGCTTCCTTCGTCTGCAAGGGCACGGCTGAGGCCATGATCCAGACCTTCGGCTCCACCTGCCACGGGGCCGGCCGGCTGATGAGCAGGTCACAGGCCCTCAAGAGAGCCAAGGGGAGGTCCATCGACCGCGAGTTGGAGTCGGCGGGCGTCCTGGTGAGATCGCAGAGTGACAAGACCCTGGCCGAGGAGATGCCCGAAGCCTACAAGGACGTGGAGCGGGTGGTGGCGGTCATGGACGGCGCCGGCATCTCGCCCAGAGTAGCGCGGTTGCGGCCCCTGGGCGTGGTCAAAGGCTGAGCGGTCAGACCGAGGGTGTTTGTGTTTGGGTCGAGGGCCCGTCTTCGGTCTGGTCGTCGTCCTTCTGTAGGCGTTGCGCTACGGCCCTGCCGAGACGGGCGGTCTCCCGCACCGGCGTCGACTCGGTCAGCTTCGCGAACACGTCGGCGGGCACCCGGTCTTTCAGTCCATCCATGACGGCGTGGACCGCTCGGGCGGCTTCCTCCTTAGCCTGGTACGACCCGGCCTTCTGCACGGCCTGCACGAGCGCTTCCACCTGGTCTTTGACCACGCGGCCCTTGTCGGAGAGCAGGTCGCGGACAGAGTAGCCCAGCTTGAACTCCAGCCGGTCTCCATGTTTGTAGTGGGTGATGCGCTGCAAGACCCGGAGCAGACCGCTCCAGATTATCCGTCCCGTTATGCGAGACCGGCGTCTGCGGCGAGACACTCGAGGACCCGCGACCGCGACGCTTGGACTGTTGCTCTGCACGGCGACTCCACTGCTCGAAGTTGCGACTCCTAGTGACGGTAATGATACCGCAGCGGCACGCTCCGGCAAACCCGGGCAGGGGTCAATGGTGGCGCTCCACCCGAAAGCGGAATATCGCGTACTGGTCGTAGCTGGGGTCGATATCACCCTTGCGGCACGCGATGCGGAGCTGCTGCTCGACCGTGTCCACGCCCTCGAGATCCGGGAGCAACAGGGCGCGCCGGCCGTCGATCGTGCGCACGATGACGCCGTAGACCTTGGGGTCGAGGTGCTCAGGACCATCGACCTCCTCGGGCGCCCCGAGAACATCCACCGAGACGTCGAGACCCTCCAGCTCAGCCGCCTCCACGGGGTAGAAGCGGGGATCACGGGTAGCCGCGCTGATGGCGTTGGCCACGATCTCCTGCTCGATACTGCCCGTCTGCGATTCCGTCGTCCCTATGCAGCCCCGCAGCGAGCCGTCAGGCAGGTGAAGGGACACGAAGACGCCGGCCTTGCGCGGTTCCAGCCCGGGAATGGGCTCCGGCTCGACGGTGACCCGGTCCCGGGTATAGGCCTCGATCGCCCGTCGGGCGAGGTCTACGAGGGGATCGTGCTCCCGTTCCTCTTCGCTCACGCTGCTCCTCCTTGCTCCGACGTCGCTCCGGATACCTCCACTTCGCCGACGAGGTAGCCCACCCCGAAGGGGCCTTCGTACGAGAGTACCCTATTCGCCGTCCTCAGTCCCGCGGCCTCCGCCGCCGCCACCACGCCCGCCAGCACCGCCAGAGAGCGGTACCCGCATTCCCCGGCCGCGGCGGTGAGCCCCGGGTCGATGTGCAATAGAGCCTCCCAGTCGGCCGCGTTGAAGGCGTCCACCACCGCGCCGTCGAAACGTGCGCCCCGCGGATCGTAGCCAACGGGAGCGCCCGGCATCAGCCGGTGGCTCATGTCGCCGCTCGCCACGTACAGCACCCGGCGCGGAGCCTCCAGGACCGCCTCACCCACTGCCCTGCCGAAGAGCACGTGCTCCTCGCGACTCAGTTGGGAGAAGGCGAGCAGCACGAGCCGGCACGGCTGCTGCAGGCTTCCCATGAGGTAGACCAGAGGCACCACGGACCCATGGTCCAGTTCGACCACGTCTCCGTGCGAAGCCGTGATGGCGGAGTGGACCCCCTTCTCAGCAGCCTTGTCGACGATCGCCTCGGCGAGGTCTTGGTCGCCGTGGGCCGTGACGGTGACATCCGCCGCCCCGAAGAAGGCCAGGGAGCCCGCGTACGACGAGGCCATCGATATGCCCATCTGGCGGGCGAAGATGGGGGCATGCGGAGAGAGGAGCACTATGGTCTCGGGGGCAAGGGCGGCCGCCTTGGCCTGCACGGCCCGCATGGCTTGGACGGTGGCTTCCGCCTCGGCAAGCCGGTCACCCCCTACTTCCGGCACGATTATCGCGGGATGAGGAGTCACGAAACAGCCGATCAGCGTCATTCCTGCGCCTCCCTTGGTCTCATGGCGATCTCCAGACCGCAGCGTGGACACCGCCCGTCCTTCACATTGATTCTACCCAGACTGAAGCCCCGGCGCTCGATCAACGACTCCCCGCAGCCCGGGCAGACCGTGGACTCCGACGAATGGCCGGCCACATTCCCCCCGTAGACGTAATGCAGGCCGGCCTCCCGCCCCAGGCGCAGAGCCCGTTCGATCGACGACACGGGGGTCGGGGCGGCGTCGAGCAGGCGGTAGGTGGGATGGAACCGCGACACATGCCAGGGGATGTCGGGGGATACCGACGCCAGAAACTGCGTAAGGGCCCGCAGCTCGGCCTCCCGGTCGTTCAGACCCGGGATGAGCAGGGTGGTGACCTCCAGCCACACGCCCATCTCCCAGAGACGCCGTATGGAGTCCAGGACGGGCTTCAGGCGCGCACCTGCCTGAGTGCGGTAGAACTCGTCGGAGAACGACTTCAGGTCGACGTTGGCGGCGTGCAGACGGCCGTCGATGTCGCCAAGCGTCTCCTTCGTCATGTAGCCGTTGGTGACGAAGACGTTCTTGAGCCCGGCCTGAACGGCGAGCCGCGCACAGTCCCGAGCGTACTCGTAGAAGACGGTCGGCTCCGTGTAGGTGTATGAGATGCTGAGGCACCCGGCTCGAAGAGCCGCTTCCACCACCTGTTCGGGCGGCACGAACCGCCCGGTGATCCTGCCCTGGTCGCGCGGCATCTGGCTGATGTCGGCGTTCTGGCAGAACGCGCAGGTGAAGTTGCAGCCCACAGTGGCGAGCGACAGGCTCAGGCTGCCGGGCAGAAAGTGGAAGAGCGGCTTCTTCTCGATGGGATCCACCGCAAGAGAGACGGGACGGCCGTAGACAAGGGTGTAGAGCACCCCATCTCTGTTCTCCCGGACCCCGCAGAGACCACGCTCGCCGGGCAGGACGCGGCAGTGGTGGGCGCACAGAAAGCAGTGGACATCCGGACCGCCGCGCCAGTCTCGCCACAGCGAAGCCCTCACAGCTTCGGCAGGACGGCCGCCCTCCACCCCTTACCTCCTCGTCAACTCGCCGACCACCCTACGACGCATGCGGGTCACCGGAGCGAGTCCCTGCATGCCCCAATTGAGGGTGTAGTCCCGGGGGCTCAAGCCGTTGCACAGCCTTCCCGAGGCGACTAAGGAGGCGAGCGTGTCGGGAGTGGGGTACGCGTCGACAAGGACGCACGACAGCCCCACTTCGGCCTTCCGATGGGCGTCGCTGCCGGCGCCGGCCGGCTTGCCGAGCCGGCGCGCCAGTCTCGCAGCCTTGTTGCCCGCTCTCGGCCCCAGCGACCGCCCATTGATGACCTCGATGATGTCGGCCGATTCGGCCGCCCGCAGGCGCTCGGTGCGGCACACGGCGCCGCGCCGGAAGAGATCGTAGGGATGGGGCAGATACACGAGGCCGCCCTGCTCTCTGATCCGCTCCACCGATTCCAGAAGCGGGAGTCCGGGCGGGATGGCTTCACGGACGTAAAGACCTATGATCTCCCCCGCGGCAGTCGTCAACTCGATCCCGGGGATCACGCGCGGTAACGAGGGGTCGGCCTCGGACAGAGCCAGTGCTTCGAGCGCCCCCTCGACTGTGTTGTGGTCGGTGACGGCCACACAATCCACCCCCCGAGCCTTGGCCACTTGGAGCAGCTTGGCCGGAGACATCAATCCATCAGGTGAGAAGCGCGTATGGTTGTGGAGATCCAGCCTGAGGCCAGAGCCGGCCATGTTCACACATCCGGAAACGAGCCGCTGATGCGGCGGCGGCGGCGGTCTCGGAGCACTCGCTTGCCCCCTCCCTCGGTCAGAGCGCGCCGATCGACCTCACGCCGATCGATGATCACCTCGACGCCCTCGACGCCGGCGAACCGCTCCTTGAATTCCTTGTAGTACTTATCCGCGAGCTCCCGGGGGATCACGTAGTAGATCACTCGCCGCCACCTCCCAACATTGGATAAGTTCTATGATAGTGTCTCGTTACTTGGTGTCCAAGAGTCCCGAGCTCTCATACTAGCGTATGGAAGACAGCAGCGACGAAACCAGGAGCGGTCCGCTCCTGAAGAACCGCTATCAGTTGGGGCGAGTGCTGGGCCGTGGCGGCATGTGCATCGTCTACCAGGCCTGGGACACGCGGCTGCAGCGAAACGTGGCCGTCAAGCGGCTGGAGCCTCCTCTCAACGAGGACCCGCGTACACGAGCCCGGTTCGACCGGGAGGGTCGTGCTCTCGCTCAGCTCTCCCATCCCAACCTGGTCACGCTCATCGACCGCGGCTCCAGCGACGATGAGGATTACCTCGTCTTCGAGTACGTCGAGGGCCGCTCCCTCAAGGAGCTCATCCGCGAAGGGCTCCTGGGTATCGGGGAGTTCGGGCGCATCGCGGGTCAGGTCGCCGAGGGACTCGCCGCCGCTCACGCCGCCGGCATCATCCACCGCGACGTCAAACCCCAGAACATCCTCATCGACAGGGACGGCCATGCCAAGGTCAGCGATTTCGGCATCGCCACGGGACCGGACTGGACCCGTGTCACCCGGGCGGGCTCTGTCATAGGTAGCGCCCGCTACATGTCGCCCGAACAGATCAGGAGCAAGCCCGTGGACGCCCGCTCCGACATCTACTCGCTCGGCGTGGTCATGTATGAGATGCTGACCGGCAATCCCCCCTTCGACGGCACGAACATGCCCGAGATCGCCCGCATGCATCTGAGCGCCACTCCTGCTCCCATCAGCGAGGTCAGGACCAACCTGCCCGAGGGGCTCGAGAAGGTGGTGATGCGCTGCCTGGAGAAACTCCCGGAAGACCGCTTTTCCTCCATGGATGAACTGCTGGGCGCACTTGTGGGTCTGGGCCTCTACGCACCCCAGCGGGTCACCGAGGTCTCTCCGGCGCCGAGGCGCGCCACTCGTCGCGGCGCAGCCCAGGACAGAGCCGCCCGCGTGTCGGCAGGCGGGGCCACCGGCGAGACAGGCATCGCGCGTGATGACGAGACGGGAGAGACCGACTGGGTGCGGGAACGAGCCCGTGAGATGGCCCGCAAGCGCCGGGCGGCCCGGCGCTGGAAGTGGATAAGCGCTCTGGCGGCCATCGCCGCGGTCGCCGTCGCGCTGGTGCTCGTCTTCACGCTGACCGGGGGTGGAGCCCCTTCCGTGCTGGGCCTCACAGTGGACCAGGCCAGGGTGCTCGCCGAAGAAGCGGGCATGACGGTGGAGGTGACCGAAGAGATCCTCTCGCTGGACAGAGAGGCCGGGATCGTGTTGGAGCAGGCCCCGGAGCCGGAGATGAAGGGCCGTGACGACGTGCTCCGCCTCACCGTCACGAGAGAAGCCATACCGGTCGAGGTCCAAAGCCTCGATGACGCCGACTCCGAAGGGGACAACGTCGAGAACCCCGACAAGCTGCCCAACCTCATCGACGGCAAGGAGAGCACCGTTTGGACCACCGAGCTCTACCGCTCCGCCGCCTTCGGAGACCTGAAGACGGGAGTCGGCATAGACTTCGTCTTGGAGGAGGAGGCGACGGTCGTCGAGATCGTGTCCTCCGTCGAGGGCTGGAAGGGACAGTTGCTGCGCTTCACATCGTCGGGAGGCATGGCACAGGTGGAGCGGCTGAGCGGGGAGTCCACCCAGATCATCACTTTGCAGAGCGGCATCACAAAGGGACGCATCTGGTTCACCGGACTCGCCAAGCTGACCGACAACCGCTGGGGCGTGGAACTGTCAGAGATCCGTTTCTACAGGTAGACCGACCCGTCCACGCCCAGATCGACCAAGAGCGCCCTGACCAGTTCGCCGAAGCCCGGTTCGGCCACCATACTCAGCCGGCGGGGGCGGGGTAGCTCCACCACCAGCTCACGCTTGACGGTGCCCGGCCGGGCGCTGAGGACGATGACCCGGTCGGCCAGATAGACGGCTTCTTCGACGTCATGGGTTATGAACACCACGGTCCGCCCGAATTCCTGCCACACCCCGAGCAGCCAGTCCTGAAGCTCTTTGCGGGTAAGGGCGTCCAGCGCTCCGAACGGTTCATCGAGCAGCAGGGTGTCGCAACCGGTGAGCCAGGTGCGCAGCAGAGCGGCGCGCTGCCGCATGCCACCCGAGAGCGCAGACGGATAGTCGCGCTCGAAACCCTCCAGGCCGAAGCGTTGGACCATCTCGAGGGCCTTCTGCCGGGACTCCTTGCGGGGAACGCCCCGGATGTCCTGGGGCAGGACCACGTTGTCGAGGACGCTCCGCCAGGGCAGCAACAGATCGCGCTGCGGCATGTACCCCAGCATCCCCAGACGGCTTGGCGGCTGACTCCCGTCGATGATGATCGAGCCCTCGTCAGGCTCGAGCAGGCCCACACACAGATTGAACAGCGTGCTCTTTCCGCTCCCGCTGGCGCCGATGACGGTGACGAACTCCCCGGGCATCACCTTGAAGGAGACGTCATGCAGGGCATGGACGGTGCGGCCGTTGCCGACGAAGGTCTTGCTCACGTTCCGCAACTCGATCCGCGGCGGCGTCACCCCGACCACCCGCTACGGGACCTACCGTGAGGGTTCCCCGGCTTGTCCGCCTTCCTCGTCATCAGGGCAGGAACCGGTTGGTAAAGACCTCTTCGACCACGATGGGAGTGCTCGCGACGCCGTTCTCCACCAGCCAGTCGGCATAGTCCTGCCACACACCGGCCTTCTGCTCACCCCAGCGGCCGGTGTCGGCTATGTGGTATTCGGATAGCCATCTCTGACTCTCCTTGACGACCGCGGCGTCCAGTTGGGGCACGGCCTTCAGAAGGATATCGGCGGCTTCATCCGGGTGCTCGGCCGCGAAGGTGTAGCCACGCGACAGGGCTCCAAGGAGTGCTTCGACGACCTCCGGCCGCCCCTCCATCTGGGCTTCGCTGGTAATCACAACCGGGGTATAGAAGTCGGGGACACAATCGAGGTAGTCCTCCATCATCACCACGGTCAGGTCGATCCCCTTCTGTTCGGCCTGGATACCCTGCCAGCCGTAGTAGATCCAGGCGAGGTCGACCTGCTTCTCGGCGAGAAGGGCCATGGAGTCGGAGAAGCCCGTGGTCACCATCTCCAGCTTCTCGAAATCCGCCCCCGAACACTCCATGAGGGCTTTCAGCGTGGGGATCTCGGAGGGCGAGCCCCAGGCCCCGTAGCGTAGTCCCTCGAAATCCGCCGGACTGGTGACGTCCAGGGCGGCGAGCGAGGCGAAACCGGACGTGTTGTGCTGAAGGACGGCGGCGATGGAGACGATGGGGGCTTCCTCGCCCCGGGCGAGTGTCACAGACTCCTGGAAGCTGATGCCGAAATCGGCCGCGCCGCTCGCGACTGCCGCCTCCGGGTAGACCTCGCCCGGCTCGATGATCTGGACGTCCAGTCCCGCCTCCTCGAAGTAGCCCTTGTCCCTTGCCACGAAGATGCCGGTGTGGTTGGTGTTCGGCACCCAATCGAGCATGAACTTCACCCGCGCCGGTCCGTCCGGCACCGTTCCCTCCGACGCCGCGCCGCCGCACGCGCCGGCGAGCGAGGCGACGAGCAGGACTGCCACGACCAGCGCAGTGCGCTTCACCAGTGATGTGAGTCTCATCTCAATCCGTCCTCCATGACTCAGTAGATGCCCTGTCCTTCCCACTGCTCCTGCCGCTCAGCCGAGTGGTACCAGGGCAAGGCCACCCGCTCGATGCCGTAGACCAGCAAGAACAGGGCCACACTCAACAGTGAGGTGACGAACATCGCGGCGAAGACCTGGTCCGTCGCCAGCGCGTTCTTGGAGCGCAAGAGGTACTGCCCCAACCCCGGGGATCCTCCCACCCACTCTCCGATCGTCGCCGCCACGATGCTGTAGGTGACGGCCATGCGCAGGCCGGTGAAGAAAGAGGGCAGAGCCGAGGGCAGGCGGACCATACGCCAGATGTGCCGCCTGTTGGCGCCCATGGTGCGCAGCAGGGCGATCAGCTCCGGGTCTGCCGAGGCCAAGCCGTCGGCGGTGCTGATCGTGAGAGGGAAGAAGCAGAAGAGCACCACGATGGACACGGTCGGGGCCATGCCGAAGCCGAACCAGATGACGAGGATCGGCGCGATGGCGAGTATCTGTATCGTCTGCGACACGACGAGGATGGGATAGAGGGCGCGCCGCGCCAACGGCCAGAAATCCACCAGGGCCGCCAATCCGACTCCTGCGAGAAGAGCCAGCACCAGCCCTATGCCGGTCGCCAGCATGGTGGTACCGATGGCATCGAGCAGGAGGCGCCTGGTTTCCCATCCGGCCCGGGCGACGTCGGCCGGCGAGGGCAGGACGAACGAACCCAGTCCGCTCGCCTTGGTCACGAAGTACCAGCCAAGGACCAGCACGGCGATGAGCAGGACCGGCGGGGCGACATCCCTCTTCCACTTCATCTCTCGACCTCGACGTCAGCTCTGCTCAGGCGCGGCGCCCCGCGAGAGTGGAGTCCGCGCGCCCAGCCCCTCCTGGATCTCGCCGACCAGCTCGTCGGTGGGCATGCCGGCCGCGAAGGTGGCCGTCATCACCGTGGGGCCGTGGAGCTGCGCGGCGCGGAACGCCGCCCGCAGCGCCGTGAAGACCTGGTCTTCACTGCCGGACAGCAGCGTGCTCAGATTGCCCACCCTCACCGAGCAACCTTCGACGCCGGCCGCGTGTATGGCGGCCTGCACCGGCTGGTCGATGTCAGTCTGCAGCAAAGGATAGATGGAGAACTGGCATCCCAGGATCTCCTGACCCATGTACCCGGGACACGACATGCGACTACCTCCCTCGATAGTGGATGAGAAGAAGGACACCCGCGCCATGCGTGACCCTAGCCTCGGGCCCCATCATGGCGTTGCTGACCCCCCGAGTGGCCGATTGCGTGAGCGACTCTCCGGCCAGCGGGTAGAGGAGTCCCTCTGTGCGGACGTCCCGCACCTCCGGAGTCAGAGGCAACAACGACACCACATCCCCCCGCCGTCCCCCGAACACCACGTCGCCCTTCACGAGGAACGCCTCGTGCAGGTCGTCGACCATGCGCACTCCGGCGCCGTCCAGCCATGGGGACGAGAGCAAGAAGAGATTCGCCATCAGATGATCCAGCCGTGGCCCACCCAACGCCCCATACACAGTGATCTCGTCGGCGTTGCGATCCACGGCCAGGCGCAGCGCGGCCTCAGCGTCTGTCTCGTCCTTGGCCGTTCTAAGTAGGACCATCTCGACGCCCTGCTCTTCGAGCGACGCCTTCGTCGCCATCGAGATGGAATCCATGTCGCCCACGAGGACGTCGGGCACAAGACCCGCCCTCGCGATAGCCTCAGCCCCTCCGTCGACCGCAACCAACAGATCGGCGCGGGCGAACAGCGCGGCGTCCAACTCCACGGTCAGACTCGAACCTGCCACCACCACGGCATGCATGGTCAACTCCTCGTTCGCGCAAGGGGCGCGGAAGGCTGTGAGCGGAAGAACGCCGGGCCGTCGTCAGACGGTCAGGAGGCGGTCGGGTTGACGCAGATCACCGTTACTTCCCTTCGCTGGCATTACCCAGATCAGGTTCGTAGGGTCTGTGGCAGAGCCACACTCTCAGCTACACGCTCCCCTAGCAAGGTATGTCGAAGACACCCGGATTATAGCATCATGAGAGTGCCGGACCTCCTCGCGCGCAGGGCGAGATCGGACAAGGTTCTGTATAATCAGCACCCGTCCGCCCCGGTCGTCCGGTCATGGCGATGATCATCCGATTCGTCCTTCGGTGACCCCGATGTGTCCCTGGCGCCGGTCGGCATCTTGAGTTCTCGAGTCTGGAGGAAAACGATCGTGTCCACCAAGGACACTGCCAATGCAGAGACACAGAGCGAACAGAGCCTCACCGAGATCCGCTGGCATGCACGCGGGGGTCAGGGAGCCGTCACCGCGGCCAAGATGGTGGCGGAGCTGGCGCTGGGCCAGGGCAAGCACTTCCAGGCTTTCCCCGAGTACGGGCCGGAGCGCTCCGGGGCGCCCATCGTGGCGTTCACCCGGGTCAGTGACGAGCCCATCCAGATCTACTCCGGAGTGGAACACCCCGGCATCGTCGTCGTTCTGGACCCTTCGCTGCTCGCCACCATCGATGTCACGAAGGGCGCTCCCGCTGATGGCATCGTCCTCGTCAACAGCGAGGCGACGCCGGCCGAGCTTCGCAAACACTACGGGCTCGAAGGCGGAAGGCTCTTCACGATAGCGGCCACCCGCATCGCCAACGAGACCATCCGGAGACCTATCCCCAACACGCCGATGGTGGGAGCCCTGACACGCATAACCCAGCTCTTCCCCATCGAGAAGGTCGTGGAGTTCCTGCGGGCCGACTTCGGCAAGAAGTTCCCCCCCAAGGTGGTCGAGGGCAACATCGCCGCCATCATGCGTGCGTACGAGGAGGTCCAGGCCGAATGAGCGCGGCGAAGAAGACACGGTGGGACGTCAGCGACATCGACACCTGGGGTCCCGACAAACACGAGCTTGGAGCCACCATCCCGGTGGCGGGCAACTCGGAAGAGGTGGAGACAGGCGGCTGGCGGTCGCAGATACCGGTCATCGACTCCGGGAAGTGTACCGGCTGCATGCTCTGCTACTTCTATTGCCCGGACGCCTCCATAGTCATCGAGGACGGCAAGGCCGTGGGGATCGACGAGAAGCACTGCAAGGGCTGTGGTATCTGTGCGCACGAGTGCCCCGCGGACGCCATCAGCATGAAGATCGAAGAGAAGGGGTGATCCGGTGAGCGGAGAGACTGCCGAGACCCTCGCCGTCACCGGTAACGAGGCGACTGCGGAGGCGATGCGCCAGATCGATCCCGACGTGGTCTGCGCCTATCCCATCACGCCGCAGACCGAGGTCGTGCAGCTCTACGCGCAGATGGTGGCCGACGGCAAGGTGACCAGCGAGTTCGTCACGGTGGAGTCGGAGCATTCGGCCATGAGCGCCGTGATCGGATCGGCGGCCGGGGGCGCGCGGACCATGACGGCCACCTCCTCCCAGGGCTTGGCTCTCATGTGGGAGCTGCTCTATGTGGCCTCCAGCTATCGCCTGCCTATCGTGATGACCACCGTCAACCGCGCCCTTTCGGGCCCGATCAACATCCATTGCGACCATAGCGACAGCATGGGCGCGCGGGACACCGGCTGGATCCAACTGTACGGCGAGAACCATCAACAGGCGTACGACAACTGCCTCCAGGCCGTGCGCATCGCCGAGCATATGGACGTGCGTACTCCGGTCATGCACATGTACGACGGCTACGTCATCAGCGGCGCCATCGGACCGCTGGTGATGCTCCCCGACAGGAAGGCCAAGGACTTCATCGGGCCCTTCCACGCCGTCAACCCGCTGCTCGACCCCAAACGCCCGGTCACAATCGGGCCTTTCGACGGCCTGCACGGCTGGTACTTCGAGCACAAGGTCTCGCAGAACCGAGCTATGGACCGAGCCCTCAAGGTCATCCAGGATGTCGCCGACGAGTATGCGGACTTGACCGGACGCCACTACGGGCTGCTCGACCCCTACCGCCTCGACGACGCCGAGATCGCCATAGTCGTGGCCGGCTCCACGGCGGGGACCACCCGCATGATCGTCGACAAGCTCCGGGCCAGAGGAGTCAAGGCGGGGATGGCCAGACTGCGTGTGTTCCGGCCCTTCCCCCACACGGCCTACGCCAAGGCTCTCGAGCACGTGAAGGTGGTGGGAGTGATGGACCGCGCCGATTCCTTCGGGGCCATGGGCGGACCCGTGTTCCTGGAGGTGCGCGCAGCCCTCTACGATAGCGACCCCCGGCCGCAGGTCCTGCCGTTCGTGTACGGACTGGGAGGCCGGGACATCTTCCCCGACAACATCGAACAGGCGTTCGCCGTGCTCGAGAAGGCGGCGCGGAGCAAGAAGCCCGCTTCCATCGAGCGCCGCTATCTCAACCTGAGGGAGGACTGAAGGAAAGCGACATGACGAACGACGAGCCCAAGGGTTCCGCCCTATACGAAGTCCTCAAAGGCATCGACTTCGAGCGCCGGCAGTTGGTGGGCAAGACCGCCCGCACCGGCCTCTTCGACTTGGTCAAGAAGAAGGACGGCAGCTATCGCTGCTACTCATGCACGCTGTGCGAGCGGACCTGCCCCGTCGACTGCATAGAGCTGGAGTACTGCCCCGAGTTCCCCGAGGAGCCTTTTGACATCGAGGCAGCCCGGGCCGCCGCTCTGGCGACGCTCCCCGGGGAGAGCTGCGGAGCCGCGTCGGCCTGCGTCATGGGCGAGGCCCCAGCCCAGTTCGTGCCCGAGATCGACATGAAGCTGCTCGATCCCGTGATTGCCGGCATCCGCTCGGGCTCCGGGCTGGTCGAGGCGCTGCACGCCACGCAGGAGGCCTTCGGATACCTGCCGCGTAAGGCGCTCGAGAGCATCGCCGACGAGATGCACATGCCCTTCTCCAGGGTGTTCGGCGTCGCCAGCTTCTACGCACAGTTCCGCCTGAGGCCCGTGGGCAAGTACGTCATCGACGTCTGTATGGGCACGGCCTGCCATGTGGCCGGCGCGCCCCTGGTGGTGGAGGCCTTCAGCCAAGAACTCGAGGTGCCGGTGGGCGGCACCACGCCCGACGGGCTGTTCACCCTGCAGACCGTCAACTGTGTGGGCGCCTGCGCCCTCGCCCCGGTGGTCCGCATCGGCAACGACGAGACCTACGGCCGCATGGGCCCCACGGAGGCCCGCAGGCTGGTGCGCAGGTTGCGCAAGCAGGAGGTGGCGTGATGGGCGCCGTGAACAAGCCCGGCGGCAACGGGCGAGACGTGGCGCGCGCGAAGTCGATCTCGGCAGGCGCGATATCGGCGCCGGCCCGCGCTGTCAGGATCGACGCCGCGCTCGCCGCCGCGTCCGACAGGAACGCCTACCTGGCCGACGACTCGAAGACCGAGATACGCATCTGCGCAGGCACGGCCTGCCACGCCTCGGGACGCGTGGCTCTGCGGGCAGCGGTGGGCAAGGCCCTGGCCGACCGGGGCCTCACCGACAAGGTGCGAGTGGTCGAAACGGGCTGTCACGGTTTTTGCCAGCAAGGCCCCATCATCGTCCTCAGGCCAAAGGGCATCTTCTACCCCAGGCTGAAGCCCGGGGACATCGACGAGATCATCGAGACGAGCATAGTGGGCAACGGGGTCGTCGGAAGACTGCTCTACAGGCACCCGGGCACGGGTGAGCCGCTCGCGCTGGAGAACGAGATCCCCTTCTATTCATTGCAGAGGCGCATCGTGCTCGGCCTCAACGGCAAGATCGACCCCTTCTCTCTGGACGACTATCTGGCCCACGGCGGCTACTCGGCCCTGGCCAAGGTGCTCAAGGCCGGCGACCCCCTGGGAGTCATCGCCCAGATCGACAAGAGCGGATTGCGCGGGCGTGGCGGAGCAGGGTTTCCCACAGGCCGCAAGTGGCGGTCGTGCCGGGCCAACCCAGGTGAGAAGCACTACGTCATCTGTAACGCCGACGAGGGCGACCCCGGGGCGTTCATGGACCGTTCAGTGCTGGAAGGCAACCCTCACAGCGTCATCGAGGGCATGGTCATCGCGGCATACGCCATCGGCGCGGAGAACGGCCCCGTGGAGGGCTACGTCTACGTACGCCACGAGTATCCCTTCGCGGTCGAACGGTTGCGCTGGGCTCTACAGAAGGCCCGCGAGAGAGGACTCCTCGGCAAGGACATCCTGGGCTCGGGGTTCGATTTCGACATCCGCATCAACCAGGGAGCGGGAGCGTTCGTGTGCGGGGAATCCACCGCGCTTACCCTTTCCATCGAGGGACAGCGCGGCATGCCGCGGGGCAAGCACATCCGCACCGCCGCGCAGGGTCTGTGGGGCCAGCCCACCAACCTCAACAACGTGGAGACCTACGCCAACGTGCCGTGGATCATCAACCACGGCGCCGGGGAGTTCGCCGCGCTCGGGACAGCGACGAGCAAAGGCACCAAGATCTTCTCGCTGACGGGCAAGGTCGTGAACGGCGGACTCATCGAGGTTCCGATGGGGGTCACCCTGCGCGAGGTCATCTTCGACATCGGCGGCGGTATGCTGCCGGGGCGCGAGTTCAAAGCCGTGCAGTTGGGGGGACCTTCGGGCGGCTGCCTGCCTGCCTCGCTGCTTGACGAACCCATCGACTTCGAAAGCCTGGTCGCCGCCGGCTCCATGATGGGCTCCGGGGGCATGGTTGTGGTCGACGACACCACCTGCATGGTCGACTTCGCCAAGTACTTCCTCCAGTTCACCGCCGAGGAGAGCTGCGGCAAGTGCGTGCCCTGCCGGGTGGGGACCACCCGGATGCTCGAGATTCTTGAGCGCATCTCGGCCGGCCTCGCGACCGTGGCCGAGGTGGAGTCGCTGGAGCGGCTGGCGGAGGACGTGGTGGAAGGATCGCTCTGCGCGCTCGGCGGCAGCGCCCCCAACCCGGTGCTGTCCACCCTGCGCTACTTCAGAGACGAGGTCATGGCCCACGTGGTGGAGAAGCGTTGCCCGGCCGGGGTTTGCCGCCCACTTATCCGCTACACCATCGACAAGGAGGCCTGCACGGGGTGCCGGGCCTGCTTCACGGCCTGCCCCGCCGGAGCGGTCAGTGGGGAACGGAAGTCTCCTCACCGCATCGACCGGAAACTTTGCATCAAGTGCGACGCCTGCCGCCAGGCCTGCAAGTTCGACGCGGTCCGGGTCGAAACGGGCGTGCTCTCGCTTGCTGAAGGGAGGCGGAGATGAGCGCCCGCGCCGAGAACACCGCACCGAAGGGCTCCGTCGGCAAGAAGGGTGCCGCCGGGAAGACAGGCTCCGTCGGCAAGACGGGCGCCGCCCGCAAGAAGGCCCTGGAACTCACCATCAACGGGAAGAGGATCGCCGCCCGTGAGGGAGAGACCGTTCTTGAGGTGGCCCGCCGGGAGGGCATCTACATCCCCGCCCTGTGCCACATCGAGGACACCGCCGCTTGGGGCGCCTGCCGTCTGTGCCTGGTGGAAGTGTCGGGCATGCAGAAGCTGCAGGCCGCCTGCACCACTTGGGTGGCCGACGGCATGGTGGTCAAGACCGATACCCCGCGTGTGCGCGCCCGGCGCGAGAGCTACCTCAAGATGTATCTCTCCGACCACAACGCCTACTGCGAGGCGCCCTGCACGCACGCCTGCCCGACCCATATCGACATCCCGGCGTATATCGCGGCGCTGGCCGCCGGCGATTTCGCAGGCGCCGCGGACATAGTGCGGGCCGAACTGCCCTTCCCCGGCATCCTGGGGCGAGTGTGCCCCCGGTACTGCGAGCCGGTCTGCCGGCGTGGCGATGTGGATGAGCCCATCGCCATCTGCGCCCTACACCGCGCGGCGGCCGACCACGACCGCAAGGGCGGCGACCGCCTCCGGGCCGTCAGGACAAGTGGCAAGCGCGTGGCGGTCATCGGAGCCGGTCCTGCCGGCTTGGCCGCCGCCTGGTTCTTGACGCAGCGCGGCCATCAGGTCACCTTGTACGACGGCCGTGAGAAGCCGGGCGGATTGCTCCGCTACGGCATCCCCGAGTTCAAGCTCCCGTCGAGAGTCCTCGACGAGGAGTTGCAGCCTCTGTGGGACGCGGGAGTCCGCTTCGTGGGCGGGTCACAGGTGGCTGGCGCCGACCGGGGCGGCGGAGCAGGCGTGGCCCGGGGCGCCGCGAGCCTGTTGAACGCCGGCTTCGATGCGGTGGTCGTCGGTACCGGCAGCAGGCCAGCGCCGGGGGTCCGCGCGGCCGGGGGCAAGAAGGCCACGGGCCGTGCCGCCGACAGTAACGCGGTGCTGAGTGGCGTCGACCTGCTGGAGCGGGTGCAGAGCGGCGAGAAAGTCGTCCTCGCGGACAAGGTGATCGTCGCCGGCGACGGAGTGGTCGCTCTCGACGCGGCGCGCACGGCGCTGCGGCTTGGCGCTACTGAAGTAACGGTCGTCACAGCGTACCAGGCCGACACCCTCCCAGCCGGAGGCCGCGAGTTGACCGTCGCCACCGAAGAAGGGGTCAAGTTCGAGTACGGTGTGAAGATCGCCAAGGCGGAGAGTCTCGCCGCTGCCGGGACGACGGTCATAGTCGCGACCGAGCCGTCCGGTGGGAAGCGGCTGGAAGCGGACGCGTTCACCGGGCGCACGGCCCAGGAGGGCGTATTCGCGGCCGGCGACGCGGTCGCCGGCGCTCAGTCGGTGATCCATGCGATGGCCGCGGGCAAGCGCACGGCACTCGCCGTCGACGGCTGGCTGCGGGGCGAGGACCTTGCCGCGCTCGAGAAGAAGCTGTCTTCGTACGCGGGTCTGCCGTACTTGAAGCAACTGAAGAAAGCCGGTGAGCTGGGCGCGCGCGGCCGGCGTCTGGCCGAGCGCGCCCCGGTCTGGCGGAAGATGGGAGCGGCCGCCCAGCCAGCGGCCCGCGCCA
>CAZQDY010000038.1:0-18022 GCA_964592075.1 uncultured Gaiellales bacterium
ACGATCATCTTGGCGAAATGCTTGCGTAGAACCAGTTTGTCGGGACCGAAGGTGCCATCGGTGTACCCACCGATTATGCCGAGGTCGGCCATGCTCTCGATAGCTGCGCTGTAGGGATGGCCCGCGGGCACATCCGAGAACGCGAGCGCCGGTGCGGCCAGGGCCAGGAAGATAGCTGCGACGAGCAGAACGAGAGCGCCGTATCTCCAGCTCCCTCTCCGATTGACCTTGCCCAGAGCGTTCATGAGTCCTTCTCCAGTGTTCGAAAGTTGCTAGATCGCCACCAGTATGGGCCTGTGGCACCGTAGGCAGCGATCGGCCTCCGAGGTCACCTGCTCCAGGGTGTAGCCGAGTTCGGTCGGCTCGAAGCTGGTCCTGCGTACCTCTGGCTCCACCATTGGCATCGGGACGCGGGCGCCGTAGTCCACGTTCTCGGCCAGCTTCTCCCAGCTCTTCTGGGCGCCCAGGTAAACGGCCAGGCGCCGGGTCTTGTCCTCGACGTCCTCCACCACCGGCTCACCGCGCAGGTACTTGTCGATGTACTTGGCCGCCACCTTGCCCGCGTTGATGGCCTCGATGATGGTGCCGCCCCCGCTCACTGCGTCGCCCCCCACGAACACGCCGGGCTTGGTGGTCATGAGAGTGCGCTCGTCGACGTCCATGTAGCCGTATTTGTTGAGCTGGATCTCGCCGTCGCCCTTGAAGGGGTCGAAATCGGGCTTCTGGCCCACCGCGTAGATGATGCTGTCGGCCACCAGCACGAAGGGGGCCATATCGGTGGGCACGGGCCGCCGCCTGCCGCTCTCGTCGGGCTCCCCCAGTTCCATCTGCTGGCACACGAGCCCGGTCACCTCGCCGTCCTCTCCCTTACACTCCATCGGTGCGGCCAGGTAGTGGAAGACCACGCCCTCTTCCTCAGCCTCTTCGATCTCCCAGGGGTTGGCAGGCATCTCGTTCTTGGTACGCCGGTAGACCACCTGGACGTTCTTCGCGCCCAAGCGTATGGCGGTGCGGGCGGCGTCCATAGCCGAGTTGCCGCCACCAAGCACGAGGACGTCGTCGCCGATATCCACCGGCTCGTGCAGAGCCACCTTGCGCAGGAACTCGATGGCGTCCATAGCTCCGGGCAGATCCTCGCCCGGGATGCCGAGGGGACGGCCCAGGTGGGCGCCGATGGCTACGAAGGTGGCTTCGAACTCTCTGCCCAGGCCTTCCCAGGAGATGTCACGCCCCACGCGGGTGCTGTAGCGGATCTCGACGCCCTCCTGCTCGATGAGTTCGGCTTCGCGGTGGATGACGTGGCGGGGCAGCCGGTATTCCGGGATGCCCACGTGCACCATGCCGCCCGGCACGGGCAAATCCTCGAAGATGGTGGGCCGGTAGCCGCGGCGGGCCAGGTAATAGGCGGCGGAAAGACCCGCCGGTCCTGCCCCGATGATGGCCACCTTCTTGCCGCAGGCGGCCTGCTTGTCGTCGAGGAGACAGGTGGTCTCGACGGGGCGCTGGCTCTCTTGGACGGTGGTCAGCTCGCTCACCTCGTGCGGGCCGCCGGCGACCAGCGCCGCGCCGCCCGCCGCCTCGATCACGTCGGGTAGGGCGCCGAAGGTCGGGTCGGTCATGCAGCCCGACGCGCAGCGGTCGTCGGCCAGACCCTCAGCCCGGTCGGCGGCCCAGCGCTTGATGTTGTTGATGGCGATGGGCTGGCCCACCTGCGCCAAGGTGCAATTGGCCTCGCAGGGATGCGGACAGGTGCGCCCGATAATGCCCGGCAGCGGGTTGTCGCGCTTGACGATGGTCGTCGCCAGATGGGGATGCTCCTCCAGCGCCTGGAAGATGTAGGAGGCGCAATCCACCGTCGACGGACACGTGGAGCGGCAAGGGGCCGCCACCCAGCCATGCGTAGCCGCGGGCTCGCAGGTCTGCCCGGCCGCGTGGGCCGCGAAGTGCTCGGCCCCCAGGTCGAGCAGCGCCAGGATCGGGTCGCGGATGGTGTTGGCGATACCGCACCAGGCGGAGTCTTCAATCGACTCGGCCAGGTAGCGGATCTTCTCGATGGTACCCTCGGGGCCCCACTCGCCCGTCTCGCCGGCGGCCAGCTTCTCCAGAAGCTCGCGCATGACGTCCACGCCGATGCGGCAGGGCCCGCAACGGCCGCAGGACTCCTCCTGGATGAGCTTCAGGTAGCGGAGGGCCAGGTCGACCAGGCAGACCTCCCCGTTCGCCACCACGCCGCGCCAGGAGACCACGGCCTTGATACCGGCCATGTCGGGTTCTTTCAGACGGGCCGCCACTTCCGCGGCCTCAGGGCCCCCGTACCTATCTGTCAGAGCCGCTACAAGCTCGCTGGTGGCTTCCGGCGCCTGGGGCATTAGTACCGAACCTCCTCGGGATGACGCTGACGACGATCCTGCGGCAACCTGGGACGGTCACTGCCGTCCTTCCGCCGCGCGCATGTCGCTGAATACCGATGATAACGCATACGCCGGGCCGCTCGCCACGCGCATCCCGGCCGCGAGAAGGGTCTGACCCCGGTCGACCAGGCCCTGCCGCCTCTCTAGGTTCGTCCGCGCAGTGTCCTGCTAGACTTCTAAGCACCGTCCGGCAACAACCACTACCAGCAGAGGTCGAAGATGGATTTCCTCGAGCTTGTGTCTTCAAGATACTCCGTCCGTTCCTATCAATCCCGGCCTGTGGAGCAGGAGAAGCTCGACCGGGTCCTCGAAGCCGTCCGCCTGGCGCCGTCAGGGTCCAACCGGCAGCCGTGGAGGTTCGTGGTGGTGAGCGACGCCGAGATCCGCCAACGGCTGGTGCCGGCCTGCTCCGGCCAGCAGTTCGTGGCGCAGGCCCCCGTGGTCATCGCCGGGGTCGGCCTGATGCCTGACCGGAAGATGCGCTGCGACATACCGGGCGACCCGGTGGACGTGGCCATCGCCATGGAGCACCTGGCGCTCGCCGCGGCCGCCGAAGGGCTTGGCACCTGCTGGATCGGCGCCTTCTACCAGGATCAGGTACGAGAGGTGTTGGGCATCCCCGACACGGTCAAGGTGGTCCAGATGATGGCTCTCGGCTATCCGGCCGACGAGCCCCGGCCCAAGAGCCGCAAGCCTCTCGGCGAGATCGTCTGCTACAACCGCTGGAGCTAGGGGCCGGCAGGGCGCGCCGCCAGGACCAGCCTGTCGTCGCCGGGCCGCCCTTCCTCGTGGAACTCCGCGCTCTGACGGCAGAGCCCGGCGGTGAGATCGCCCAGCCCGCGGTCTGGAGCCGCCCGCCAGTGTTCGACGATACCCTCCACCCCGAAGAACCGGCCCTCCCGGCGGGACTCGACGATGCCGTCGGTGTAGAGGAGGAGCGTGTGATCCGGTGGCAGCCCTGTCGAACCGGTCTGGAAGCGGGTTTCTCGAAAGACGCCCACCGGCCGGTTGGCGGGCAGGACCATCTCCTCGGCATCCCCGTCGGGCTCCAGGAGCAGCGGGACGGGATGGCCGGCGACGGCGGCTTCCAGCCTGCCATCCGGAGAGTAACGGCAGACGGCCACCGTGACGAACCCCCCTTGGGGAAGGCTGTCGCACAGGGCGGCCTCCGCGGTGGCGAGCACGGTGTCGAGATCCCGGCCGCCGCAGGCTGTGGCAGCGGTGGCGATCGCGTAGCGAGCCCGCGCCGCCATGCCGGCCGCGCCGATGCCCTTGCCGGCGTAGTCGCCCACCACAAGGATGATCCCCCCATCCTCCAACTCGATCACGTCGTAGAAGTCACCCCCCAGCCGGGCGGTCTCCGTAGCCGAGGTGAACGACACGGCCACATCGAGGCCCTCCACCTTCTCCACCTCCCCGGGGAGGAGGGCGGTCTCGACCGCTTTGATGACGAACGTCTCCCGCTGTTCGATGGGGAAGCGCTCCAGGAGCGGACCGCTGAGCCGGCCCAGCTCCTCCAAGGTCTCGAGATGGTCGGCGAACTTCCCGTGCGCAAAGTCGGCCAGGTGCAGGCAGCCGATGGGCGAGCCCTCCCGGCCTGCGAGCGGTACGATCACCACCGACTCGAAGCCTTCCTGGATACACCGCCCCCGGATATCTCCAAGAGTCTCCACCGGGTAGTCCCTCCCGATGGTCTGGACGTCGCCCCACACGAACGACCCACGCGGCGTGAAGAACGGGAAGTCCGGATCGGGGCGCCCGCGGCAGATGCGGCCGCACATGCACTCTTCCTGGCCTATGAGGATCTCATCGCGGAGAAAGCGACATCCGAAGCCACGCTCCACGATGGCGGGAGCCCAGCCCGCGGTCAGGGAGTCGGCCACCCTGAAGCGCAGCATGGCCGCCTCGCAGCCGGTGAGGTCCCGGACCGCGTCGGTGAGCCGCTCGGCCGCCTCCGAGAACATCGAGGCCGAGCGCACCTGTTCGAGGATGCGCCGGATCGCTTCGTCGTCCATGTCAAGAAGCATACTACGGCAACGTGCTGCTAGAACACCCGGCAGGCCCCGCGGTAGCCCCTCTGGAACGCGTTGCCTATCTGCACCTGCGAGCCGGTGGCGTGGATGATCCTCCCATCCCCCATGTAGATGGCCACGTGCTGGATCGGGTTGTAGTAGAAGACAAGATCGCCCGGCTTGAGCTGGCCCTGCGACACCGGCGTCCCGCAGTCGTACTGCATGCGGCTGGAATGAGGCAGCGAGATCCCTACCTTGGCGTACACGTACTGGACCAGGCCTGAGCAGTCGAATCCTCGAGGGCTGGACCCTCCCCACACGTACGGCACTCCGAGGTAGTCCATCGCATAGCTGATCACTTTGCCGGGCCGGGAGGCCAAGAAGGCTCTACGCGCCCTCGCCTCCGCAGCCAGCTTGGCCTGGCGAGCGGCCTCCTCCTGCTTCAGTTTCGCGATCTGCGCTTCTTTGCCCGCGAGGGCCTTGTTCTGCTTCGCGACCTGACCCTTCACCTTCTCCCGTGCAGCGGCCGCCTGCTGGGCGAAGACCTCCTGCTGCTCCATCTGCGACTCGAGCTGAGCCCTCCGCTCGGATTCTTGGTCCCGGTAGGCCTCCACCTGGTCGATGAGGGCGGCGTCCTGGCGGCTGACGCGCTCGAACTGGTCGAGACGGTTGATCAACTCTGCGAAGCTGGTCGCCTCCAGGAACACGCTCAGCACGTCGAGTTTCCCCGCTTTGTACATGCCGACGAGGCGCACATCGAGCGCGCCTTGGGCGAAGGCCAGGTCGGTCTGCGCCTGTTTGAGCTCCCTGGTGGTCTTCTTCACCGCGGCCTGGGTGTCTTGGAGCTGCTGGTTGGCGTAGTTGTACTCCTCGGTAGCCGCGCCCAACTCCTGATACAACTGGTCGAGCAGTCCGAGAAGCTCCTGAGCCTCTTTCTTAGCCTTCTCGATGGCCGGAGTAGTGGCGTGCGCAAGGCCGGGAAGGAGGGCGACGAGAAGCAGGGCCAAGAGAACCAGCGCCAATAGCCGCCGGTGATGTGTCTGATCGTTGTGGCCGTCACCTAGCACTGTCTCTCCTATTCTGCCATGCTCCTAAGAGACTTACGCTTCGCACCGGGCGGGTCCTGCAGGACGAGACGCGGACGCGGACCGCGCCAACGCGCCCCGGTAGGCTATCCTATAGGCCGCAAGAACGGCGCCGGACGGGGGATGCATAGTTGGCAGGCCAGATCCAGATCGACAAAGAACGCTGCAAGGGCTGCGGCCTCTGCATAGATGTCTGCCCAAAGGAATGCATCCACCTCTCCGAGGAACTGAACCTCAAGGGGTATTTCGTCGCCACCTTTGACGCCGGCGACGCGTGCACGGGTTGCGGCAACTGCGCTGTCATGTGCCCGGATGTGGCGATCATGGTCGCCGTCGTGACCGTCGAGGCCGCCGCGAGCCATGGGGCTCGCTTACCATGAACCGGCTCATGAGCGGCAACGCCGCCCTGGGTGAGGCGGCGGTCCTGTCCGGGTGCACGCACTATTTTGGCTACCCCATCACCCCTCAGAACGAGCTCACCGAGTACATGGCCAAGCGCATGGGCGAGTCGGGCCTGTGCTTCATCCAGTCGGAGAGCGAGATAGCGGCCATCAACATGGTGCTTGGCGCAGCCGCGGCCGGCGCCCGGGCCATGACGTCGTCGAGTGGCCCCGGCATCAGTCTGAAGCAGGAGGGCATCAGCTACCTGGCGGCCGACGAGTTGCCGGCCGTCATCGTCAACGTGGTGCGCGGCGGCCCGGGCATGGGCAACATCTCGGCCTCGCAGTCCGACTACTTCCAGGCCACCCGCGGCGGCGGCCACGGCGACTACAAGACCATCGTCCTCGCCCCCGCGTCGGTGCAGGAGCTTACCGAGATCGTGCCCCTGGCCTTCGACCTTGCCGACAAGTACCGCAACCCGCTGCTCATCCTGGGCGACGGCATGCTCGGGCAGATGATGGAGCCGGTGGATTTCGACGGTCTGACGCGGCCCGCCGACTACGACAAGCCCTACATCCTCACCGGCGCCAAGGACCGGCCCGCCCAGACCATCCACTCTCTCATCTTCGACACGAAGCTCCAGGAGGAGCACAACTGGAAGCTGTTCCGCAAGTTCCAGCTCATGGAACAGAACGAGGTCCGCTACGAGACGTACCTCACCGAGGACGCCGAGATGGTGGTGGTGGCCTACGGCATGGGAGCGCGGATCGCCAAGGGCGCGATCCGGCGGCTGCGCGAGGAGGGTCTCAAGGTAGGGCTGCTCCGCCCCGTCACTCTTTGGCCCTTCCCGGCCAGGGCTCTGCAGGAGATGGCGAAGACGGTACGTGACTTCTTCGTCTTCGAGATGAGCGCCGGCCAGATGGTCGACGACGTGAAGCTGGCGCTCGGAAGCGGAACCCGCGTGCACTTCTATGGCCGGCCGGGGGGCGTGATCCCCATGCCGGTGGAGCTCTCTCGCATCGTGGCCCGCCACTACTACCAGGCGCAATCACGCGACTCCGCGGTCAAGAGGAAGAAACGATGAAGACGGTCTACGAGCGGCCCAAGCTGCTGAAAGAAACCCACTTCCACTACTGCCCCGGGTGCGGCCACGGCATCATCAACCGCCTCATCGTGGAGGTGCTGGAGGAGATGGATCTGGGCGGCGACGCCATCTGCGTGGCTCCCGCCGGGTGCGGCATGCTCCTCTACAACTACTTCGAGATCGACGTCATCGAGTCTGCCCACGGACGCGGCGCCGCCGTCGCCACCGGCATCAAGCGGGTGAGGCCCGATAACCTGGTCTTCTCCTACCAGGGCGACGGCGACCTGGCCGCCATAGGCACCGCAGAGGGGTTCCACGCCGCCAACCGGGGTGAGAACATCACGGTGATCTTCGTCAACAACGGAGTGTACGGCATGACCGGCGGCCAGATGGCGCCGACCACCCTCCTGGAGCAGGTCACCACCACCACCCCATGCGGGCGCGACTCCGTCGCGGCCGGCCACCCCGTCAGGGTCTGCGAGGTCTTCGCCGCCCTCGACGGCACCGCCTACCTGGAGCGGGTGGCGGTCAACAAGCCGGCCGCCGTGAGGAAGGCCAAGAAGGCCATCGCCAAGGCCTTCCAGTGCCAGCTCGACGGGCGCGGCTTCTCCCTGGTCGAGATCCTCTCCCCCTGCCCGGTCAACTGGAAGATGGGCCCGCTGGACGCCTGCGGGTGGATCGACGAGGTCATGGTCAAGCAGTTCCCGCTGGGCGTGACCAAGGACGTGACATGCTCGTAAGCACCATATTCTCGGGGTTCGGAGGACAAGGCGTCCTCTCCATGGGCACCACCCTGGCCACGGCGGCCATGCTCCAGGGCAAGTACGTCACCTACTACCCCAGCTACGGTGTCGAGGTGCGAGGCGGCACGGCCAACTGCACCGTGGTGGTCTCCGACGACGAGATCGCCTCCCCGGTGGCCTCGGAGCCCGAGTTCGTCGTGGCCATGAACCAGCCCTCCTTCGCCCGCTTCCAGGGCATCCTCCAGGCCGGGGGCCTGCTCTGCGCCAACTCATCCATCGTCAACACCGAGTCGGCCCGCAGCGACATCGAGATCCTCGCCATCCCCACCAGCGAGCTGGCCGAGAAACTGGGCACCATCAAGGTGGCCAACATGGTCATGCTGGGAGGTCTGATCCGGGCGAGCAACATGATCTCCTACGAAGCCATGCTGGAGAACCTCACCGGGATACTCGGCGAAGGCAAGGCCAAGCTCCTCAAGGTCAATCGCGAAGCGCTGGCGCTGGGCTACGACTACGCAAAGGATCACGCCAATGGTCATTAAGCAGCTGTCGGTGAGTCTCGACAACGTCCCCGGTACTCTCTCCACCATCAGCGAGATCCTGGGGCGCGAAGGCGTCAACATCAGGGCCATCTCGGTGGCCGACACCTCCGACATCAGCACGGTGCGCTTCGTGGTGGACGACCCGGCCAAGGCCCTCAACATCCTCACGGGCAGCGGGTATCACCCCAAGGAGACCGACGTGCTCGCTGTGGAGACGCCCGACCACCCGGGCGGCATGAACGCCATGCTGAAGCCGCTCAAGGCGGCCGGCATCAACGTCCACTATCTCTATCCGCACCTGGGCCGGATCAACAACAACGCGATCGTCATCCTGGGTGTGGACAGGACCGAGGAGGCCCAGAAGATCCTTGCTCAGAACTGGGTGAACACGCTGGGCAAAGAGGTCTACAGCCTGTAGGAACCAAAGAGCGTGAGGGGCGCAGGCCACCGCGAGCGCGACTGAGCTATAGTGGGCAATAATGCTCAGAGATCCGGGGAGGGCGCGCGATGGATCGCCGGAAGGTGCTGATAGTCGACGATGACCAGGTGACAGTCCTGGCCCTGAGTCAGCTCCTGCGGAAGCACGGCTATGAAACCGTTGCCGCCATGGATGCCTCTACGGCGTCGACCATCGCGCGAAGGGAAATGCCCGACTTGATCATCCTCGACATGGGATTGCCGGGAGGGCATGGCCTTCAGGTGCTCCGGACCATGAGAACGCTCGGATCCTTGTCATGCACGCCCGTGATAGTGCTCACCGCGAGCGAGGGATCGATGGAGCAAGAGGTCTTGGCGGCTGGAGCGGACGCTTTTTTCCAGAAGCCGCCTGCGCCCGACACGTTCTTGGCCGCTGTCAAACGCGCCCTGGGCGAGTAGGGGCGTCCGCCCGCCCCTCTTTCTGGATGACGCCGGGACGCCGCTCCGCGCGCGAGGGCTGAACGCGGACCCGCAGCGCTACAATCGAACCATGACACCCTCGCCCCAGGAGATCGCGCCGGGAGTGCACTACCTCGAGGTAGGCCGAGGGATCATGCGCTCCAACGTCTACTTCGTGGGCTCCGAGCCTTCCTGGGCCTTGATCGACGCCGGTTCGGAGGATTGCGGCGAGGCCATCCAGGAAGCCGCGGAGACGCTGTTCGGCCGCGACACCCGCCCCACCGCGATACTCCTCACCCACGACCACCCCGATCATGCCGGAGCGGCGCTGACGCTCGCGCGCCTCTGGGACCTGACCGTCTACGTGCATCCCGACGAGATGCCGATGGTCCACGGCAACATGGAGACGTTCAAGAAGTATGCGAATCCTCTGGACCGCTGGATGGTCCTACCCATCATGCGGACGATGGGCAGGCGAAGAGCCCAGGAGATCATCGACCGGTCCAGTTTCGAGGAGGTCGCCCGCGCGCTTGACCCGGGCGCGGAGCTCCCCGGTCTGCCCGGCTGGGAGCTCGTGCCCACGCCGGGCCATACGCCGGGGCACGTCGCCTTCTTCCGAACGAGCGACCGAGTGCTCATCTCGGGCGACGCGCTGGTGACGATCGACCTCAACTCTCCCCTGAGCCTGCTGCGGAGCGGGCCACGGATCTCGGCAGGCCCCTGGTACACGACATGGGATCGGAGAGCGGCCAAGCGCTCGTTGACCGCGCTCGCGCTTCTCGAGCCGCGGGTGCTGGCCGGCGGCCATGGGGCGCCGATGAGCGGGCCGGACTTGGCAGCGAAGCTGAGGGCCTTCGCCGGGCCCTTCTAGCCCAACCGGGCGCCACTGGCTCAACCGGGTGACGTCAACCGGCCGGGCGCCGCCGAGTCAGTCGAACAGGGCCAGCACCGGGGCGCCTTTGACCTGGTTCCTCCCGGCGGCCTTCGCGGCATACTGGGCGTCGTCGGCCGCCGACATGACCTGTTGAGGCGTCGTCCCATGAGTGGGATAGACCGCCACGCCGAACGAGGCCGTCACTCTCACCGTCTTCCCCTGATGCCTGACGGCCATCGTTTCCACCGCCTCGCGCGTGTGCTCCGCCCATTCCATCGCGATGTCGCCCGGCATATCGGGGAACACCAGCAGGAATTCCTCGCCGCCGTAGCGGCAAGGGATGTCGCTGCTCCGGCAGCGTCGCTTGAGGAGCCTGCCAAGGGCTTTCAGGACCCGGTCGCCGGCTTGGTGGCCGTAGTCGTCGTTGACGGACTTGAAGTGGTCGATATCGCACATCACCAGGCTCACCGGATAGCCGTTTCTGGCTGCCCGCACCAGCTCGCGCGCGATCGATTCCTCCATGAAGCGGCGGTTGTATAGACCCGTCAACGGGTCCCGGATGGCCTGCTCGGCGAGGCGCCGGTTCAGCGCCTGGACCTTTCGTTCGGCCTGTTTGCGCGAGGTAACGTCGGCCACCACGAGGATGACCGCCTCTCTCGCCGCCGGTTCCATACGGGAGCAAGACAGCTCCAGGTCGATCTTGGAGCCGTCCTTCTTCTTGCCTTTGTAGCCGAGCACGGTCTCCACCGGCTCCCCGGCCAAACGATTGCGGACATGCTCGACCACGGCGGACCAACTGCCTGTGGACACGGTCTCCATGAGAGGCAGAGTCATGAGTTCGTCGCGTTCGTAGCCGAAGGTCTCCGCGAAGCGGAGGTTCATGTATGTGAAGTAGCCCGCCTCCACGATTGCGATCCCGGCGAGAGACTGCTCGGCAAGCCCACGGAACCTTGCTTCTGACTCCCTGAGCGTACGAGTGATCTTCTCGTTCCGCTCCAACGCGCGCCTGAGCTCGTCGGTCCGCTGCCGGATCAAGTCACCCAGCACCAGAGTGCCCTCGAACAGCTGGAACTCGGACATGTCCTGGTCGATGGTGCGCTCGGCCCTGTCCATGAGCACCTGCACGATCTTCTCGAGACGAGCGATCTCGGCGCGGAGTTGTTCCTCGGTGGAGGCCTTGTCCCTGGGCAGTCTCTTACCGGAACCGGCCGCCATCATCCCGCCTCCGGCCGGCCGAAGGCGATCCCGGTGAAGGTCTGGTTGACATGCAGACCGTGGAGTTGCTCGCCGTAGGTGGCAAAGCCGGCCGCGTTGTGGCGGCGGAAGACCTCCCCGACCTGCTCCTTGAGCCCCGCTTGCTCGATCTCCAGGTTCCGAAGGATGCAGTCGCACGCGACGACCATACCGGGCTGCCCCAGCTTGTGTCGCACGCGTTCGAACGCGTCTTTCAGGTCGGCGACCAGGTCCTCCCTATGCGCCGCACGCAGGACCACACCATTCTCGATGGCGCAGAAGAAGGTGAGACTCCCATCCGCGCCGACGTTCTGCACCGCACGGGCGTACTCGCCCGAACCGATGCGCACCACGACCGGGCGGGCCGCAAAGAACGAGGGGCCCAGCTCGACGGGGTCCACGCCGAACAGCCGCGCATACCCTTCGGCGGCCGGAAGGGCGTCGATCTCGAACACCGTGCGGGTCTCGGGATCCGCCTCCGTCACGACCGCCCGCCGGTCGGTGCCGGCGAAGTGCAGTGTGGAGAAGGTGATGAACGGGAGAGAAGTGGCGGCCAGCACGAGGACAGCGCTGTCCTCGTGGAAACTACCCTCGCTGAACACGTGAGTGTGGGCGAACCGGCCCGCGTCGCCGGCCGACCCTCCCACAGAGGGAATCCGGCCGAGCGCGTGTTGAAAGGCACGCGCCACCGACTCCTCACGGTTCGAAAGGCCGTCGATCATCAGGAAGGCGAACGTGCTTCTCTCGGCTTCGTCCAGAACTCGGGCTTCCAGCCGGCCCAGCAAGGCATGAACGAGGGCTTCTCCCTGTCTGGGGGTGAAATGCCGCAGGTCGTCGACACGCCCCGCCACAGCCGTGAAGCTGCCGGAGGGGAGGCTGAAGCCGGACAGGCTGCCCTCGAGATATCCGAGCGGCCCGATCTCCCCCGCGGTGGTGCAGCCCACGACCGTCATCCCGGCGAAGACTCGGTTCATCTCGCCGGCGATCACGTCCAGGTCGTAATCGACGGAGCAGAAGAAGACCACCAGCTCGGTCTCGGGCCCAGTCAGTTGTCCATGGAGCTCTCTCACTGCGACCACCGGGTCGCGGGCTTTCGATTGACCGGTTCTCATGGTCTCCACCTCGCTTTGCCGCCCCCGCCCGAAGAGGTGATGCCGGGGCACGTCCGTGAAATACTACCCCCAAAGGAACACATAGCACACGTTTCGGGCCCGGATCGAGGAGGACGCGAGCCGCACGGCGCCCAGCATCGGCGATACAATCGACCATGACGCGCCCACCCGCATCCCTGCGCATCAGAACGGGTACCAACCCGGGCGACACCATGAAAGGAGAGGGCATGGAACGGCTCTGGGCACCATGGCGGCTGCAGTACGTCGCCCAGGAGAAGCCCGACGGCTGCATCTTCTGCGACAAGCCCCTGGCAGGCGACGACCGGGCCGCGCATATCGTGCGCAGGGGCAGGCTGGCGTACGTCATGCTGAACACCTTCCCCTACAACAACGGCCATCTCATGGTCGCACCCTTCGCCCATACCTCCGAGCTGGAGAGCCTGCCGCCGGACACCCTGCTGGAACTCATGCAGCTGGCCCAGCAGTGCATCAGGGCCTTCAAGCTCGTCTTCAGCCCGGACGGGCTCAACCTGGGCTTCAACCTGGGAGCGGCCGCCGGCGCCGGCGTCAAGGACCATCTGCATCTGCACCTGGTGCCGCGTTGGGCGGGAGACACCAACTTCATGCCCGTTCTTGCCGACGTGCGGGTGATCCCGCAGTCGCTCGATCAGTCGTACGACGTGTTGGTCGAAGCCTTCGACCGGCTGGAGAAGGAGGCGTAGATGACGGGCGGGCTCGCCGGCGGATGGCATCTGTCGCGTGAGGGCGCGACATACGGTCCCTACGACTGGAGCGACCTGGTCGCCTGGGCCCGCGAGGGCCGGGTCGGACCCGACGACGTGGTGTGGCACGAGCAGCTCCCGGGTTGGACCCCGGCCCGGCACGTGCCGGGCCTCATCCCGCCGGAGGCGGGCGGCGCGACTCAGTGGGGCACGCCGGCTCCGGGCGCCGCTGTCGGGGGCGCCGCTACAGGGGGCGCGGGCGCCGGCGCCGCAGCCATCACGACGCCTGGCGTACCCGGCGCTAAGCAGAAGCGGCCCTGGTGGTTCTGGGCCCTCCTGACGCTCGCCGGCCTGGTGGTGATCGCCGCGGTGGTGCTGGGTTCGCTGTACGGCACAGGCGTGATCTGGAAGAGTGCCCCCACCGTGGAGACCGACATGAGGGGTTCCACCGATATCGACGTTCCCTTCGACAGTGCCAAGTACCCGGTGCCGCCGGAAGGCGGCGTCATCCAGGTACAGGGGGCCAAGATCGCCTTCCCGTCGGGAGCCGTGGACACCACGACGACCGTCGAGGTGAAGGTGCTGAGGGGTCTGTTCAACATGACCGTCGACTCCAGCCTGGCGAGCGAGCCCAAGGGCGACACCGGCGTCATCTGCTCAGCGGGGCCGCGGATGCACCTCGGACCCGCCGACCTGGCCTTCGATAAGAAGGTCACCATCACCCTGCCCTACAAGGAAAGCCTGCTGCCCAAGGGGGCCACGGACGACACCATCGCCGTGGCCTACTGGAACGGAGCCACCTGGGTGGCGGTCAAGGGCGCGGTCGACACCGAGAGCGACACCGTGGCCGTGAAGGTGAGCGAGCTCACCGACGCGGTCTGGACTCCCATCTACATGGACGCCCGCAACTACGAAAGCCTGAAGGGCGGGCCGCTGCAGATCAACGTCTCGATATCTCCCCGCGACACCGACGCGTTCCCTCCCGCGGGCTCCGGGGGTTCTGGGACCACCGGCGACTCTGAGACCGCCGGCGAGTCCGAGACCGCCGGCGAGACATCCACCAGCGGCGGCCAAGAGACCGATACCACAGACTCGACCGTCGACGTCACGACCACCGACGTCGACGGTATCGACTGGGGCGGGATCGTCGACGCCGACCTGACGGGCGCATGGGAAGGCATCCTGCTGCAGACCGCCGATCTGGAGCAATCGGACCTGAGGATCGAATTCGCCCGGACGGCCCGCGGCGACTGGACGGTGGAGTTCGAGGGCGGCTCCGCCGGGCCCGTCCCGGTCACCTACGAGAGCGGTCTCATCGACTTCGAGCACGAGGGCAGGGTCTTCCAGGGCGCCTTGATCGACGAGAACACCATGAGTGGATGGATCGAGTCGAGCGGGGGCCTCGACTCGCCGGACGGCAGTTGGTACGCCATGCGCGAGTAGTCGCGGAGCGCGCGAGTGGCCGAGGCCTGCGCGAACAGCCCCTACGCCCGCGAGTAGCCGGCGCTCGCGCTAGATCCCCAGGAAGGCCTCCCTGATGTGGTCGTTGCCGACCAGATCACAGCTCCTGCCTTCCAGGGTCACCGTGCCGGTCTCCATGATATAGGCGCGATCGGAGAACCGCAGGGCGTGATGGACGTTCTGCTCGGCCAACAGGATGCTGATGCCGCGCTCCCGAAGTCTCTCCAGGCTCTTGAACACCTCCAATGACATCCTCGGCGACAGGCCCTGCGACGGCTCGTCCAGTATGAGCAACCGTGGGCCGGACATCAGACTGCGCGCTATGGCGAGCATCCGCTGCTCGCCGCCGCTCAGCGTGAGAGCGTACTGCTTTTCACGGTCTCTGCAGACCGGGAATACCTCGTAGATGCCCTCGAGCAGCTGCTGGATGTGCTTTCTTTCCCGGGACCTGTACGCCCCGAGCACGAGGTTCTCCCGCACCGAGCAGTTCGTGAAGAGCTTCCGGTCTTCCGGAACGAAGGCCACGCCGTGGCTCACGTACTTGTGAGGCGGCAGGCCGGCTATATCCTTGTCCTGTAAGGATATGCTGCCCGACGCCGGCTTGAGCAGTCCGACCAGGGCGCTGAGAAAGGTGGTCTTCCCCGCCCCGTTGGCGCCGAGCAGGGCCACGATCTCGTTCTCCCGCACATCCATGGAGACGTCGAACAGGATCTGCAGCTTGCCCCGGTTCACGTTCAGACCCCTAACACTCAACATAGGCCTCTCCCAGATAGGCTTCGACCACACGCGGGTCCTTACACACCTCGTTGGGGTCGCCATCGGCTATCTTCATCCCCTGGTCGAGCACGATGACCCGGTCGGACAGACCCATGGTCGCGCGCATGTTGTGCTCGATCATGAGAACCGTGATGCCTCCCTCGCGCACACTCTGCACGATCCGGCTCAGTTCGCGGGTCTCCTTGGGGTTCAGCCCGGCCATGGCCTCGTCGAGCAGCAGCAGTCTGGGCCTGGTGACCAGAGCTCTCGCAATCTCGAGCATCCTCAGCTCGAATACCGCCAAGTCCCCCGCCGGGGTCGATCTCTTGTCCGCCAGGCTGAACTGTTCGAGCGCTCTATCGACGTCGCGCTTCAGATCGTCGCCCTGCCTGTCCCTACCGCGGCCGAACATGCCCACCGACAGGATGTTCTGATACACGTCCAGCGTCGGGAACGGCTTGGGGATCTGAAAGGTGCGCGCCAGTCCCATCCTGCAGATCTTGTATGGCTTGAGGCCGGTGATCTCTCTGCCCGCGAACCTCACTCTCCCCGAGCTGGGCGGGAACGTCCCGGCTATGACGTTGAACAGGGTGGTCTTGCCGGCGCCGTTGGGGCCGAGCAGGCCGAGGATCTCCCCCTCCAGCACGTCGAAACTGACCTCGTTAAGGGCGACGAGCCCGCCGAAGTGCTTCGACACATCTTCCGCCTCAAGCAACCGCCGCGCCATCACTCGTCCTCACCGGCCGCGAGACCGGCGCCCGGCCCGGCCGGCGGCACAGGCGCGGCCTTCGGCCTTCTCCTCATGAGCCTTCCGGTCATGCCGTCGGGCAGCGCCAGGATCACGATCATCATGATCGCGCCGAGGATGATAAGGAAGTAGTCCTTGAAGGTAGTGAGCAGGTATTCCTGCAGCACTGAGATAACCACGGCCCCCACTATGGGGCCCACCATCCAGCCGGCTCCGCCGAACAGCGTCATGATGGCCGGCATGAAGGAATACAATGAGCTGAAGGCCATGCCCGAATCGATGTAGCCCCACCGCGGGGCGAAAGCGGCTCCGAGGACCCCCATGAACATGCTGCTGACCGCGAAGCCGAGGACCTTGTACAGAGTGGTGTTCACCCCGTAGCTGATGGCGGCCTCCTCGTTCTCGCCGATCATCCTCAGGCCCCGGCCCAGCCTGGTCCTCCTCAGGATGACTATGACCACGAGGAGGATTAAGGTTATGCAGAGAATCGGATAATAGACCTCCATTGACGCGACGAACCGGCCCCGGGTCCCGGTCACCTGTGTCTCCCAGAACAAGATGGCGTTGTTGAGGAGTTCGGCGAGACCGAAGGTGAGTATCGCGAAGTAGATCCCTCTGAGCCTGAGAGTCACCAGACCCACCAAGGCGGCGAACACGAAGCATACCGCCGCCGCCAGGAGCAGCACCACCGGGAACGGCAGCGACTTGCCGAAGACGGCGGTGATGTACACGCCTATGCCGAAGAAGGCCGCGGTGCCCAGGGACACATACTTCGTGGTGCCGCTGAAGAAGTGCCAGCTCACGGCCAGGCCGATCCAGCAGAGCACGCTCGTCAGCAGGGCCGTGTAGTAGGTACCGGCGAACGAGGGTAGGAACGCCAACACGACGAAGACCGCGAACGGACTGTATCTCGCGAAGGTCGATAGCTTCATGTCGCTGGGTCCCAGCCCCCCTACCTGGCGAACAGGCCTTTGGGTTTGATTATGAGCACTAGGATGAGGACCCCGTAGACCATCACCAGCGTCAGCGACGGGTGGATGACCCGCAGAGTGATGTACACCAGATATCCGATGACGAAGCCGCCCACAATGTTGCCCTTGAAGCTGCCGATGCCCGCCAGGATCACCAGCACCAGAGCAATGACCGTGTACGGGGCTCCCATGAACGGATTGATGGTGGGCGAAAGGATGCTGAGCAGGACCCCGGCCCAGGCCGCCAGCACGATGCCCAGGCTGAAAGAGATGGCGCATACGGTGAAGATGTTGATGCCCACGAGTTGAGAACCTACCGGCTGGTCCACCGTGGCCCGCATGGCCACCCCGAATCGCGTGAACTTGAGAACGAGAAAGAGTGCGACGTTGATCGCCACGGATATGCCCGCGATGACGATCCTGTTCATCTCGAAGTCGACGCCCGCGATGGTCAGCAGCCCTAGGGAGTGGGTCTCATAGCCCCGGTAGTTGGCCGTCCAGATAGCCATGGCGAAGTTCTGGATCACGAACGAAAGGCCGAAGCAGAGCAGCAACGACCTGAACTCGAGATCCTCTCCCGACCTGGACGTCTTCACCATGCGCCGGAGGACCACGCTGTAGATGAGGTAGCCGATGATGAACATCGCCGGCCCGATGATGACGATCGACGAGTAGGCGTTCATGCCGAGCAGCGTCACGCAGAAGTAGGCCAGGTAGGCGCCGATCATCAGGAAGTCGCCGTGGGCGACATTGAGTATCCTTGTGACGCCGTACTGGAGATTGAGGCCGACGGCGATCAGCGAGTAGACAGCCCCCAGGATGGCGCCACCTATGATGATGTCCACCACTATGCGCATACTCGCTCGCTCACCCCCTGCTCCGCGTCGCCGCGGGCTTTCCCCGGACGCCCCGGTCGAGACCGGGATTCGACGTGGTGGGCCCCACCCGCGCGGGGGGGGGGCCCCCCCGCCGCCCACGCGGCCACCCCCCCCCGGCACTGCGCCGGGCCGG
>CAZQDY010000038.1:18032-27636 GCA_964592075.1 uncultured Gaiellales bacterium
CCCCCCCGTGCGTGCCGGGTTTCCGCGGGGGGGCCCCCCCGCCGCCGGGGGGGCCCCACCACCGGACTCACAGTCGCAAACGACCCACCGTCACTGCGCGGGCCAGGCGGGTTTCGGTATCCAGTCCGCGCTCTTGCGGTCTTCCGGCCAGACCACCTGCAGCATGTCTTTGCCCTGCCACTGGCACAGATAGCCGGCGCCGGGCACTTCGAGGTTGACGTTCTCCCAGTCCCACTTGGCATCCCCAAGGACCGTCTTGAACGTCCCGGTCTTCAGGGTGTCCCTGATCTTCGTCCTGTCCAAGCCCACCTGTTCGACTGCGTCGAACACAGCCTGGTAACAGACATAGGCCGCCACCGTGTTGGCGCCCGGCCAGCCGCCGGCCGCCTGGTTGTACTTGTCGGCCAGTGTTTCCAGCTCGGGAGATGTGTAGAAGTCGACCTCGAACCCGTGGTACTCCATGATCCCCGTGACCGCCTCGAGACCGAAGGCGGGGACCATCACCAGCGGGTACTGAGCCCCCGGGCCCATGAACATGATGGTCGGGGAGTAGCCCAGCTCCTGCATCTGCTGCACCAACAGGGTCCCGTCCGTGGGATAGGTGGAAGCCCAGAGGGCGTCGACATCGGCCTCCTGGAGCTTCTTGATGATCGGCGAGAGGTCGGACACGGTCGGCGGATAGAGCTCGGGACCGACCACGATGTTCATGCCTCGAGCTGAGAGTTCGGACTGCAGCCGGCCGGTGAACTCGATGCCGTGCAGGTCGTTCACCCCGATGATGCCGATGTTCTTGGCTCCCTTCGCCTGCAGAAAGTCGGCCGTGTACTTCGCCACGTACGGCGGCTGGCACAGCACCGGGAAGCACCATTGCCCTCCCCCGCTCTGGATGAGGTCGACGATCTGGCCGCTACCCATGGCGTGAGGCAGGAACGGATACTCGTGCTTCTCGTAGAGTGGGTAGACGGCGAAGTTCTGTGATGTCCCCCACGGAGCGAACATGAGGTCGACCTTGTCCTCGGTCATGCACTTCTCAGTGAGCCTTATCAGGGTCTCCGTGTCGCTGGCCGAGTCGTACTTGATGAGCTCTAGCGGCAGTTTCGCGTTGTACTCAGGGACGAAGAGCCCACCGGCGGCGTTGTAGTCGGCTATCAGGGCCTCCATCCAGATGGTGCCCCACAGAAGCGGAGCCGGCGCGAAGATACCGGTGAACGCATCGACATAGCCGATGGTCACCTTGTCCTTTGCCGGGCCCTCCGCCGCTGTGGTCGTGGTGTCGCCGGCCGTGGTGGTGGTCTCTGCCCCCGCCGTCGTGGTCGTCTCCGGAGCAGCGGTAGTCGGAGCGCCCGTGGTGGTGGTCTCTTCGTCGCCGCCGCAGGCGGCCAGCCCCATCGCAAGCGCGAACACTAGCACTAGCCCCAGGATCAACGCTTTCTTCATTGCACTCCCCCTTTCTCGCTTCTCGCTCTCCTCGGCAGGCCCGCCGCGGGCCCCCGAATTGCCCTTGTCCAAGAGGCGCGGTCCTCAGATCCGGGTCTCGCTCAGACAGGCAGCCCCAGGAGCGCCCGCGCCTCCAGCGGGGAGGCGATCTCCCGCCCCAGCTCCCTGGCTATCCTGACGGCCTTCTCCACCATCTCAGCGTTCGACTTCGCCGGGATACCGGGGTTCAGATAGATGTTGTCCTCGAACCCCACCCGCACGTTGCCCCCCATGACCAGCCCCATCGCCACCATGGGGTATTCACCGGCGCCCACCGCGCACACCGACCAGGGGCATTCCTTCGGGATCTGCCGCACCATGTGAAGCAGGTTGTCGGGCGTGGCCGGGATGCAGCCCATCACGCCCATCACGCACTGAAAGTAGAGCGGGTCGCTCACGTATCCCAGGTCTCTCAGGATGAGCACGTTGTTGATCATGCCGATGTCGTAGCATTCGAATTCCGGCTTCACCCCACACTCCTGCATGACCTGGGCCATGTAGGCCATGTCGTTGAAGGTGTGCACCATCACGAACTTGAGCAACCAGTCCTTCTGGGTGCGGCTGTAGATGTCTATGACCGGCGACCCGGCGTTGAAGGAAGCCAGGTCGGGTTTCGTCTCCGGGTCTCGGGCCAACTCCGCTATCACGCCGATCCTGCCATTGACACTCTCTTTCGGGTCCTCCTCGAAGATGTGGTCGCCGTCGTAGCGCTTCCCCGAGCCGCCCGTCGACACGTTGATGATCACACCGGGACACTGCTGTCTGATGGGCGCCACCGCCTCCGCGATGAACGACGCTTCGGCGTCGGCCATGCCCGTCTCGGGGTTCCTGCCGTGTATGTGGATGACCGAGGCCCCGGCCGTGAAGGCCTCCACCGCCGATACCACCTGCTCGGCAGGCGTCTTTGGCAGATAGGGGTTGCCCGCCGGCGACGCTCCCCCGGTGAGCGCACAGGTGACGATCACTTTCTCCATGACGTCCCCCTTCGCCACCCTTGAGCTCAGTCGAGCTCCGGCAGGAAGTCGAACACCACCGGGTAGCCCGGCGGCACGGCCTCCATCTCGAGGATGGTCCCGCAGCTCGGGCAGTAGTACTCACGCAGCCCCATCCAGGCCACGTCGCATTTGCGCGGGCCTGGGTAGATCTCGTCCAGGCTCTCCTCGGTGTCGCGGGCGTACACGAGCGCGCTTAGTTTCCAGTTCTGCCGGTAGTCGCCGAACTCGTGGCCGCAGCTGCACTTGACGACGCGATCCGCGCCCTTCTGCACCACGTAGAGATGCTCACCCACGGGCACCAGAATCTTCTCCGGCCAACTCACCTTCTCTTGCTCGATGGCCAGCATCGCCTCGAAGCGATCGTCTTCCTTGTCGCCGCGCTGCATCTCCAACAGCACCTGGAGGTCCAGCCTGCCCTCGGAGAGATCGCGAAGGACGTCTTTCGACCAAGCGGTCTTTCTTCCAGCCATGATCTCTGTTCCTCCTTCCCTCTAGAACCCGGCGAACGTGTCGGGAAGATCCCAGAACTCCCGGTATTCCTTCAGGAATCTGGGGGAGTTGTTGAAGCTGTCGTTGTACATCTCCTTGACGATGGGCGCGAAATCGCCGGCGACCACCTTCTCTCTTGCCTTGGCCAGGAAATCCCCGGTCGACACCGCCCTGGCCAGACGCTCCTTCCTGATCTGGTTCCTCCGCTCAGCCGTCCTCGCGCCGTCCAGCACGTACGGGTCCTCGTCGGAGACCCGGTTCGCGACCACGCCGTACACCTTCTCGGCCGACGAGGCGAAGATGAGGCCGTCGTTCAGCTCTCTCACCACCTCCTCCGGATCGCGCTCCAACGGATCTCCCCAGCCGCCTCCTCCTCCGGACGTCTGGTAGATCAGGTCGTAGCGCTTGAACTCCACGCTGGCGCTCTGGCCGGAGGTCCGCACCAGCCTTCCCTCAAGGAGGCGGGCGAAGTCGGGGTCGGTGGGATCGCCTTCTTCATGCGGCAGCGGCAGCTGCTTCTCGGCTGCTTCGGCGAAGTTCGTGTCGCGCATGGTGTAGCGGTAGCGAGCCGGGGCCGGGTAGCCGCCCATGGTCCCGGCCGACAGGAACACCTTGTCGCCCGACATGAAGGCGCCGGACTCGACGAACTTGGCCGGCGGCTCGATGACGTAGAGCGAGGCGATGGTCGCCCCTCCGCGATGCTTGCCGTAGCCGCCGCCGTCGGTCTGCACTCCCCGCCCCAGCCACTTGAGGGGCCAGATGGGCTCGAACGGCTCTATGTCCGAGAGCTGCGCCTCCGGGTTCCAGACGGAGTTGGCGGCGTCCATTCCGTCCTTGTTGCTCATGGCCGGCCCGCCCGAGGAGTTCATCTCGAAGTTGGAGACCGAGAACAGCCTGTCGTTCTCATCCACCCCACCGGCGAACACGGCGCTGGTGATGGCCTTGCTGGCGAACCCCTCTTCGCGGAAGCCCTTGGCGAAGTAGGCCCTGGACATGGCTCTCTGGAAGCAGCCCCCCGCTGAGGTCTTGGCAGTGGCCCACACGGAGCACGCATACTGGATGCCCGGGTTGAGCACCGAGTCCTCGGGGAACTTCAGCTCGAGGCCCTGCACCACGCCTGAGTTGAACAGACCGTCGTAGAGCACTTCTTGGAGCAGTTGATAGATGTGCAGTCCCCGGGCGCAGATCAGGGATGAGTTGTTGGAGTGATAGCCGGGTGAGCTCAGCCCGTCGTAATCGAGGGTCAGCTCCCCGTCCTTCGTCACGGTCATCTCGAGCGGTTGGTGGATGTAGTAGTCCTTGTGGAACCGCACCGGCTGCTCGGCGTTCAAGATGTCGTAGAAGTTGACCGTGCGATAGGTTCCGGGGAAGAACACCGTCTTGATCTTGTTGACCGCGAAGCGCCTCCCCTCCTCGATCATCTCGTAGACGGCCTTCTCGTAGTATTCGAGACCGTACTCGTCGATGAGGTCGATCAGAGCCTTCTTCATCTTGGTGCAGCCGCCCAGCTTGGCCAGGTCGTCCAGGATCCACCAGCTGCCGTCCCGGGTGTTCCGGGACACGTTGATGTGGTAGTAGTTGAAGAACCTGTCGTTCTCGCCGACCTTCTGCGCCGGGAACATCAGGCCGTCGTCGTAGCGGCTCATCGCCGAAGGCGACGTCCCCCCCGGCTCGGTGCCGCCCACCTCCATGACATGGGTGAGCCCGCCCACCCAAGCCGCGAGCCTGCCTTTGTAGAACACCGGCATGAGTGTGGCCACGTCGGCCGAATGAGCCCCGCCGATCACGGGGTCGTTGTTGCAGAAGATGTCACCGTCTCTGATGCCCGGTTCTTCTTCATAGTCGTTGGCCAGCATCCATTTGATGGTGGCGGCGAAACTGGCGAAGTGAAGGAGAATGCCTCTGGAGAACGCAGCGACCTCGCCCTCGGGAGTGAAGATGCAGAACACGCACTCGCCGAACTCCCGCACGGTGGGAGAGGCGCTGATGAGCCGGCCCGTCTCACGGCCTTCCTGCACGATGCCCAGCAGGCGCGTGTAGAGCACCTCCCACTTCACGGCGTCCTGTTCGTGCAGTTCGAGGGGGGGATATCTTCCCTCGGCAAGGTCCTTGTCTCGCTTGAGCATGCGTTCTTTCAGCTCACCCATAGCCTACGCCCTCCTTAGGAAGAGCATTCCGTACTGGTCCACGTCCGCGTGAGAGTCGGGAGGCACCACGAAGGTGGTATCGATGTGCTCGATGATGGCCGGGCCCTGTACGGTCTGGCCGGGCGGAAGCTCCGACATCTCGTATACCGCCGTATCCATGGGCGTTCTGTCGAAGACGGCGGTCCTCGCGCCCTTCAGACCGCCGTTGCCCGCTCTGCCGGCGGTCTTCGCGGCTATCACCGGCTTCGGCTTGGACACCTTCGCCACCAGACCCACGTGGAGAGTGAGGTAGCCCGCCTGCGGATACCTGCCGGTGGAGGTGTAGACGCTCGAGTACTCCGATTCGAAGGCCTCCACGAACTCGTCCAAAGCCTCGCCATCCCTCAGCCGGGGATGCGGCGATCTGAAGACGATCTCGTCAAGCTGGCCGGCGTAACGGGTGAAGGCCAACTGCTCGAACTCCACCTCTCTCAGGTCGAAGCCGGCGGCCGCCATCTCCTCCTTCGCCACTTCTTCCAGATCGGCCCAGAGGTCGCTCAAGGTCTGAGCGCACCTCAGCTTGGTGTCCTCGTCGGCCTTGTAGGGCACGTAGACCCGCGTGGCCCTGAGATACTGCCGGCTGTAGTCGGCCGTGGCTCCGCCGAACGCGCAGAACACGGAGGCGAACGGGGTCACGATCACTTCCTTGTACTTGGTGTTCTTGGTGTATCCGGCCGCGTGCGTCGGCCCGGCGCCGCCGAACGCCAGGAGCACGTAGTCCTCCACCGCGTACCCACGGGTGCTGATCAGGCTCCTGCAGTAGTTCTCCATCTCAGCGTCGATGATCTCTTTGATGCCGGTGGCGGCATCGATCACACTGAGGCCCAGCGGGTCGGCGATCTTCTCCTTGATGGCCTTCTCGGCCAGCGACTTGTCGAGCTTCATCCTGCCGCCCAGGAAGTAGTCAGGGTCGATGTACCCGAGCGCCAGGTCGGCATCGGTGACCGTGGGGTTCTCTCCACCCTTGCCGTAGCACGCCGGGCCGGGGACCGAGCCGGCGCTCTGCGGACCCACCTTCAACCGGTTCGTGAACGGATCGAGATAAGCGATGGTGCCACCACCCGCGCCGATGGAGGTCACTTCGGCGCACGGCGCGCTCAGGATGAAGCGGGCCACCACCGGTTCGGTCTTGATGTTGATCCTTCCCCCGGTGATGAGTCCCACGTCGAAGCTGGTGCCGCCCACGTCGCTCGTGATGATGTTCTTGTAGCCGTACACATCGCCGAGGTATTTCCCGCCCAGGATGCCGCCCGCGGGCCCCGACATGGCCGTGTCGACCATGTGAGTATGGGCGGCCGGCATCAGCCCACCGTGGGAGAGGGTTGCCTGAAGCCTGGTCTTGGCCCCAAGCGCCACGAGACGTTCTTCCGATCTGGCCAGCGACCTACGGGCGATGTCTCCCGCGTAGGCCTCTACGGCGAGGGTGTTGAAGCGGCTGAGCTCCTTCATGGTGGGACTCACCTCGTAGCTGGTGAAGACCCGGGTACTGCTCCCCCTCTCTCCGATCACCTCCTCCGCGATCTCCTTGGCCCTGAGCTCGTGGCTCGGGTTCATGTACGAGTAGAGGAAGAGGATGATGATCGAATCCACGTTCTTGGCGATCAGCTTGTCGACCGCCTCCCTCACCTCGTTCTCGTAGAGCGGGATGAAGGGCTTGCCGTCGGCATCGATCCGTTCGGTGACGCCCGCGATGTCCTGGTAGGCCACCAGGTCCTGAAGGTGGCGATGGGTCCCCGAGTGGAGGATGTCGCTCCAGCTGTACTCGCTGTAGTTCTGAGAAGCCCTGCCGATCGACGGGACTCTCTCGAAGCCCTTCGTGATGATGGCGCCCACATGCGCCCCGGATCGCTGGACGATGGTGTTGATGATGGCGGTGGTCCCGAAGGCGATGACCTCCGCCCGCGAGAGCAGGTCCTGCATCGTGATATTCAAGCCGGCGAGCGCGGCCTCGACGGAAGCGATGTGGCCCTCATCCAGCGAGGTAGGAGTCGTTGGCGCTTTGCCGCTCCACATGTCGCCACTCTGGTCGATGAGCAGCGTATCGGTGAAGGTGCCGCCGGCGTCGGTGTAGCAGTAGTAGCGGTTCTTCGGATCGTTTTCCACTGAAACCCTCCTTGCTCCTCTGGGTCCTCTTGACGTCCTCAGCGCGGTCCGCGTGCAGACGTGGAGGGGTGTAGACGGTCTTGCGGCTTCCCGATGTGGATCTCTGTACGACCTAGTCCCCCGCGCGGTCGAAGTCAGACGAGGTGTCGATGAAGGGTTCCCCAGTGTGCTCCCTCATTCAGCATATTCAGAGACCGACGGCAGGACAGAGAAGCCTGCGACCCGTTCTGGTAAGCGAAATGTCATTCCGTTTTGTGGGACTCCGAGGGCCGTCTTCGGCCCATATCCCTGCATCTAATGGGATATCGGCCAAAGTCCCGCGGATCAGTCATGCCATGGCACGGCATCATTCGTCATCTGTCGGGATGACGCGGGCGGCTTCACCGCCGACGCCGGGGAGTACTATAATCGGAAGATGAATGACCATGCAGCATCCGGTCATCCTGCCAGGCGTGCGCTCGCTCCTGACTTCTTGCGGCCTATGGTCGTCCACTCGGAGAGCGAGATCATGTACCTGGTCTCCCTCACGCACGATATCCTCATGATGAACGCGGGGTTCGAGGCCGTATGGCAGAGGCCCGCGTCCACCTTTCTAGGCAAGAAGTGCTACCGGGAGATAGAGAAGCGCTCCGCGCCCTGCCCGCACTGCCCGGGAGTCATCGCCCTCCGCACCGGCCAAGTGGCAGAGGCGGAGGCCTACGCCACGCTGGACGACGGCACCCGGATCCCTTTCTTGCTGCGAGCCTACCCTCTCTACGGACTGAACGGCGAACCGGCCGGATTCGTGGAGACGGCCGAGGATATCTCCGGACGCCGGCGCTTTGAAGACGACGCGCGCCACGAAGTGTCATTGGTGAGCGACCTGCTCACCACCAGCAGTACGTCCCGGGTTCTGACGCTGGGGCTGGATGCCGCGCTGCGACTCGAGGGAGCCGACTCGGGCTGCGTCTATACGCTCGACCCGGTCAGTGGGGCTCGTGAACTGGTCGCCGAACGGGGAGGCATGCCTGCTGAGACGGCTGAGACCGAGTCCGTGGACTCGGGGGCGGATGGCGACGCGTCGGCCACGCCTCAGGTGGGTCCTTCGTTGGTGAGGATGCCGGTCGGACACAACGGCCGGCCCGTCGCGGAGCTGGTGGTGAGGCTGTCCGGTGACGCCCAGCTCTGGCCCAGCGTAAGGTCCAAGATAGAGGCGATGGCTCTGATGCTGGCCTCGGCTCTGGCACGCATCAGAGAGGAGCGGCTGCGCGGCGATGCCCTCGTCAACGTCCAGACGATCCTCGGCACCGTTCCTCTCGCCGCCTTCTTCCTCGACAGGAGGGGCAAGGTCACGCTCTGGAACAAGGCGGCGGAACGCACCTTCGGGTGGACGGCAAAGGACGCTCTGGGTCACGCTCCACCCATCGTGCCGACTGGTCAAGAAGAGCGTTTTCTCGCCCTGGTGGCGAAAGCGGCGGAGGCGCCACAGGCCTCGCGGTTCGAGTTCTCCTGTCTGGGCGCGGAACGAACGGCCTCGGCCGTCAGGTTCAGCGCGGCGGCCATCCACGACGTGCTCGGCGACGGCAGTGCGTACCTGCTGGTGGCCGGGGATGTCGAGAGAGCAGCACAGGCTGAGTCCGGCGGCTCGCCGGCCGTGACCGGCGCCTCACCGGCCGAGTCTGCCACCCTCTCGGCCGTGACCGGCGCCTCACCGGCCGTGGAGAGCACCGGCCCGGCGGACGCCCAGGGCTTGAGTCACCTCTTCAACGCCATCTCGAAGGTCCTGATCGCGGCGCAGGGGCCGGCCGGCGCCGCGCCTTCCGACGATCCAAGGCCGGCCGGCGCCGTGGCGGCGGGCAAGATGTCCTTGTCCTGGGATGAGAGTGGAGCCGTGGACATCCACGTGTGCCTACCGACGCCCGAAGGCCGCGCTCCGGGAGAGGACGGGCCGTCGCAGGCGCTCGTGATCCAGCGTGACCGGGAGGACGGCGGCCGTCTGGAGGAGATCCTGGAGACCATCGGGTACTCCGCCACGGTATGCACGTCGGTCCCCGCCGCGCTCGAACAACTGCGCGTGTCGCAGGATCCTGCCCGGGCCCCGCGGCTTGCCATCGTCGACATGGTCATGCCCGACGGTCCCGACGGGGTGGAGACGGCAAGGCTGCTCACGGCGCTGGCCCCCGGGCTTCGCGTGGTCGTGTCGAGCGACCGCGGGGTGGTGGGACACAGGGCGCACGGCTTCGTCGCGGCCCTCAGCCGCCCCTACACCGACGACAAGGTGCGGAGCGCCGTGACGACGGCCTTGGGCCTCAAGGCCGGCTAGAGTGCCTCAGTGGGCAGGGCACAGCCGCGCGGCGACGCGGCGGCCCAGCGACG
>CAZQDY010000039.1:0-27258 GCA_964592075.1 uncultured Gaiellales bacterium
TGCATGTGTTAGGCACGCCGCCAGCGTTTGTCCTGAGCCAGGATCAAACTCTCCATGAAGTATTGCGATACGGACCTCGAAGAGGCCCGGATCTGACTCGTCGAAGAGCTGATTAGCTCTCAAAGTGTGTCTCGCGACCGTAGTTACAGTCGCGTGACGGGGCCGAGGACCGTCGTCTACTAGAGGCGACGACCTCGAAGATTCGTTGCTGACAGACCGGGCAGACAATGCCCGATCCGACAACGCTGTTCAGTTTTCAAAGACCACTGCGCTCTTAGGCGCGGCCGGGAAGGTTAGCATCGTATGAGAATCGCGTCAACCCGCGTCCCACACCATTTACCCTTATTCCCCAGCCATCAGGCTCACAAACACCTCTCCAAATGAAAGAGCCGCCCCGGCACAAGCACAGGCGGCTCGAGGGCGGCGGCTGCTTCACTTGCCTATCCGCGCGTCCTCACCCGGTCGCTCAGGCTGTGGAGTGGTAGTCGTTTCATCAGGAGAAGAGCATTCTAGCCCCTACAGACATCGTCGTCAATGGCTTCGGCTGCGGATATCGCGCGGTCACCCTCCGGCGGGCCGCTCTATCGCGCCCATCTGGAGCGCCACACGTGCCACCTCGTCCGGCGCCACGCCGCGGGCGAACACTCCGTACCACCGCCCACTGTCGCTCCACTGCACCAAGACACCGCCGTTGACCTCATACAGGGAGGCAGCGTGCCCATCGACGGCGCCGACATCCTCCCCCTTGACATCGCCCAGGTCGCCCCGGAAGTTCTGAAGGAAGGCCAGCCATCCCCCCTGGTACTCGACTACCAGTTGAGCCTCGGCGTCTCCCTCGCGGCCGACGATGACACGGGGGTTAGCCGTCGAGGGGCCCGTGTACTCGGAGGGAGTCTCGACATCTACGATCGGCCACCACTCGGCGGGGACCGTCGCGCCCTCGGGAAGCTCGGCGAGACCATACACCGTCATAGGAGCCGCGGCGGCAGCCATCTCGGCAAAGACGTCGGCGATCGACCCGGCTTCGGCAGGGGCCGTAGATACCGAGGAGGTGACGAGGTCCAGGCTTGAGGGCTCCTCGGCAGGATGCTCCCCGCACGCCGTCGCTGCCAAGAGCAGGAACGCCGACACACCGATGACCGCGCTGGCCACACGCCGCGGGTGACAACCGCCGCGTCCTCGCGCGTCGCGCAGTGACTGCCCACGCTGTCTCTGACCAGTGTTCACTCCCGTCCTCCTTGTCGAACTCGCGGACAGGACGAGATGCTACAGGCCGGAGCCGTACCGGCCCTACGACTTTGGTTGTACGTTGCAGACAGGCCCCGGCCAAGGGCGTGGACCGGCCGGCTAGATCACGCGCAGGAACCTGCGCTTGCCCACCTGGATCACCGCGCCGCGGAGACTGTCGGCTTCCATCTCGACCGTGGGGTCATTGACGACGGCGTCACCCACCCGGACCCCTCCTTGCTGGATGAGCCGCCGAGCCTCCCCGTTGGAGGGAGCGAGCCCGAGACTGGTCAACAGGCGCGGCAGCCAAACCAGTCCGTTCTGCACCGCGTCCTCAGGGAGTGAGGCCTCCGGGATCTCGGCAGGCCTGTCCTTTTCCTTGAACACACGGTCGAAGTGCGCCCGGGCGGCGACGGCCGCGCCGTCCGAGTGGTAGAGGGCGACCAGCCGCTGCGCGAGGTCCCTCTTGGCCTCCGCCGGATGGTAGGAGGCGTCCGCCAGACCCTTCTCGAGACTCTCGACCTCCCGCGCTCCCGCGCCCGTGAGCAGACTCCAATACGTGACCATGAGCGAATCGGGGATGGACATTACCTTGCCGAACATGTCCTCGGGCTCGTCGCACACCCCGATGTAGTTCCCGTAAGACTTCGACATCTTCTGCTCACCGTCAGTCCCCACCAGGAGCGGCACCGTGAGGATGCTCTGCGGGGGCAGGCCGTAGGCCTCCATGATGGTACGTCCCATGAGCAGGTTGAACTTCTGGTCCGTGCCCCCCAACTCGATGTCCGCCCGAACGGCCACACTGTCGTAACCCTGCAGGAGCGGGTACATGAACTCCAGCATCGACACCGGCTCGTTCGCGAGGTACCGGCGGGAGAAATCGTCCCTCTCGAGCATCCGGGCCACGGTGACGGTGGCCGTCAGCCGTAGCACCTCGTCCATCCGCAGCGGACCGAGCCAGTCGCCGTTGTGGGTGAGCTCGACCTTGCCCATGTCGAGGATCTTGGCGGCCTGCTCCCGGTACGTCTGGGCGTTCGCCGCCAGGACCTCGTCGGACAACTGAGGCCTCGTCTTCGAACGCCCGGAAGGGTCGCCCACCTTGCCCGTGTAGTCCCCGATGATGAGAACCACGGTATGACCATACTTCTGGAACTGCGCTAGCTTGCGCAGCACCACCGTGTGTCCCAGATGAAGATCCGGGGTGGTGGGGTCCACGCCCAGCTTCACCCGCAACGGGCGTTTCTCGGAGCGGGCCCGCAGTAGCTGCCGCAGGAGCTCTCCCTCCGGGAGAACGTCGACGCTCCCCATGAGGAGCTCCTCATACTCTTCTCTCACATCCACGGGCACATCTTCGAGCGTCTCAGACCTGTCCATCAGCCACCTCCCGCGCGGGAGCATACCATGAGTGCTAGGCGCGGCTCACGCGGGTGAAGCCCGAGCACGCTATGACATCGACCCCCCGGCGTTCGAACAGGTCGATGACCAGGTTCATGCCTAGCGAGTCGGACGAGATATGCCCGGCGATGACCACGTTCATGTGCTCATCCTTGGCCTTCTGGCGATGCTCCTCCCCCATGTGCATCCCGAGGATGGTGCCCACTCCCGACGCGGCGAGCCTGCTCAGGGCCTCGACCGGCCCGGACGTGCCCCCGGTCATGTCGACCATGATCTTGCCGGTGCGCCGCTTGGCGCTGCCCTCGTAGATGACAGGCCCCGTCCCCTGCAGAACGGCTTCGTGGTACTCGGGAATGGACTTGAGCATGTCCAGTAGGTCGTCGACGGTGGCGTCGGCTCCCAGCTCGTCGCAACGCGCCTGCAGGTACTTGTTCACGTTGTTGTCGGCCGGGGTGTGGCAGCACATGTACGGGAAGTCGAGAAGCCGGGCCGCCGCGAGAGTCTGCTCGTTGTTGCGCGGGTGAAGGGCCCTCATGATCTCGTCCATGCGATCGCTGAGGATTGCGTCGCCATACGCCACCGACACGCCGAACTTGCGCCACACGTCAGCCTGGATGCCCATGACCTCCTCAAGCCGCGCCAAGGCCCGGCCTTCCGGGTGATGGGCCAGTAGGAGATCAACCACTTCGCCTTTGCCGCGGAGGGAATCGGCCAGCAGCACTTCTCCGACTTCCAGGTCGATCCCTACCAGCATCCTCGTGACATCTTTGTCTGGATCGCCGACGAGGATGCGTGTATCGGCGAACGGGTTCACCAGAGACTCCTGGTCGAACTCCCATTTCTTGTGCTCGGGCAGATCCTCGAACGCCTTGCGCGCCCGCTCCAAGACCCGGGCCACGCCGTCCTCACCTCGGGGGTCGGCGGCGATGCCGGCCCTGTATGCGGCCTCATACATCTCGCGAAGCTTCATCGAAAGCTCCTTCAGATAGTGCGCGGAGCGCGACTTATGAACCTGCTGCCTCGCATATAGTACCGGAGGAGCAGGTCATCCCCCTGTGAGATCCCTACTCGAGTGGCCACCCCCACCTCCGGACGCGCCCCGTCGTCTATGACGAACAGCCCGGATTCCTCGCCCAGGGGCAGTCCGTCGAGGCCCAGAGGGAGCCCGAGAGCCTGCCCGACGCGTCCCGGCCCGCAGGAGACGGCTCTGAGATCGCCGCCCTCAGTGATCCCACGATTCTGCCTCAAAAGCCCCGCCTCGTTCAGCGGCTCGAATGATCGGACGAGCACCGCCGATCCCACGCCCTCCGCGTCGCACACCAGGTTGAGGAGGATGTGCACCCCGTAGCTCCGGTAGACGTAGATGCACCCTGGAGGTCCGAACATGGAAGCGTTTCGCGCCGTCCTGCCGGTCGCGGCATGGCAGGCCGGGTCTCCCGTCGGGAGATAGGCTTCCACCTCGGTCAACCGGCCCCCTCCCACGCCCGCTCTCCACAGCACCTTGCCGACCAGGTCGGGCCCCACCTCGTCAGAGGGGCGAGTGAAGAACTCGGGGCTCAGGACGAGCCCAGGAGGCGGCGCCTTCTGCAAGTGGTGGCCCGTTCGACGATCATCCATGCCGTCATGTTAGCAGCGGCGCGCGCCTCCGCCGCCTGGCGCCGGCCCAGCTCAGCCTGCCCGCAGGTCGGTCTCCGCCGCCACGTGCATCAACCTCTCCCGCGCCAACGCCAATTGCTCGGCCACCCGTGGCGGCGCCGTCCCTCCGGGCGACACCTTCGCCGCCACCACCCGGTCCAGGTCCACCACGGAGTAGTAGTCCTCGGCGAACAGCGGGCTCAGTCCCCGGAGTTCCTCCAGCGAGGCAGACGATAACGACCTCCCCTCGCGGGCCAGGATGGCGACCAGTCGGCCAGCCGTCCGGTGAGCTTCGCGGAAGGGCAGACCCTTCGCGGCCAGATAGTCGGCCACGTCGGTCGCCTGCGCATAGCCGCCTTCGGCCGCCACACGCGCCTTGGCGGCGTCGAAGGTCAGTCCCCGGACCATGGCCGTCATCGCCTCAAGGCACAGGTCGAGCTCCTCCTTGCTCGCGAACGCGTACGGCTTGTCCTCCTGGAGGTCGCTGTTGTACGCGAGAGGCAGGCCTTTGAGCACGGCGCCCAATCCTTGTAGGCGGGCCAGAAAGCCGGCTGCCTTCGCCCGCACCAGCTCCGCCCCGTCCGGGTTCTTCTTCTGGGGCATTATGCTCGAGCCCGAGGTCCACGACTCCGGCAACGAGGCAAGACCGTATTCCTGCGTGCTCCAGAGCACCATCTCGCCGGCGAGGCGCGAGAGGGTCAGAGCGCAGTTGGCCGTGACGGCCAGGTAGCTGAAGACGGCGTCCCGGGCGGCCACAGCGTCCATGGCGTTGGGCGCCACGCGCCCGAACCCCAGTTCGGCCGCCACGCGCTCCCGGTCGAGGGGGTAGTTGGCTCCGGCCAGAGCGCCTGCCCCGAGCGGCATCCACGAGCATCCGGCCCACTCCTGCAGGCGCTGCCAGTCTCTCTCCAGAGCGAAGAAGTGCGCCAGCAGGTGGTGGGCGAGCAGGACCGGCTGCGCCCGCTGCATATGCGTATAGCCCGGCATGACAGTGTCCTTGCCCCGCTCCGCCTGTTCGAGTAGCGCTTCCATGAGCCCCGCCACACGCTTCTGATGGCCGCGCACGGCGCTCCGCAGGTAGAGGTGCAGGTCGAGGATCACCTGGTCGTTCCGACTCCTCCCGGTATGCATCTTGCCGCCCACCGGGCCGGCTATCTCGATCAAGCGCCGCTCGATGGCCATATGGATGTCCTCGTCCGCGAGCGACCAGACGAACGTTCCCGCCTGCACCTCCCGTGCTATCTGCTCCATCCCGGCCAGGATCTGATCCCGTTCGTCGGTGGAAAGGACGCCCACGTCGGCGAGCATGCGCACATGCGCCTGCGACCCCGCGATGTCGAACGGCGCGAGCACGTTGTCGAACGGGATGGAGGCATGCAGCCTCTCGAACAAAGGATCCTGCTCAGACTCGAAGCGCCCGCCCCAAGGCTTGTCGATGCCGCCTGTCACTGCCTGGTCGCTCACAGGAGACCCTGGCGCTTACGCGCCCATACCTCAGCCGGCAGGCCCCACAGCTGGATGAAGCCCTTGGCCGACTCGTGGCTGAACGTATCGCCAGAGCCATACGTGGCAAGCGAACTCACGTAGAGCGAGTTGGGTGACCGCCTGCCCACCGGCCTGCAGTTGCCCTTGAAGTAGCTCAGCCTGACCTCGCCGGTCACGTGCTTCTGGGTCTCGTCTATGAAGGCCCGGAGCGCCGCGGCGAGCGGGCTGAACCACAGTCCCTCGTAGATCAGCTCGGTCAGGCGCTGGTCCACGACGGGCTTGAAGTGCTGGAGCTCTCTCGTCAGCGTCAGGTCCTCTATCTCCCGGTGGGCCGTGACCAGGGCCAGGGAGCCCGCCACCTCGTACACCTCCCGGCTCTTGATGCCCACGAGCCGGTTCTCGACCATGTCGACGCGCCCGAAGCCGTGCGAGCCGCCGATGGTGTCCAAGGTCTCCACCAGCTCCACCGCGGCCATCTTCTTGCCGTCCAGGGAGACCGGGACCCCCGACTCGAAGCCCACCACCACTTCTACTCCGTCGTCAGGCGCGTCCTTCGGATCGACCGTGAAGGCGTAGGCTCCGGACGGCGCCGCCGTCCATGGGTCCTCCAGCTCACCGCATTCGATGGCCCGGCCCCACAGGTTCTCATCGATGGAGTAGGGGTTCTTCTTCGTCAAAGGCAGATCGATGCCCCGGGCGGCCAGGAAGTCCATCAGCTCGGGACGGGTCATGTTCCACTCCCGGGCCGGCCCCAACACCGTGATGGACGGGTCCAGGCAGCGCGCCGATACGTCTATGCGCACCTGGTCGTTACCCTTGGCCGTGCAGCCGTGCGCGATGAACTTCGCGCCTCGTTCGCGCGCCAGATCCACCATCTTCTTGGCGATCAGGGGACGGGACAACGCCGAGTGCAGGGGGTACTTGCCCTCGTAGAGTGCGTTCGCCTGCAGAGCCGGGAAGGCGAAGTCGCGCAGGAACTCCTCCTTCGCATCGATGACCACCGAATCGACGGCGCCCGCGGTGAGCGCACGCTGCCGTAGCGTCTCGAGGTCCTTCATCCGGCCGACGTCGACAAGCGCAGCGATGACCTCGTACCCGTACTTCTCCTTGATGTAGGGCACCAGCGCCGACGTGTCCAGACCGCCGGAATAGGCGAGGACGCACTTCTCCTTCGTCATTTGATTCATCCTCCCAGTCGTGTGAGATACGAACAGAGGACCTCCGCAGACTCCTGGGTCTTGCAGACCACGATGACGGTGTCGTCTCCCGCAACGCAGCCCAACACCAACTCGTGATCGAGCTCGTCTACAACCCGTCCGAGCCCCGGCGCCGCCCCCGGATCGCAGCGCAGGACCACGAGGTTCTGCGCCACCTCCAGGCCGCGGCCGAAGTCCTTGAGCATCCTCCCGCAGGCCGCCGGGGGATCCGGCCGCTCCTCGGTGGAGGGCACGAAGCTGTACCGGACCCGGCCGGTCCGGTCGCGCCCCTTCTGCAGCCCGATCTCACGAAGATCGCGGCTGATGGTGGCCTGCGTCACCATGCACCCGGCGGCCGCCAACTCCTCTACGAGCTCCCGCTGGCTCGTGACCGGCCGGTCATGCATGACTCGTCGGATCAGATGCTGTCGCTGCCTCTTGTTCACAGCGGTTCTCCTCCGATCAGGTATGCCATCAGAGCCTTCTGAACGTGGAGCCGGTTCTCGGCTTGGTCGAACACCACGGACTGAGGGCCGTCCATGACCTCGTCGGTGATCTCGTCCCCCCGGTGCGCCGGCAGGCAATGCATCACAACGGCATCCGGACGCGCTTTGGCGAGCAGCTCCGCATTGAGTTGATATGGCCGCAGGGACGACACCTTGCCGGTGTCCTGCTGCTGGCCCATGCTGATCCACACATCCGTGTACAGAGCCGAAGCGCCGTTCACCGCCGCCGCCGGGTCCCGCTCCACCCAGAACCTGGTGCCCTGAACATCGGCCAGAGCCTTGATGGCCGCCGTCTTGCCCAGTGACAGGTCGCACCCCTCGGGCACGCTCAGGCACACGTCCATGCCCACGAGGGCGCCCGCCTCTGCCAGCGACGCCGCCACGTTGTTGCCGTCCCCCAGGTACACGATCTTCCGCCCGGACGTGTCGCCGAAGCGCTCGCGCAACGTGAAGACGTCGGCGAGGGCCTGGCAAGGATGATCGTCGTCGGTGAGCGCGTTGATCACAGGCACCGAGGCGTGCGCGGCGAGGTCTTCCACGTCCTTCTGCGCGAAGGTCCTGATCACGACGCCATCGACGTATCTCGATAGGACGCGCGCCGTGTCTTCGATACTCTCCGACTTGCGCATCTGCATCTCTTGCTCGGACAGATAGAGAGGCATGCCGCCCAACTGATGGACACCCACGCTGAACGAGACCCGTGTCCTCGTGGACGGCTTGCCGAAGATGAGAGCCACCGTCTTCCCGTGCAGCAGGTCGCTATGGGGCCGGCGCTTCCACTCCTCCGTCCGGCCCAACAGCCTTTCGATCTCGGTCTTGCTCAGATCGGGCATTGTCAAGAAGTGTCTGACGTTCACACTCCACCTCCTATGCCGGCGCCAGGTCGCGAACCGGGACGATCTTGGTGCCCAGGCCGGCGTCGTCGGTCAGGATCTCCAATAGGACCGAGTGAGCGATCCTGCCATCGATGATGTGGGCCGCCCGGACCCCGGCGTTCAGACTCAAGAGGACGGCCTCGAGCTTGGGAATCATGCCTTTGGAGACCTTCCCCGCATCCATCAATCGCACCACCTCGTCGCCCGTGCACTCCGAGATCAGAGATGAGTCGTCCTCCAGGTCGGTGAGAAGACCGATGACATCCGTCAGGAATATGACCTTCTCCGCCTTGAGAGCAGCCGCCAGCGCCCCAGCCACGGTATCGGCGTTGATGTTGTAGCTCTGCCCATCGTCCCCCGCTCCTACCGAAGCCACCACGGGCACGTAGTCGGCCTCCAGCAGCGCCATGAGCTCGACGTTGACCTCAGTCACCTCGCCGACCAGCCCAAGATCGAGGACACCGCCGTCCTGGCCCTTCTTGACCAGCGGCCGGGCCTTGAGCAGCAGGCCGTCATCGCCGCAGAGACCCACGGCGGGCGCCCCCTTGCTGTTGATGAGGCTGACGATCTCCTTGTTGACCTTGCCCACCAGGACCATCTTGGCTACCTCCATGGTGGCGGCGTCGGTGACCCTCAGACCCTCCACGAACCTCACCGGCAGGTCTAGGCGTTGCATGTAGTTGCTGATCTCGTTGCCGCCGCCGTGAACGATGATGGGCCTGATCCCCACGTACCGCAGTAGGGCGATGTCGGTGGCGAACTCCTCCTTGAGATCGGCGGAGCTCATGGCCGCGCCCCCGTACTTGATGACCATCGTGCTGCCGCTGAACATGCGGATGTACGGGAGAGATTCGAGGAGTGTTTCCACCCGTTTCCGGTATATCTCGCGCATGACCGTCCTCACGTGTGGTATTCGGCGTTCACGGTTATGTATTCATGCCCAAGGTCGGCGAAGTAGAGCTCGGCGCAATGGTCGCCCAGCCCCAGATCGAGCCTGATGTCTATCTCGGGCTCCTTCATGCCGGCAGCCAGTGCTGCGACGTCGGCCACCCGGAGAGAGCAGGCCGTCGAAGCCTCCACCACCTTGACCCCGCAGAGCCAGAGGGCCGCCTCAGGGACCGAACGGCCGGCCAGCGTAGCCCCCGCGGCGCCCATGATCCTCCCCCAGTTGGCGTCCGCGCCGTTCATGGCCGTCTTCACCAGAGGTGAGTCGCCAATGGCCCGGGCCACGGCTACCGCGGTATCTTCGGAGTCGGCGCCCAGGACCTTCAGCCGCATGACCTTCGTGGCTCCCTCGCCGTCCGCCACCATCATGAGGGCCACCCGTAGAAGCATAGCTTCGAGAGCCCCGCCGATCTTGACAAGGCCCTGCTCGTCGGGCCGCAAGCCGGAAGCGCCGCTGGCCAGGAATACTACCGTGTCGTTGGTGCTCATCTCGCCGTCGACCGTGACGCGGTTGAACGAGCCGGCTACAGCCGCGTCCAGCAGCGACCCCATCTCAGCCGCCGTCAGAACGGCGTCGGTGGTCACCACGCACAGCATGGTCGCCATGGCCGGCGAGATCATCCCCGCCCCTTTCCCACACACTCCCAGCCTGACGGTGCCTCCCGGGATGTCCACGTCGACCGCGCATATCTTCGGGAAGCGGTCGGTGGTCATTATGGCCAGGTTGAAGTCGGGACCTCCGTCCGGCCGGACGGCCTCGGCGGCCTTCTTCGCCCCCGCCGCCATGACCGCGGCGTCGGCCTGCCTGCCGATGATCCCCGTCGAGCCGACGGCCACCCTCGCCGAGGCCACACCCAGCGCCCCGGCGCATGCAGACTGCATGGCATCCGCCACCGCCAACCCGGTCGAGCCGGTGCACGCATTGGCGTTGGCGCTGTTCATCACCACGGCCGCCAAGCCGCCCGGGTCGCACACAGCCCGGTCCAGCACGACAGGAGCAGCGGCGAACGCGTTTGTCGTGAACACCGCCGCTGAGGCTGCCTGCTCGCGCCACTGCGGCGCGACGGCGAGTACTCCCATGTCCGGCCGCCCGCTCTCCTTCAGGCCGGCCACTACACCCGCTGCGACGAAGCCGGCAGGGTGTGTCGCACCTGGTGAACCCTCCTCCGGCTCGACCAAGCGCACGCCGGCCGGGAGCGACAGGAACCGGGATGTGAGGGGCGCGACCACGACAGGATGATCGGGCCCTCCGCAGTGGGCGCTCATACCGACCTCCCCAGCCCGGCGTCCTCAGGTAACCCGAACATGATGTTCATGTTCTGGACGGCCTGCCCCGAGGCACCCTTCACAAGGTTGTCGATGACGCTGAATACCTTGACCAAACCGGTAGCGGCGTCTTCCCGCACCGTCATCCGGCAATAGTTGGTCCCGTCCACCTCCGACAACGCGGGCACGTGGGCGCAGACCTCCACGAAAGGCTCACCCGCGTAGAAGGAGCGATACTTGTCCAGCCAGGCGTCCGTGCCCAACAGGCCACCCTTGGGTTTGAAGTACATAGTGCCGAGGATGCCCCGCTCCACCGGCAGAAGGTGCGGTGTGAACGAGACAGGCACGGGCATGCCCGCGGCCGAGCTCAGCTCCTGCAGCATCTCCGAGGTGTGCCGGTGCCCGACCTCGCTGTATGCCCGGAAGTCACCCGCGACAGCACAGAAGTGCGTCTTCGCAGAAGGTGTGCGCCCTGCTCCGGACACCCCCGACTTGGAGTCTACGATCACGGGTCCGCCATCCAGCTCCCCGGCTGCCGGCAGCAGGCCCAGAAGCATGGACGTCGGGTAGCAGCCGGGGTTCGCGACCAGTCGCGCCGTCCGAATCTGCTCCCGGTATACCTCCGGCAAACCGTACACCGCCTCGGCCACCAGGTCCGGCCGGGGATGCTCGAAGCCGTACCATTGCAGATAGGCCGCCGGCGCCTTGAGCCTGAAATCGGCGCTCAGGTCCACCACCCGGCATCCCCGGCCGAGCAGCGCCGCGACCACCGGATGAGATTCGGCATGCGGATAGCAGATGAACACGACGTCGGATCCGGCCACCTTGTCATCCGAGTACTCCGTGTATCCGCCCTCGACGCGGAGGTGCGGAAAGACCTCCGCGACCGCCCGGCCGGCGTACGACTTGGAGGTCAGGGCGTGCAGACGCACGCCCGGATGCTCCGCCAGGATGTCGGTCAGGACCGCCCCCGTGTATCCAGTCGCCCCTACGATGCTCGCCGTGATCACTCTCGCGCCTTTCGGTAGCGGACGGCCGCCATACGTCATGCAGCCACCTTCGGTTGAAGGCTGCATGACTATACAGCATCGTGCAATGTCATACAAGCCAGCACCCCGGCGCTTGTTGCTCCCGCGGTCTCGCGTCGTGTGCAGGTGGCCCGCTCAGGCCCTCAGCCCGGCGCCCAGCTCTTCCCCGATCCTGCGGACCATGAACTCGCGAAGCTCGTTGACCTCGGCGTCACTAAGGGTGCGATCGGCGGCTCGGAAGCTCAGCCGGAGCGCCAGACTCTTCTTGCCCGCGGGGACCTGGCTGCCCTCGTAGAGGTCGAACACCGCCACGTCTTCGAGCAACTCGCCCCCGGTGCGCCGCAGGCACGCGACGACGGCGGCCGCCGGCACGGACTTGTCCACCACGAGGGCAAGGTCCTGTTCCACCACGGGATACGCGAGCAGGTCCTTGAAGGCTCCTATCCCCGAGGAGGCGTCGAGAAGCACAGAAACGTCCAGCTCGGCAGCAACGGCCGGCCCCCGCAGGTCGTATTCTTGGAGGACCAGAGGATGGACCTCGCCCAGCCACCCGGCCGGCCGCCCGTCACCAGTACGCACGACCGCGCTCCTGCCCGGATGCAGGAAGGGCTCCCGCGCGGGCTCGTAGTCGAGTGGGCAGTGAAGCACCGCGCACACCCTCTCCACGATACCCTTCAACAGGTAGTAGTCCACGACGGACTCGCACCGTAGCCAGGAGTCACCCTCCCAGTCGCCTGTCACCAAGATGGCCGCGAAGGTCTTCTCGTCGGGCAAAACGCTCTCAGACGGATGGTAGGCACGGCCCAACTCGAAGATGTGGACTCTCTCCTCGCGGACGGCGACGTTGCTTTGAGCAGTGGCCAGCAGCCCCGGCAGGAGCATGGTGCGCATGACCGATTGGTCGGCGCTCAGCGGGTTCGCGATCCGAACTCCTGTCCGGCGGGGATCCCCAGGTTCCAACCGCAGCCTATCCGGCCACTTCTCATCCCCGAAGCTGTACGTGATCACCTGGGAGAGACCGGCTCCCATGAGCTGATCCTCGATCAGCCGGAGCCGCGTTTGTGTCCCGGTCAGGCCTCCCCGTCCCGAGCGCCGCGCGGGCAGCGCGGAGGATATCTGCTCCAGCCCATACACGCGGCAGATCTCCTCTATGAGGTCTATCTCCCGCTCAAGGTCGCCACGGTAACTGGGCACCAGCACCAAGAAGGACTCCCCGTCGTCCCCGACCGAGCAGCCAAGACGGGTGAGGATCTGAGCGATCTCGCTCCTTGGGACCTCGACACCCAGGATGTGCGTGACACGCGAGGGGCGCACTCCGACTCTCCGTGGCGGCTGCGGCGCGGTGCGCACATCGACGGTGCCCGACGAGACCGTGCCTCCGCACAGCTCGACGAAGAGCCCGCAGGCCATGTCTAGAGCCGGCGGGACCATCTCGGGATCGAGACCCTTCTCATAGCGGGTGGACGCCTCCGAACGCAGGCCCAAGGCCCCCTCGGTCCGCATTATGGACGGGCCCGAGAAGGTGGCCCCTTCCAGGAGGATATCCGTGGTGCTCTCGGTGATCTCACTGTCGAGACCCCCCATGACCCCGGCCACCACGGAAGCACGCTCCGCGTCGGCGATGACCAACATGTCGTCAGTCAGCACCCTGTGTTCGTTGTCGAGGGTGGTCAGTTCCTCGCCGGGGTACGCGCGCCGCACTATGATGCGCCCGCCCCGGATGGTGCGCAGGTCGAAGGCGTGGAGTGGTTGGCCCAGACTCCATAGGACGTAGTTGGTCACGTCCACCACGTTGCTGATGGGGCGCATGCCCGCGTGACTGATCCGGGCCTTCATCCAAAGAGGCGAGTCCGCGATGGTGACTCCCCGTATGACCCGCCCCGCGTACCGGGGACACAGATCGGGATCGCGTACCTCTATGGCGATGTCCTCTTCGACGGAACGAGCGCCGACCGGATAGGAGAAGACGATCTCCTCCTTGAAAGGCGCGCCGGTGATGGCGGCGATCTCCCGAGCGAGTCCCCGTATCGAGAGGCAGTCCGGGCGGTTGGGAGTCACCTCCACCTCCAGGACCTTGTCTGAGATCGCGAAGTGGTCGATCAGCAGCTCCCCCGCGGTCCACTCGTCCGGCAGCTCCATGGTGCCGGGGCTCTTGGCGGCAAACCCGAGTTCGGCCTCGGACAGGATCATGCCCGCCGACGATACGCCGCGCAACTTGGCGTCCCTGATACGGGTGCCGTCGGGCATGTTACCGCCCGGCAGCACCACCGCCACCGTTTGGCCTGCCGCCACGTTGGGCGCCCCGCACACTATGGTGCGTGGGGCGTCTGCACCCACGTCCACGATGCAGACCGACAGCTTGTCGGCATCGGGGTGGTGTCTGCACTCCAGCACCTTGCCGACGACGAAGCGCCTCAGGTTCTCTTCATCGCCGGGGACGCCCGCCTCGCTCACGCGTTCGACTTCGGTTCCGGTGAGGGCGAGCCTGGAGGCGAGCTCCTCCACGTCCATCTCTATGGGTACGTATTCCTTCAGCCAGGACAACGGCGCTTTCACTAGGGCCTCCGGTCAGAATTGGCGCAGGAAGCGCAGATCGTTCTCGAAGAAGAGCCGCAGATCGTTGACCCCGTGTTTCAGCATGGCGACCCGTTCGATGCCCACGCCGAAGGCGAACCCCGTGTAGATCTCGGGATCGTAGTCTACGAAACCGAACACGTTGGGATCGACCATGCCCGCGCCCAGGATCTCCAACCACCCGCTCTTCTTGCAGAGGCGGCAACCCGCCCCGTCGCACACCATGCAGGACACGTCGACCTCGACCGACGGCTCCGTGAACGGGAAGAAATGCGGCCGCAGGCGGACCTTGCGGTCGGCGCCGAACATGGCCCGCGCGAACGTCTCCAGCGTGCCCTTGAGGTGAGCCAGGGTGATGCCCTCGTCGACGACCAGACCCTCCACCTGGTGGAACATGGGAGTATGGGTCGCATCCGAGTCGCGCCGGTAGGTCTTGCCCGGAGCGATGACGTAAACCGGCGGGCGCTGCTTCTCCATGGACCGCACCTGCACCGGCGAGGTCTGCGTCCGGAGCACGACACCGTCGCTCACGAAGAAGGTGTCATGCAGAGAGCGCGCCGGATGGTCCGCCGGCGTATTGAGGGCCTCAAAATTGTAGTACTCGGTCTCCACCTCGGGGCCGGTGACCACCTCGTAACCCATGCCGATGAAGATGTCTTCGATCTCGCGCTGAGTCTGCGCGACCAGATGCAGGTGCCCCACCGGCGACCGCCGCCCTGGCAGGCTGACGTCGATCTGGTCGGCTGCGAGACCCTGCACGAGCTCCTGGGCCTCCAATTCCTCCCGCCGCGCGTCCACCGCGCTCTCCAACGCCTTCCGGACCAGGTTCCCGACCTTGCCCACCTCGGGACGCTCTTCGACAGGCAGTTCCGGTATGGTCCGCAGAAGGAGCACCAACTCCGCCTTGCGCCCGAGGAAGCGGACGCGCGCCGCCTCCAACTCGTTCAGGTCGTGGGCGGCGGCTATCGCCTCCAGGCCTCCGGAGTAGATGCTCCGCAGGTCGTCGCGACTCGTCTGCTCGAGGATCGGGTCGTTCGCTGTGATGGCTCCTCCTTCCAGGCAGTCAATCCTAACGGACGGCAACCCTATTTGCCACCAGGCCCCGCCGCCCGGCTCCGGCCTAGCTCATACGCCAGGATGGTCCCGGCCATGGCCACGTTCAGCGAGTCGAACCTCGCCTGGGGGATGGTCACCCTCCTGGCCCGCGCCCACTCTGCACCGGGACCCGCACGTTCCTCACCCAGCACGACGACGACTCCCTCGGGGCGGGAGGCCGACCTCACGTCATCCCCCCCGTGCGGGTCGGTCACCCACACCTCGGGGACCGCCTCGCCGTGCTCCTGCAGCGTCTTCAGCCGGGCCCACAGGTCCCCCGGCGACACCTCGGTCACCACGGGCAGGCTGAACTGTGCGCCCATGCCGGCCCGCATGGCCTTGGGGCTGAACGGATCGGCCGTGCCCGGCGAACAGAAGACGGCGCCTCCCCCGAACGCCACGGTACTGCGGATCACGGTCCCCACGTTCCCCGGGTCTCCCGCTCCATCAAGGAACACGGCGTACGTCTCGCCGAGGGAGACATCTCCGAGGCTCCAGGTCGGTTCCAGACACGTGAAGACCACGTCGACCCCGCCGCCAAGGGAGCTGGCGTGCTCCAAGGTCTCGGGGTCGCAGACCCCCACGTCGACCCCGGCCGTCGGAGCGCCTTCCGCCTCCTCCAACAGGGACCGCGGCAACTCCCCGACCAGGTCCCGTCGTACCAGCACATCGCGGATGTCGGCACCCGCCTGGACGGCGGCGCGAAGCAGATCCATCCCCTCCGCCACGAGCAGCCCGCGCTCGCGCCTGTGCTTCTTTTTCTGCAGCTTGCGCGCCAGCTTGACGCTGTGGTTCTGCCGCCCTGCGATGTCGCGGATCACGGCGCGTTCCCCGCCTGAGGGCAGCAGAGGCGAGGCTAGCTCGCCCCCAGGGCTTCCTTGGCCCGGGCCGCCATCTGAGCGAACACCTCCGGCTCCCGCACGGCCAGATCGGCCAGGATCTTGCGATCCACGTCGATCTGCGCGACCTTGAGCCCGTGGATGAGCTGGTTGTAGCTCATGCCGTGTTCCCGAGCGCCGGCGTTGATCCGGGTGATCCAAAGACGCCGGAAGTCACGCTTCCGCACCCTGCGGTCACGGTAGGCGTAGGTACCCGACTTGATGAGCTGTTCTTTGGCCCGCTTGTACGAGGTGCTCTTGAGGCCCCAATAACCACTCGCCTCGTCGAGGACCTTGCGGCGCTTCTTCTGGGCGTTGATGCTCCTCTTCACTCTAGGCATGTCTCTGTCCTCCTAGCGTCCCAGAAGACCACGGAGCCGATCGGCGTCCGATGCGCTGACTCTCAAGGCCTTGCGCAGCTTGCGCTTGCGATTGGCCGACTTCTTCGTGAGAAGGTGGCTGCCGAAGGTCCGCCGATGCGTCAGCTTCCCCGTGCCGGTCACTCGCACGCGCTTCTTCGTACCTTTGTGGGTCTTAGTCTTGGCCATTCCTGTTCCCTTCTTCCACGTGCGAGCGGGTCCGAACACACCGGATCCGGCAAAGCCCCGGCCATTGGAGTCACCGACCGCCTCGCCGATCAGTTCCGCCGAGGCGCCAGCATCATCACCATGTTCCTGCCGTCGAGATTGGGCTCGGACTCTATCTCCCCGATCTCGGCGAGATCCTCCGCCATCCTCCGGAGCAGCCTCTCCCCAAGGTGGGGATGGACCAACTCCCTGCCGCGGAACATGATGGTCAGCTTGACCTTGTCTCCTTTTCTGAGAAAGCGCTCGACGTGACCCTTCTTCGTATCGAAGTCGTGATCGTCGATCTTGGGACGCAGCTTGATCTCCTTGATGCTGATCGTCGTCTGCCGCCTGCGCGCTTCCTTGGCTTTCTGTTCCTGCTCGTACCTGTATTTGCCGTAGTCCATCACCTTGCAGACCGGCGGGTTGGCCATCGGGGCCACTTCGACAAGGTCGAGGTTCAGTCTGTCGGCGTAGCTGAGCGCCTCCGGAAGCCCCACGATCCCCACCTGCTCGCCATCCGGTCCGATCAACCGGACCGAGTCTGCACGGATCTTCTCATTGATGCGAACGATATCGGCTATGTTGCCCTGCACCTCCCCCGGTGCTACCGGTTAGAGACCATACCTACAAATGCAGAAAGCGGTGTGACCACCGCTCCCCAATGCAGCCGCGCGGCGCAACACCGCACAACTCCTCATATAGCCTGACCAGCGCGCCACCGAGGCGCGAGGTGGGAAGGGTGGCTTCCTCTTTATGCAGCCAGGAAGTATAGCCCACAACAGAGCCGCGCTCAAGCGTCGGATTCCACTTCGGGCACCCCGCACAGCTCCGCGATCTCGGCGACGGCCTCGGCGAGGCCGAGCGGGCGAGTGTCCTTGCTTCCGCGGGCGCGGAGCGTCACACCACGCTGCTCTATCTCTCGGTCGCCCACCACCAGCATGAACGGCACCTTGGTGACCTCGCCGTCGCGGATCTTCTTCGACACCGACTCCGTCCGGACGTCTACCTCGACGCGCAGACCGGCGCCCTGCAGCGCGGCTCTGACCTCCCCGGCATACTCCGCGTGCCGGTCGGCCACAGGCACCACCGCCACCTGCACCGGCGCCAGCCAGGCCGGCAGCGCGCCTCCGTAGTGCTCGATGAGGATGCCCAGGAAACGCTCCAGGCTGCCGAACACCGTGCGATGCAGCATCACCGGGCGGTGCTTCTGGTTATCTTCTCCCACATACTCCAGGTCCAGACGCTCCGGGATGGTGAAGTCCAACTGGCAGGTCGCGCACTGCCAGGTGCGCCCCATGACGTCTTCGATGTGGAAGTCGATCTTCGGGCCGTAGAAGGCGCCGTCGCCGGGGTTCAGGTCGTAGGCGAGCTGGGCGCGCTCGAGCGCGGAGGCCAGCTCCTTCTCCGCCATCTCCCACATCTCGTCGGTCCCGATGGACTTCTCCGGCCGGGTGGAGAGCTCCACGTGGACGCGCTCGAACCCGAAGGTCTTGTACATGCGATGCACCAGTTGAATGACTCCCACCACCTCATCCTCCACCTGCTCGGGCAGGCAGTAGATGTGAGCGTCATCCTGGGTGAAGACCCGCACCCTGAACAGGCCCTGCAACACGCCCGACATCTCGTGCCGGTGCACCTGCCCAAGCTCGGCGATGCGCATGGGGAAGTCGCGATAGGAGTGCTGCTCGCTCTTGTAGACCAGGGTGCCGCCAGGGCAGTTCATGGGCTTCACCGCGAACTCGACGTCGTCGATCTTGGTGAAGTACATGTTGTCCTTGTAGTTGTCCCAGTGCCCCGAGTGCTCCCACAGGGTGCGCTCCAGCATCATCGGGGTGCGGATCTCCTCGTACCCGGCGGCGACGTGCTCCCGGCGCCAGTAGTCGAGCAGAGCGTTGATCACTCGCATCCCTTTGGGATGGAAGAAGGGGAAGCCCGGGCCTTCGTCGTGGAAGCTGAAGAGCCCCAGCTCCCGGCCCAGCTTGCGATGGTCGCGCTGGCGAGCCATCTCCATGCGTTCGAGGTACTCGTCGAGTTCCTTCTTGCTGGGGAAGGCGGTGCCGTAGATGCGGGTGAGCATGGTGTTGTCGCTGTCGCCGCGCCAGTAGGCTCCGGCCACCGACAGCAGGCCCACGGCGCCGATGCGCCCCGTGTCGGGCACATGCGGACCCCGGCATAGATCCAGGAACTCGCCCTGCCGGTACACACTGATGACGGCGTCTTCGGGGAGGTCCCTGATCAGTTCCACCTTGTAGGGCTCGCCGGCGAAGAGGTCCAGAGCCTCTTCCTTGCTCACCTCGCGTCGCTGGAAGGGAAGGCTCGCGCCCAGCAACCGGTAGATCTCCTCCATGAGCCGGGGCAGGTCGTCCTCGCCAACCGGCTCCGGGAACTCGAAGTCGTAGTAGAAACCGTCCTTGATGGCGGGGCCGATGGCCACCTTGGTGCCGGGATAGAGACGAGTGGCGGCGTCGGCCAGCACGTGGGCTGCTGAATGGCGGATGACGTCGAGGCCCTCGGCGGAGTCGGGGGTGACTATGGCGATCCGGTCGCCCTCACCGACAGGGGTCGTGAGATCGACCACCCGGTCCCCTATCTTGGCTGCCACAGCGGCCTTCGCGAGACGGGGGCCGATGACCGCAGCAACGTCGCCTGCCGTCGCCCCGTCGGCTACGGTCAGATCTGATCCGTCAGGAAGCGTTACCTTCATTGACCCTCGCAACGAAGCTGTGCCGAACCGGGATACAGCGAGTGGGCGCTACAGGATTTGAACCTGTGGCCTCTTCCGCGTCAAGGAAGCGCTCTCCCCCTGAGCTAAGCGCCCATCAGGCCGAGCATGATACAGCCGCCCCGGCCGCCCGGCAAGACCTGCGCCCGGCGGCAGACCCCGCAGGACGACTGACATGCACCCGACCTCATGCCGCGGAGGGCCGGCCGGCGCGCGCCCGACCGCAGGCCTCACCTGGGAGGGTCCGGGATCGGGAGCTGAGGAGGCGACGACCGGAATTGAACCGGTGTAGCGGGTTTTGCAGACCCGTGCCTAGCCACTCGGCCACGTCGCCTCAAGGGGGCACAAATGGAGCGGATGAAGGGATTCGAACCCTCGACCTTCTGCATGGCAAGCAGACGCTCTAGCCAACTGAGCTACATCCGCCCGGAACCTTGCGGCTGGTGGATTATAGACCAGCCCTCTCCTGTTCGTCCAGCGCTCGGTTGACGAGCGCGTCGGCCTGCCGGTTCAGTTCCCTCTCCACGTGGGCGATGGTGAAGCGGTCGAACCCGGCCGCCAGACTGCGCGCCTCTCCGTGGAGAGGCTTCAGGCCCTCGTTCTTGACCTTGTACTCCCCGGTCATCTGCCTCACGAGCAGTTCGGAATCGGAGCGCACCTCCACGTCGTCGGCGCCCAACCCGCGGGCCAGCTCGAGGCCGGCGATCAGAGCGCGGTACTCCGCCACATTGTTCGTGGCCTGGCCGATCACCTTCCCCACTGTCTCAAGCTCCCGCCCCTGATCGTCCTCCACCACGACGCCGATGGCGCTCAGGCCCGGATTGCCTCGGGAGCCTCCATCGATCCACAGCCGCACTCGACCAACCACGGGCTCCTCCGCCTGTTCGTCCTTGTCACGACAGGCTCCCCCAGGGATCCGCTCCCAGGCGGGGCGCCACCGCTCCGAGAGCGTCAACCTCACCCCCGCCGAGGCGAGCTCAGCGCCCAGTAACCCGGCCCAGCGCTTGAAGGCCCACCACTCGAACCCCCCATGGGGCACGTCGATCAGAGACAGCCCTCTCTCCAGAGCGCGTTCCGCCTCGTGGTAGCCGAGGTCGCCCGTCACCAGCACGTCGCAGACCTCCGCCGCCGCTTCCAAGAGGCTGCGACCGCTACCCGGCACGACGGCCACGCGCGAGACCAGACGCCCGCCGTCGCCGCACCACGATACATCGCCGACCTCGAACGTCTCCCTGACCAGCCCGGCCAGGGCCTCCACGGAAAGGGGCGCAGCCAGCCTTCCCACTCGTCCCAGGCCCAGGCGCGTCAGGACGTCTTCCACAGGATACACGTCGAAGGCGGGCTCCTCGTACGGATGAGCCGACACGAGCGCGCGCACCGCCGCGCCCAGACGGCTCCGAGGCACCACCGTCTCCCAGCGCACCTCCGGCGTGCGTTCGGGACGCGACTCGACACCGATGGTCGGATTGCTGCCCCGGCCCGGCGTGAACCAACCAGTCCCCTCGGCGGCGAATGCGCAATCGCGGTAGTTGCCGATGCCTCCGGCCCCGGCGGCGAACACCGCCGCCGCGACGGCCTCGACAGCCTCCTTCGGGACGAAGCCCACCAGCTTGAACCACCCGGCAGGCGCCGGCTCCAACGGCTCCATATCCAGCAGTCCCAGCCCCTCTCCGGCGATGTCGGCCAGGCCTCCCGCCGCGGCGTCGAGGTTCGTGTGACACGAGATCAACGTCATGCGCTCCATGACAAGTCGCCGGAGCAGCGCCTCGCGGCCACGCGACTCCACCAGGGAACGGACCGGCGCGAACAAGAACGGATGATGGGTGAGGACGGTGTCATACGCCCCGCTCACGGCTTCCTCGATCACGGGCCCCGTCAATTCGAGAGCCGCCAATACCCGGCGCACTGCGGAGCGTTCGTCTCCGACCAGCAACCCGGAGTTGTCCCCCTCCTGAGTCAAGACGGCGGGCGCTCTCCGCTCGATCACGCGTTGCAGGTCGGCGACAAGCACGGTCTCTCCCTTCGCCAGAGTCCGAACGGACAACCAAGATTCTAACCTACCGCCGCGACGGCGGTTCACTTCCCTCGCGGAAGGACACCCGACCCGCGGGTTGAACATGTCCCCGACCCACCAGAAGGGTCGGATCGTGTCAAGATCCGTCCCGCTCAGGAGAGGAGTAGCCTTGAAGCGCGTGCTCTTGCCACTGCTCGTCATCATCCTTGTGCTGGGGCTCTCCGCTCCCACTCTGGCTTCACCCGCGCCCGACCAACCTGACTTCCACGCCCTATTGACTCTCAAAGGAAGCTGGGGAACTGCGACAGCGGAGATCTCCGGCGGAATGGGAAAGGGCGGATTCAGTCTCGAGTGCAGGAAATCGCTCGAATCGGAGCTGTTCAGCTGCAGCAGGCGCGTGCGCCTGCGGACGGGTGAGCACGAGATCGCCCTCCAGCTCCGTGGCGACTATCGCTCGCCCCTGGGAGGCCTCAGGTACACCGCGGGCGTGACCAAGGTGAGGTACGAGCCGCCGACGGGCTTCTTCGAGCTCGACTACGCCTATGGGCCACGCTGACCGGCACCAAAAAGCCCCGTATACCGGGGCTTTGCTATGGGCCCAGCAGGACTCGAACCTGCGACCGGCCGATTATGAGTCGGCAGCTCTAACCAACTGAGCTATGGGCCCTAAGCGACGCTCATTCTACCGCACCTGGTGAGCCCCGCATCGGCGCGCCAGCCCCGATGAGGTCCATGCCTCCGTCAGGAGAAGGGCGTCCTCTCCAGCACAAACACGCCGTATCCCGCCCTAAGGTTGGGCCAGAACCGCACCCTTCCCCTCTTATTCAGATAGAAACGGCGGACGATGCGGATCCCCTGCTCGCGGGCGAATATGTGGAAGTCCCTGATGCTGAGCGAGTGGACGTTGGGGGTGTCGTACCACTGGTAGGGCAGTGTGCGGGTCACGGGGGCCCGTCCGTAGAAGAGCAACTGCAGGCGCGGCTTCCAGTGGGCGAAGTTGGGAAAGCTGGCCACCACGAACTGTCCTACCCGCAACGCCTCCGTGAGCACCGCGACCGTGTCGTGAGCCTGCTGCAGCGTCTGGCTCAGTATCACGTAATCGAAACTCTGATCCGGATAATAGCTCAGGCCCTCGTAGAAGTCGCCGTGGTGGACGGTCAGCCCTTTTTCCACCGCCCCATAGACCCGCTCCTCCACGATCTCGATGCCGGTGCAGTGCACAGCCTTGCGATCCACCAGCATCTTGAGCAGCGTCCCCTCGCCGCAGCCCAAGTCAAGAACACGTGCGCCCCGCGGCACCGCGTCCACGATGAACTCGTAGTCGCGCCGGAGGCGATCCTCGATCTCCTCGGCCTCGGGGACCACGCGTCCCTCCGCTCCCTCCGGCTCTCTAGTCAAAGCGCAACCCCCTCCGACGCCCCGTTGTCTCGAGAAAGTGCCACACCATCCGAGTGAGATCCTTGTTCTCCAGCAGGAAGGCGTCGTGACCAAAGGACGAGCTCATCTCAAGATAGGAGCAGTCTATCCCGTTCCCTTTGAGCGCCCGCACCAATTCCTTCGACTGGTACGGCGGGTACAGCCAGTCGCTGCTGAAGGCGATCACCAGGAACCTCATGTCCTCGGGCAGGTCTCGGAACACCTCCTCGAGCACCCCATGGCCGCCGGAGAGATCGAAGTAGTCGAGGGCCTTGGTCACGTACAAGTACGTATTGGCGTCGAAACGTCGCGTGAATACCTCCCCCTGGTGGCGCAGATAGCTCTCCACCTCGAAGTCCATGGTGAAGTCGTAGCCCAGGGCGCTCTTGTCGCGCAGACGGCGGCCGAACTTCTCACGCATGGACTGGTCGGACAGGTACGTGATGTGCCCGATCATCCGCGCGACGGCCAGCCCGCTGTCGGGGGGGTCGCCCCGGTAGTAGTCGCCGTTGTTCCAGTTGCGGTCGCTCATGATCGCCAGCCGCCCCACCTCGTTGAAGGCTATCTGCATGGGCGAATGCCTCTGCGTGGCCGCTATCGGGATGCACGACGCGACCGCCTCCGGGTACGCGACCGCCCACTGGAGGGCCTGCATACCCCCCATCGAACCCCCCGATACGGAAAGCAGGCGGGAGATCCCAAGGTGATCCACGAGGAGCTTCTGGGCCCGCACCATGTCCCCCACCGTCACGACGGGGAAGTCCATCCCGTACTCCTTGCCCGTCGCGGGGTTGATGCTGATGGGCCCCGTGCTGCCTTTGCAGCCCCCGATGACGTTGGAGCAGATCACAAAGAAGCGCTCGGTGTCGAACCCCTTGCGCGGCCCGATCATGGTCTCCCACCAACCGGGCCGTTCGTCCCCGGCGTGGTAACCGGCGGCGTGCGCGTCCCCCGACAGCGCGTGGCAGATGAGGATAGCGTTCGACCGGTCCTCGTTCAGACTGCCGTACGTCTCGTACGCGATGATGACGGGCGCGAGCGTCTGCCCCGAGTCGAGAGGCAGCGACTCGAACCCCACCGACTGGAGACAGACCTCACCCACGGAGGCCCCGAGACCCTTCTCGCTGATGAGGTAGTCGCTCATCCCCTGTAACGGTTGGTGATCGGCAGCCGCCGATCTTTTCCGAAGGCCTTCGGCGTGATACGCACGCCCGGGGCCCCCTGGCGCCGCTTGTATTCGTTGCCGTCGATCATACCCACCACCCGGCGCACCAGCGTCTCGTCGAGCCCCTGCTTCACGATCTCCTCCACGCTGTCGTCCCTGACCACGTAGGCCTCTATGATGCGGTCGAGAACGTCGTAGGGCGGAAGAGTGTCCTGGTCTGTCTGGTCCGGGGCCAACTCAGCCGAAGGCGCACGGTCGATGGTGGATCCGGGGATGGGACCCGCCCCCGGGCCCAGCGAGTTCCGGTAGCGCGCCAGCCTGTAGACCAGTGTCTTGGGCACGTCCTTCAGTACAGCGAAACCACCCGCCATATCGCCGTACAGGGTGGAGTAACCCACGGCCGTTTCGCTCTTGTTGCCCGTGGTCAACACCAGCCATCCGAACCTGTTCGACAAGGCCATGAGGAGACTGCCGCGGATCCGCGCCTGGATGTTCTGCTCCGTCACCCCCGGAGCCCCCTCTGCGAGATAGGGAGCCAGGCTCTCCAGATACGACGCGTACAGCCCTTCGATGGGGATCTCGTAGTACCTGACGCCCAGTCGCTCGGCGGTCTCGCGGGCGTCGTCCTTGGTGCCCCCGCTCGAATAGCGGGACGGCATGGAGACCGTGTTCACCCTGTCGGTCCCCAGGGCGTCGGCGGCGATGCAGGCCGTGAGCGCGGAGTCGATTCCCCCGCTGATGCCCATCACCACCTGCCTGAAGCCGTTCTTGGTGCAGTAGTCGCGCACCCCCAGGCGTAACGCCCCATAGACCTCCGCCTCCGGCCCGAGCGGTTCAGATATGTGACCCGCGAGCGGGCCCGCCGGCTTCGTGGTCGGTGGACCGCCGGTGGCCGTCTGAGGCGCTGTGGCGGATAGCGTCTCCACGTTGATCAGTTCCATCAGCCATGAGCCCGAACCGCCGGAGGAAGCGACGTCAACAGTCCCGGGCCCGTTTCGCCGTGCCGACCCCGATTCACGAGTGGCCTCGGCCCTTGGCGGATGGATATCCACCAGCAGGAGCTCTTCCGCGAACTGCGCGCCTCTCGCCACCAGCCCCCCGTCCGGTCCGAACACCAGGCTCTGGCCGTCGAACACCAACTCGTCCTGCCCTCCGACGCCGTTCACATAGCATATGAAGACCCGAGCGGCACGCGCCCTCTCCGCCAGCATGACCTCGCGTTCGTGACCCTTGCCGACGTGGTACGGCGACATCGAGAGGTTCATGACCACCGTCGCCGCCCCCGCCGATGCGGCGGCCTCACCGGGACCGCCCTCCTCCCATATGTCCTCACAGATGGTCAGGCCCAGCCGCATCCCCCCAAGCTGCGCCACAACCACACGGTCGCCCGGCGCGAAATAGCGCTTCTCGTCGAACACCGCGTAGTTCGGCAGCCAGATCTTACGGTACCACCCGACCGCCTCTCCCCCGACAAGCACGGCCGCGGCGTTGTAGACCGCCCCGTTCTCCTGCAAAGGCACGCCCACGAGCGTCACCATGTCCGGACAGGCAGCGGCTACCTCCATCAGCGCTTCCCGGCACCTGTGCACAAAGTGCTCCTTCAGGAGCAGATCCTCCGGAGGATACCCACAGATCGCAAGCTCCGGGAACGCCACAACACCGGCACCCGCCGCAGCCGCCTCCCTTGCCCGGTCGATGATGAGCTGCGCGTTCCCGCGTAGGTCGCCGACGGTCGGATTGATCTGGGCCAACGCCACTCTCATCGAGCGCTCTCCAACGCCCCCAGCACTTCTTGCGTCTTCCTCTGGAGAAGGTCCTTGTCGCCCCGCGTCTCTACATTCACCCGCACCACCGGCTCCGTGTTCGACATGCGCACGTTGAAGCGCCAGTCGGCGAACTCGATGCTGAGGCCGTCCAGATCGTCCACGCCCAGCGAGCCCGACTCGTATCTCTGCCTGATGGCGACCAGCGCACTCGCGGGATCGTCCAGCGTAAGGTTGATCTCCCCGCTCACCGGATACCTGGCGATCCGTTCTTCCACCATCTCCGAGAGCGGGCGCCCTTGCTCGCTCATGGCCTCCGCGACCTGCAGCCAGGGGATCATCCCGCTGTCGGCATAGGAGAACTCCTTGAAATAGTGGTGGGCCGACATCTCTCCCCCGTAGGCGCCGTCGACCTCGCGCATCTTCTCCTTGATGAAGGCGTGGCCGCTCTTGGAGACCACAGACCGCCCACCGGCGGCCTCCACCATCTCCTTGGTGTTCCAGACAAGCCGGGGATCGTGGATGATGGGTGCCCCAGGGTGCCGTTTGAGAGCTCTCTCGGCCAACAGTCCCACCAGGTAGTAGCCCTCCACGAAGCCGCCCCGCTCATCGAAGAAGAAGCAACGGTCGAAATCCCCGTCCCAGGCGATCCCGAGATCGGCGCCCTCCACAACCACCGCATCCGCCGTGACCGCCCGGTTCTCGATCAGCATCGGGTTGGGCACCCCGCTGGGGAAAGACCCGTCCGGGTCATGGTTGATCTTGACGAACTCGAAGGGCAGGGCCGGCTCCAGCATGTCCAGGACGGGACCCGCCCCCCCGTTACCGGCGTTGACCACCACCTTGAGAGGCCGCAGCTTCGACACGTCCACATACGTCAGCAAGTGGTCCACGTAGGCCGCTCGGTTGTCTACCACACGCATGGCGCCGTCAGACAAACCGCTGCTCGGTGGAGGAACCCAGTAGACGTTGCCGTCCTGTCTCAGCATCTCCATCACAGTCTCCTCCATCTTGATGAGACCGGTGTCGGCGCTGATGGGGCGCGCCTTGTCGCGAGTGAACTTCATCCCGTTGTAGTCACGAGGGTTGTGGCTGGCCGTGACCATCACCCCTCCGTCCAACCCCAGCGAGAAGACGGCGAAGTACACCTCTTCGGTGCCCACCAGTCCGAGGTCGACCACGTCCACCCCCGCCTCGACCAGACCGCGACACAGCGCCTCGGACAACTCCGGGCTCGTCAAACGGATATCGTGACCCACCGCCACCTTGCCGGGCCGGATCAGCTCAGCGTAGGCACGAGCGATGAACCTGGCCAACGCCGGGTTCAGTTGATCAGGGACGCGACCCCTCACGTCGTATGCCTTGAAACAATCGAGATACTGTCCGCTGCCCATCGTCGAACGCCTCCCAAGCCGCTGCCGCGCTTGATTGCACACGGTAAGTCTATTGCTATACTACGCGAGGTCTACGCTCCTCGGTAGCTCAATGGTAGAGCACCTGACTG
>CAZQDY010000040.1:0-26429 GCA_964592075.1 uncultured Gaiellales bacterium
CGGTGACTGGAGTTCAGACGTGTGCTCTTCCGATCTGACACCGCGCCGCCGCCCTCAGTCGGCAGCCCCTTCATCGAGCCCTCCTATCTTGAGTCCCAGCCGATCGACCTTGTCTCCATCACCAACCTCGACGCCGCTCAGCTCACCGACGCGCAGAAACAGGTGCTCGCCCGCCAGAGCTTCGTCGCCGCCGTGCAAGATCCCCTGAACGGGCCCTGGAAATTCTGGCATGCCTACGAAACGGCCCGCTACCAAGGCCTTCCGCTGTTCGTCACCACAGACTCCGTACTCAACGCCTATCACGGGCTGTTCGACACCCTGCTCCAGCGCATGGAGGAGGCGGCTCTCTACGACCAAGCCATCGCGATGACTGAGGCTCTCTATAACGCCGCCTCCGATCAGTGGAACACCGCTACCGACCCAGCCATCAAAGAGGACGCCCGCTTGAACATGGCCTTCTTCTCCGTGGCGGGCTCCCTGCTCCAGGACGCGCTGGCGGCACCCGACGTGGTCAGGGACGAGGTAGAGGCTGAATTGGCGCTGATCGAGGCGGCAGGCGGCCCATTCGACTCCCCCATACTCGGCTACACCGAGGACTACAGTCAGTACAAGCCTCGCGGCCACTACACCCGCAGCGAGAGGCTGGAGCGCTACTTCAAGACTCTGATGTGGTACGGGCACACCGCCTTCTTCATCAACCCTCGGAACCCGGACATAAGCGAAGAGGAGGCGGTCGGCCTCACGCGCCGCGCCATCCTGGTCTCGTCTTCGCTGGTCGGTGAGGCCAAGGACGCTTGGCTGGCCATCTACGAGCCCACCAGCTTCCTGGTGGGAAGAGCCGACGACCTCACCGTGAACGACATGGAGTCCGTCCTTGGGAAGGTGTTCGACACCGCCCAGCCCGAGCCCGACGCCCTAGCCGACGACGACAAGATCACCGCCGTCCGCGAGAAACTGAACGAGCTGCGCGCGCCCAAGATCCTCTCCGGAGTGGTCCCGGGCGGCACCGGCAACAGGGAGGAGAGCGAGCGCAGCTTCAGGGTCATGGGTCAGCGTTACATCCCCGACTCCTACGCCTTCCAGCAGCTCGTGTGGGCGTACGTCGGCGAGGCGTCCCCTCCGGAAGCCAAGCGCGACCTGCCCATGGGCCTCGACGCCATGGCGGTCCTGGGTTCTCATGAGGCCTACAAGATCGCCAAGGAGGACTTCGGTCAAGACCGCTATCTCCATTGGGAGGACCAGATCCAGAAAGTCTACGAGGAGTTCGCCGGGCGTGACGCCGACCTGTGGCCGGCCAATCTCTACACCGGCTGGCTCGAAGCCCTCCAGCACGTGATGACGGCCCCGGCGGACGGCGCGCCCGACTTCATGAAATCCCGAGCCTGGGCGCGCAAGAGCCTGAACACCGCCCTGGGAAGCTGGACGGAGCTACGGCACGACACCATCTTGTACGCCAAGCAATCGGTGACGGCTGAGGGAGATGGCGGCGAAGAGCCCATGCCGCGGGGCTATGTGGAGCCATACCCGGCCTTCTACGCCAAGGTGGCGGAGCTGGCGGCCACCCTGCGGGAGGGTCTTCTCAAACATGACTTGATCGACTCCGAGTCCACCAACAAACTGGAGATGATGATCTACGTGGCCGAGACGCTCGGGTCGATCGCGGATAAGGAGCTGGCGGGCCAGGAACTGACGGCCGAGGAACGTACCGTCATCGCCGAGTACGGGCACTACCTGGAGATGCTCGAGCAGTTCGACGTAGATTCGGACCAGGGCCTGACCCTCTCGCCCACCGCGGAGAAAAGCCCCTTGGTGGCCGATGTGCACACGAGCTACAACACCGGACTGGCGCTCGAGGAGGGTACGGGCTACCCGCTCATGTTCTACGCGGCATTCGAGCTTGACGGGCAGCTCCAGGTCTTCGCCGGAGCATCCTACGCCTACTACGAGTTCACCGTCCCGCTGGACCAGCGGATGACCGACGAGGAATGGACGGCGCTCCTCGATTCAGGCCAGGCGCCGCCTCGGCCGGTCTGGACCAACGAATGGATCACAGCTGAGTGACCGACCAGGCTCGGGGGCCTTCAGCGACCACCTGGAGTAGCGCGGGCCAGCACCGCGGTCCCCTGGCTCGTCAGGCGCAGGTAGAACGACACCGGCGCGGGTTCTAGGGCCAGGAGCTCCAGCAAGGCGTCGCGGGCAGCCCCGACGACGGCGTGCTCGTCCCGCTGCGCTCCTGCAGCCACCACCTGGTCGACCAGCACGCATGACCGGCACCAGGTCTCTCCCGCGTATATGACGTCGAAGGTCACCGCGAAGACGTCGGGGTGCTCCGCCTCGTCGACAGAGACCAGCTCGATGTCCATGAAGATGGCCACCTCGACGCCGGCCGCCCCGTGCTACCAGGCCCGCCCGACCGGTCTGTCGCCTGCTATGCGCACTTGGAGTAGCCGCACGACCGACAGACCACGCAGCCTCCTTCATGCTCGATGGCGCCGCCGCAGTCCGGGCAGGCTCCCTGCGCCACGGCGATAGGCATAGTCAGTTGTCCCACGGCCGGGCCACCGTTGTCGCCGCCGATGTGGTACTTGTCGGCCAGCGCCCGACCGATGGCGTCCGGGCACGAGAGGATCTGGTTGGATCCGAAACCCAGCGGCACGTGGCAGCGGATGCCTTTGAGCTGTTTGACGATCTTGTCCGGGGGTACGCCGTAACGGAAGGCCAGGGAGATCAACCGCCCGATGGCCTCAGTCGAGGCCGACGCGCAACCGCCCGCCTTACCCATGTTGGCGAACACCTCGCGTGGACCGTAGTCGTCCTCGTTGACGGTCACGTAGAGGCTCCCGCAACCGGTCACCTTCTCCCGGGTCTCTCCACGCAGCACCGGGGAGCGGCTGGGCCGGACCGGCATGATAGGCGTGCCCTGGGGCCCCAACTCCATCTGGAGCGGCGCGCCGTCCGAGCCGTCGGCTCCCTCGCGCCTGACCTCTCCGATGTTGAGCACCTGGTCCTGCCGGGAACCGTCGCGGTAGATGGTGACCCCTTTGACCCCCAGCTCGTAGGCAAGCAGGTAGACGCGCTCCACATCTTCAGGTTTGGCTTGGTTGGGGAAGTTGACGGTCTTCGACACGGCATTGTCGACGTGGTCCTGGAACGCCGCCTGCATGCGGATATGCCATTCGGGAGTGACGTCGTGCGCGGTGACGAAGACCTCCTTGAGGTCTTCGGGCACGTCCATGTCGTGCAGCCCGCCGACCGCCGCGATACCCTTCATCAGGCCTTCTGAATAGAGGCCGCGTTCCTTCAACACCCGCCCCAACACAGGGTGAGCCTCGGGAAGCTCGGTGTTGTCCATGACGTTGCGGATGAACGCTAGGGCGAACACGGGCTCCACCCCGCTGGAACACCCCGCGATGATGGAGATGGTGCCGGTGGGCGCGATGGTGGTGAGAGTGGCGTTGCGGACCTGCCGGCCGCGGTCCTTCCAGGTGCTCTCCTCCCAGTTGGGGAAGACGCCTCGGTCGCGGGCCAGTTCTTCTGAGGCCTGGATGGCCTCCTCATGGATGAAGCCCATCGCCTCATGCGCGAGCCGGATCGCCTCTTCGGAGTCGTAGGGAACGCCGAGCTCGACCAGCATGTCCGCCCAGCCCATGACGCCCAGGCCGATCTTGCGGTTGCTGCGCGTCATCTCGCCGATCTCGGCGAGGGGATAGCGGTTCATGTCGATGACGTTGTCGAGGAAGTGGACCGCCGTGCGCGTCACGCGGCGCAGACGCTCCCAATCGATCGCCCCGTCCTTCAACATGATGGCGAGATTGATGGAGCCCAGGTTGCAGCTCTCGTAGGGCAATAAAGGCTGCTCGCCGCAAGGATTGGTCGACTCGATCTCGCCCAGCCCCGGTGTGGGGTTGTCCCGGTTGAGCCTATCGAGGAAGACGATACCGGGCTCGCCGTTCTTCCAGGCCAGGTCGACGATCAGATCGAACACCTCGCGGGCGTTCAGACGACCCACTTCCTCATGGCGGCGCGGGTTGCGAAGCGCGTAGTCGCCCCCGGTGAGCACCGCTCCCATGAACTCCTCGGTCACGCCCACCGAGATATTGAAGTTGTTGAGGATATGTTCGTCTTCTTTGGCTCGGATGAATTCGATGATGTCGGGATGGTCCACCCGCAGGATGCCCATGTTGGCGCCGCGCCTGGTGCCGCCCTGCTTGATGGTCTCGGTGGCCATATCGAAGACCCGCATGAACGAGACCGGTCCGCTGGCGACACCCATGGTGGACTTCACCAGGTCGTTCTTGGGGCGCAGGCGACTGAAGCTGAAACCCGTACCTCCTCCCGACTGGTGCACGAGCGCCGCGTCCCTGATCGCCCCGAAGATCGACTCCATGCTGTCATCCACCGGCAGCACGAAGCAAGCTGAGAGCTGTTGCAGTTCCCGCCCCGCGTTCATGAGCGTCGGGGTATTGGGCAGGAACTCGAGCCTGGCCATCACCGCGAAGAACTCGGCGACGGTCCGGTCGAGCGGCTTCTCGGGGTGGTAGAGACGGTCGGCCTCGGCGATGTTCTCGGCTACCCGGGCGAACATGTCGACCGGCGCCTCCAACGGCTCGCCTTCCGGAGTCCGCTTGAGATAGCGCTTCTCCAAGACCTTCTTGGCGCTGGGGGACAGATTGCTTTCCAGCTCTACGGACAGGGCCCGCAATTCGGCGACGGTCATCGTATCCCCTCTCTCGCAAGCATCTCCAGCTCGTGTTTGAACTCTTCCACGCTTTCGAACTGACGGTAGACGGAGGCGAACCGGACGTACGCCACCAGATCCACCTGCTGCAGACGTTCGAGAGCCATCTTACCCACCCGCTCGGACGAGACTTGGTACGCGGCTTCCTCCCTGAGCTCTCGCTCGATGTCGGCCACGACCCCCTGCAGCCGCTCCGCAGGGACACGGCGTTTGGCGCACGCCCGCATCAGTCCTCGGAGCAGCTTGTCGGGATGGAAGAGCTGGGTGCTGCCGTCCCGCTTCACCACCATGATGGGGATCTCCTCGATCTTCTCGTAGGTGGTGAACCGTTGCGTGCAGGCCATGCACTCCCGGCGGCGCCGGATCGCTTCCTTGCCCTCCGTCTCGCGGGAATCGATCACCCGGCTGTCGGGAAAACCGCAGTATGGGCAGTTCACAAGACCCCCGCCTTTCCTGGAGTAGGACCGCACTTCCGTTACCAGCAGCGTACAAGCGCGATGGCACGCGCAGATCGGCGTCGTGGTCACCCGATACCATATCTTGTGCAGTGCGGATGCTAGCACCCCATATATCGGCTGTCAAAACGAATATGTGCGCTCTTTGCGCCGAATTCCCTCCTTCTCACGCGACACCGGTGTACGCCGTGAGCGGTATCTGCCCGAGCGGTATAATCCAGGTGTGGACGAGCGTGTGCTCATCGTGGAAGACGATCCCTCTCTGCGTGAGGTGATCCGCCTGGGTCTGGAAGGAGAGGATTACCGCGTCGCGACGGCCGAGGACGGGCCCTCTGCATTGATCGCGTTCGCCTCCAGCCCGCCCGACTTGGTGCTGCTCGACGTCATGCTCCCCGGCCTGGACGGCTTCGCGGTGTGCCGGGAACTCCGCAAGATCTCACTGGTGCCGATCGTGATGCTGACGGCTCGCGCGTCCACCTCAGATGTGGTCGAAGGGCTCGAGGCCGGCGCCGACGACTACGTGACCAAGCCCTTTGAGTTCCCCGAACTGATAGCCCGGTTGCGTTCTGTGCTTCGTCGCGCTTCCGTCAGGGTCCCGGCTGCCGGGTCGGAGGTCTTGGGAGCGGGCGCAGCGGCGGTGGCGGGGGCGGGCGCGGACGTGGAGGCGGGCGCAGGCGGGTCCGCGGAGGCCATCCCCGCGACTCCCCCGGCTCTGACCCTGGGCCCTCTCACCATCGACCCTGGCGCGTACGTAGTCCGCCGCGACTCCAGGGAGATCCCCCTGACGGTCACCGAGTTCCGGCTGCTCTACGAGTTGACCCGCCACGCGGGGCAGGTGCTCACCCGCGACCAGCTGCTCGAACTCGTATGGGGCTACTCCTATCTCGGAGACAGCCGGCTGGTCGACGTACATGTGCAGCGGCTGCGGGCCAAGATCGAAGAGGACCCGGCTCATCCCGCCCTGATCCTCACCGTCCGTGGGGTCGGCTACAGGGCAGATCGTCACGACGTGGGCTGATGTCTCCACAGGTCCGACACCTGCCTCGCGCCCGTCGCTCTCTGCTACGGCGCATCGCTCTCCTTTTCGTCGCCGCCGTGGTGGTGACCGCTCTGGCGCTCGCTCTTTCGGCCTACTTCATCACGAAGGGCGCCCAGGACGAGCGCGCCCTGTCCGACGCGCTGCGCCAGTCGAGGCAGAATCTCACGGTGGCCGATTCGATGCTGCCGGAAGAGCCGGGACCCTCTGACTACACCGACCTGATGACCGCTTTCCAGATCCGCGGGGACTTCAACACCTTCATGGAGGTCCGCTCCGAGCCTCTGCCTTACGTCTCGGGACCGGACGTCACCAGGGCCCCGGTCACGCCCGAGTTGGCCGCGAAAGTGGCCGAGGGCCGCATCGGATTCCAAACGGTCACGGTCAGGAACGAGCGCACCACGGAAAACGAACGCACGATCATCGTGGGTTCTCAGCTGCGCTCCGGCGAGCTCACGGTCTACTTCTTCTATCCCCAGGGCACCCGCCTGGCCGATCTGGCCCGGCTCCGGAACATCCTTGCCATCGGCGGATCGATCCTAGCCGTTCTGGGCGCCATCGCCGGCTATCTGCTTGCCCGAGCCGTGGTGAGGCCTGTCCGAGAGGCCAGCAAGGCCGCGGCTCAGATGTCCCAGGGAGACCTCGATATCCGCCTGCCCGCAGGCTCTGACGAATTCGGCGTCCTGGCGGCTTCGTTCAACCAGATGGCGGAGAACCTGCAGGCGAAGATGAAGGACCTGGAGGCCGGCCAGGCGAGAGAGCGGCGCTTCGTGGCCGACGTCACCCATGAGCTCCGCACCCCGGTCTCGGCGTTGGTTGGTGAGGCATCTCTGCTCAAGACCAAACTGGAAGCCGATCCCTCCGTCTGCCCGCCCGAGGTGGGCCGGCTCGTGACGATGGTGAGCACCGACATCACGCGTCTGCGCCAACTGGTGGACGACCTTCTCGAGATCAGCCGTCTCGACGCCCAGGCGGTCGAGACGGTCATCGAGCCGGTGGATCTCGGTCTGTTCCTGACACAGTTGGTCCGAGCCCATGGCTGGAATGAGACGGTCGACGTCAGGGTAACGCACGGCGCAGAGCTGGGCGACGACGCTGCAGGTATCCGGCCCGCCGCGACCGACGGATTCATCGTCCTCGTGGACAGACGCCGGCTGGAACGCACCGTAGTCAACCTCGTGGAGAACGCGCTCCGACACGGGGCTGCGCCGGTGAGGATAGAGGCGCGCCGCGGCACGGCCGCGGCGCCCGATGCCACCGAGACCGTCCAGATAGCGGTCACCGACAGCGGTCCGGGCATCCCCATCGATCATCTCCCCCATATCTTCGATCGCTTCTACAAGGCGGACCCGAGCCGCTCGTCCAGCCGGGGAAGCGGTCTAGGGCTGGCCATCGCCCGCGAGAACGCCCGCCTGCTGGGCGGAGAGGTCGCTGCCGGCAATGTCCCGGAAGGAGGAGCCAGATTCGTCGTCACGCTTCCGGCAGGTGACCTGTAACACGATCGTTACCCAAACGCGGCGGGCCTGTTAAGTCCATGGTCAAACATGAGGACGGATAGGGTTCACCTTTGAAGGAGGACGCACCGATGAGAAGCCGTTTGATCGATCTACCCAGGCGGGCCTTGACGGCCGGTCTGCTGGCCGTCATAGTGGCCGCCCTGATGATCGTCGCCACCGGCTGCGGCAGCAGCAGCGATGTCGGCGACGGGGGCACGGTCAGCACCAGCACCACCGAGGTGGTCGAGGCCACCACCACCACGACCGAAGCTCCTGAAGAGACCACCACCACGACTTCGGCGCCCGATACGACCGTGACGACCCAGCCTTCAGCGGACACGATCACGCTCAAGGCGTACTTCTCCAAGGACGAGAAGGTCTGCGCCGCGAACCGAGTCGTCTCCAAGACCCAGCAGGTGGGAGCCGCTGCGATGAGAGCCCTGCTCGAAGGGCCCACCGAGGCCGAGAAGACCGGGGGGATGGTCAGCAACATCCCGAAGGGCACGACCTTCCTCGGCCTCGCGATCGCCGACGGCATAGCCACGGTGGATCTTTCCAAAGAGTACTCCTCGGGCGGAGGCAGTCTGTCCATGTTCATGCGCCTGGCTGAGGTAGTGTTCACGCTGACCCAGTTCCCCACGGTGCAGGGCGTCAACTTCAAGCTCGACGGTGAGCCGATAGACGTGCTCGGCGGCGAGGGCATCATCATCGACCACCCGATGACCCGGGCGGACTTCGAGGACCTGTCGCCCGCGATCCTGGTCGAATCGCCCACGCTAGGCAACACCGTGAGCAGTCCCCTCCGAGTGACCGGCACCGCCAACGTCTTCGAGGCTGTGTTCAAGATCGAGGTCGTCAACTGGGACGGCCTTATCATCGCCGAGAAGGTGGCGCACGCCACGTCGGGCACGGGCACCCGTGGCACGTTCGATGAGACCGTGTCCTTCACTGTGGACAAGCCAGGCCTCGGAGCCCTGATAGTGTCCTCAGAGTCGGGGAAGGACGGCTCCCCCATCAATGTGATCGAGATACCCCTACAGTTGGAGCCATAGCCGGCACTGGAGCAGGTCCCTATCTTGCCCGAGCCGCCCACGGGGGTACCCCGGCCCGCCCCGGCCGGCCCCGGGGCGGCTCATCTATCTGTGGGAGCCCCGCTTCATCGTCTCAGCGGCGAGAACACGCTGGTAGTTCTGGAAAACGAGCGTCGCCTGGAGGCGGCTGGCCACTCCCAGCTTGCGGAAGATGTGATTCGTGTGGGTCTTCACCGTCTTCTCCGTGATGAACAGCTTGGCCCCGATCACCTTGTTGGGCATGCCCAGTGCGACCATCTTGAGGATGTCGCGCTCGCGATCGGTCAGAGCCTCCATGCCCGCCATCACCGTCGGAGCCAGTTGGTCCGCACCCGCCCGCTCCTCCGCCGCGGGTCTCCACAGGTCTCTGCGCCGGGGCGGCCCCAAGGGCACATCGGTAGGGTAGGTTCTACCCTCGGCCAGCGCGAGGAAGTGTGCCCGAAGACGATCGGGCATCAGCGGCATGATCTGTTCCCTGACGAACGAGCCGGCCCCGAACCTGTCGCACAAGGCGAGGATCGGGATCGCGACCCTGGCTTCCTGACCGAAGTAGTGCACGTGCCCGTGCTCGTCGGCGATGCGCATCGACTCGGTGAGACAACGAGCCGCCTCGTGTTCCCGGCCCGCGAGGGCGTGCAACCAGCCCAGATAGAAGAGGGCCGGGACCAACGAGCTCTTCAATCCCCATTTGCGACTGTGCCGGACCGTCTCTTCGAGAGTGGGCTGCGCCTCCGTCCCCTTCCCGAACACAACCAGATCGGCTCCCGTGGCGCCGACGGCCAGCATGCGCTGGAACACGGCCAGATGCTTCCCTTCGACGACCGCCAGAGCCGTCCGGTGATGCTCCAAGGCGCGCTCCGCATTGCCGGTGCGCCGGCACAAGTCGCCGAGCATCATCTCGGCCCGAAACGTCTCTTCGGGATCGCCGGCCTGGGCGGCAAGAGCCCGAGTCTCCACCATCCTCGCCACCGCGCCCCGGTAGTCCCACCTACTTTCGGCCTGCATAGCCTGACCGAGAAGACAGGGTATCTCGACCAACGCGTGGCCGCGGGCGCGTGGCAGACGGAGGCACTCCTGGATCAGCTTGGCAGCCCTGCCGTAATCGCCGGTGAGACACGAGAACACTGAGAGCCCGCTGAGCGCCATCGCATGAGAGAGAGTGCCCCTGCCGTTCCCGCCGGCCGGGATCCGCTCCGCCCAGAGCTTGGCCAAGCGGTAATGGCCCAAGCAGTAGAAGAGCCGGGCTCGATGCCCGTGGACACGCCACGACAACGCCGGCCTGAGCTCCACCGGCGCGAGGGCCAAGGCCTTCTCCCATTTCTCCACCGCCTCGTCCCACCGGCCCAGACCGACCAACAGGCCGCCTTCGGGTATCAATATCTCCGCCTTCTCGAGAGAAGTCCCGGCCAGAGACCTGCACCGAATCAAGACGGTCAGTGCTTCCTCCCACAGTCCCCGGGTATAGAGACAGAAGGCCAAGCTCAGCAGCACCGGCAACAGGCCTTCCCTGTCACCCCGCGCGCTGACGACCTGCGCAGCGCGTTCATACAGCGCGCCGGCCTGTGAGTAGTCGGACCGGTCTTGGAGGATCCGGGCCTTGGCGACCATCAGCCAAGCGTGTGCCTCGTCATCCCCAGAGACCTCGTCTGGTATGAGACGCGCCCATTCCTCCCGGGTGCAGCGCGCCGTGGTGTTGAGTGAGACCAGGATCAGCGAGCGTACAAGACGGGCCGCCTGCATGAACCGACCGGCTCGGAGGTAGAGCGATACCGCCTCCTCGATATCGCCGAGGCTCTCCAGGTGCATGGCGGCGCGATCGAGCTGCCCCATCTTGGAATCGGTCTGGGCGATCTGCCGCTTGGCCAACCCTCGGATGAGCGGGTGGATGGTGTAGCTGCGGCGCCCCGACCGGCTGACCAGGAACCCCCTCGAGACACAGTCCTCCAATGCCGCCTCCGTGTCCCTGGCCGACTCGCGGAAGAAGCCATCGTCCCGGGGGAACATGACCCGGGGGAGCAGGCCCGCGTTGAGCAGCGCCTGGCTGGTCTCCTGATCGAGGCCGGAGAGAACGCCCTCCTCGACGTAGGCCCTCAGGTCACGCCCTCGGGAGACGGCCTCGGAGATGTCTCTGCAGACGGTGCCGGGTTCTCCGGGCCGCAGACGCCCGCCCAGGAGCACCAGCGCCGCCGGCCAACCCTGGGTGACGCGCCAGAGCGCACGCGTCTCTTCAGCGTGTAGCTTCACCTCCCAGTTGTATTGCGCCCAGGCAGCCACCTCACCCGGCGTCAGGCGCAGGTGGCGGGCTTGAAGCTCAACGAGACGGCCGCCCAGGCTGACTCTGTCCAGGCGTAGGGGAAGCGGGCGGCGAGACGACACGATCATGGTCCACCCGGGTGGCATCCCCCTGATGATGAACTCCAGCGCGGTCACGACCTGGGGCGACGAATCGACCAGGTGGAAGTCGTCGACAGCTACGAACACCTGCTCGCCGGAGAGGCCGGACATGAAGTCGATCAACCCGGCCGTGAGATCGAGCACTGGTCCTTCGCCGGCTCCGGGGACCTGCCACTCGAGGGACGAGGCGCCGACGACGTCCGGCGGCTCCATCCCCAGACCTGCCATGAAGTAGCTGAGAAACCGCACAGGGTCCCGATCACCCTCGTCCAGAGAGAAGTACACGGTGCGGCCGGCAGCGGAAGAAAGTAGATCGACGATGAAGGCCGTCTTCCCATATCCAGGCCCGGCGACCACGTAGACCACGCCTCCGTTGCGGACCGGCTCGAGCCGGGCGCGCAGCCGCGAACGGCTGTGGACGAAGCCCATGTGGGGCAGGCTGAGCTTCGCTGCCACGGCCCTGGCTCGCTGTTCGGAAGCATCAAAGGGTCCCGTCACCGGCATTTCCCGCAGATCCCGGTCGAGGAGATGATCAGTGGACACAGTTTCCATGGCGGAAGCCGCTGTGTCAACGAGAAGCAGACTCTCAGGGCTGTTCATTGGCTCACGTCTGTCTGTTGAGATGTTTCACCAGGCCGTCCGGCGCAGCGATGGTGACCGGGAGCCCGGCGCCCTTGGAGGGCGCCGGGCCCGATCGCGGCGCGGCTACAGGTACTCCAGCCGTTTCGCGACCACCGATACCGCCTTGCGCTCCTCGCCGTCCTTCTCGTAGACGTCCTGCCGCAGTGAACCTTCGACGGCGATGCGGCGCCCCTTGCCGAGGTGGTCGCCGGCAGCCTCGGCCTGGGAGTTCCAGGCCTTTATCCTGAAGAAGTCCGCCTCTTCCGCGTTCCTGTCGACTGCCAGGATGAAGCTCGAGACCTTGGAGCCCCCATTCACCTCCTTGACCTCCACATCGGTGGCCAGACGGCCGATCAGGTGCACGCTGTTCATGGTTTCCTCCTCTTCGCTTTCATTAGCGTTCCCAGGCGCGGAGTCAATCCGCAGGCCCAGGAGACGAAGCGTAGCGGGCGGATGGCGCTAGGCGAATACAACCAAAGATGGAATCATATCCATCAACGATACCGGCGCGGCTCCGAACTGGGTCGTTTCTTCGCCCGTACCCAACTTGGTCGTCCAGTGGCACGCGGTAGCGGTTATCGTTGCCATGAGTCTTGGAGGTGAGGCAACGGTCCGTCAACTGGAGCAGAACAGAGAGGCCGTGATCGGGGCGTGTGAACGCTTTGGTGTTCGCCGGCTATACGTTTTTGGGTCCTCGCTTCGCGATGACTTCCGTCCCGGCGACAGTGACATTGACCTTCTCGTGGAGTTCGCGCCCGATGAGTCCTATGCCCTGGTCGACGCGTACTTCGGTCTGCTCGACGAGTTGCGCAGCCTCCTTGGCAAGGTAGACCTGGTGATGGTTGGCGCCGTGAAGAACCCTTACATAGCCCGCGCGATCGATCGCGAGAAGCAGCTTCTCTATGCAGCGTAACGAGCTTGCATACCTGAACGATGTCGTTGATGCCTGTGAAGCCATTGAGAGCGCGCTCACGGACCAAGATCTCGAAGCCTACCGCTCCAGTGGACTGATACGCTCGGCGGTGGAACGTGAGTTCATCATCGTCGGGGAGGCCATGGCGGCTCTCTCGCGATTATCGCCGCAACTCTTCGAGCGGATCACTCATGCACGCCGCATCGTTGACTTCCGAAATCAGCTTGCTCACCAGTACTCAGATGTCGACGACACCTCGTGGCTCATCGCCCGGCATGACGCGCCCGTGCTTCGCGCGGAGTGCGCCGCCCTCCTGCGTGAGCTTGGCGACCAAATGCTGCCGTAGACGCTGGGTCAGGGGCCGACTTCTCTACAGAGAGCGCGAAAGATGCCCTATTGGTGCTCTGCCGGCGATGCTGTCGGGATGATCGCCACAAAGGGAAACTGGCCGAAGTTGACCAGGAGGTCGTCCGGCCCCAGCCATTCTTGCCATGTGCCCGTCTGGAAGTCGTAGGAGAGAAGTGCCGCGTTCTGACCGTTTTCCCACTCAAGGCCGCCCTCCAGGGCAGCAACGGCGAAAGTGCCGTCGAAGCTCAGCGCGCGTGGAGCCGCCTTCATCCACGAGTTCGTTGCGACTGTGCCTGAGCGTTCCCAACACGCTTCGCTCAGGCGATAGAGTTGCCAGCCACGGGCCTGATGGGTGGGGGACATCACCTGGATCGCGAGCGCCTCACCCGTGTGGTTGAAGGCGCCACCCAAGGCGTACGAACCAGCATCGAGTGCGAGTGCTTGGGTGGCTGAGCCATCCCAGACTACTGGGTTGGGAACTTGTGGGTCGTCACTACACCCGTAGACTGTGCCGCCATTGCTCACGGCAGAGACCATGCTCATGCCTGGGATTGGCTCCATGGTGTTGCTATGGATGTCATAGGAATAGGTGATCTCACCCACGCCGCTGTACTGGACGAGAAGTCGCTCTTCCGACAACCACTCGACGGAGTACAGCGTGAACTGCGTCTTGGGATCACCGGCGGTGCGTTCTTTGACCAGATCTTCGAGCGGCGGCCTGATGGTCGCCTCGCCGCTTCTCATGTCCAGGATAGTGACCCTACGAGGCATTCGGGCGCCGGTCGTCCCCTTAGGTGCATCCGGACTGCTCGAGACAAGGACGACCAGGTTGCCGCTGGACGACACACACCGCAAGTAGGTCTCACGTTCGGCCAGATACGGGAGACGCCCGACCTCGGCGCCGTCTCTGATGGAGCGGACGACAACCTCCTTCGCGTGATCGACGTAGGCGACGAACTCCTGGTTGTTGCTGACGGCCACACCATCGAACGGTGTGGACGTGGCCGGACTCGTGTTCACGGGCCGCGTTTGCATCTCCTGGCCCCATCTGAGGCCGGCGTGGTCCACCACGTAGAGCTCATACCCGGTGGTGAGGACAACCATCGCGATCCCCGGAGGCCAGTCCGATACGGCCGACTTCGCCGCCTCGGCGGCTTCTGGGGACGGCCAGGATACGGCCCAGGGAGAGGTCGTCATTACCGGCTCGGCTGCCGCAGCCAACACATCCCTTGCGGGAAGCGACGCGGAGGATGGAGCTACCGTCACAGGAGTCGTCGGAGTGGTCGACGGGATAGTAGTCGTCGAGATCGATGACCCGCTGCAGCCGGACAGAAGGACGATGGCCGTGACTGCGAGCAGGCTTACGACGCACAGCAACACAAGCTGCGATCGCTCTCTCGAAAGCACTTCTCCGCATCCCCTCCTCCGCTCAGTATCATGGTCCTGTCGCATCAGGAGCCTCCGGCTGCTGGACTGAAGAAAGTACATCTGAGTCTACGACCGACGTCAGGTCCCGAACGGTTCCGGGGTACTGCTCCTTGTTCCTTTTCGCTGGGGGCGGTCTGTGCGAACAGGAGCGGAACGCGCGCGCTCTTGCTTGGCAGATAGCTGTAACCGGCAGCCCGTGCAATTCCGGTGAGAGATGTCTACTTGCCCCCGCCGCCTCGGCCTGGCTGTTCCAAGCCTTGATCCGGAAGAAATCCGCCTCTTCCGCGTTGCGATCCACGGCCAGGATGAAGCTCGAGACCTTGGAGCCCCCATTCACCTCCTTGACCTCCACATCGGTGGCCAGACGGCCGATCAGGCGCACGCTTTTCATGATGTCCTCCTCCTTGTTGCGTAGCCGAGGCATCGCAGGGTAGCGAAGGACGAAGCGGGCGTGGATACAACCAAAGGTGGAATCGCCGGGACCGGCGCGCAGTCGGGTAGTATTGCCTTCCCATGCCGAACCAGGGAATGACGCGAACGTGTCACTCACCCCGTCGCGCTGGGAAGGTTCTTCCGATGAACGGACACTACCTCTACATGAGCACCTATTCAGACCGCAGACTATGGGAACGAGCCCTCGAGGGGGAGGCGGCCGCGTTCGGCGAACTCTTCGAACGGCACGCCACGTCGGTCTACAACTACCTCTTCCGACGTTGCGGCAACTGGGCGACCGCCCAGGATCTGACCTCCATCGTCTTCCTTGAGCTGTGGCGCAAGCGCGCCGACATCAGCCTCGAGCGTGACTCCGCGCTCCCTCTGCTGCTCGGCGTCGCCACCAATGTACTGCGCAACCGCAGGCGCGCAGAGCGCCGGTATAGGGCGGCCCTCGAGCGTATTCCCGCGCCCTCGGAGTCGTGGAGCCCGCATGAGGACGTGGTGGAGAAGCTGGCCGAGGAGGAGAGGATGCGGGAGTTGCTCCACATCCTCGGCGGTCTTCCCAAGCGAGAGCAGGACCTTGTGGTCCTCTGTGTCTGGATGGAGCTCACCTATGAAGAAGCCGCAGACGCGCTGTGTCTACCGGTAGGCACGGTCGGGTCCCGTCTCTCCCGCGCAAAGAGGCGGCTGCGCGGACTTCTCGACCTATACGGGCAGCCGGCGCCCGGTGTCCTGAAACCGTAGATGAGCAGGAGGTCATTCATGAACGACCATCAGCCTCCGGAGCAGCGGGCCTTCCCAGATGCTCTCCTGCATCAGCAGAAGGAGTATCTGATGAGCGAGATCACAGGAGATAGACGGACAAGCTCACGGCGATCGCGATCCCTTGTGCTGCGCGTCGGCGCCGTGGGCGCGCTGGCGGTGATCGTCCTGGCTGTGCTCGGCCTGAGCGGGGTCTTCAGGGGTAACGGCCCCCTGACCATCGACAAAGCGCTGGCGGCGGTCACGATAGCCGACGGAGAAGTGCTGCACATCAAGATCACAGGCGTCGACACCGACGGCAGCACATTCGTACAAGAGAACTGGTCCTACAGCGACGAGCCCTGGAAGTACCGGGGGATGACCGAGACCAGAAGTGGCGGGTTGCAGGAGGTGGCCATCGACGGCTCCGGCCTGCACCAGGCGTACGACGCTCGGACCAACAGCATCTTGGAGATGCAGGATGAGACCGTCGCCAACCTTGCTGAGCCGAAGGTCCCAGGCGAGTCGTATGAGAGGATGATCCGTGATCTGCTCACCTCAGGCTTGGCGCAAGAGGACGGTCAAGAGCAGGTCGACGGCAGGGATGCGGTACGTTTCGTCGAGAAGCGCCCTGTCCAAGACGGCGAAGGAAGCAGGAACGTCTACTTGGTCGATGCCGAGACCGGCCAACCGATCGAGTGGCGGATCATGAACGAGGGTGAGGACCGCACGCTCCGCTTCGACATCTACGAGAAGTTGCCCGGCACACCCGAGAATCTCAGCCTTCTGAACCTGAGAGCGGCCTACCCAAGCGCAACCGTGTATACAGATCCGGCAGAGTTCGAGCAGGCCTTGACCAAGGCGCCGGCTGAGTGATGCGGCAGGCGCAGGTGCCGCCCACCATGCCGTAGATTCATGATGCCCCCCGCTGGAAACGCCGGGGGGCTTTCTCTTCGCCCGGCGGATCACGTTCGCTCACCGATAGACGCTGCTTCTGTGACCTACCTTGACCACACACACCACGAGGCGGTCGTCCTCGATCGCGTAGAAGATGCGATGAGCCCCCTGCCGCACTCGGTATTGCTCTCGGCCTGTCAGTTTCTCGCAGCCCAAAGGACGAGGATCGTCACTCAAGGCCTCGATCTTCTCGGTGATCTGTTGTCGCTGCTTCTTGTCGGCGATGCCCTCGATCTCCCGAACGGCGGAGGGCTTGATGAAGACCCTATATCTTCCCATTCGCCTTGAGAGCCTTCACCACGGTCTCGAATAGAAGGTCGGGCTCCGAAGCACGCTCTTCGAACGCTTGGAGATCCTCGGCATCCTCGGTCAAGGCCAACTTCACTGCATCACTGACGAGATCGGAGACAGAACGGTCGGTCTCCGCGGCCTTGATCCTCAGTGCCCGATGCAACTCCGGATCCAGGTAGATCGTGCTCCTTCTCAACGCTTGAGTCATGCAAGCAGTATCCACTCTTAGCACTATAACGTCAAGACGTTTTGGAGTTCTGCTCTGCTGTGATCGCGGTGGAGTCGTCAGAAGCAGGGCGATGCCTAGGCTCTAGGAGCGCTCCAGCTCTCTCTGATGCTCGATGCAGAGAGTGGCGTAGGGGACGGCGGCCATGCGGCCGGGGTCGATAGGGAGTCCGCAGCGGTCGCAACGACCATAGGTGCCTTCGTCGATCTTCTCCAGAGCCCTCTCCACCTGGGCCAGCAGGCGCTCGACGTTCCCCTGGAGGGTGAGATCCAGTTCGCGGCTGAACGTGACCGTGCCTACGTCGGCCGGGTGCTGGTCGGACGACTCCTCGTCGGCCTCTTCCTCCAGGGATACGGCCAACGATTCCCCGATCTCCCCCTCGCGGTCGAGAAGCCGGGACCGGAACTCCATGAGGCTCTTCCTGGCCTTCCGCAGATCCATGAGCTCGTGCCTCCACGTCGACACCCGCCGCTGACGCGTCCACCTCAAGCGATTCCCATACCGGTGGCAGCGGCAAACCCGGCGGACGTATCCGCTAAACCCGGCAGCCCTCCCGGCCGATATCAGAACCATGAGAAACGGCATGGATAACAACCTATCCCGCACCGCCGCGCCCATGGTGTTCTGCCGCTCGTGCGCCTCCCCGCTCATACAGGCTCTCGATTGGGAAGAGGAGGAGGAGTCGCTGTGGGGCATGAGGCTATGGTGCCCGGAGTGCGGTTTCGAACAGGCGGCGACACTCGACCGGTCGCAGTTGTTCTACCTGGCGTTGGCCATCGAAGAGGGCTTCGGCCGGATGCTCGACGCGCTCGATGAACTGAGCCGGCTGTCGTCGTTGCCCGAGGAGCCCGACCTCGTGGACAGGGCGAAGACAGACAGAATGGACTACTCCGGCCGCTGACCCTGTCCGATCTTCTGCGCCGCCCTCCAGGTGCTTGGTGCAAGCTCCTTTGGCACAACCTCCAGGTACCGGTAGGTCCTCTGGGTTATCCTGGCGTTCACGACACCTGGCGATAGGAGCACGACGATGGACATGGAAGTCTTCTTTCCCGGCAACAAGAAGGTCCACGCCCGCTACAAGGGTTTCGTCATCGAGACCGATCAAGCGGCGACCGAGGGCGGCGACGAGACCGCTCCCGCGCCTTTTGACCTCTTCATCGCCTCCATAGGGACATGCGCGGGCATATACGTGCTCAGTTTCCTCCAAGAGCGTGGGCTCTCCACCGAAGGAGCAGGCATCGTCCTCCGCGAGGAGCGCGACGAGGGCACCAAATCACTCAGGAAGGTCTCCATGGAGATCAAGTTGCCCGCCGACTTCCCGCAGAAGTACTCGAGAGCTGTGGTACGCGCGGCCGACATGTGTACTGTCAAGCGGCACCTCGAGAACCCCCCCGTGTTGGAGACCTTCGTCACCATCTGCTAGAGAGCCGCCTACGGCAAGAGACCCCGGGGCTTAGCTCGGGCGCCGGCCCAGGGTGTCGGAGTCCGCGTCGCGCCGGCGTTCGAGTTGCACCAGGGCGTCCTTGTACTTGGCGTGCCGCAGCCCCATGACCTCGCCCATCAGTTGGATGAAGCGCCAGAACCCCGCACCTACCGCCTCCGGCGGCGCGTCCACGTAGACGTGGCCGGCCGCTATGCCGGCCCCCTCGTGCTCTTTGACCGCGTGGAAGACGGTCTTGCTCATGATCATGTCGATCTCGAGATCCATCCCCTGCTCGCTCAGACACTTGATAAGGCCGCCACCGTCGCTGATACGTATCATCGAATCGGCTGATGGTTCCGCGGGGGGCGGCTCGGGGGATGCGGGCTCCCGGTCGAAGCCGGCCGACGAATCGAGAGTGGCCCGCAGCACCGGCGCCGCTGAGTACCCTGGGTCCGCACTCTCTGCCGGGGCCAGACCGACATACGCGACCACCGGCCCCAGGCGGCCGGGATACGTGAGCGGCGTCTTAGCCTGGAACCGGTCGCCGGCCAGAAGTCTGGCCCGCAGCTTGGCATCTCCCGCGAGCAGCGCGAGCAGGCCCTGATAACTGAGAAGGAGCCTCTCGTCAGCCATCGGCCGCGTCCCTATGCACCTTCAGTGGGCCGGTCGTCACCGCCGGGCCAGAGTTCTTCGGCAGGGCCGGGGATGGGACCGGGAGCGTCCGGAGCGGCGGCGCCCGCCCAAGTGGGCTTTTCTCCGGGGGGAGCCCCGGCCGGCGCGGTCTCCGGCTGCGCTGCGCCTGCCCCGTGAGCCCCGGGAGCAGCAGCCGCCTGGGCCGGCCCCGCGGTCTGGGCCGGATCCGCGGTGTAAGCCGGCTGCGCGGCCTGCCCGGCCGGCGCGGTCTGCGCGTCGCGCTCCGCCTTCCAGGCGGCCTCGGCCTGGGCTTTGGCCGCGGCCTCGGCTTTGGCCTTGAGCAACTGGTCCTCCAGCCGAGTCATGTCTTCGAGGATCTTCTGACGCAGGTTCTGATCGACCTGACGCCCTCGGTAGAAATCGAACACCAAGTACCCGAGCTTCTTGGCCAGGCCGTCCATCTGCATCTCGGTCTGAAGCTCGCCGACCTTGGCCTTGCCCTTGTCGATCGCCTTGTCGGCCCCCTCGGCCAGACGCTCCACACCCGCAGCGAGTTTGTCCATCAGGCCCATGAGCGCACCTTCCTTCGTGGATCACTCCACCCAATGTACCGACTTGTCGGAGGAGACGCAACGGCGCGTCACCTTCGGAAGGCCGCCGCCGTCCGCACCTCCGGATAGCCGCCCCGAGGCCGGTGCTATCATTCAAGGACGGCCACTCGTCTGATCAAGGACCCAAGGAGAGGTAGTTGGAGACAGCGGTCCCGTTCCGTGCGTGGCGGTACGCTCCCCGAGCCGGCGACCTCACTTCTCTCGTCGCTCCCCCATACGACGTCATCGGACCGGAGCTCCAGTCCCGCCTGTATGCCGCCGGCCCCTACAACGTGGTACGGGTGGACCTCGGCATCACCACCCCCAGCGACACGCCCTGCGACGACCAGTACACGCGTGCCGCGGCCCAACTGGCCGAATGGAAGGAGCGCGGCGTGTTGGCGCGCGACCTGGAGCCGTCGGTCACCTTCGTGGAGGAGACCTTCACGGGCCCCGACGGGCAGCTCCGCGAGCGCCACGGATTTCTTGGCGCCATGCGCCTCTATGACTTCGACGAGGGTGTGGTATTCCCGCACGAGCACACCCTGTCGGGCCCCAAGGAGGACCGCTATCGCCTGATGACGGCTACCGCCATGAGCCTGAGCCCGGTCTTCTTGCTCTACGACCTGCCGGGCGACGAGATCACCGCCGCCTGGAGAGCGGGAGCGGGCGCGGAGGAGCCGGGGGCGAGCATCGTCGACGACGCGGGCACGGCCACGAAGCTGTGGCCCACTTCCGACCCCGGCCTGCTGGAAACCATGCGGACGCATCTCGAGAATTCCCGTTTCGTCATCGCCGACGGCCATCATAGGTATGAGACCGCCCTGCGCTACAGAGACCAGCGGCGCGCCGAGGAGGCGGCCGGGCCGAGCGGCGGGCCGGAGGGCCGTCCGCCCCGCGACGCGGCCCCGACGGGCGCCCCGGCCTACGACTACGCGCTCGTTTACTTCAGCAACATGGCCGACCCGGGGCTCGCGATCTACGGCACGCACCGCTTGGTGGCCGGTCTTCCTCCGCAGGCGGTGGCGGCACTGCCGCGCGCGCTGTCGGAGACGTTCAAGGTGGAGCGCCTCACCGGTGAAGGAGAGCCGGCGCGGGCGGCGGGCGGCCCAGGCGCAGCGCCGCCCTGCGCCGCAGCCGCGGCCCAGACCGCGATAACCGCCTATCTTGCCGAGCACCCGCGCCGGGCGTTCGGCCTGTGGGGCCCCGGTTTCGAGGCCGCCTACGGGCTCGAGCTGACGGAAGCGGCGGCCGCGCGCACGGCGGAGCCGGGCCGCAGCGCCGCCTACCGGGATCTCGACGTCACCATCCTGCAGAGCCTCGTGCTGGGGAAGGCGCTCGGCATCAGCGCCGCCGACATGGCGGCCGAGAGGTACGTCACCTTCTTCAAAGACCAGAAAGAAGCCTTCGCCCGACTCGGGGCGGGCGACTTCCAGGCGGGCTTCTTCATGAATCCCACGGGTCTCGACCAGATCCGCGAGGTGGCGTTCTCAGGGGAACGTATGCCGCAGAAGGCCACCTTCTTCTATCCGAAACTCCCGACAGGACTGGTCTTGCACGACCTCGAGGGAAGCCTGTGGCCGATGCCGCGCAGGCGCCGCAGCTAACGGTCGGCGCTCACCTCGAAGGGTTCGATACGCCGGGCCCGGCCGTCGGAGCCGATCTCCACGACCACCCCTTCCAGCCATACGTCGCCGTCCGCCACCTCGAAACGCACCGGCAGCTGGGTCAGCAGGCGCTCGAGGACCAACTCCTTCTTGACTCCGATCACTGAGTCTCGCGGACCGCACATGCCGGCGTCGGTGATGTAGGCGGTGCCACCGGGAAGCACGCGCGCGTCGGCGGTGCGCACGTGGGTGTGCGTTCCCACGACCGCGCTCACCCTCCCATCCAGATGCCAGCCCATGGCCACCTTCTCGCTGGTGGCCTCCGCGTGCATGTCGACAAGGACGCTGCGCACTCCCTCGAGTTGCTCCAACGCCTCGTCTATCGCCGCGAATGGAGAGCGGGCCGGATAGAGGTAGAGATCGCCGGAGAGGTTGACGACCCCCAGGCGTCCCGCGGGAGTGTCCACGACCGTCACACCCCTGCCGGGGTTGGAATCGAGGAAGTTGAAGGGCCGCACGATGCGGGGCTGCTCGTCCAGGTAGCGGTATATGTCGCGCTGGCGCCAGACATGGTTGCCCGTGGTGATTACATCCACGCCGGCCGCCAGAAGGGCCTCGGCGTGATTGGGCCGGATGCCCTTGCCGTCTGTGACGTTCTCCCCGTTGGCGACCACGACGTCGGCACCGAAGCGCTCCCGCAATCCAGGGAGCTTTGCGATCAGCGACTCGCGACCCGGCTTGCCGATCACGTCGCCGAAGAATAGGACGATCAAAAAGGCCTCCTGCCTGTTCGGCTGCGCGTCGCACCGGCGCTCCGCGCCCGCAACAGTTTAGCGCACGGAGGGTAGGCGGCCGGGGGTCCCTCGTCGCCGGTGGTCGCTCGCTGACGGCCGGGCGGGACTCGCGGCCGGGGTACTGGTCGTTGCCGTCAGCCGCCCGTCGCCAACCTCAGACCTTCGTCTCATGGCCCCGTCTTGGCGCCCCTCCTTAGCCTCGGGCGGTCCGTTCAACAGAGGCAAAGGAGGAGAAGACCATGCGACAACGATCACCTTCCGGCCCGGGGCGCCGCTCCCGGGCGCGCGGACGGGTAGCTCCGGCGTTGAGTCTGCTCGTCGGCGCAAGCGTGTGCGCGCTCGCCGCGAGCGCGCTCTTCGTACCCGGCTTCGTCTTCGGGGCCGAGGCCACCGAGGTCGCGGAGCCCGTGGAGGCGACCGAGGCCGTGGCGGCGTCGGAACCCGCGGCGGCAGCCGAGGCCGTGGAGCAGCCGGAGACCGGAGAGCCCGGCGGCGCCGTGGACGGCGACCCGGCCGGCCCGGCTGTCGAGGAGACCGCGTGGCCGGCGGCGGCTTCTGAGGGAGCGCTCCTCGTGACGCTGCCCTGGGGCGCCGGCGCGGGTGAGGTAGGCCTGGCGAAACCCACCGAGGGCTTGGTGCGTGGTCCGGAGGCCCTTGCCGTCGCCCCCGACGGGCGCATCGCCGTGCTCGACTCGGTCAACCGGCGCCTGGTCTACCTCGACGACGCCGGCTCGGTCACCGGCAACACCGTGGTGCCGCTCGCCGAGCCGCGCTTCCTGGCGGTCGACGACAAGCGTCTCTACGTCCTCGACTGCGACGCCGACAGGTTGCTGGTCACCCTCGACTGGGACGGGACTCTCATGGGCGCCACAGCTCTCCCGGAACTCGACGACGTGGTCACCGGCATGTTCGCGACACCCCGCGGACCGAGCATCGAGATAGCCCACGACGGCGTCTTCCTACTCCACGCCACCGGTCGTCGTGTCGCGACCACTGCCGGTCTGGCGACCACCGGCGCGGTGCTCCGCCCGCTGAGTGGACGTCCCGTGACGACAGACCTCGACAAGACGGCAAGGGTCACGTTCGCTCCCGGCAGAGGCGTCCGCGTGAAGTCTTTTCGCGTCGACAAGGACTCCCTGAGCGCCGCCCAGACGTCCGAGGCCAGTCCCGCGGTAGCTCCCGGCCGTGCGATCGAGCACCTCGTGTCGGTCGACGGAGACGGCAGAGGCGGCCTCGTCATAGGCGCGCGTCTGGCCGACGCCGAGCAGGGCGTGCGGGGCCGGGCGGTTCTCGCTCTGACGAGAGTGGCGGCCGCTGCGACGGCGTCTCGAGGGATCACCGCTCCCGACGCGGGCTCCACCGACTCCCCCACCATGCTCCTTGCCGACACGTCGCTTGCCTACGTGGGGCAACCCTACGTCGTCGCTCCCGACGGCCGGGTGCTCCAGCCTGTGGCCGGGGAGGACGGCTACAGCATCATGGTGCACACGTTCCCCGCCGCGGAGGAGGTGCGGCCGTGAAGCGCACCGCCCTTCTAGTGGGTGGTCTGGCCCTGGTCTTGGCCGGACTAGGGGCGACCTTGAGCCCGGCCGTGCCGGCGGCCCAGGCCGCCATCCCCACCATGACCCGCTCCGAGATCGTCGCGAGGGCGGAGTCGGCCCTCGGACTCATGTACAAGTGGGGACGGGAGAGCTGGGTCCCGAACCTCGGCACAGGCGTCGGCACCGACTGCTCCGGGCTCACCTTGAAGTGCTGGGAGGTCCCACGCACCATGCTCTATCAAGAGGAGGACGGCGAGAACGCCACCATCTATCCTCGGTACACCAGTCATGAGTTCTACAGCTGCTCGGGGCCCTGGAGCGCGCTCAGCAGCCGTTCCCTGCTGAAGGAAGGTGACATCCTCGCGTGCAGCGACGGGAGTTCAGGCCACGTGGTCATCTACGCAAGCGGAGACGCCTGGAACTCGCCCATTGTCTACGAAGCCCCGGGGTTCGGGCAGGCCATCCGCAGGGCAGGCCGCTATCTGGGCAGCGAGTATCTGCCCAGGCGGCGCAGTTCGGTCCTCGAGACCAGTGAGATCATCCTCGATAACCCAACCGCCAAGAGCATCGGGGGAAGCGACATCTCGGGCAACTGGACCCGCTCCACCAGCAACCCGGGGTACTACGGCGACAACTACCAGACCCGAGCCGCCACGTCGACGACCGCTTGGGCCCGTTGGACACCGCGCTTCCCGGCGACCGGTTACTACAACGTCTACATGCGTTGGACCAGTGGAACCAATCGCGCTTCGGGAGCCAAGGTGACTGTCAACTCGCGCCTCGGCCAGTACACCCGGTCGGTGAACCAGCGGATCAACGGCGGGACTTGGTATCTACTGGGCCGCTACCCATTCAACGCCGGGTATGCCACGGGGAACGGGAGCATCACCATCTGGGCCACCGGGGCGAATGGATACGTTGTCGCCGATGCCGTGAAATTCGTCCGTACGCAATAGGAGTGCGTTCTCAGGGACGCGTTCCACGGGGCTACAAACGACAAGGTCATGCCTGACCACGGAGGCGGAGCCTGGGCGGTGCGCCCGGGCTCCGCGCCGCTTCACCTACCCCGGGTCAGGTTGGCGAGCAGCAGGCAGACCTCGCCGCGGCTCGCCGCGGACCAGAAGTCGAAGTCGGGGCCCAGTCCTGCAAGACCGTCCAGCAGTCCGGCATAGGCCGCCTTCTTGGCCCACTGATAGTGAGCGGGACTGAAGTAGTCGAACGGGGGACGGTAGCCGGCAGGCGGGTCGCTCAGGCCGGCGGCCCGGACCACCATCGTGATGAGCTGAGCGCGCGTGATCTGGTCGTAGGGGCTGAAGGTGTTCGCCGTGGTCCCGACCGTGATGCCCGCCTTGGCGCAGACCGCGATATACCCGACCGGATACAGCGGGTCCGCTGATCCCGGCAAGACCGCGACATCCCTGAACCCACAGGCGGTGAGAGGTGACACTTCGTAGCCCAGAGCCAGGACGATCATCTTGGCGAACTGCTGCCGGGTGACGTTGTAGTTCGGGCCGAAGGTTCCGTTGCTGAAGCCTGAGATCACACCCCGATCGGCCAGGTACCAGATCTGCTGCGCGTAGACGGTGTTGCTGCCCACGTCGGAGAACGTCGCGGCCGGTTTGACCGTCGTCGGGGTGGACACCATGGTCGTCGTCGTGGTGGTGGTCGGCGGCACGTGAACCGTCGTCGTGGTAGTAGTGGTCGTCGGCGGCACATAGGCCGTGGTCGTCGGCGGCCTCGTGGTCGTGTTGGTAGGCGCCGCGGTTGTCGTCGTGGGCTTCGCGGTGGTCGTCGTGGGCTTCGCGGTGGTCGTCGTGGGAGCCGCGGTGGTCGTGGTCGTGGGTTCCGAGCCCAGGCTGTGCGACGACGGATCAACGTAGCCGCCAAAATCGGTCGTCCAGTAGCTGCCATACCGCGAGCCGCTCAACTGGACCAGCGACACGCCGACCACCCTGTACTTGGGGTTCAACATGTTGGCGTTGTGGCCGGAGGAGCTCTTCCAGCCGGCGAAGACGGCTGCCGCGGTCGCGTAGCCCGCAGCGATGTTCTCACCCATGGTGGTGTTGTAGTCGTAGCCACAGGCGGCCATCCGATCCCAGGGCAAGGCGCCGACGGCGAACCAATCGGACCCGCCCGTCGTGTGGCTGAAGAACCCATATTTGCCCATGTCGGAATTGTGCCGGTCGCAGGCGAGGCTGGCCGCGTCGGAGACGAGCAGAGCGCCCAGGCCGTTGCTCGCGCGGTAGTCATTGAGCATCTGCACGAAGGCGATCTCCTCGCTGTTGTAACTGACCGCTTGGGCCGGCGAGGCGAGGGCGGTCGAAGCGATCACGATCGCGAACACCAGGGTGATGACAAGGCCCGGCACCCTGAGCCGTTTCTTCTTGAAGTCTGCCAGGACGGAGTTTTCCACAGCTCCTCCTGTTGCTCTTGGGATGATCAGGTCTGACGCTTTGCCTGCGGGAGTATTCCAGTCTCTGCTATCGGCACGGAGCGGCTATCGCTTGAACCCTGACAGCACGGCCTTTCGCTTCCGCGCAACACGGGCCGGTCGTTCGTCGACCGGCCCGCATGCCGCTGATTCCACTCCTGTATGCGCGTAATGGCGCTCAGCACATCACGTCTCCGATAAGAGGGTCCCCCTGATGTCGAACGCGTCCACGTTGATGTACTTGGTGCTCGGGCAGGTGAT
>CAZQDY010000041.1:0-26167 GCA_964592075.1 uncultured Gaiellales bacterium
CCCCCCCCCCCCACACCACCCCCCCCTCCGGCGGGTTACTTTGCGCGTCTTCGTGCCCCACCCCCTCCTGGTCCCCCCGCGCCCCCCCCCCGGCCGCGGGGCCGCCCCCCGCCACGGGCCATCCGTCGTGAGAGGTGTCGGCTATGCAGGTCACTCCACTGCGCATGCATTCGTACGCCCCCCACAGAGCCGACGCCACATAGTCCTCAGTGTCGAGCTTGCGCCGCGCCAGCAGCAGGCTCAGCATCCAAGAGCCGAATCCCGACGGCCTCGCGAAACCCTTGAACGCCGAATACTCCAGGTGCGTGTGAGCATTCACCAGTCCCGGCAGGAGGGCACACCCCGGGAACCCCCGCGTCTCCTCCTCCGGGTACCGCGCCCGCAATCCGGCTGCCGGCCCCACGGCCTGGATGACGCCTTCCGAGACCAGCACGGCCCCCTCCGCGAGAGACGGGCCACTGATCGGAAGGATCCAATCGGCACACAGAAGCACCCTTCAGCCTCCTATCACCGCGAGCGGCGCGCCGTCACGCGTCCCCGGCGTCCGCCCACGCCGCCGCGGGGCGCTAGTCGAATAGGGTGCCAAACCCCGCTGCGGCCGCGTCCCAGAGCCAGGAAGGCACGAGTCCTATGGCCACCGTGGCGATGGCGCTCACCGCCAGCGAAGCCGCCATGGCTCCCCCGATAGGCTCCCTGAGCGAGTACTCCTCCTCCGGCTCCCGGAAGAACATGTAGATGACCACCCTCAGGTAGTAGTAGGCGGACACTGCGCTCAGCAGCACCCCTATCACGGCCAGCCACCAGAGGTCGGCCCACACCACGCCGCTGAACACGTAGAACTTGCCGATGAACCCGGCGGTCCCGGGAATGCCGGTCAGCGACAACAGGAAGAGGGTGAGAAGCGACGCGGTCCACGGAGAGCGGCGGCCGAGACCGGCCAGGCTCTTGAGCGAGTAGTCGAACTCCTCCGGCCTCTGCGCCTTCAGATAGGCCAGGATCCCGAAGGCCCCCAAGTTCATGAAGGTGTAGGCCGCCAGGTAGATCATCACTCCCTGCCCCGGCAGCGTGTTCCCGCTCCAGCCCATGGCGCCCACTCCCGTGAGCAGGTAGCCGGCGTGCGCGATCGACGAGTAGGCCAGCATCCTCTTCACGTTCGTCTGGACGAGGGCATAGAGATTCCCCGCCAGCATGGTGGCGATGGAAAGGACCATGAAGAACAGGCCCCATTCCTTGACCGCGCCCGGGAAGGCCGCGATGAAGGCGGCCATCATGGCCGAGAAGGCGGCCGCCTTGGGCCCCACCGAGAAGAAGGCCGCGATGGGCGTGGGAGCACCTTGGTAGACGTCTGGAGTCCACATGTGGAAGGGAGCCGCCGAGACCTTGAAGGCCAGCCCGATGGCGACCAGGAACACGGCCAGGAGCACCCCGGCCTTGCTGCCGGTGGCGCCCGACTGCATGATCTCAGCCACCGCCCGGCCGGTCGCGGAGTAGTTGGTGGCTCCCGCCTGCCCGTACACGAGCGACACACCGTAGAGGAGTATGGCCGAGGCGAACGACCCGGTCAGGAAGTACTTGAGCGAAGCCTCGTTCGAGCGGATGCGGTAGCGGAAGAAGGCCGCGAGAAGATAGCTGCTGATGGCCATGAGCTCGATGGCCACATAGAGGAGGATGAAGTCCCGCGCGGCAGCCATGAGGTCCATGCCGATGACGGCGAAGAGGAGCAGGGCATAGTACTCGCCCAGATGACGCCGGTGCGCCTCCAGGTACGCCGGCGACATGAGGACGGTCAGTATCGCGGCCACTCCGAAGAGCACGTTGAAGAAGACGGCCCAGTCGTCGAGCACGAGCATCCCCGCGAACGACTCCCGGTCCTCGCCGGACAGGCCCAGCGACACCGCCACCGACCCGATCAGGCCTGTCAACGTGATGGCGATGAGGGCGGTCCTGTCGGTCCGCCCGCTCCCGCCGGGCTTGAGAAACGGTTCCACCAGCAGCGCGACGCAGGCCGTCACCAGCAGGATCAGCTCGGGGATGATGGGGACCAGGTCGGGCGTCTGCATCTAGAACCCCCCGAACAGGGAGCCGGCCATCTCGAGCAGGCTGTTGCCGTGCTCGGCGAGATAGGGCTGCACCTGGCTGATGATGTTCTGGGCGGGAGCGTGCAGGAGGTTCAAGAAGGTGTGAGGATAGAGACCGATCCAGACCGCCATTCCCACGAGCGGCACCAGGCTGACGATCTCCCGGGCGCTGAGGTCCTTGAGGCTCAGCCACTTCTCGTTGGCCTGCTGGAACATGGTCCGCTGGTACATCCAGAGGAGATAGGCGGCTCCCAGCACCACTCCCACCGACGCGATGACGGCGAAGACCTTGGCGTACTGGAACACCCCGACCAGGATGAGGAACTCGCCCACGAACCCATTCAGCCCGGGCAGGCCCAAGCTGCCCAGCACGAACAGGCTGAAGAAGGCGGCGGCCACCGGCATCGGCCGGGCCATGCCGCCGTAGTCCTTGATCAAGCGGGTGTGAGTACGGTCGTAGAAGAAGCCCACCATCATGAAGAGGGCGCCCGTGAGGACTCCGTGGTTGACCATCTGCAGCACGGAGCCTTCGATGCCCTGTTGGTTGAACGTGAAGAGCCCGGCCGTGACGAACCCCATGTGGCTCACCGAGGAGTACGCGACCAGCCGTTTCATGTCGGGCTGCACGAGGGACATGGCGGCCCCGTAGACCACCGCGATGGCCGACAGGATGAGCACCGGCACCATGGCCTTCACCGCCACCTCGGGGAAGAACCCGATGCAGAAGCGGATCATGCCGTACACGCCCATCTTGAGGAGCACGCCGGCCAGGATGACCGAGCCGGCCGTGGGCGCCTCGGTGTGGGCGTCGGGAAGCCACGTGTGCACCGGGAACATGGGCACCTTGATAGCGAAGGCCACGAAGAAGGCGATGAACGACCAGATGGCCAGCGACCCGCTGAAACCGGCCTTCTGCAACTCCAGGATGTCGAAGGTGAGCGGGCCGCCGTTCTTGGCGTACCACCAGACCACCGCGAGGATGGCGACCAGCATGATGACCGAGCCCACGAAGGTGAAAAGGAAGAACTTGATGGCCGCATACACCCGCCGCGCGCCGCCCCACACACCGATGATGAAGTACATGGGGATGAGCTGGATCTCCCAGAACACGTAGAACAGGAAGAGGTCCATCGACACGAACACCCCCAGCATGCCCGTCTCGAGCACCAACAGGCTGATGAAGAAGGCCAGCCCCCGGTCCTTGATGGAGTTCCACGAGCACAGGATGGCGACCACGGTGAGCAGGGTGGTCAGCAGCACCAGGAGCAGCGAGATGCCGTCCACTCCCAGGTGGTACGAGATGCCCAGGCTCTCGATCCAGTGGTGGTCCTCTATGAACTGGAAGCCCGCCGTGTCGGTCCGGAACCCGGCCGCCAGATAGACGGCCACCCCCAATGTGAGGATGCTGGTGACGAGGGCGGTGGCCTTGTAGGCGTTCGGCCTGCCGCGCATGAAGACGAGCATGACCACGGCGCCGGCGATGGGCAGGAAGGTGAGGAAGGTGAGGCTCATAGGAACACCACCACCGTCACCACGATGAAGAGCCCGATGAAGATGCCGAGCAGGTAGTTCTGCACCTTACCGGTCTGCAGCGGCCGCACCGCCCTGCCTGCGTTCTGCCACAGCCAGGCCGTCCCGTTCACCGCGCCATCGATGATCTTCTCGTCGAAGTTCTTCCACACCCAGCGCGACCCGTCCACCGTCAGGCGCACGACCGTGGCCGCGTAGAACTCGTCGACGTAGAACTTGTTGTAGACCACCTTGTAGAGCGGCCGCAGCTTGTGGCCCAGGAGCGCGGGCAGGTCGGTCCGCCGCACGTACATGAACCAGGCCAGGACGATGCCCAGACCCGCCACGATCACCGAGACCACCATCAAGACGTAGTCGATCGCGCTCAGGTCGTGCTCCACAAACCCGAGGATGCTGTTTGCCGGCGCGAACACCGGCTCAAGAAAGCTCTGGATCACACCCAGCTTGCCCGGCAAGCCGAGGAAACCGACAAGCAGGGAGCCGGCTGCCAGAACGATCAGGGGCACGATCATCACCCAGGGGCTCTCGTGCACGTGCTTCCCGGTCTCCTCGTCCATCCGCGGCTTCCCGAAGAAGGTGAGGAAGATCATGCGGAAGGTGTAGAAGGCGGTGACGAAGGCGGCGATCAGGCCCACGGCCCAGAACACGTAGTCGGCGTGGGCCCATGCCGCCTCGAGGATCTCGTCTTTCGACCAGAACCCCGCGAAGGGGAAGATGCCCGACAGCGCCAGGGCGCCGGCCACCAGCGTGTAGTAGGTTGCGGGGATGCGCTTGCGCAGCCCCCCCATCTTGTCCATGTCCTGCTCGCCGCCCATGGAGTGGATCACCGAGCCGGCTCCCAGGAACAGAAGGGCCTTGAAGAAGGCGTGGGTCACCAGGTGAAAGATGGCGATGGCCCATGCCCCCACTCCCAGGGCCATGAACATGTATCCCAACTGGGAGACGGTCGAGTAGGCAAGCACCTTCTTGATGTCTTTCTGGCATATCCCTATCACCGCCGCGAAGATGGCCGTGAAGGTCCCGATGGCCCCCACCACGAGCAGGGCCGCGGGGACGCTGGCGAAGATGACGGCGCTGCGGGCCACCAGATAGACGCCGGCGGTGACCATGGTGGCGGCATGGATCAGAGCCGAGACCGGAGTCGGGCCTTCCATGGCGTCGGGCAACCACACATGCAGCGGGAACTGCGCCGACTTGCCCATGGCGCCCATGAAGAGCAGCAGCGCGATGGCTATCAGGGTGGCGTCGCCGAACCCGCCGGCCCCCACCTGCTCGAACACGCCCGCGTAGTCCAGGGTGCCGAAGGTGACGAAGATGAGCATCACCCCCAGGCCGAAGCCGAAGTCGCCCACCCGGTTCACGATGAAGGCCTTCTTGCCGGCCGCTGCCGCCTCGGGCTTGTGGTAGAAGAACCCGATGAGGTAGTAGGAGCAGAGCCCCACCGCCTCCCAGCCGAAGTAGAGCAGGAGGTAGTTGCCGGCCATCACCAGCATCAGCATGCTGAACGCAAAGAGGCTCATGTAGGCGAAGAAGCGGTAGTAGCCGGTGTCGCCGTGCATATAGCCCTTGGAGTAGATGAAGATCAACAGGCCTATGCCCGAGACCACCAAGCACATGACGGCCGAGAGCTGGTCCATTTGCAGCGACATGGGCACCTGGAAATCGCCCACCGAGAACCATCGCCACAACTCCACCACCACCGGCTTCTCAGCGCCGCGTATCTGGATGAAGGCGGCGAGCGAGAGACCGAATGATCCCAGCATGGCCAGGATGGGGAGCCAGTGCGCCGACTCCTTGATCCACCACCTGCCGAAGATCAGCGTGACGAGGAACGCCAGGAAGGGCAGCAGTGGTATGAGCCAGATGTAGTTGCTCACCGCGGGGTCCCCCCGGAGACTGCCAGGCGATAACTCCTCGCCGCTGAAGTGCGATGACCGCGCGCGAGAGTAGGACGAACGTAGACACGAAGGCGAAGCCATTCGTGCAACGAGGACACCCTATCGTGCCGGTCAATGCGCTCTGGGAGCCGTGGCTTCATAGCTTGGCGGCCTCCTAGCCCTTCATCCGGTCGAAGAGGTCGACCATGAGCGTCCTGCGGTTGCGGAAGAGGGCCGTAGCGATGGCCAGACCCACGGCGGCCTCGGCAGCGGCGATGGCCATGACGAAGATCACGAAGTTCTGACCGACCAGGTCCTCATGGAAGCGCGAGAAGCCGACCAGGTTGATGTTGACGGCGTTCAGCATCAGCTCCAGAGAGAACAGCACGATGAAGAGGTTACGCCGGATGAGCACACCCGCTGCTCCGACGACGAAGAGCGCGGCCGAGAGGTACAGATACCAGTCGACGGGTATGGGCATGTCGGTGGGGATCGCACCCACGGGCTACACCTCCTCCTCCGCGGCTTCGGGGGTGGGCTCCTCGCCCGGTTCCCAGGAGCGCGTCGCTCCACCGGCCCTCTTCTCCCGCTTCACCAGGATGATGGCGCCGACCATCGCCACGAGAAGCACCACCGATGCCACCTCGAAAGGCAGCAGCATCGTGTTGAAGAGCGCCTCGCCAAAGACCTTCGTCCCGCCGCCGGCCTCCGCGACGGCCTCGGGGGTGAAGCCGCCCCGGGCCGAGGTGAAGGTCGCGCCGGCCAGCACGATGACGAACTCCGCCAGCACCAGCACCGAGAGCGCTAGGGCCAGCCAGCGCTGCCGCCGGTGGGTCTGCTCCTCCTGTTCGAAGGTACGGAGGTTGAGCAGCATGATCACGAAGAGGAACAGCACCATGATGGCGCCCGCGTAGACCAGGATCTGCACCACCGCCAGGAAATAAGCCCGGGTGAGGAAGAAGATGGCCGCCACGTTGAGGAATGTGAACACCAGGAACAGCAGCCCATGCACAACGTTCCTGCGGGTGATAGTGGCGATGCCCCCCGCAACGGCCAGCACGGCGAAGATGATGAAGAGCATCTTCTCGGTCATCGCTCCGACCCTTCGGCGTGGACACGTCCGCCGGCGCCGTTCGGTCCCGCGGCCGCGCCCGGCAGGGCCGCGCCGCCCGCCGCCTGCCGGTACAGCTCCTTGTGCGCATGCACCTGGTTGGCGAGGAGCTTCTCCTTGTCCAGGTGGAAGTCGTCCTTGTCGAAGGTGGCCAGCTCGTAGTGACGCGTCATCACGATGGCCGCCTCGGGGCAGACCTCCTCGCAGAGCCCGCAGAAGACACAACGGGAAAGGTCGAGGTCGAAGGTGGCCGGCCGGCTGTGGCCCTCCGAGGTCTCCTCACCCGTGATGCTGATGCATCGCGAGGGGCACACGGTGGCGCACAGCATGCAGGCGACACACTTGATCTCCCCGGTCTCCGGGTCCGCCAACAGGGCCTGGACGCCTCTGAAGCGCGGATAGGTCTGGAGCTTCTCCCTGGGGTACTCCACCGTCACCTTGTCGACGGCGAAGTAGGTGCCGGTGACCGACATGCCCCTCAGGATGTCGACGAAGGCGCCCTTCTTGATGACGTCCACCAGGCCCATGTCAGCCCACCACGCTCACGACGACGGCCGTGACCGCCAGGTTGGCCAGCGCCAAGGGCAGGAGCACCTTCCAGCCGATGGACATCAGTTGGCTGTACCGATAACGGAAGATGGTCCAACGGATCCACATGTAGATGAAGATCAGCGCGCAGATCTTCAGCAGGAGCCAGATGGGCCCGGGGATGACGTTCCAGGACTCGAACGGCGCCCGCCAGCCTCCGAAGTAGAGCGTGGAGACGATGCCCGATACTACGATCATGTTGACGTACTCGGCAAGGTAGAACATCCCCCACCGCATCCCCGAGTACTCGGTGAGGTGGCCGGCCACCAGTTCCTGTTCGGCCTCAGCCAGGTCGAACGGGGTGCGGTTGAGCTCGGCGATGCTGGCGATGAAGAAGACGATCCCGCCGACGATCTGCGGGATCCAGTACCAGTCCCAGAAGGCGCCCTTCTGGCCGTCGACTATCTCCACCAGGTTCATCGACCCCGCCATCACCATGACGCCGGCCACCGAGAAGCCCATGGCCAGCTCGTAGGAGATCATCTGGGCGCCGGCCCGCAATCCCCCGAGCAGGGAGTAGTTGCTGTTCGACGACCAGCCGGCCAGCACCACCCCATAGACGGCGATCGCGCCCATGGCCAGGAAGAGCACGACGCCGGCGTCGAAGTCGGCGATCACGTAGTCGAAACGGTGCCCGAAGAGGTTGGGCTCGCCTCCCACCGGCCCGAACGGCAGCACGGCCATCACCAGGAACGCCGGGATGAACGCGATGTAGGGCGCCAGCTTGAACACAGGCTTGTCGGACCTGAGGGGGATGACATCCTCTTTGGAGAGGAGCTTGAAGACGTCGCCGAACGACTGCAGAGAGCCCCACGGGCCCAGATAGGTGGGCCCCACGCGTGCTTGGAAGAACCCGGCGAACTTGCGCTCGAAGTAGATGGCGAAGGCCACCATGGTGATGATGATGAGCGGCATCGCGACGGCCTTGATGATGAGGAACACCAGCTGGGCTACGGGATCGCTCATTTGTCGCAATCCCCCAGAACGACGTCGACGCTCGCGAAGATGGCCACCAGGTCGGGCACCGTCTCCCCTATGCTCAGCGCCGGCATGGCCTGCCCGTGGTAGAAGCTCGGGGTGGTGAAGCGCACGCGGGCGGGCTTCGCGCCGCCCTCCGACCTGATGTAGACGCCCATCTCACCCTTGGGCACCTCGATGGCTCGGTAGACCTCCCCCTTGGGCGCCTGCGGTCCCTGGAAGACCTGGTAGAAGTCCTGGATCATGGCGGCAGAATCGCGGAGCACGTCTCTCTTGACCGGCAGCGAGTGAGCGGCGTCCCGAGCCAGGTAGGGCCCCCCGGGCAGTCCGTCCAGGCACTGCCGGATGATCTTGCACGATTCGCGCATCTCCTTCATGCGGACCAGGAAGCGGTCGTAGACGTCGGCGTTGTATTCCACCGCCACCTCGAAATCGACCTCGTCGTAGGCGGCATACGGCTCGTGTTTGCGCAGGTCGCGGGCCACGCCCGCCGCGCGCAGAGTGGGTCCGGTCACCCGCCAGGCATAGCAGTCCTCCGAGGTGAAGATGCCCACGTTTTTGGTCCGCTTGTAGTAGATGCGGTTGTGCTTGACGATCCGCTCGTACTCCGCGATGCGCTTGGGCAGGAAATCGATGACCTTGCGACAGCGCTGCTCGAAACCGTCGGGGAGGTCTTTGGCCACTCCTCCTATGCGGGCGAAGGAATGGGTCAGCCGGGCCCCCGTCAGCATCTCGAACAGATCGAGCACGTACTCGCGGTCGCGGAAACAGATGACGAAGAAGGTCTGGGTCCCGAGGTCCATGATATGGACGCCCAACCAGAGGATATGGTTGGCGAGGCGGGAGAGCTCGTGGGCGATGGTCCGGATGTACCTCGCTCGAGGCGGGACCTCCACCCCCATCAGTCTCTCGGCGGCCTCGCAGAACCCGTGGTTCATAGCGAATGCGGCGTTGTAGTCGAGGCGGTCGGTGATGGGGACGATCTGGTGATAGGTGCGGTGTTCGCACAGCTTCTCGACGCCACGGTGCAGGTTGCCGATCTCCGGGCGAAGGTCCACGATGACCTCCCCGTCCAGATCGAGCACCATCTGGAAGACCCCGTGAGTGGAGGGATGCTGGGGCCCCATGCTGATGGTCATGATGTCGCCGCCGGTCTCCAGGTGCTGCCGGGTCCGAGCCTTGCGCTCCCTGAGCTGCTCCAGGGTGGGGCGCGGCGGGCCGCCGGGGGGCATCGAAGCCGCCTCGCGCGCATGGACCGTCGCGCTGTCGAGCGCGTCGTTCATCTAGATCTTGCCCCGCAGATCGGTGCGGACACGACCACCCACGTTCCCCTCCAGCGGGAAGTCCTTGCGCAGCGGAAAACCCCGGAAGTCTTCCGCTGTGAGCAGCCGTCTCAGATCCGGATGGTCTTGGAACACGATGCCGAACATCTCCCAGGTCTCGCGCTCGTCGAACCCCGCCGACGGCCACAAGCCCGTGACGGTGGGAAGCGGGCCGCCCTCGGCGAGAAAGGTCTTCACTCGGAGGCGATGGCCGTGCGCGTGGCTCGTCAGGTGAGCCAGAACCGCGAAAGGCGTGTCGGCGCGCTCCGGAAGGTGGTCGCCCATCAGACAGTCCAGCTGGTCGAAGGCGAGATCGGGAGCAGTCTTGCAGAAGGCCAGCACGCGCATCCAATCCCCGGGGGCGATGACGAAGGTCAATTCGCCGAAGGACTCCTTCTCCTCCAGAAGCCGCGCTCCAAAACGGCGCCGGAGCTTGGCCGCCGCGGTCGCGAGCGTCGGAGCGAGCGATGTCGCGGTCCGAGCCGTCGTCCGGTCCTTCTTGGCGGAGGAGCCGGCCGGCGGCGAGGGTCGCACGAAACGCGCCGAGCTCACGCCTGCCCCTCGCTCTCAGCAGCGACCAGGTCGCGCGCCGGGATGCGCCGCAGCCCATCATAGGCATGCCGGCTCTGCTTCACCCGGTCGCGGATCATCTCGAGTCCTTGCCACAGAGCTTCGGGGCGAGGGGGGCAGCCCGGCACATAGACGTCCACCGGGATGAGGCTGTCTATGCCCTGGACCACGTGGTACGTGTCCCATATGTTGCCGGAGATGGCGCAGGAGCCCATCGCGAGCACCCACTTGGGATCGGGGATCTGCTCGTAGAGCCGCACCACCCGGGGAGCCATCTTGACCGTGCACCAACCCGCCACGATCATGCCGTCGGCCTGGCGCGGCGATGCGCGCATGGCCTCCATCCCGAAGCGGGCCATGTCGAACCGCGACCCGCCCAGAGCCATCATCTCGATCGCGCAGCAGGCCAAGCCGAAGAGCAGGGGCCAGAACGAGAAGCTACGCCCGAAGCCCAGCACCCGCTCGATCTGCACGGGCAGAGCTATGCCACCGGGCAGGCGGACAGGCCCGCCCAGGGTCTCGGCTTCCAAGGCGGCACGGACGTCGGCGTCTTCGGCGTGGCGAAGCGGCCCGTCCATCACTCCCATTCGAACACACCCTTCTTCCAGGCGTACACGTACCCCACGAGAAGGATAGCGATGAAGACGAACATCTCGATCAACGCGGGGGTGCCCAGGGAGCGGAGGGAGACCGCCCAGGGATAGATGAACACCGCCTCCAGATCGAACAGGACGAAGAGCACCGCGACCAGGTAGTAGTGCACGTTGAAAGGCGCCCGGGTGTCGGACTTGGGTACCACTCCGCACTCGTACGGCTCGCCTTTGCTGGGGTTCACGCTCTTTGGCGAGAGCAGATGCGAGATGGCGACGAAAGCCATCGCCATAGCCGCGCCAATAGCAAACATGATGCCGAACTGAATCAACAGATCGATGGTTGGCTCGACCACTCGAGCACCCCTTAGGAAAAGGACCCAATAGCTCACTCGGCCGCGCTGACGGCAGCCGTAGATAATCGACGATAACAAATCATCGCTGACCCTGCAAATGGCGGGCCGGCGTCGTGCCACCTGGACACTGGGCTATACTTCTGAGGCGCGCCGTCCCCGTCGGGCCTGCGCGTCGAAGGAGGGGTTCCGCGATCCAATGACGCCGGCGAGCAAAGACCAGCAGAAGTCGATGCCCATCATGGGGCATCTCGGTGAGTTGCGCAGACGGCTCACGTACATCGCCATCGTGGTCGTGGTATGCGTGATCGCCTGCTTCGTCTTCAAGGACTACGTTCTCGACATCATCATGTACCCGCTCAAAAACTCCCGCGTCGACAGGTTGGTCACGCTGGGTGTCACCGAGGGGTTCATGCAGGTCTTGAAGGTATCCATCTACGCCGGCCTGATCGTCTCTTTGCCATTCATCCTCTACCAGTTCTGGGCTTTCATCATGCCCGGGCTCTACGAGAACGAGAAGCGTAGCGTCTTACCCTACACGGCCGCCACCACCGGGCTCTTCCTGGGAGGCGTGGTGTTCGGCTACTACATCGTCCTGCCCATCGGCCTCCGTTTCATGCTGAACTATGCCGTGGAGAACTTCGACCAGCTTCTCCAGGCCGAGAAGTACTTCACCTTCGTGGCCCTGTTCCTGCTCGCTTTTGGGGTGGTCTTCGAGCTGCCCCTGGTCATGATGCTGCTCGCCTGGACGGGCATCATCGACTACAAGAAGCTGCAGAAGGTACGCAAGTACGCCATCCTGGTCGAGGCCGTCGTCGCCATGGTCATCACTCCCAGCCAGGATCCTGTGAGCATGGCGCTGATGCTGATCCCGCTCATGGTCCTCTACGAGTTCGGCATCGTCCTCGCCAGGCTGGTCTCCAAGCGGAAGGCCAAGCGGGCGCGGAAAGGTGCCGAGGCCGAACCGCCGGACGAGCCCCTCTCCGAGGCTGAGGGCGCCGAGGGTTAGACGCCCGCCGCTTGCGGCCCCGTAGGTAATGGTGTTACCATCTTACCTATGGACGACAACATCAGGCTACGCCCTGTGAGCCCCCGCACCGTCTCCGACCAGGTGGCCGACCAGCTGCGGACCCTCGTCGCCTCCGGCGAGTTCAAGCCCGGAGATCGCATACCGGCCGAGCGTGACCTTGCCGCCCGTCTGGGAGTGGGCCGTCCTGCCGTCAGGGAGGCCCTCCGGGAGTTGCGGGCCCAGGGCCTGCTCGTCACCGGTCGCGGCGCGCAGGGTACGACGGTGGCCAGCCGTCCGCAGCCGAACTTCTCCACCCCTCTCACCTCCCTTCTCGGGCAGGGCGCCGAGCGCATAATCGAACTGATGGAGGTCCGAAGCGCCGTGGAGATCGAGGCGGCCGGGCTGGCCGCGCGGCGCGCCACGCTCGAAGACCTTCACCGGCTCGCCATACTCTTGACCGCCCCCGGCGATATCCTCACGCCCGAAGACGACGTGGCGTTCCACGCAGCCATCGCCGAAGCGACGCACAATCCCCTGATCGAACGGGCCATCCAGGAGCCGGTCGAGTTGCTGCACGACCACATGGCCGTGATTCTCGGCGCCTTCTACAAAGAGCCCGGTGGGGCGATCGCCCTGCAGCAACAGCACGACGCCATCCGGCGGGCCATCCGGTCGGGTGACGAGGAGAAGGCGCGCCAGGCCATGCGGCACCATCTCAACTACGTGGCGCGAGGCTTGGCGCAACTGGTGGGCACCGGCCGGGTGATGCGCCTGGTGTTCATCGACCTCGACGGCACGCTGCTCTCCGGCCCGCGGCATATCTCCGACAGGGCCAAGCGCACGATCGCCAATGTGCGGGAGGGAGGTGTAGAGGTGGTGTTGGTCTCCTCTCGTCCTCCACGCGACATGCGCCCTCTTCATCAGGAGTTGGGACTGCTGGCGCCCTTCATCGCCTGCGACGGCGCGGTGCTCTGGAACGCGCAGGCCGGCGTCGGCCTGGTGCACATCCCCGTCCAGCCCGAACTGGCCAAGGAGATCGTGACTCTCGGACGCGGTCTGGGGGCCATCGCGAACATCGAGAGCGACGATGAGTGGTTCACGGACCGCATGCGGGATCTCGAGAGAGACAGCATCATCGACTACGAGATCTCAGAGCCGGACGGCGTAGGAAGCGTGAACGAGGTCATCGAGTCCGGAGAGCCGATCCACAAGGTGTTTCTCGACCTGCGCGACTTGGAGGACGAGAGAGCGGTCACAGCCCTCGTCACCATCAAGCGGGTGTTCGAGGGCCGAGCGAGGATATACGAGACCGCTCAGGGCATGGTGGACCTGGTGTCCGCGGAGGCCTCCAAGGCGGCAATGGCGCAACAACTGGCGCGTCGGATGCAAATCCCGGCGGAGCAGACCATGGCGATCGGCGACGACGACAGGGATGCCGACCTGCTCCAGTGGGCCGGGATCGGCGTGGCCGTTGGCAATGCCACCCCGGCGGCCAAAGCGGCGGCCGACATGATCACCTCGAGCAACCTCCGGGACGGTGTGGCCGAGGCCCTGGAGCAGTGGCTGCTGGGAAGCAAGTCGGTGGGAGCTACGGTGAGCGTCCCCAAGCCCAAGTTCGTGGGGTCCTAGGCCGGGAGCCGGAGCGAGCAGACGGCGCGGGCGCTAGAGGATCGACCAGAGGGTGACCCCGAGAAACGCTCCGTAGAGAAGTCCCCCAAACAGAAGAGACCCGACGCCGAAGCCCTTCTTGAAGAAGCGCAACCGCCCGTACAGGATGATACCCGAGAGGATCGCCACCCCGGCCGCCACGGCTGCGTGCCACTCGCCGCCGCCCCATAGCCGCCAGTCGGTGAACGCCATCCCTATGGCCACGGGGAAGGTGCTCTGGAAGACCATCGCTCCCGTGATGTTGCCCAGGGCCAAGGTATCCTTCTTCTGACGCATCCAAAGGACGCTGTTGAACTTCTCCGGGAGCTCCGTGGCCACCGGGGTGATGAGGAGCGAGATCACCAGGGCCGGCACCCCGGCGGAAGCCGCGATCTTGGTCATCTGTTCCACGAATAGGTCCGCCCCGAAGATGATGGCGGCGAGCGCCACCAGCAGCTGCAGGATCACTCGTCGCAGCTGGGGGGATTCGGCAGTCCGGTGGAAGTAGAGCGCTCGGCACTCTCCCTCCAGGTCGCCCTCGCTCCTCATGGTCTGCCGGACGTAGACCGCGTATCCAAGGATGAGAAGGACCGCCACGATGTACCTGAAGAAGCCGATGTCGAAGATGCCGCACAGCACCGCGATCGCGTAGGCGACGAGAAAGTAGGCGAGGTCGCGCCGCATGATCACTTTGTTGTAGCGCACCTTCAGCTTGCGCCTCTTCGTGAGGGTGAAGATCACCACCGAGATGCCGCAGACGAAGATAGCGAGCGTGGAAAGCATGAAGGGCGCCCCCAGGATGGCGCCGATGCCGATCTGGTGACCGGATTCTCCGCCGGAGATCAGGATGGCGACCAGGGGGATGACGGTCTCGGGAAGCGCGGTGCCCACAGCCGCGAGGACGCTGCCCACGGCGCCTTCGCCGAGGTTCAGCTTGCGCCCGAACCATTCGACGCCGTTGACGAACAGCTCGCAGCCGGCAAGGATCACGCCGAAGGCGACTATGAGGAGAAAGACGGTCATCGGCGGGATTCTACCGAACCGCGGATGTCAACGCTAGGTCCTCAGCCCGATCACGACGCTCAGCGCCACTATCGCGAGCACCGCCAAACTGATGGCGGAGAACAGCCACGCCCTCCGGGTCGCGAAGCCGATCAGCAACACGAGCACCCGCGCGACCGGCGTGGCCAGCAGGACCAGCAGACCCAGGTCGACGAAGCCGCCGGGCTCGAGGCCGGCCAGGGCTCGAGGTATGTCGGAGACGGAGCCCGCATGTCCTATCCCCCCATCGGCGTGCGCCGCCGCCAGTCCCGCGCCGACCACCATGAGGACTATGGCCAGTGACAGACCCACCAGGAGTAGGGCGGACAGCAGCCTGTCGAGGCGGGTCTTCATCGTAGGCTGATCCCCACGGACGCCAAGATCATCTCCACAGCGAGCGCGAGCAGCACCACGGCCAGGACGACCACCAGCACCGAGCTCTTGACCCGGGCGGCCAGACGGGAACCCAGGACGGCGCCGGCGGCGACCCCGAGCACCACGGGCACTGCGGTCGCCGGGTCCACGAGCCCCTCTACCAGATAGACCAGCGCGCCGGCGCATGCCGTGACTCCCAGCATCAGGCTGCTGGTGGCCACGGCGGCCCGCATGGGAACACCCATGCCCAGACGCAGGGTGGGGACGGTGAGCCAACCACCGCCCACTCCTAGAAGCCCCGATACGTTGCCGGCCGCCAATCCCGCGAACAGACCGAGCGACAGTCTCCGCACCGAGTATGTGACCTTCCGGTGCAGACCCGGGTCCACGTAGCAGGCGCCGAAACGGCCCAGTTCCGCTCCCTCGGCGAGGGGCGCGGGCGCCGCCTTGCGCCGCCAGACCATGTAGACCGCCACGATGACCATCAACCCGCCGAAGATGGCGCTCAGCGCCTCCTTGTCCAGCATCACGCCTACGATGCCCCCTGTCAGAGCGCCGGCGGAGAGAGCCGTTTCGATGGTCACGGTCAACCGTAGATTGGTCAACCCCTGGCGGAGATAGGTAATGGAGCCGGTAGTGGACGTCGCCACCACCCCGAGAAGACTGGCGCTGACCGCGCTGTGGACGGGCACGTCTAAGAACAGCACCAGCGCCGGGACTATGAAGATGCCGCCACCCAACCCGACCATCGACCCGAAAGCTCCACCCAGGAACCCCGCCAAAGCCAGATAGACGACGTGTGCCATGCGCAAGAGGCTACCACAGCAAGGGGTAGCATCCGCGGTTGCGCCGCCGGTCGTCAAGCGGGCGCACGGGGCACGCGCCGTTGCGGCCCTGTACGCGGCCACGTTCCGCCGGACCATGCTGTAGAGTTGCGCCGTGGCTCCGATCGCGTCCCGTCATCAGAGAGGTGGGCTGATGTTCTGCAGGCATTGCGGCAAACAGATAGCGGACGACGCGCGTTTCTGCGAGTTCTGCGGCGCGGGCGTGGGAGCACCAGGCGGGCCACCGGCCGGCGCAACGCAGGATCTGGTCCCACCGCCGCCGAGCCCTGTGCCTCCTGGCGGCTATGGAGGCTATGGAGGTCACGGCGCTCCTCCTCCGCCTCCCAAGCGCAGCCGCACCGGCCTCTGGATCGGCATCGCCGTCGCGGCTGCGGTCATCGTGGCGGCGGCGGTCGCCATACCACTGCTGGTGCTCGGCGATGACGATGAGTCCGCCGGCACCACTACTACCACTACCCGTGCGGACACGACCACCTCGACCGCCGCCGAGACCACGACCACCGCCTCAGCCGGTTCGTCGACCACCACCAAGGTGTCCGCCTCCACCACCAGCACCACCGTGCCCACAGGCCCGGCCGGCGATTCCGAGGGGGCCTGGGTGGCCGTACCCACACCCGCACTGCCTCCTGAGGCTCAGGTCTCGTCGACGGCCGTATCCGAGGAGGCTCTGCTCATACGCACGCTACAGGGCGACGGGTACGCGCTCTACGGCTACCTGTTCGATACGGAGACTCTCGTCGAGCTGCCCGTCGGAGCCGCCGAGTGCTGGGGGGAAGACCTGGACGGGCTGCTCGCCGTCTGGTGGGAGGGCGACTTCGATGAAGACACTTACGAGCCCTTCAACGACCACGTATACGCCTACCTGTTGCCCGACGGCCCCAGAGTGCAGGTGACAGGGAACGACCGCCATCCCTTCTACCCGCAGGTAGCCGGATCGCGGGTCGCGTGGACGGAATCCGAGCCCTGGAAGGCTAATCCCGAAGAGTATTCGGCCCAGAGCATCCACGCGGTCGACGTGGACCCGGGGGGCCGGCCGGTGGGCGAACCGCTCGAACTGGTGTCGACGGCGCCCGCGTTCATCATGGGCGACTCACTATGGGTCTACAGTCTCTCCGACACCCACCTGGCGTGGGAGAACCAGGCTCCGCATGGGACCTTCAATACCGGCAGCTACGTGATCGGCATCGCGGACGATTCCATGCCTCAGAAGGTCGGCCGCGAGTCGTGGCAGCCCTCTCTCTTCGATAGCACCGTGGTGTACCGGGATGAAGCCCTTATGATGATGGATCTCACCACCATGGACGCACAGACCCTGGACTTCGAAGGCGACTTCGCCACGGCCGGCCCCACCTACGCCGCCTACTTCCGTTCCCGAGAGACGGACGAGGAATGGGGCTACGAAATACTCACGCGAGGCTATGAGACAGGTCAGGAGCACGTGCTGGCCAGCACCACGCTGGTCCCCTACTTCTCACCCGCAATCGCCACGTCGGCAACCCGGGTCGCCGCAGTGGTGGATGACACCCTGCTGCTGTTCGAATGGCGGGGGCCCGGCCCGTAGCGGCCGGTGCGCCGTGCCGCCTATTCGGCGGCCTTGCTGTAGTAGCCCCAGGTCCAGTCCTTGACCATGGGCATGTCGTCTCCGTGCTCGCGGATGTACTCGTCGTGATCCACGTGGATCTCGCGGATCATCTGCCGCAGGTGGGCGGCTGACCCAGACAGCCCCGGCACCCGGTCGATGACGTCTCGCACCAGGCTGAAGCGGTCGAGGTCGTTACGCACGGTCATGTCGAACGGCGTGGTGGTGGTCCCCTCCTCCTTGTAGCCGCGGACGTGCAGGTTCTCATGGTTGGCCCGCCGGTAAGTGAGCCGGTGGATCAGCCAGGGATAGCCGTGGTAGGCGAAGATGACGGGTCGATCTTTGGTGAACAGGCTGTCGAACTCAGCGTCGGAGAGGCCGTTGGGATGCTCGCTCTGAGGCTGCAGGGTCATGAGATCGACCACGTTCACCACCCTGACCTTGAGGTCCGGCAGGAACTTCCTGAGAAGATCCACCGCCGCCAGGGTCTCCATGGTGGGGACGTCACCGGCGCAGGCCATGACCACGTCGGGGTCGCCGCCCTCGTCGTTGCTGGCCCATCTCCAGATGCCGATGCCGGTGCTGCAGTGCCGGATGGCCGCCGCCATGTCAAGCCACTGAGGCTGCGGCTGCTTGCCCGCCACGATGACGTTGACCAGGTCGCGGCTCCGCAGGCACTTGTCGGTGACGTAGAGCAGGCAGTTCGCGTCGGGGGCCAGATAGACACGGGTGACGGAGGCCTTCTTCGTCAGCACGTGGTCGATGAAGCCGGGGTCCTGATGGGAGAAGCCGTTGTGATCCTGCCGCCACACATGGGAGGTGAGCAGGTAGTTGAGCGAGGCCACCGGCCGGCGCCAGGGGATCTCTTCGCTCACGTCGAGCCATTTGGCGTGCTGGTTGAACATCGAGGCGACGATGTGGATGAAGGCTTCGTAAGAGGCGAACAAGGCGTGCCGCCCGGTGAGAAGGTAGCCCTCCACCCACCCTTGGATGGTGTGCTCGCTCAGGATCTCCATCACCCTGCCCGTCGGGGAGAGGCGATCGTCGCCCGGGATGATCTCGGCGTTCCAGGTCCTGGGCGTGACCTCCAACACCGCGCCCAGGCGGTTGGACTCGGTCTCGTCGGGGCCGAAGACCCTGAAGTTCTGACTGTCGAGGTTGAGACGCATCACCTCGGCCAGGAAGGAGCCCATGGCCTTGGTGGCCTCCCCCTTGACGCTGCCGGGTGAGGGCACGTCGAGCGCGAAATCGCGGAAGTCGGGCAGCCTGAGGTCGCGCAGGAGCAGCCCCCCGTTGGCGTGGGGGTTGTCGCCCATGCGCCGCGTGCCCTCCGGCGCCAACTCTGCAAGGTCGGACCGGAACGCCCCCGCTTCGTCGAACAGCTCTTCGGGCTTGTAGCTCTTCATCCACTCCTCCAGGAGCTTGATGTGCTCCTCGGTCATATCGGAGAAGGGCACCTGGTGCGACCGGAACGTGCCTTCGGTCTGCTGCCCATCGACCGTCTTGGGGCCGGTCCAGCCCTTGGGTGTCACGAGGACGATCGCGGGCCAGGCCGGCCGGCCGCCCAGTCCCTCCACGCGGGCCAGGCGCTGGATCTCCTCTATGCCGTCGAGGGCCTCGTCCAGCGTGGCCGCCATGAGTTGGTGCATGTGCACGGGATCGTCCCCCTCGACGAAGTAGGGCGTGTATCCGCAGCCCCGCAGGTACTCGGCCAGCTCGTCCCGGTCTATCCGGGCGAGGATGGTCGGGTTGGCGATCTTGTAGCCGTTCAGGTGCAGTATGGGAAGCACCGCCCCGTCTACAGCCGGGTTGAGGAACTTGTTGGAGTGCCAGGAGGCGGCGAGAGCACCGGTTTCGGCTTCACCGTCGCCCACCACGCAGGCCACGATCAGCTCGGGATTGTCGAAAGCGGCGCCGTAGGCGTGAGAGAGGCAGTAGCCCAGCTCTCCGCCCTCGTTGATGGAGCCGGGCGTCTCCGCGGCCACATGGCTGGGTACACCCCCGGGAAACGAGAACTGCTTGAACAGCCGCTGCATACCCGCTTCGTTCCGCGGGATATCGCTGTAGTGCTCGCTGTACGTGCCTTCCAGATAGACGTTCGCGACCATGGCCGGCCCGCCGTGACCGGGTCCGCACACGTAGATGACGTCAAGGTCGCGAGTCTTGATGACCCGGTTCAGGTGGACGTAGACGAGATTGAGACCCGGGCAGGTGCCCCAGTGGCCGAGCAGCCGGCTCTTGATGTCTTCGCGCTCAAGGGGCCGGCGCAGCAGAGGATTGTCCTTGAGGTAGATCTGCCCCACCGAAAGGTAGTTGGCCGCCCGCCAATAGGCGTCCATCTGTTCCAGGAGGGCGGCGTCCAGGGGCATGCGGTCCTTCAATGGCGTCTGGTGGTCGGGCGGGCATGTGTTGCTCACGGCGATCCTCCTTCCGGCTGGCGGGCGCCGAACACCACCGAGTAGGTGTGGCGCGCGATCATGAGCTCTTCGTTGGCGTGCACGATCCTGACGGCGCAGGCCGCGTTGGCGGCGCTCACAAGTCCGGCGCCCGCCTCGTTCTTCGCGGGGTCGATAACGACGCCCAGATGCTCTAGGCCCTCGCACATGAGCGCCCGCACCGGCGCGGCGTTCTCGCCGATGCCCCCCGTGAACACGAGCAGGTCGAGCCCCCCGAGCACGGCGGCCAGCGAGCCGATGGTCTTGCGCGCCTGGTAACAGAACATCTCGACGGCCTGCGTCGCGGCCGCGTGGCCGGCGGCCCGCAGATCGAGCAGGGTCTCCATGTCGGCGGTCTCGCCTGAGACTCCCTTGAGCCCACTCTCCTTGTCGAGGAGCCGCTCGAGAGTGCGATCGTCGTATCCGCGTTCGCGCACCATGTAGAGCAGCACGCCCGGGTCCATGTCTCCGCAGCGCGTGCCCATCATGAAGCCGCCCAGGGGTGTCATGCCCATGGTGGTCTCGAGAGGCCGGCCGTCGAGGCAGGCCGCCATGCTGGCCCCGTTCCCCAGATGCGCCATCACGACCCGGCCCCGCGCCTGCTCTCCGAGCACGCCCAGCACGTACTCGTAGGAGAGCCCGTGGAAGCCGTACTTGTGGATCCCCTCGTCGTACAGGCGACGGGGCAGAGGCAGGCGCCGGGCGATCTCAGGCATACGTGCGTGAAAACCCGTGTCGAAACACGCCACCTGCGGTATCCCCGGCCGCTGCACGTCGAGGGAGTGGATCACGCGGAGGGCGGCCGGCATATGGAGCGGAGCCCAGGCCGTATGCTCGCGCAGGTCCTCGATCAGCTCCTCGGTGATCAGTTCGGGGCCGAGATGGTTCGGCCCGCCATGGACCACCCGGTGTCCGATCGCCTCGATCGAAGGCAGGTCCTTGTCGGACAGGGCCAGGAGAGCGGTCTTGATGGCAGGCTCGTACTCCACGTCATCCAGAGCGCACTCGGCGAACGGCTCCCCGGCGGCGTCGACGAACCACAGCCTGCCCTCACCCTGCCCGATCCCTTCCACTGCGCCCCGGGCCAGGAACTCTTCGTCGAGGTCGCCGCCACCCGGCCCCATCTCGTAGAGATGGAACTTCAGCGACGAAGAACCGCTGTTGATGCATAGGACGGTCTGTGTGCCGGTCATGGCCCTCCCAACCTCCTGCCACCGGACACCATCCTGGACGAGAGAACAGAATCGTCGACCAGCTTCACAGACCGAATGTAGCACAGGTGCCCTAGGGGCCGCTCCCACCGACCATGCGCCGGCCCGTTCATAGCTGCTATAAAGGGATCTACCATTCCTGGCCGGCCCGGAAGGAGGAGCTCGTTGCGGCCGACGCGTAGTCCCGGATACCGTTGGGTCGTGCTGTCCATGGCCTTCATGGGCGTCTTCGCCGCCCTGGGCTTCGGCAGATTCGGCTACAGCGCTGTTCTACCGGCCATGCAGGACGCCCTCGGCATAAGCAGTGCCGCGGCGGGATCGCTCGCTTCATGGAATCTCGCCGGCTACACGATCATGTCGGCGGTGGGCGGGGTGCTGGCCGCCAAGCTGGGCGCGCGCAAAGTGGTGACCGCCGGCATAGTGGTCACAGCCGCCGGCATGCTGATCACCGGTCTGGCCGACGGCCTCGCCCCGGCCTCCGTGGGAAGACTGTTGACAGGCGTCGGCAACGGCCTGGTCCTCGTACCTTCGGTCACGCTCATGGCCGCCTGGTTCGAATCCGGGAAGCTGGGGTTCGCATCCAGCATCGTGAGCGCCGGCTCCTCGCTCGCCATGGTCACCGTGGGTCTCGCCGTGCCCCGCATCATCACGGCGGGAGGGGAGGAGGGCTGGCGCCGCGCCTGGTACTTCTTCGCAGGCGTCACCGTCGCCCTGGCGGTCGTGAATGTGATCATCCAGCGCGACCGTCCGCACGACCCCACCCCGAGGCGCCTCGACATCAAGCTCGACAGATCGGCTCCCTTGGCGCTGCGCGCCCGGCTGAAGGCTCCCGCGCTCGACCTGCGAAGCATCCTGCGCTCGGGATACGCCTGGCATCTGGGGCTGGTGTACATGCTCTACGGGGTGGGTTTCCTCATCTACTTCACCTTCTTCCAGAAGCGCTTGACCGCCGACCTTGGCTACAGCGCCGCTGAGGCCGGCTACTTCTTCCTGATGCTGGGTTTGGCGGGTCTTGCAGGCGGCGCCCTGTGGGGCAGCGTCTCCGACAGGATCGGGCGGAAAGGCACCGTCGTCCTTACCCTGACGGTCTGCGGACTGGCAGCCATCCTCTTCGCCGCCACTTCCGCCGTCTTCCCGCTGGTGATCTCCGCCATCCTGTTCGGTTCGGCCGGACCGGCCGTCCCCGGACTGATAGGGGTCGCCTGCAGCGAGAGGTTCGGCACCGTGCTCGCCTCGGCTTCGCTCGGCTTCGTCACCATCCTCGTGGGCCTGGGACAGACCTTCGGACCGTACTTCGGCGGGGTCCTCGGTGACGTCTTCTCCAGCCTGGGCCCGACCTATTACTTCTCGGGCGGGATCTTCATCTTGGGAGCCGCCGGCGCCCTGGCCCTGCGTGGAGGCGCGCCGCCCCTGCGGGAACAGTTGGTCCATGGACGCCCCCGCCTGCCGGTCAAACGCGCACCGCTCCGATGAAGCGCCGTCACGGCTTCCCGTCGTTCATGACCCACCCCGGCTACCGGTGGGTGATCCTGGCCATCGGCTTCCTCGGCATCTTCGGAGCGGCGGGGCTCAGCCGTTTCGGCTACAGCGCGGTCCTGCCCGAAATGCAGACCGCGCTCGGCCTCAGCGGCGCCGCCTCGGGGTCGCTGGCCTCCTGGAATCTCGCGGGCTACACGGTCATGGCTCTGGTGGGTGGATTCCTCGCCGCCCGCTTCGGCCCCCGCAAAGTGGTCACGACCGGCATGGTCGTCACGGCCGCCGGCATGCTACTCACCGGTCTTTCCGGAGGATTGGCCACCGCCTCGGCAGCCCGCTTCCTGACCGGGCTCGGCAACGGCGTGGTGATGGCCCCATCGGTCATCCTGATGTCGGCCTGGTTCGAGACCCGCCAGCTGGGACTGGCCTCGGCGATCGCGTCGTCCGGGACCGGACTCGGCCTCGTGGTGGCGGGACCGGTGGTGCCCCGCATCATAGAGAGCGCAGGCGACACGGGTTGGCGGGTGGCGTGGTACTTCTTCGCCGCGGTGGCGCTCTTGATGGCGGTGATGACCGCCGTGCTCGAGCGCGACAGACCATACCAGGCGCCTGTGGAGAGTCCGCCTCCGAAGCAGGAGAGGAAGACCATCCGGGCCGACCTCGTGAGCGTGCTCCGCTCGGGCTACGCGTGGCATCTGGGGTCGGTCTACTTCCTCTACGGCTTCGCCTACCTCATCTACTACACGTTCTTCCAGAAGCGGCTCACCGCGGATCTGGGGCTGAGCAGCGAGACCGCGGGCAATCTCTTCCTCATCGCCGGAGCGGCCAGCCTCGTGTTCGGCGTCTTGTGGGGCGCGGTCTCCGACCGCATAGGTCGGGGCCGGACGCTTGCCGCGGTGTTCGTAGCCGACGCGGCCGCGGCCTGTCTCTTCGCGTTCCGGCCCGGCTTGGCCGGGCTGGTCGTATCGGCCGTCATCTTCGGCTCGGGCGTGTTCAGCGTTCCCGGCCTGATGGGCGCAGCCTGCGGGGACCGGTTCGACGCCAAGCTCGCCTACGCGGCCTTCGGCTTCGTGACCTTCTTCATCGGAGCGGGCCAGGCGCTCGGGCCGTATGTAGGCGGCCTGCTGGAGGACGGTTTCGGCTCGCTCGGGCCCTCGTATCTGGTGTCCGCCGGGGTCTTCATCCTGGGAGCCATAGCCGCGTTCCTGCTGCCCGACGCACGCCTGGGCCGGGGCTCCCCGCTCGGGAGGTGACGCCACAAGGACCATCAGCGTCATTTCGGCTACAATTCTAGCTTCATGGAAGCATACGGCCGTCGGGCCGTGCCGGGGGAGTCAATAGACGCAGATACGGAGGCATAAGAGTGGCTAACCGGTATGAGCACCTGTTCTCGCCGACAAGCATCGGCAAGGTACAGTTGAAGAACCGCATCGTCAAGACGGCGGCGCAGACGTATTTCTTCGAGTCCGGAGAGCATCGTGTCGGAAGCCTGGCTCTGGGCTTCTACGGCGCGGTGGCCAGGGGCGGCGCCGGCCTGATCATCACTGAGACCCCCGCCATGGAGTGGCCACTGCTCGAGGATGACGACAGGCGCTTCCGTATCGACGACGACAAGTACATCAAAGACCTGGCTCTGCTTTCAGCCGAAGTGCATAAGCACGGCTGCCCCATCTTCACGCAGCTGTACCACCGCGGTCCGTGGAGCGGCATCTACGCCCTCATCGCCCAACCCTGCGCCGCTTCGGCCGTGACTTACCCTTCGCCGTTCGACGTGCACGATGAAGAACCACCCCACGCGCTTACCATCGACGAGATCGAGGAGTTGGTCGACCGCTTCGCGTCCGGCACCGCCCGCCTGCAGGCGGCCGGCTGGGACGGCATCGAGATCAACGCCGCGGCCGACCATCTGTTCCACAGCTTCCTGTCGCGTTTCTGGAACAAGCGCGACGACAAGTACGGGCCGCAGAGCATGGAGAACCGTACCCGCTTCATCGTCGACGTGATCAAGGAGATCAAGCGGCGTTGCGGCCAGGACTTCCCCGTGCAGATACTCATGAACGCCGTCGAGGTGGGTCTTCCCGGAGACGAGGCCCTCAGCATCGAGGAGGCCAAGGAGATCGCCAAGATCTACGAGTCGGTGGGCGTGGATTCCCTGCACGTGCGTTCACACTGGGCAGGCATGCACCAGGGCTCCTACAACCAGGAGAACATGTTCTATCCCGAGCCGCACATCCCGCTCAAGGACTTCCCCAAAGAGCTGGACTGGAGCCGTCACGGAGCGCTGGCCCAGGTCCCACTGGCGCCGATCATCAAGTCGGTCGTCAAGATCCCGGTCATGACGGTGGGCCTCATCGACGCCGATTCGGGCGACGAGATCATCCGCACGGGCAAAGCCGACCTCATCGGCATCAACAGGCGCTTCTTCGCCGACCACAACTGGGCCAACAAAGTCCGCGAGGGCCGCGAGGAAGATATCCAGCCCTGCACCCACTGCGGCACCTGTAACTCGAACTACAACAAGGCGCGGTACTGCCGCATCAACGCCTGCTTCGGCACCGACAAGTATGATATGGAACCCCCGGCCGCCAAGAAGAAGAAGGTGGTCGTAGTCGGTTCCGGTCCATCCGGGATGCAGACGGCGCGTGTCGCGGCCGCCCGTGGGCACGATGTGACCCTGTACGAGAGCGGCGGGTATCTGGGCGGCGCGGTCGCGCTCGCCTCCATGGTGAAGGGCTTCGAGATCGAGGAGCTCCCCAAGTTCCTCAAGTTCTTCCGCACCCAGGTCAAGAAGAACGGCGTCAAAGTCAAGATGCGCAAGCTGTTCGACGACGCAGCCTTGGCCGAGGAGAAGCCCGACGTACTGGTCGTCGCCGCCGGCGGCGTTCCCACCAAGCCGAACGTCCCCGGTTATGAGCTCAAGAACGTGGTCAAAACGGACGAGCTCTACGGCCTTCTGAAGTTCATGATCGCCCTGGTCGGCCCCCAGATGCTCCGCAAGCTCACCAGGTTCTGGATGCCGGTGGGCAAGAAGGTGGTCGTCGTGGGTGGAGCCATCCAGGGCTGCCAGCTCACCGAGTTCCTCACCAAGCGGGGCCGCAGGGTCACCATCGTCGAGGAAGGCGAGGAGCTGGGCCAGTGGCTGGTGCCTGAGCGCAAGACCCGCCTCTTCTATTGGTTCGACAAGAAGGCCATCGAGCGCCTGACCGGCGTGAAGCTGCTCAAATTCTCCAAGGAGGGCGTGACCATCGAGACCAAGGATGGCAAGACCCGCCTTCTCGAAGCCAACACCATCGTCCCGGTGCTGCCCTTCTCGCCCAACAAGGAGCTCGCCGAGCGGGCCAGCGGCAAGGTGGCTGAGATCTACACCATCGGCGACTGCGACAGCCCGGCGGTCATCCCGGATGCCACCAAGGCAGGCTGGAACCTGGGCAACTCGTTGTAGGCTCAAGACCCGAGTCCGAGCGACTCGCTGCGGGACAAGGGGCGAGGCCCCCGCCCGCGTGCGCCCGCCGGGGGCGCGTTGTGCACCCCCCCCCCCGGGGGTCCCCAGCC
>CAZQDY010000042.1:0-23869 GCA_964592075.1 uncultured Gaiellales bacterium
CTGGGTTTGGTTGCGTACGGGTCCTCGTGGCCGGTGAATTGAGCATTGGGTAGGGGAGGAGAACGTGGCAAAGGCCGTCGATAGACTCTAAAGTAGTCCCACGCCCACCCACCCGGGTAACATTCTGTGTAAGAAGTCCGTGCCCGACTGGAGGTTCACATATGCCGACAATTGAAGAATTCAGAAGTTACGGCAAAGAGATCGACGACCTTCTGAGGCTGGACTCATTCACTGTAGCGGTGAAGATGATCCGCGACATGGAGGAGATACCGGCTGAGGCCGTAAGGCCAAAAAGGGATCTCAATCAGCATATTGCTCAATGTCAGGCTTTCGCCCTGACGCGGCGCGAGGGCAAAACTGTGGCGATGCTGAAAGAAGACCACTGGTGCTATGCGCCGGTCATCGGGTACGGGCTGGTCGAACAGCCCGACTTCTTCAAAAAGGGGGGCTTGTACGATCCTCAATTCGATGACGACCCGGAAATAAAGGAGGCTCTGGGCGGTACGGGCTCAAAGTTCCTCGGCCATTTTCTTGAAAAGCCGGAATTGGCAAAGAACATGACATTCCCATGTTTTGAAGCAGGGAAGTATATCGGGTGCCTCACGGCGCCTCTGAGGAGTACTACCTTCGAACCGGATGTAGTTTTTGTCTACTCCAACAACGCTCAGCTCAGAAATATTCTGATGGCGATCAAGTATAAGGAAGGAATCCACGTCACTTCCGAATTTGACCCGATAGATTCCTGCATATATTCCCTAGTTCCTCTGGTCGAGGGAAAGCAAGACTATATGATCACTATCCCCGACCCGGGCGAACAAGAGCGAGCACTGACTGATGAGAACAAGATCATCTTCTCGCTGACAAGAGAAAAGGTGAGGGTCCTGGTGGAGGGCCTGAGACATTATGACGAGATCAAGCTCGGATATGTCCATCTGACCAAACTGATGCAGGCGGATTTCGAACAACCGCAGTTCTACACCCTTCTGTTTAAGAGATGGGGGATTATCGAGTAGTCTGCTCATCCTTTGTTCCGGGAACGGGGCGCAGCTGGTTGCGGGAGAGGAGGAACGGGACAACGGCCTCAATGAACGTGTCCGGTGCCATGATTACGGCTTCGTGTCCCTGTCCGGGCAGCACAGAGAGACGGTTGTTGGGGAGCGTATCGCCGAGGAGCTTCGTCGCTTCCTTGTAGAACGGAATCGTCTCCTCGCCAACCAGCAGGAGGACGGGGGCTTTCATACCGGAGAAGCGGGATCCGACGAACTTGTATTCTCGTGCACCGAGGAGCTCTCGGGGAAGGGTGGGCGTCGCTTCTATCCGAGCGGCCCAGTTCGGTAACGACCTTTGTAGGGCTACTTCCTTCGCGGGCGCGTGCCCGATCTCGTAGACGATCTCAAGCGCTCCTTCAGCATCGCCAGAGTCCAAGAAAGCATTGAATCTGTCTAGCGCATCCGCGGGGTAGGGGATATCGATAGTGGTATAGATGGGCGGCTCGTAAAGAACCAGTTTGCGCACGTACGGGGTGAGGAGGGAGGCTTCCAAGGAGCAAAGGGCACCGTAAGAGTGGCCCACGAGGAACACTGGCTCGCCAAGGTAGTCGATTGCGGTAGCCACGTCCTCGAACTCACGCTGCAGAGAATAGGTATCCGCGTCACCGCTGGAGCCACGACCCCTACGATCGATGGAAAGAACGGTGAAAGAGCGCTCAAGCGAGCCAAGGACAGGGGCCCAGTAGGTGTGGTCGATCCCCGTTCCGTGGACCAACACCAGAAGGGGACCGTCACCGGTGCGCTCAAATGCTATAGGGGTCTGGTCCTTGGATATCACGTGCTCCATATCATCACCATCCTTGATCACAGCTCCTGTGAAATGGTCCGATTCTGTGGTGCCATGAGGACGATTGATGATCATGATAGCGACACTCCCTATCGCCCGGCGGCACCGTGGCGTACCATCTGTCGGCAGTACTGAGCGGTCTTGGAGGTGGTCTGAGTGATCGTTAGAGAGGGTAGTGTCCTGCCGTTCGATTTCCACGGGCTGGCGATCCGTGACTACACCGCCGGCCACGAGACCAGTTCGTCGTTCGCGGTGATCGAGGTCGAACCCGGCGCCGTCCACCAGACCGCCTGGTCTCGTCGGTCGGACAAGTACTACTACGTCATCTCCGGTGAGGTCGAGTTCGTGGAGTCTGGGCAGACGCACGTGCTCGCGACCGGCGATTTCTGCCTGGTCGAACAGGGCGAGCGCTTCTCGTACCGCAACGTGAGCGATGAGAGTGCTCGGCTGTGCCTGCTGCACACGCCCAGTTTCGACGCCGAGTCAGAGGTTCTCGAGTAGGGTTGGGCGCACGCAAACATGTCCTTTGACATCGCCCAGGTGGAGATCTATCAGTGGGTGCTAGCCATCATCAGCGCCATGGTGATCGGCATGTCCAAAGCCGGGATCACCGGCCTGACGCTCATGTTCATCCCTCTCATGGCGATCTCCTTCGGGGGTAGGGAATCGACGGGGATCCTGCTGCCCATGCTCTGCGTGGGAGATGTCTTCGCGGTGGCGTGGTACCGCAGGCATGCGGAATGGCACTATCTGCTCAAACTCCTGCCCAGCGCGGTGGTCGGCATCGGAGCGGGCGTTGCCGTGGGGGGACGTCTGTCCGATGACTCGTTCCGCTTCCTGCTGGGCGGCATCATCCTGCTGCTGCTGGGGATGATGATCTGGCAGGACGTGCAGAAGAAGGAGCCTCACTACCCTCAGGCCTGGTGGTTCGCCGTCGTGGCCGGACTGGCGGCGGGATTCACCACCATGATCGGCAATGCCGCGGGAGCGATAACGTCCATCTACCTTCTCTCCATGCGCCTGCCCAAGAACGCCTTCATCGGGACGGCGGCCTGGTTCTTCCTCATCGTGAACCTGCTGAAGGTCCCGCTCCAGGTGATCTTCTGGAAGAACATCAGCGCGGCCACGCTGACGTTCGACGCGATCATGGTCCCGGCGATCGCGATCGGGGCTGCCCTCGGCATCGTCGCGGCCGGCAAGATCCCCGAGAAGGCGTATCGTGTGTTCGTCATTGTCATGACCGGCGTGGCGGGTGTACTGCTGTTCGTGCTGTAGAAGCGCGACAAGAGGTAGGACCGGGGCACCGGGGACCGCCCGGCGGCACGCACGGCCCGACTCAAAGGCTAGCAGTGGAGGCTTCGATGAAGAGCACTGAGCAATATGACTGTCTACTGGATCTGGTGACGAAGCGGCGAACCATCCGCCGTTTCAAGCCCGATCCTGTCCCGGATGAGTACATCACCAAGATCATCGACGTGGCGCGCTGGGCCCCGTCGGGCTTCCACACGCAGCCGTGGGAGTTCGTGGTCATCAAGGACCCGGAGGTCAAGGCCAAGATCGTCGCCGCCCTTGACGAGCACGGACCGGCGATCAAGGACCCGGCCAAGAAGGGCGCAGTGGAGAGCAGCTTCCGGGATGCGCCCGTCTTCATCCTCGCCTTATGTGACTGGCGGGCCAAAGTCGGTCTGCCCTACAACCCGCGCACCAACGAGGAGGCGGCTCCTCTCTATTGGTCCAGCATGGCCAATGCCTTCGTGTACATGCACCTGGCGGCGACCGTCTTGGGACTGGCCTCCCAGTGGTACACGGCGACGTCTCGCCCTACCGCTGAGCGCGCTATCAGGGAGGTAGTCGGCTTCCCGGAGGCCCTCACCATCTACGACATGATGGTGCTCGGCTACCCGGCGGCTCCCCCCGGGCCGAAGATCGTCCGGGAAGTATCAGACATGGTGCACTACGACGCCTGCGGCGCGCAGGACTTCCGCACCGACGAGGAGGTGGAGGAGTACGCTCGGGTCACCAAGGCCTGGTGCCTGGGAGAGCACTGAGACGTTGCAGCTCCACACCGCCCCCACTAACATGGGGCTCTGACCCGGACAATCACGGAAGGGAGTGAGGCAGATGGCCGACCAGCCACCACGTACGAGAGTGGCCGCCGTGCATGCGGCCTCGGTCTTCCTCGACAGGGAGGCGTCGATTGCCAAGGCGTGCGACCTCATCGCCGAGGCGGCCCGCGGGGGCGCCCGGGTGATCGCCTTCCCGGAGACCTTCATCCCCGGCTATCCGTACTGGGTGTGGACGCACACGCCGCCGGCCGGAGCGGCCCTGTTCCGCGAGTACTTCCTCAACTCCGTGGAGGTGCCCGGCCCTGCCACCGACGCGCTCGGCGCCGCGTGCCGCGGCGCCGGGGCCTACGTCGTCACGGGAGTGAGCGAGCGGGAGGGCGGGACTCTCTACAACACGCTGCTTTTCTTCGACGATCAGGGATCCCTCATCGGACGGCACCGCAAGCTGCAGCCCACCCAAGCCGAACGGATGGTCTGGGGGCGCGGGGACTCCCGCGACCTTTTCGTGCTCTCGACTCCCCACGGACGTCTGGGTGGGCTGATCTGCTTCGAGCACACCATGGATCTGGCCCGCTACGCCCTGACCACGATGGGAGAGCAGATACATGTGGCAGCGTGGCCGGCCATCTCCGCCATGACGCACGACCCGGTCTCGCACATCTTCGACTCCATCTCGGAAGCGGCGGCGAAGCATCACGCGCTGGCCGGCCAGACTTTCGTCCTGAACGTGCAACCCTGTGTGGACGAGGACACCGTCAACCGGCTGGGATTCGCCGGGCGCCCGGACATGCTGAGGACCGGAGGGGGCTGGAGCGCCGTCGTAGGTCCGCACGGGCAGGTGATCGCGGGACCCACGAGAGATGAAGAGACCATCCTTTACGCCGACATCGACCTCGCCGACATCATCACTATGAAGCAGCCTTGCGATTCAGCGGGGCACTACGCCAGGCCCGACGTCTTTTTCTTCGGCCTGCGCCCGCCGGCCGGCCCTCCCGTCCGGTGCGAGGATGACAGGCCTGCACCGGCCGTTTCCGACCAGGAGATCCCGCTGGAGGAGGGCACGTGGGGCGCCGCGTAGGGACCGTGGTGAGGGGGATACGTATCCCCATCGTACGCACGGGCGACGCCATAGACGAGATGGTCGTGCAGGGAGTCCTCGAGGCCGCCGAGGACGAGGGCTTCTCCATCCGCGACCGCGACGTCGTGGGGATCACCGAGTCGGTCGTGGCTCGGGCGCAGGGCAACTATGCAGCCGTCGATGACATCGCCACCGACCTGAAGGCCAGGTTCGGCGGCGGCCGCCTGGGTGTGGTGTTCCCCATACTGAGCCGGAACCGTTACGCGATCCTGCTCAAAGGGATCGCGCGCAGCGCCGGACACATAGTGCTGCAACTCAGCTACCCGTCCGACGAAGTCGGCAACCAGCTCTTCGACCCGGAGCTCCTGGACCGGTACGGCATCGATCCCTGGGCCGACCGGCTGACCGAGGACCAGTTCAGGCAGTACTTCGGCGACACCGTCCACCCGTTCACCGGCGTCGACTACGTGGCCTACTACCGGTCGCTGGTGGAGGCGGAAGGAGCCGCCTGCACCATCCTCTTCTCGAACAGGGCCGAGACCATCCTTGAACATACCAAGAGCGTCCTCGTCTGCGACATCCACACCCGGGCTCGGACCAGACAGCGGTTGCTGGCCGCCGGCGCGGAGATCGTTCACGGCTTGGACGACATCCTGTCGACGTCTGTGAACGGCAGCGGTCACCATCCCGAATACGGCCTGCTGGGGTCGAACAAGGCCACTGAGGAGACCGTCAAGCTCTTCCCTCGGGACTGCCAGAAAGTGGTCGACCGGGTGCAGCAGCTCTTTCAGGAGAAGACCGGGAAGATGGTCGAAGCCATGATCTACGGCGACGGCGCCTTCAAGGACCCGGTGGGGAAGATCTGGGAGCTGGCCGACCCGGTGGTCTGTCCGGCGTTCACCTGCGGCCTGGCGGGCACCCCCAACGAGCTCAAGATCAAGTACCTGGCCGACAACCAATTCGCCGGACTTGCCGGGCAGCAACTGCATGAGGCCATCGCAGAGCAGATCCGCACCAAGAAGGCCAGCCTCACCGGAGCCATGGAAGCACAGGGCACCACGCCCCGCTGGTTGACAGACCTCATCGGGTCGCTCTGCGACCTGACCTCCGGGAGCGGCGACAAGGGTACGCCGGTGGTGCATATCCAGGGCTACTTCGACAGCTTCGCTTCGGAGTGACATGAACGGGCGGACCGCGTGCGAGCCTCGCGGGCATGCGTACCGAGCCGCCCGACGTTCCAAGCTCGTACAAGCGTCCAAGGAGCGACTATCCGATGAGTGAGGATCTGAAGGGCAAAGTCGCAGTCGTAGCCGGCTCCGGCCAGGGCATCGGCAGGTCGATAGCCATCGCCATGGCGCAGGCAGGAGCGAGCGTCGTCACGAACAACCGCAGGCCCGGCTCCACGGGTTTCGCCATCATGAACGACGAACTGGTCACGCGACTGAATGACGAGGATCGCGAAGCGCTGCTCGAGGAAGCGGCCGAGTCCACGGGCGACGCCGAGACCACCGCGAAGGCCATCCGGGACCTTGGCGGCGCGGCCGTGCCGTTCTTCGGCGACGTCAGCGATTTCGAAACGGCGCGCCGCCTGATCCAGACGGTGATGGATGGGTTCGGGCGCATCGACATCCTCGTCAACGTGGTCGGGACGTTCGCGTTCAGCCCCATCTGGGAGATGAGCGAGGAGACCTGGGACAAGGTGCACGGCGTAAAACCCAAGGCGCACTTCAACTGCATCCGCCACGCGCTGCCCTTCATGATGGAGCAGAGGTCCGGGCGGATCATCAACTGCACGTCCGGAGCCTTCAAGTGGGGCGGCATGCGGCAGGCCAACTACTCGGCCGCGAACGCCGGCGTCATCGGCCTGACGCAGGCCGTGGCGCAGGAGGTGGCCACCTACGGGATCACCTGCAACGCGTTCGCGCCGGGCGCGCGGACCCGGGCGGGGTTCGAGCTCGACGCCTACGAGAAGGCCATGCCGAGAGACAAGGGGCCTTGGTCGCACGAGAGCGTGAAGCTGCCGATAGCCGACAGCCCGCCCCCCGACGACTTAGCTCCCTTCATCTGCTATCTGGCCACCGATGACGCAGCCGGCATCAACGGGTGCGTGTTCTTCGTGATCGGGTCGGCCGTCATGCTCTACGATGAGATGGAATTCGTCGGCAACATAGTGAAGCCGGACGGTCGCTGGACGGTGGACGAGCTCAAGGAGAGGGTCCACAAGGATCTCATCAAGGACTTCCGAAGCTCGACGATGCAGATGCTGGACAAGATGAGGGGCGACTAGCCGGTTGTTCGGACGCCTGGAACTGGGAGGGGGCCGACGCGCGGAGACGTGACAGGCCGGTTGCGGAGACTCCCGAGACGGAGTAGTTTCAACGAGGCCACACGGTCGAGATCGATCTATCCGCGAAGGGGAGTGCACTATGGCTGAGCCGGGTTGCGCGAATTGCTCTTTCCGCTCCAAGTACGATGCCAGTCCCCGCTCGTTCCTGGGCCGGCTATGGCGCTGGCACATCAACTTCTGTCCCGGGTGGAAAGGCTATTTCACCTCTCTTCCGCAAGAGGAGAAGACCAGACTGGCCGGGGAGCTCGGGTTCAAGAAGTATCAGTAGCCGGCGCCGGCCGAGTGCGGCGTCCCGGTGGTTCGTAACCGGATCGTTACGCGCGCGTCACCTCGCCTTCATATGCGTGACCGACAATCCCTGATAGGTGGTCGGTAGCGGCACTATGCGGCTGCACATGCGTTTGAGGGGGAGGCCATGAGGCGGGTTCTTCTTGTTGGGATGATCGCGACGGCTCTGATGCTGTGCGTCGGCGGCTGCGGCGCGGCTATCGACATACCGCCGGTGACCTCGAAGCGGGCCGTCTCGACGACCGTCGGGCCGGGTGCTTCCGCAGACGTAGTTTCGCTCACGACTGAGACGACCACTTCCACGAGCATGCCTCCGGCGCCCCGAGTGTCCTTCGTGGCTCCCCGCGGCGACGGCCAAGGCCGGGTCTGCTATGTCGAAGACCAATGTGGCACATGGGGTCCGACGGGTTTTTGCGTGCTTCCCGACAAGTCGGTGGCCATCCTCGGTTGCGGCGACCAAAGCATCGAAGTCTTCAGCCATGCCGGGGTGCCGCTCCGCTCCATCGACCTCACCGGAGTGGCGAGCAGCGTGGTCGACATCCGGTGGTGGGATGAAGCCTTTGCCGTTCTGGAGTTCAACAGCCAACCGAAGTCGGTCATACTTGTCGACGTCGACGGGAACGTCCAGAGGACGATCGATCTCTGGCCCGGCATGGACGAGACGATGGAGGGGGGTCTGCGGATCGGCAGGGACGGTGAGCTCGAACTGCTCGAGCCATGCGGTCTCATCCATGTGCTGACGGATCCTCGAGGTGATCCTTTGCCTCCCGCCCAGATGCAGCAGACGACGCCGGTATGCGTCTTCCGAGGCGGCCCGGAGTTCGAGGTGGCCTACGAATGGGAGGGGCCGGCGAGGGTGCGGGCTGTCGGGTCGTCTGACTGGCTTCCCGTGGGGCCAGACGATACGGGCGGAGGCACTCCGCTCGCCTCAGACGACCTGGGCAACACCTACTTCAAGGCCGGCCGCGTCAGGTACGATTCCTCGGGCGAGTTCGTGGCGGCCGACGACGTCGTGGTGAAGCTGGACAAGACCTTTCGGCAAGTGGGCTGCGCCCGCATCGACTGGACGGGTCTCGTGATCTTCCCGATCCGGAGGGTCGATGTCACCAGCGATGGGAACGCCTATGCGATGATGCCGATGGCAGACGGCGTCCATGTCGAGACGCTCGAGTTCTCCGCAGAACCTCCGAAACCGCCGGCGCGCTAGCCGTCCCGAGGGCGGTCACCCGTGCGGCCGCGAACGCCCGTACGCGGCTGTCTACCCCGCCGCCGCGAACGCCTTGTCGAGCACCTCGAGCGCGTCGTCGACCTCGCGGGCCGAAACGATCATCGGCGGAGTGAGCCGGATGGTGTTGCCGTAGAGCCCGCCCTTGCCGATGAGCAACCCCAGGCGGCGCGTCTCTTCGAACACGCGCACCACCTTCTTGGGATCGGGGGCCATGCCGGCCGGGGCCGTGCCGGTCGGCGCCCTGCCGGCGGGAGAGGCCGGGTCGACCACCTCGAGGGCCTGCATGAGGCCCATGCCGCGTACATCGCCGATGCACGGGTACTTGGCCTTGAGCGCCTCGAGACCCTCGCGGAGCCGCCTGCCCTGCACGTCGGCGTTCTCGGCGAGCCGTTCGTGCTGGATGAAGTCGATGGTGGCCAGCGCCCCCCGCGTGCTCACCGGGTTGCCGCCGAACGTGGCGATGGAGAGACCCGTGAAGCTGTCGGCGACAGCAGGTGTCGCGACTGTGGCGCCTATCGGCAGGCCGTTGGCGAGACCCTTGGCGAAGGTCATGATGTCGGGCTGCACGCCCCAATGCTCGATGCCGCAGAAGGTCTTGCCGGTGCGGCCGCAGCCCGTCTGGACCTCGTCGCAGATGAAGAGGCCGCCGTACCGGCGGACGATCTCCAGCACCACCTCGAAGTACTCCTTGGGCGCCACTATGAAGCCGCCCACGCCCTGGATGGGCTCCGCCATGAAGGCGGCGATCTGACCGTTGGTGGTGGTCTGGATGAGCTCCTCCACGTCGCGGGCGCAGCGCATGTCGCAGTTGGGGTAGGTGAGCCCGAACGCGCAGCGGTAGCAGTAGGGATTGTGGGCGTGCTTGATATAGGCGACGCTGCTCGGCATGGGACGCCACGGCGAGTGCGCGGTGATGTTCATAGTCACCTCGCTGCGGCCCGAATAGGCGTGGCGCAGCGCGACGATGTCGGAGTGGCCGGTGGCGAGCCGGGCGAAGAGCACGGCAGTCTCGTTGGCCTCGGTGCCCGAGGAGGTGAAGAAGCTCTTGCCGAGCGCCCCGGGGGTGACCTCCGCCAGCTTCTTGGCCAGGAGGGCCTGCGGTTCGTTGATGTAGAGCGTGGAGATGTGCTGAAGCGTCTGGTTCTGCTCCACGACCGCCTGGGTCACCGTTTCGTTGCAGTGCCCCACGCTCACGGTCAGGATCCCGCCGAAGAAGTCAAGGTACTCGGTGCCCTGCGAATCGGTGAGGTACATCCCCTTGCCACGGACCAGGGTGAGGGGCTTCTCATAGTAAGTAGCCACGCAGGGGAAGAGGTACTCCTTCTGCATACTCTCGAGCTCATCCGACATGTCGACCCTCCTTGTTGCCATATGCGTCCTCAAGCTTAGCACTAGGCATCCGTGACCGAACCGTTACACTCCTGCGGTTTCGCTGCGACCTCGATGGTGGAACATGTAGGAAGGGACATCCGCAGGGGCGCATCGCCCCGGGGGCGGGTAAGGGATGAGAGGATGGATCGAAAGAAGACCGCCGTAGTCGTGCTCGTGACCGTGGTACTTGGGGCGCTTGTTGGGTGCGCGGGAAACGACGCCCGCCCGCTCGGCTCAGAGAGCACCTCCGAGGCGACCCTGTCCGGCGTTGCCCCGTCCATCACAGCGGGGGTCGCGGGCACGACCGCCACCATCCCCGGCCCGACGGGCCCCGTCTCGACCACGGCGCCGACCTCCGCCTCCTATCCTCCGGTCGCGACGAGGGTCTCCGCCGTGCCCGCGGTCTCCACCCTGCCGGAGCGGCTGCAGTTGGTCACGGGAACGTCGACGGCCTTGCCGACCGACAATGTCCTTTGGGTGGTCACCCGGGAAGGCGTCGTGTCGAAGGACCTCCCGGAGAACAGCGTTGTCTCGGTGGGACGCATGGGGTGGACCGTGGCGTACTCAGACCAGGACAGCGACGACATCTCTCTCTGGCGGCCGCAAGACGCCCTGGGCGCCGGAGCCGTCTCCGCGATCGACATCCCCGGCGGGGACTCTCCGCGCGGCGCCATCATTGCGGTCGCCCCGGACGAGACTCTGCTCGCGGTCGCGGACCTCGGCCCTTCGGTGGGGACGGGTGTGGATGTCGATGGCGCCGTGACGGCCGGCTACCTGGTCGACTTGGTGTCCGAGCAGGCCGTCCCCTGGGAGTGGCTGGGGTCCGCGGCTCCTGGATATCTGGTCACCGAAATGCGCTGGAACAAGACTTCGACGGCGGTCTACGTCTCGTTCGGACGAGGCGGAGGCAGCCGGGGAGACATCTCCTATCGCCATGATCTGTGGACCCGCGAGTCGGTCGAGATCGAGGGGGTCGCCAGAGTCTTCGATGTCGGTTTCCTCGACCAGGTGGTGGGTCTTGGAGTGCCGTCGGCTGTGCGGATATCGCAGGGTGCGCAGGGATCGGGAACCGGGGAGCCCCCTCTGGTGCTCTGGGAGGGCGGGGAGCTGACCGAGTTGCCGGGCGACCCGCGGATGTGGTCCCGCTACGCGGCGTGGATCTCCGATGATGGCGACACCATCGTGGTATGGGGTGCAGCCGGCCGGGCTCACTGCCTCGAGGTGCTCAGACTGAGCGAAACGGGCTTGGCGGCGGAAGGCGGTTCCGGATGGGAGGTGAGCGGGCTCTTCACAGGCGACGACTCGCTTTCCATCGTCTACGGTGTGGGCTTCGAGCCGAACTCGAGCATCTTTTGCTTCCAGGCCGGCACGCCGCCGCCTACGTCCGAGGGGAACGTCACCGGCATGTGCCTGTACGAGCTCGACACCGACCTCGGTGAGGTGCTCTCTCCCGCGCTCACGCTGCCGGGCGACGACGATCACTGGACCCGCGCGCTCGGCGTCGTGGGTACGGAGAGCTGCGGGGCCACCTGACTCTAGGCTCCAGGTCGCCCGTGCGGCGACCGTCTTCCCGCAGGCACGGTATATTGGTGGCCGGGTGAACGGGCGGACAGGAGAGGCACCTCGATGTCTGAACTCGAACTCACGACTTCCCATGCGTTGGTTGGAGCCGACGGCCGTCTGAACCCAGCCGCGGTGGGCTGGTCGCGCCGGCCGCTCTGCGACGCGACGCTCCCCGGCCCGGCCGGGCGCCGTAAGCGCTGGAACTACTGGAGCTTCAACACGCCCGAAGTCCATCTCGTGGTCGCGGTCATAGACGCGGACTACATGCGCGTGGCCTTCGTTGACCTTTTGACCATCGCCGATCTGAAGTGGCGCGGGAGCCGGCTCACGCTGCCGCTGGTCGCTCGCCCGCGGATGGGTGGCAGGGTCGAGGATGACGTGGCGTTTGTGTGGCGCGGCCGAAGGATCGAGATGTCGACACGGGACGATGGAGTGGATGTGATGGTCGACTGGCCGGGATTCCCAGGGGGCGATCTGCGCGCCGATCTGCGCACCGAGCCTTCGCCTGGTCACGAGTCGATCAACGTGACCATCCCCTGGTCGGCAAAGCGGTATCACTTCACCTCCAAACAGCCGGCGACGCCTGCCGGGGGCGCCGTGCGGGTGGGAGATACCGTCTACGAGTTGGGCGGCCCCGACTGTTTCGCGGCGCTCGACTTCGCCCGCGGCGTTTGGCGTTACGACTCCACCTGGAACTGGATCTCGGCCTCCGGCCTGGACGCGCAGGGCCGGGTGGTGGGGCTCAACATGGGAGCCGGCTGGACCGACGGGACTCCGATGACCGAGAATGGCGTGATCCTCGACGGGGTAACGCACAAGATCGGCTGCACCGTCGGTTTCGACTATGACCCGCGCGACCTGATGAGGCCTTGGCACATCCGCTCCGACAGTGTGGGCGGCGCCGCCCGGACGGTCGACCTGGAGGTCGCGCCCTTCTACCACCACCGTCTCAACGTCGACGCGCTCGTCATCCGCAGCAAGCTCGACCAGGTCTTGGGGCGTGTGGCCGGCACGGTGGAGCTGCCGCAAGGTTCGGTGCGCCTCGACGGTCTCCTTGCCACCTGCGAGGAGCAGCAGGCGCGATGGTAAAAGCGCCGGATATGCCGAACGACCACTCACGCGGCTTGACAGAGTACGGGGCGTGTCCCTTAATGTGACTTAACGAACGGGCCGCGCGCGCCCAAATGGAAGCGTTGCACCGGGGGGCGGCCAGGCCGGAGTGATCTCGTCACATGCTGCTCCGCCGCTCCTCCGCGCATCTCGGCGTCAACCTACACTGGAAGGGGAGTGCATATGGTGACGGAGGCGCAACTGAAGAAGGTCGCCGGGGCCGGGAACGTGAGCGACGCCCCGGCTGCTCTGGAGGCCTTCGCCGGCGATGCGAGCTTTGTGGGGAAGACGCGTCCCAGGTTCGTGGTGAAGGTCCTGGAGGCCGAGAGGGTCAAGGATCTCGTCGACCTGGCCCGAGAGACCGGTACGCCTCTCGTGCCGGTCAGTTCGGACGCTCCTCACTTTCTGGGCGACACCGTCCCCACCACCGGCGACGCCGTGATCCTTGACCTGAGCGGCATGAAGCAGATCAGCTTCATCGACCGCGTCGGCCGGGTGGCGGTGGTCGAGCCGGGCGTCACTTTCGGGGAGCTGATCCCGGCGGTGGCCGAGCATGGGCTGCGGTTGAACATGCCGCTAAGGCCGCGCGCTACCAAGTCGGTGCTCGGCAGCATGCTCTCCCGCGAACCGGTCATCATGCCCCACTATCACTGGGACATCTCCGATCCCATCGGGTCGACCGAGGTGGTCTTCGGCACCGGGGACGTATTCCGTACCGGGTCGGCGGCGAATCCCGGCACCATCGAGGAGCAACGCCAGGCCGGGGGGGTGCAGAAGGAGGCGGCCGGCCCATCGGCCAACTCCTGGCACCGAGTGATCCAGGGGGCGCAGGGAACGATGGGCATCGTCACCTGGGCGTCGTGCCGGTGTGAGCTGCTGCCCCGGCTGGAACAGCCCTACTTCATCGGCTCGTCCGAACTGCCCGAGCTTCTCGAGGTCATCCACTGGCTGGTACGCCTGAGACTCGGCAACGAGTGCCTGATAGTGGACAGGAGCTTCATGGCGGTCTTGACGGCCAATGACGACGCCGAACACGCCCGGCTCGTCGCGGGCCTGCCGCCCTGGGTGCTGTTCTTCAACCTCGCCGCCTACGACTACCTGCCCGAACAGCGCATGGAGGGGCAGATCGAAGATACGAAGGAGTTGCTGCAGCGGCTCGGAGTGGAGGCAGCCCAAAGCCTGGGTGGTGTGTCCGCCAGGCGCTTCCTAGAGACCATCCGCGAGCCGTCGCCACAGCCGTACTGGAAGATCGGCCGGGCCGGCGCATGCCAGGACATCTTCTTCGTCACCACCCTCACGAAGATCCCAGGGCTGGTCGAGTTGATGACCAAGGCCACGGAGGCCGCCGGATTCCCAACCGCGAGGCTGGGCGTCTACCTCCAGCCGATCGTGCAGGGCACCAACTGTCACTGTGAGTTCAGCCTCTTCTACGATCCCGCCGACGCGGCCGAGACTCAGGCCGTGCGGGCCCTCGCCACCGACGTGATCCGGCCCCTCATGGGAGCCGGGGCCTTCTTCTCTAGACCTTTCGGGGAGGCGGCCCGGCAGATCATGAACGAGGACGGAGCCACCGTCGAGGCCCTCAAGAAGGTGAAGGCGATCGTGGACCCGGCCGGCATCCTCAATCCTGGCAAACTCTGCTTCTGAGGGAAGGGACGAGAGATGGCACTCAAGGATTACCAGAGTGAGATGGAGACCTGCTGCCGCTGCTCCGCCTGCAAGTTCATTCCCCTGGAGAAGGTCACCGGGTACGAGCACGCGAACGTCTGCCCCAGCATCTCCCGCTACGACTTCCACGCGTATTCCGGAGGAGGCCGGATGGCCTTCGGGCTGAGTCTGGTCCACGGGCGGGTCAAGTACACGCCCAAGGTGGCGGAGGTGGTGTACAACTGCAACCTGTGCGGCGCGTGCGATGTCTCGTGCAAGTACGCCATGGACATGGACGTGCTCGAGCCTCTGTACGCCGTCCGTCAGGAATGTGTGAAACAGGGCCAGACTCTGCCGGCGCTCGACAAGCTGGTCGCGAAGATGAAGAAGCAAGGCCCGATGGTGCTCGGCGCCAAGGGCAGGCACAAGGCATGGCACGAGGGCCTGGACGTCGCGGACTACACCAAGGAGAAGGCGCCGGTCGTCTACCACGCCGGTTGCCTGGCCAGATGTGACGAGAGTAGCGGACGGGCGGCCCGCACCTCCGTGGCTCTACTGCAGAAGGCGGGCGTCAAGGTGGGCATCGCCAAGGACCGGGAACTCTGCTGCGGGGGCCGGGCGTACGAGATGGGCTACCTGGACGAAGCCAAGGCGCAGGCCGAACTGAACGTGGCCCGCTTCAAGGAGTCGGGCGCCGCCGAGATCGTCACCGGCTGCGCCCACTGCTATCAGTACTACAAGGTCCTCTATCCCAAGCTGGGCTTCGACACCGGTCTCAAGATCTGGCACGTCACGGAGTACCTGGCTCAGTTGCTCGCGAAGGGGACGCTGAAACCGTGCAAAGAGGTGGACCTTACCGTGACCTACCATGACCCTTGCCACCTGGGCCGCCTGAGCGAGCCGTGGATCCCCTGGGAGGGTAAGCAGCGGGAGCGGCACATGCGGGTGTACGAACCACCGCGCACCTTCCGCCGGGGCGCCGGCGGGGTCTACGAGCCGCCGCGCGAGGTGCTGAGGAGCATCCCGGGACTGAAGCTGGTGGAAATGGACCGCATCAAGGAGTACGCGTGGTGCTGCGGCGCCGGGGGCGGGGTCAGGGAGAGCAACCCCGAGTTCGCCCGGTGGACCGCCGTGGAGCGGCTGAATGAGGCCGAGTCCACCGGGGCGGACGCGCTGGTCACCGCCTGTCCGCATTGCTCGCAGAACCTGCAGGGCGCCGGCGGAGACGGCGGCTCAATCGGGGTTTGCGACATCGTCGAACTCCTTGACAGGGCGATTTAGGGGGGATGGGAATGGCTATGAAGAAGGAACAGTACCGGGCCTTCGAGTCGGTGGTCGGGCCCGAGAACATCTCGGACGAACCGCTTCACCTGGACGCCTGGGCCTGGCGCTCCGGCCAAGCAGCCGGAGCCCAGGACTTCAAGCCCCGTTTCGAGGCCATCCTCATGCCGGGGAGCACCGAGGAGGTCCAGGCCATCGTGAGGTTGTGCAACAAGTTCAGGCTGCAGTACAAGGCCTCCAGCACCGGTTGGGGGTCGTATTGCGACCCGGGCGGGCCGGGTTGCCTCAAGCTGGACCTACGTCGCATGAACCGCATCGTCGAGATCGACGAAGACAGCATGTACGCGGTGGTCGAGCCGTACGTGATAACCGCGCAGTTTCAAGGGGAGCTGATGAAGCGGGGCCTTCACTGCAACATCAACGGAGCGGGAGCCATTACTTCCGCCATGCCTCTGGCGGCCCACGAAGGCATCGGTCACCTGAGCCAGTGCTGCAGCGTGGGAGAACGCAATCTGCTGGCGGTGGAGTGGGTGACCCCCGAAGGGGAGATCATCCGCACCGGTTCGGCGGGTTCCATCGGCGAGTGGTTCTGCGGCGACGGGCCCGGACCCTCCCTGCGGGGCATCCTGCGGGGGAACGTGGTGCCGTTGGGTGGACTCGGGGTCTACACGAAGGCCGCCACCAAGATCTACCACTGGCCCGGTCCTCCCACCATGCGTCTCAAGGGGCACTCTCCCGGCTACGCGCCCGCCGATCCGCCGCCCTACTTCATGGCGCGTTTCCTTTCGTTCGCGGATGAGAACGGGCGCGCCCTCGCCATCCGCAAGATCGGGGAGAGTGAGATCGGGTTCGTCCTCATGGGCTTCAACGCCAACATGGTGGCGGCCAACGTGGCCACCAGCAACGAAGAAGAGATCGTGCTGGCCGAGGAGTACCTCAAGGGCATCCAGGGGCCGGGTTTCTGCTTCGTGATAGCGGGCAACTCGGCTCGGGATTTCGAGTACAAGAAGCAGGTCCTCGATCTCATCATCAAGGAAGCCAAAGGCAAGTCGCTGAAAGCTGTGGAGGGCGGTGACGTGGAGGCCGGTCTGATGTGGCGCTGCATCCGGGTGACCGCGTCCATACGGGAGACCATGCGGGCGACCGGGGTCTTCGGAGGTGAGATCTTCGGCACCGACTCCTACCAGGTGCAGTCGAACTTCATCCAGCATTCGGTGAGGGACAAGGCCGACCTGATCGAACGGGGGCTCGTGTACGCCGACAGCACCTTCCCGTTCATCACCTCGCTCGAGCACGGCCAGCAGGCCCACTCGGAGGTGCTGCTGCGCTACACGCCCAGCCCGGAGGTGGCGCAGGGGACCATGGAGTACGTCGGCAAGGCCAACAAGAACGCCGTGAATGGTCACTACGGCCTGCCCCACCACGTGTTCAACGACGCCCAGCACGACTTCTTTGGGCCGCACATGTGGGGCTACCACAAATGGCTGCGCAAGGTGAAGAAGGCGTTCGACCCCAACGCCACCTCGGAATCGAGCCACCACATCACGGTCAAGGACCCCGCAGCCGAAGAGTAGACACTTCGCGGAAGGTCCGCGGGTCCTCGACAGAGCGTACGCGGACCATCCGCCCTCACTCTGAGGAAGACCGCCCGCGCCGGGTGGTCTGAAAGCTCCCCGGCGCCTTTCTTCGACCTTCCCGGACCCGACCGCTCCGGTCGCGCCGGGGGCTGGCTCGTTGACGTGGGACCTTGGAGGCTATATAATTTTTAATGTTAACTAGAATCCTTTAGTTACCGGTCCGGCTTCTGGGCCTCTTGAGGAGGAGAAGCAGGTTTGGCCGAGGCGCTCACCATATCGGGACTCGAACAGAAGACAGGTGTCTCCCGGAGCACCATCCATTTCTACATACGCGAGGGACTTCTCCCTCAGCCGCAGAAGACGGCTGCGAGCCGCGCTCTTTATGGAGACGCCCACGTCAAGCTGTTGCGGCGGATAGTGGAGATGAAGCAGGTCGGCCTCTCTCTCCCCGAGATCAGGACTGCTCTCACGAAGGAGTTGGCCAAGGCTCGCGAGAACAGTGTGGACCTGGCGGGCCGGGAGAGCGAGCGCATCCGCTCCGCCATCCTCCGCGTCGCGACCCAGGAGTTCATGGCCAAAGGCTACAAGCGGACTCACGTGGCCGGCATCATCAGGACACTGGGGATCACCCCTCAGGTTTTCTACAGCCACTTTCCGAGCAAGAGGAAGCTGCTCGTGGAGTCGTTCAACACCTTCATAAAGTGGAATCTCGCCTTCTTCGAGCCCAAGTTGATGGAATCGTCCGATCTGGGCGAGAGGTTGCTCTGGCGCGTGTTCGCCGACGTGAGGGCCAACGAGTTCGGTTCCGAGGTGATGTCGCTCCTCAGGTCGGAAGAGACGGAGGAGACCGACCTGGCGCAGTCGGTCGAAAACGCGTGGGAGGGCGTTATCCGCCTCATAGTCGACGACTTCGAGAGCGTCAGACCCGCCGGGGCTGCCCCGCCTCCCGTATCCTTCGAACTGCTCGCCTACAGCATGATCGGCGCCTTGCACAACACGGCCTTCAGAGCCTCGTGGGACGAGAAGTACGACCGTGCGGACATCCTCCGGCTCCATCTGTGGACCTGGCTCGCTCTTCTCGCGGCTATCAGCGGCGAGGTCGACATCGATTCGCGGCTGGCCCGCTACGAGGAACTGATCCAGGAGATGGCGGCCCGTGAACCGCAGGCTCCCCCGGCGCCGCAGGAGTGACCCCCGTCTCAAGGTCTGCTTTCTAATAGATAATTAATAACCATAAGCATAGTTGTTGACAAGATGGGCGTCATCGGTTAGGATGGCCTCACGCTCCAGTTCTGTCAGGTCGGTCCGTCGGCACATGAGAAGGGGTGCTAGTGGTCAAGTGGATCCAACTTCTGGTGACCGGGGTCACCATGGGGAGCATCTACGCCCTGATCGCGCTCGGCTACGTGACCATCTACCGTACCTCGCGGGTGGTCAACATGGCGCAGGGCGCCTTCGTCATGTTCGGGGCGTTCTTCACCTTCTCGTTCCTTTCTGAGCTCGATCTCCCCTACTGGCTGGCCGCCATCTTCGGCATCGTGGGGGTGGTCATCGTGAGCGCCCTCATGTACGTGCTGGTGCTGAAGCCGCTCATCAAGGTGTCGCTGGTCTCGATCATCCTGGCCACCATCGCGCTCAGCATCCTCTTCGAGAACTTCTCCCTCCTGCGCTGGGGACCCTACGGCAAGAGCGTGCCGGCCTTCACGGGTGACCAAGTCATCAATGTAGGGGGGGTCAACGTGTTCCGGCAGAGCCTGTGGGTCATCGGGCTGATGATCCTGGTGCTGATCGGTCTCTATGCGCTCACCAACTTCACCCGCATAGGCAAACAGATGAGCGCCACGGCGGCCGACCCGGGGGCCGCGAGCCTCTCGGGGGTGAACACCGGCCGCATGATCATCTTGGCATTCGCCATCTCGGCAGCCATCGGAGCTCTGGGCGGCATCGCCATCAACCCCCTGACCCCCACCAACTACCTGTCCGGAGGTATCTACGCGCTGACGGGCTTCGTCGCCGCCGTGTTGGGCGGCTGGGGGTCGAGCACGGGGGCCGTGGCGGGCGGGCTTGCGCTGGGCATCATCCAGTCTCTCGTGACGGGTGTCCTTCCGGCAGGTTATCAGGACGCCATCGCCTACGCGATCCTGATCCTGGTCTTGTACTTCAGGCCCACTGGGTTGCTGGGCCGGCCCTCCACTGAGGGTGAAGTCTGATGGCCGCCCTCACCCGGACCCTGGAGCGCTTGGATCGTCGCTTCTCTTTGAGCGAGCGCCGCGGGGCCATCCTGAAGGTGCTCCTTGTCGTCGTGCTCCTGGTCTGGCCACTCATCTTCCGCGACGAGTACGGCATGAGGGTCATGACTACAGCCGGGCTCTACGCCATCATCACCATGGCGGTGGTGATCATCCTTGGGCAGGCGGGCCAGCTCTCCTTCGGTCATTCGGGCTTCTACGGCATCGGCGCGTATGTAGCGGGGCTGCTCGCCATGAAGCTCGACGTCCCCACCTTCGCCGCCCTCGTGATCGGAGCCGCGGCCTCGGGTGTGGTGGCTCTGATAGTCGGCCGGCCGGTGCTGAAGCTCCGCTACTTCTACCTGGCCTTGGCCACCATCGGCCTCGGTCAGATATTCCTGGTGCTGGTGAACAACCTGCGCACTCTCACCGGCGGCACCACCGGATTCGCCCCCGTCCCCAAGCTCAGCGCCTTCGGATTCGAGTTCGTCGGCGCGATGCGGCAGTACTACCTGGTGTGGATCATCGCCATTGTGATACTGCTCTTCGTCTACCGGGCGCTCAAGGGGCGCGTAGGCCGGGCCTTCCGGGCCATCGCCACGAGCGAGATCGCCTCCTCGACCCTGGGGGTGCGGACGGCCAACTGGAAGCTGCTGGCGTTCGTCACCAGCGCCGTGCTGTGCGGACTGGCCGGCGGGCTCTACGCGTTCGTCACGACAGCGGTCACTCCGGGCGCCTTCACGTTCACCGCGGCGATCATCCCCATCGTCATGATGCTGATCGGGGGGTCCGGCTCGGTGTGGGGCGCCATCGTCGGAGCCATAGTCATGACCTGGGTGATCAGAGGCTTCTCCGGCATCCAGCAATACAGCGGGGTCGCGTACTCCATCATCATGATCCTGCTGCTCATCTTCTTCCCTGCGGGGTTGGCGCTGCGCCCCGAGCAGCGGGCGTGGATACGCGCACTCTTCAGCAGGGAGAGACTGCGCGAGCAGGTTCAGTGCCTGGCTGCGGCCGAGGAGGACCAGCCTGAAGGGCAGTGTCAGACCTCCGTCGGGCCGCCCCAGACCGCGGCGGTCGAGGATGTCGGCGGCGCCGGGACGGAGGCCGCGCCGGCCGTCGTCGCGGAGAGATCGGGTCATGGTGCGGCTGTCGAGGCTCGAGACGCGGGGCCCTCGGAGAGGAGCGCTGCCGGGCCGCCTCTGCTCGAGGCCGAGGATCTGTGTGTCCACTTCGGAGGCCTCAAGGCAGTGGACGAGGTGTCGCTGCGGGTGACCGAAGGGGAGATCGTCGCTCTCATCGGCCCCAACGGGGCCGGGAAGACCACCTTCTTCAACGCGGTCAGCCGGCTGCAGAGGCCTACGGCGGGCACGGTCCGCTTCGCAGGTGTGGACGTCACCAAGAAGTCCGCAGCCGATACGGCCCGCTTGGGTATGGCGCGCACCTTCCAGAACCTGCGCATCTATCCGAACATGAACGTGCTCGAGAACGTTCTCGTGGGATGTCACCGTCATGAGAGGACGGGGCTGTGGGCCGGGGGATTCGGCCTTCCTCACCAGCGCAAAGAAGAACGGAGGTCACGGGAGCGGGCCATGAAGGCCCTGGCCGTCGTGGGGTTGGAGGGCATCGCTTCTGCTCCTGCCGCCAGCCTGCCTTACGGCTCACAGCGCCTGGTGGAGATCGCCCGGGCTCTTGCTTCCGAACCGCGGCTCCTATTGCTCGACGAACCGGCCGCCGGCATGAACGCGTCGGAACGCGTGCATCTGGTTGAGCAGATGAAGCGGATCCGCGAGTCGGGTGTCACCGTGCTTCTCGTAGAGCATGACATCGAGCTGGTCATGGGCATCTCAGAGCGGGTGTATGTGCTCGATTACGGACGTCTCATAGCGGAAGGCCGGCCCGAGGCGGTGCAGAAAGACCCGGCCGTCATCGAGGCCTACCTGGGAGTGAAGCTCGATGGTCGCCACGACCTCTGCCAGACCCGCGATCTCACCTCGGAAGCCTGCCCTGAGCCTGAGGGCCTCCTGGTGATCGAGGACCTGGCCACGTCCTACGGGTCTATCCGGGCGGTGCATGAGGTCTCGTTCACCGTGCCCAAGGGCGAGGTGGTGGCCGTGCTCGGCGCGAACGGAGCGGGTAAGACCACTCTGCTTCACACCATCTCAGGCTTGCTGAAGCCCAACCACGGTTCTGTCCTCTACAACGGCGCCGACATCACCCGGATGGCGCCGGACAAGATCGCGGCGCTGGGACTGCGGCAGGTCCCCGAAGGGCGGCGGCTTTTCAGCGACCTTTCCGTGCAGGACAACCTCGTCGTGGGGAGCTCCGGGCGTCGTGACTGGCGGAGCACGCTCCAAGACGACATGGCGTATGTCTATGAGCTGTTCCCGGTCCTTGGAGAGAGGCGGAAGCAGCCTGCCGGCACCCTCTCGGGCGGCGAGCGGCAGATGCTGGCCATCGGACGGGCATTGGTCGGCAGGCCCGACCTTCTGATCCTCGACGAGCCGTCCATGGGCCTGGCTCCGTTGATGGTGGAGCGGATCTTCGAGGCGCTGGCACGGCTCAACAAGCAGGGCCTGACCATGTTGATGGTGGAACAGAGCGCCGAGATGGCTTTGTCGCTCGCCCATCGCGGCGTGGTTCTGCAGACCGGGAGCGTGGTGCTCTCCGGTTTGGCGGAGGAACTCAAGCAGGATGATCGCGTGCAGGCCGGCTATCTGGGCGTCAGCCGGAGCTGATGCACGCTCTCATATGTCGGGGAAAGGCGATGAGCGAGGACAGGGTAGGAATAGTGATCCGAAGTAAGGAGAGGAAGGAACAGATGAAAAAGCGTTATCTACTAGCAGGGCTCGTCGCAGTGCTGCTGGCCGTCTCCCTGGTGGTGGTGGCCTGTGGCGGCGACGACGAAACCACTACGACTGCAGCGCCGGCCACCACTGCGGCCCCCGGCACAACGGCTGGTCCGACCGAGACCACGGCCGCGCCCACGGAGACCACGGCTGCCCCGACCGAGACCACCGCGGGTGGCGGCCCGGCCACCGGCGAACCGGTGAAGGTGGGTCTGGTCACCAGCCTCACGGGGGCGAGTGCCTCACCGGGCATCTCCGTCAAACAGGGCGCTGAGCTGGCGGTGAAGTATCTGAATGAGAACGGTGGTTTGGCCGGCCGTCCGATCGAGCTCTTCATCGAAGACGACGCCTCCGAGGTGACCGGGATGGTCGCCGGCCTCACGAAGCTCATGGAGCAGACGAAGATCGATTACTTCGTGGGCCCGTTCATCCAGTACGGCCATGAAGCCGCCCGCGACATGTGCGAGCAGGCCGAGATGGTCATGGTCGGCACCGGTCCGCCCACACTGGAGCAGCAGCAGTCCGGCAGCAAGCAGTACAAGTGGAGCGTCATGATGAGCTCCGGCCCGGCGGTCCATGCGGACGGCTATGCCGAGATGATCAAGGCCCACGGGTACAAGAACATCCTGGCGATCTCAGACGTCCTGTCCATCCACAACGAGACCCTCGATCTCCTTGTGAAGGCCGGCCCGGACAACGGCTTCACGCTCAACAAGATGCCCGACACATTCGGTTTCGACCAGCAGGATTTCCAGCCTCTGCTCAACCGGATGATGGAGGAGTTCAACAAGGCTCAGTACGACGCCGTTTTCATCGAGGTGAACCCGATCGCCGCTCCCGTGCTCTACAAGGGTCTGGTGGCGCTTGGCGTGAAGGTCCCCATCCACGGATCTCCTGCCGCCGCCCACCCGGCCATCTTCATGATGGGCCCCGAAGCTGTTGAAGGCTTCTACGTGACCGACTCGGGAGGCATCGTGAACCCGGCGGCACTGCCGGACGACTGGCCCGTGAAGTCGCTTCAAATGGACTTCGTACAGCGGTACGTGGACGCCTACGGCCAGGGGCCGGACTTCTTCGCGGCCTGTGGTTCCGACTACTTCACGGTCCTGAAGGCCGCTGTTGACGCGGCCGGCACCGTGGACGACAAGGAAGCCGTGCGGAACGCACTCCAGAACCTGACCGACGTCAAGACCCTCCAGGGTCTGCTGACCTTCACCCCGGACGAGACCACCGAAGGCATCTACGGCCAGATGGTCGAGTTCCAGGTCAAGGGCGCCCAGTTCACCTTTGTGAGGGGTCTGAACTAGTAGATTCCTGAGTGATCGCGCCCTCCCCCCCGGGGTCGCGGTCCAAACAGATCGGAAGAGCACACGTCTGAACTCCAGTCACGAGATTCCATC
>CAZQDY010000043.1:0-23211 GCA_964592075.1 uncultured Gaiellales bacterium
TCGACGACAGCGCCTCGCTCAACCTCATGGAGATCCGGGCCAAGGCCCGGCGCCTCAGGGCCAAGGAGCACACCTTGGGGCTCATCATCCTCGACTACCTGCAGCTGATGATGGGCGACGTGGGCGCCGAGAACCGGCAGCAGGAGATCTCGCGGATCTCTCGGGGGCTCAAGATCCTCGCCCGCGAGTTGGAGGTCCCGGTGCTGGCCCTCTCGCAGTTGTCCCGGCAGGTGGAGCAGCGCGCGGGCAACAAGCCGGTGTTGTCGGACCTGAGGGAATCGGGTGCGATCGAGCAGGACGCTGACGTAGTGCTGTTCATCTACCGGGACGAGGTCTACAACCGGGACAGCCCCGACAAGGGCACGGCCGAGATCATCGTCGGCAAGCAGCGCAACGGGCCCATCGGAGAGTGCAAGCTGGCCTTCGTCCAGAACTACACCCGCTTCGCCGATCTGGCCGACAGGAGTCTCACGCCCTAGTCGCGACATCGGGTGGCCACGCACGGAGGAGCCATGCCCAGCCGGCCGGACCATCACTATGACGTCATCATCGTCGGGGGCGGACCGGCCGGCATCTTCGCGGCTCTGGAGCTCACGCGTCACGCGGATCTGCGGGTACTGCTGCTGGAGAAGGGCGCCGACATCTCCGAGCGGCGCTGCCCGGCGCGGGCGAACGGCTCGTGCAGCCACTGCTCACCCTGCGACATCACCACCGGCTGGGGAGGAGCCGGGGCGTTCTCCGACGGCAAGCTCACCCTGACCTCCGAGGTCGGCGGGTGGCTGCGGGAGTACGTGGACGGTCAGGTCATGATGGGGCTCATCGCCGACGTCGACGAGACCTACCGGGCGTTCGGCGCTCCGGAGCGGCTGTACGGCGACGACCCCGAGCCCTTCGAGAGGTGGTGCGACCTGGCGGCGCGGCAGGGCCTGCGATTGGTGCGCTCCCCGGTGCGCCACCTGGGCACGGAACGGGCGGCGGGCGTGATGGCCGCCATGAAGGCCGAACTGGAGGGCAAGGTCCGCATCGCCACCGACACGGCGGTCACCCAGATCCTCACCACGCCGGTCGAGGGGCAGCGCAGGCGCCGGGCCACCGATGCCGGCGCGCGGCGCGGCGCGGCCGGCCGGGTGACCGGAGTGATGACGGCCCGGGGCGACGTCTACGAGAGCCCGGTGGTGATCGTTGCTCCGGGCCGCGAAGGCTCGGCGTGGCTCACCGCCGAGGCCGAACGACTGGGTATCCCCCTGGTCAGCAACGCGGTGGATATCGGAGTGCGGGTGGAGGTCCCCGCGGTGGTGACCGACGTGATCACCGACGAGCTCTATGAGCCCAAGCTGCTCTTCACGTCGCGTCACTTCGAGGACCAGGTGCGGACGTTCTGCATGAACCCGCGCGGGGTGGTCTGCACCGAGAGTTGGGGCGACGCCGTGACGGTAAACGGCCACAGCTACGCTGACGCCGGCCGCAAGACCGCGAACACCAACTTCGCCTTGCTCGTCTCTACCCGTTTCACCGAGCCGTTCAAGGAGCCCATCGAGTACGGCAAGTCCATCGCGCGTCTGGCCAACATGCTGGGCAAAGACATTCTGATGCAACGCCTCGGCGACCTGCGGAGCGGGCATCGCACCACTCCGGAGAAGCTGCGGCGCAGCGTCGTGGAACCGACGCTGCGCGCCGCCACGCCCGGCGATCTCGCCTTCGCGCTGCCCTACCGCCATCTGCGTGATCTCATCGACATGTTGGATGCCCTGGACGCGCTTCTGCCGGGGATAGGGGGCCGCGACACCCTCCTGTACGGCGCCGAGGTGAAGTTCTACTCGTCGCGGCTGGCCCTCGACTCCACTCTGCAGACGCCGGTCGCGGGACTGTACGCCGTGGGCGATGGGGCCGGCGTGACCCGGGGCCTGGTGCAGGCCTCGGCGTCGGGTCTGGTGGCCGCCCGGGCCGTCATCAGCGGATGCGCGGAAAGGGCATAGAGGTCGCCACGTCGAACAGGAGGGAGTCATGAGACGCTGGGCCACCTATTCGTCGCTCGTGGTCTTCGCCGCGCTGCTGGCAGCCGGCCTCAGCCTGGACGAGTTCAGGACCGCGGTGGCGAACGCCATCACCATCTGCCTGAGCTGCATCGGCATAGGATAGCGGCAGGACCCCTTCGGTGTTCCGTCTCACCAGACGTAGATGGGTACAGATCCTCAGCACCATCGCACTCAACCCCATCGTCCCGCACTTCTTCACCGGCAAGATCGTCCAGGCGCAATCCAAGGGCGTGTGCGTGCCGGTGCTCAACTGCTACTCGTGCCCGGCCGCCGTGGGGGCTTGTCCCATCGGCACGCTGCAGCACTCGTTCGCGGCGCTCCGCTTCCGCATCTCGACGGGCGTCATCCAGCCCGGCCTCTACGCGCTGGGCTCGCTCGGCATCGTGGGGAGCCTCGTGGGTCGCTTTCCCTGCGGGTGGTTCTGCCCGTTCGGCCTGTTGCAGGAGCTGCTCTATAAGATCCCGGGGCCCAAGCTGCGCATCCCCAAGATCCTCAACTATCTGAAGTATGTGATCCTGGCCCTCACGGTGTTCATCCTGCCGGCCGTGGTCCTCGACGCCGTGGGCTACGGCGAGACCTGGTTCTGCAAGTGGATCTGCCCGGCCGGCACCCTGGAGGCCGGCCTGCCCCTGGTGGCCGCCAACGCCGCCATCCGTAGCCAGATCGGGCTGCTGTTCGTCTGGAAGGTGGCTGTGCTGGTGGCGTTCGTGCTCTGGATGATCGTGAGCATGCGGCCCTTCTGCAGGACGGTGTGCCCCTTGGGCGCGCTCCTGGGTCTTTTCAACAAGGTGAGCCTGCTGCGCCTGACGGTGGACTCCAGCAGGTGTCTGGGGTGCGGCAGCTGTAGCAAGGCCTGTCCGGTGGATCTCGATGTGCCCAAGGAGCCCAACAGCCCGGAGTGCATCCGCTGTCTCAAGTGCGTGAAGGCCTGCGAGGTGGGATGCCTGGACTATGAGTTCCCGTTGCACGCGAGGCGGGAGGGAGAGGCCGCCCCGGCGGACCAGGACCGCTGACCGCGCGCCGGCGGATCGGGACGGCTGGGTGTGCCGTCCGACCCTGTCGCTCGCAGCAGGTGGCCGCCGCGGCCACTGAGCCGGTGCCCGGCGCGACCCCCGCTCAGTGGCCTGGTGTAAACTGTCAGGTGCGCGGCCGGAGCCGCGGCGGCCGCTCGAGCAGCCGCACTCGAAGCATGTTCCATGTTCATGATCGAACGGGAGGCATCGTGCCTGTTCTCGTCGTGGTAGGCGCCCAGTGGGGCGACGAAGGTAAGGGCAAAGTCACCGACCTACTCTGCGAGCAGGCCGATTTCGTGGTCCGCTATCAGGGAGGCAACAACGCCGGTCACACCGTGGAGAACGAGTACGGCAAGTTCGCGCTCCACCTCATCCCTTCCGGCATCTTCAACCGGAGTGTGGTGGCCATCATCGGCAACGGCGTGGTCATCGACCCCACGGTGCTCCGCGCCGAGATCGACGAGCTCGAGAGCCGGGGAGTATCCACCGAGAACCTCAAGGTCTCGGGCGCGGCCCACCTCATCATGCCTTACCACATCATGCTCGACCACGTGCAGGAATCGCGCCTGGGCAAGGGCAAGATCGGCACCACCGGCCGGGGCATAGGACCGGCGTACGCCGACAAGGCGGCCCGCCAGGGCGTGCGCATGCAAGATCTGGCCGACCCTGAGGGCTTCCGCGAACGGGTCATGACTACCATGAAGGCCAAAGCCGAGGTCATGGCCCGCGCCTACGACGAGGACGTGAGCAGCCTGGAGGCCGATTGTCTGCGCTACATCGAGGCCGCCGAGTCGCTTCGGCCGTACGTGGACGACACGTCTCTGCTCCTGTGGAGGGCTGTGCGGCAGGAGATGTCGATCCTGCTCGAGGGAGCGCAGGGCACCATGCTCGACCTGGATCACGGCACATATCCATATGTGACCTCTTCGAACCCCGTCGCCGGCTACGCCTGTGTGGGGGCCGGTATCGGCCCTATCGACGTGAACGAGATCTGGGGAGTGGCCAAGGCCTATACGACCCGTGTGGGCGAGGGCCCCTTCCCCACCGAGCTCACCGACGAGACCGGCGGGAAGCTGCGCGAGCTCGGTCGCGAGTTCGGCACCACCACGGGACGGCCGCGCCGCTGTGGCTGGCTCGACCTGGTGGCGCTCCGCTACGCGGCTCGAGTGAACGGGTTCACGGGCATCTGCATCACCAAGCTCGACGTGCTCAGCAACTTCGAGACTCTGAAGGTCTGCACGGCCTATCGCCATGGAGACGAGGTGTACCAGGAGCTCCCGCCCTCCCAGAAGGTCTTCGCGGAGGTGGAGCCCGTCTACGAGGAGATCCCCGGCTGGACCAGCGATATCTCGGGTGCGACCAGTGTCCAGGATCTGCCGCAGGAGACCATCGACTACCTCAATCTCATCATCAACAACGTGCGCGTGCCCATCTCGCTGGTCTCGGTCGGATCGAGGCGCGAACAGCACATCAAGGTGCCGTATCCCGGTGTCGGCCGCCGGCCCGGCCCGGGAGAAGAGCGCGAATACGACGACGGCGGGCATTCGGACGGCCACTGACAGCACTAGCAGGGAGGGGAGTATGGCTTCTGACCGTCTGGACGTTCTGGTGGTGGGAGGGGGCGCCCGGGAGCACGCCCTCGTTCGCAGCCTGGCCAAGAGCCCGCGAGTCGGCAGACTCTTGGGGGCACCGGGCAATCCCGGCATCGAGGACGACGCGGTCACAGTGGCGGTCGACTCGGGCAACATCCCGGCTCTGGTAGCCTTTGTGGAGCGAGAGAAGATCGACCTCACCGTGGTGGGGCCTGAAGCACCGCTGGTGGCCGGTCTCGCCGACCAGTTGCGGTTCCGCGGCTTCGCCGTGTTCGGCCCCGGCGCCGACGGGGCGCGGATCGAGGGCTCCAAGGCCTTCGCCAAGGAGCTGATGGAGACGGCCGGGGTGCCGACCGCGCACGCCGACGTCTTCACCGAGCACGAGCCGGCTCTGGGCTACCTGCGCAAGCACGGAGCGCCCGTTGTGATCAAGGCCGACGGCCTGGCGGCCGGCAAGGGAGTGATGGTCGCCAAGACACTGGAGGAGGCGGAGGCGGCTCTGGCGGAATGCTTCGTGGTGCGGCGCTTCGGAGACGCCGCCAACGTCGTTCTCATCGAGGAATACCTGGAGGGTGAAGAGCTGTCTCTTCTGTCGATCGTGAGCGGCAACCAGGTGCTGCCGCTCGCGCCCGCACAGGACTACAAGCGGATCTTCGACGGCGACGAGGGACCCAACACGGGCGGCATGGGCTCGTACTCTCCGGTGCCGTCAGTGGATGATGCGCTCTACGAGCGTTTGGTGGACGAGATCGTCCGTCCCACTGTGGCCGAGATCGCGCGGAGGGGCATCGACTACCGCGGCGTCCTCTACGCGGGCCTCATGCTGACCGACCACGGGCCCGAGGTGCTGGAGTTCAACTGCCGTTTCGGCGACCCAGAGACACAGGCGCTGTTACCGCGTCTGCAATCGGACCTGTTGGAGCTGCTCTGGACGGCGGCGCGGGGCGAGACCTTGCCTGCTGCGGCTGAGTGGTCCAAGGGGCCGGCCGTAGGCGTGGTCATGGCGTCAGGCGGCTATCCGGGGTCGACCTCGAAGGGTGACCCCATCATCGGGTTGGAGAGGGCTTGGGCGGTGAACGGAGTGGAGGTTTTCCACGCCGGCACGCGCAGGGGGCCGGATCGCAGGCTTGTGACCGCAGGCGGCCGCGTGCTTACCGTGACGGGACTGGGTGACACGTTCGCCCAGGCGCGCGCCCGCGCGTACGAGGGTGTGGCGGCGATAAGCTTCACGGGAGAGCAGCACCGCACAGACATCGCTTTGCGGGCGGAGGAGTGGGAAGCGCGGCGTTGAACGATGGTATCTCCGCCGTGCCGGCCCGCGACCAGAAAGGGGAGGACATGCCGGATCAGCTGCGACAGCCTGGTCAACCGGGCCATCCATTGGTGGGCATCCTGATGGGCTCCGAGTCAGACGCTCATATCATGGAAGCCGCGGGCAAGGAACTCGGAGAACGTGGCATTCCCCACGAGGTCGACGTGCTGTCCGCCCACCGCGACCCGGAGGCGGTGCGGGAGTACGCGCTTGGGGCGGAGTCGCGCGGGCTCAAGGTGATCATCGCCGGAGCCGGCAAGGCGGCGGCGCTGCCCGGGGTCGTGGCCGCGCTCACCGACCTGCCCGTGATAGGGGTGCCCATCCGGACGTCCGACCTGGGCGGACTCGACTCGCTGCTGTCCATGGTCCAGATGCCGTCCGGGGTGCCCGTGGCCACGGTGGCCATCAATGGAGCCCGTAACGCCGGCATCCTCGCGGCCAAGATCCTGCGGGTGGCCGGGCTGGCCGCCACGGCGACGGGGAAGGACGCGGCGCCCAAGGACGCGGACGCCGAAGGGAGCTCGCGATGATCGAACGCTACTCCACGCCCGAGATGGCGGCCGTATGGACCGACGAGGCCCGCATGGCGGCCTGGCTTCAGGTGGAGTTGGCGGTGTGCGAAGCTTGGAGCCGGCTCGGCGAGATACCGGAAGACGCTCTGGGGGAGATCAAAGAGAAGGCCGCCTTCGACGTGCAGCGGGTCTGCGAGATCGAGGCAACCACCCAACACGACGTCATCGCCTTCGTGAGCTGCGTGGCTGAGAACGTGGGGGAATGCTCCAAGTACATCCACTATGGACTCACGTCGTCGGACGTGCTCGACACCGGACTTGCTCTGCAGTTGCGGGCGGCGGGGGCCCTCCTCGAGGAAGAGACCAGGGAGCTGGGGCGTATCCTGCAGCGCCGGGCGCTGGAGCACCGCGGTACAGTCATGATGGGCCGCACCCACGGGGTGCACGCCGAACCTATCACGTTCGGCATGGTGCTGGGCCTCTGGGCCTTCGAGGTGCAGCGCGGGCTTGAGCGCTTGAGGCGGGCGGTCAAGCAGGTGGGCGTGGGCAAGATCTCCGGTGCCGTGGGCAACTACGCGAACGTCGACCCCCGGGTGGAGGAGATCACCATGAGGATCCTCGGCCTGGAAGCGGCTCCCATCTCCACCCAGATCGTGCAGCGCGACCGGCACGCCGAGTTCATGGCCGCCCTCGCTCTGCTGGCGACGACCATCGAGAAGATCGCCCTACAGGTCCGCCACTATCAACGGACCGAGGTCCTGGAGGCGGAAGAGTACTTCGCTCCGGGGCAGAAGGGCTCGTCGGCCATGCCGCACAAGCGCAACCCGATCATCTCCGAGCGCCTCTGCGGCCAGGCTCGGGTCATTCGCGGCAACATGCTCGCCGCCTTCGAGAACGTGGCCCTCTGGCACGAGCGCGACATCAGCCACTCGAGCACCGAGCGCGTCATTCTGCCCGACAGCACCATCCTTCTCCACTACATGCTCAAGAAGGCCTGCTGGCTGGTGGACAAGCTGAACGTCTACCCGGACAACATGAGGCTCAACCTCGACAGGAGTTTCGGGCTCCTCTACAGCCAGCGGGTGCTGCTTGCCCTCGTGCGGGCCGGGATGCTCCGGGACGACGCTTACGCGGTCGTCCAGCGCAGCGCCATGAAGGCTTGGGAGGACAAGACTTCGTTCCAAGAGCTTCTGAAAGCCGACCCCGAAGTCACCGGCCGCCTGTCGGAGGCCGAGTTGGAGAGCTGTTTCGACCCCGGCTACCAGCTCCGCAACATGGGCGTGATCTTCGACCGGGTGGCCACCCTGGAGTGGTAGGGCCGGGCGGGCCGGCAATCGCCGAGGCTCCGCTCTGGACGGAGCCGCCGGCCGCCGCGGCGAGTCTAGTCGGAGAGGCCCTGCTCCCGGTCCTTGCGTTTGCGATGCTCCTCGCTCGCCCGGCCGGCGAAGACCATGCCGGCGATCACCAGCACCATCGCGATGCCGCTGACCACCCAGAAGGCGGTGTCCTTCAGCGCCCAACACACGGCGCCGGCGGCCACGCCGGCCACCAGCAGGGAAAGGGCGGTGATATGGAGTCTCCGTTCGCGGGTCATCGCTATTGCTGCTCGCCTTGGTCGAGGCGCGGGCCGGGAGACCCGGCTCGGCAGTCGTCACCACATCGACAGGATATCAGGACCTATCGACCGCGCGCCGGATGCGCCGGGCGAAGAGAACCGCCGCAGCCGGGATGACGACCCACAACGCGAGGGCCGTCCCGAGCGTCGCCAGCCCTGCTTGATCCATTCCCAACCTCGTCAGGCTCCTCGCTCCGAACACCGACAGCACGCCGCAGGTCGCGATGGCCCAGCGGGGGTCGGAGACGGCCATCACGACGAGGAGCACCACCGCGCAGACCGCCACCGCCACCTGGACGGCGAAGTACGCGTGGCTCCCCAGGGCATCCTGCCCCAGCCGACCGAGTAGCGAGACCTGGGGGATCACCGCCGCCAGGGCCAGTGCCGGAGCCCAGGACCAGGCCGGCAGCCTGACCCCCCGCGCCGGCCAGACGCAGGCGGCCAGCAACGGCGCGACGGTGGGCAGGATGAAGCTCAGCATCCAAGGCAGGTCGAACCGTCCGCCGTAGCCCAGAGCCATGTCTACCCTGTATGCCGTGAACGCAACGATGACCGCCCCGAGCGCCGCGAGTCCCCAACGCCGCAGTCCGGAGGCCAGCAGGCAGAAGGCCGCCGTCCAGCCAATGAGGAGCAAGATGTGCGAGAGGACATCAGGGTCCGAAAAGCCGCGGATCAGTGGCCGGAAGACATCTATCGCAGCGAAGCCCACCTGGCGCGCGACGATGACCAGCACGCCCCAGGCCAGTCCCTGGCGGACGGTCGCGGCCAGAGAGCCCCCCGTGCTGTCCAGCCACCGCTGTCTGCCTCCGTCGAAGAGGAGGGACGCTACGTGGCGGAGGTGGTTCCGGGCCTCGCCGGCCTCTCCCATATCCGCGAGAGTGGCCAGCATCTCCTCCTGATGACTCTCGCGGAAACCGGCGGGATAGGCGCGCAGTGCCAGGGCGTAGACGCGGTCACGGAGTCTCACGGATCCCTCCTCTTCGCGGCGCCGGCTCTACAGCGCCTCTAGCGGTTGGACGGCGGCCGGATTCCGGGCTTCCAGGCTCTTCCGCGTGGCCTCGACCATCCGGCCTTGGAGGTCGGTCTCCCTGCGAAGGTCGTCCGCCCCGGGACCGGTCAGACGGTAGTACCGGCGTAGCCGCCCTCCCCGGCGTTCCTCGCGCGCCACCTCGATGGCCCCTTTCGCCGCCAAACGGTCGAGGACCCCGTACAGAGTGCCCAGGGAAAGGCGCACCCGGCCTTCCGAGAGACGGTCGACCTCCTTCATGATGCCGTAACCGTGGAGGTCCTCGTGAGCCAAGGCGCACAGGATCAGGAAGCCCGGGTCGCGTGAGAAGATCGAATCGCTCATGCCGCTAGTATAATGCTATCCGATATATTGCGCAACAGCATATGCGGCGCCCACTCCACATCGCCCTCGCGCCTCCCCCCGAGCTGCTAGAATCGAGACTTGGTTTGTTCCCCGCCGTCCGGCGCCATCGCAGGGTGCCGCCGCAGGGCCTGAGCGACGAGGAGCGTGAAGCATGACCCGTCTGGAGAAGCTCTATGAGGGCAAGGCCAAGATCGTCTATGCCACGGACGATCCGGACGCGTACATCCAAGATTTCAAAGACAGCGCCACCGCCTTCGACGGCACCAAGAAGGGAACCATAGGCGAGAAGGGCCGCACCAACAACGCTCTGTCGGCCCGCCTGTTCACGCTGCTCGAGGAGGCCGGTGTCCGGACGCATTTCTTGGGCCTGGAATCCGACACGGCCATGCGCATACGCCGCCTGGACATGCTGAAGGTGGAACTGGTGGTACGGAACGTGGTGGCGGGTTCTCTGGCCAAGCGCCTGGGGCTCGAAGAGGGCACCGAGGTCAAAAATCCTCCGATCATCGAGACCTACTACAAGGACGACGCTCTCCACGATCCGCTGTTGTGCCGGGCGCACATCGACCAGTTGGGGTTGCTTACCGCTGGGGAGTTGGACGAGATCACGGAAGCCGCGCGCAAGATCAACAAGACGCTCCAGGAGTTCTTCTCCTCGCGCGGTCTGATCCTGGTGGATTTCAAGCTCGAGTTCGGCAAAGACCGGGAAGGGAACATTGTCCTGGGCGACGAGATCTCCCCTGATACCTGCCGTCTGTGGGACGCCGCGACTCACGAGAAGCTCGACAAGGACCGCTTCCGCCGCGATCTGGGCGGTGTGGAGGAGGCCTACGCCGAGGTGCTCCGCCGAGTGCTGGCGGAGGATGGCCGAGCCTAGAGAAGGAGCGCCATTATGCCGGGGGAGGCGAAGACGATGGACGAACACCTGGTCTGCCCGCGCTGCGGGGCGCGCGACTCGTTCATGAAGGGCTATCTGCCGGAGACCTGCGTCTGCCGCGTCTGCCAGAGTCAGCTCGACTACCGCGAGATCCCAGGCTGCGGCCCCGACTGCGGGATTCGGCAGGAGGAGCTGGAGGCTGAGACGGCGCCCGAGGATGGGACGGACGTCGCGGAGCCGGACGCACCCGCGACCCCGGCGTCCGAAGGCGCGGCGGGGGAATGATGCGGGATCCCTGGCATGACGACTCGCCCCGCGACGAGTGCGGGGTGTTCGCCCTGTATGCCCCCGAGATGGATGTCGCCCGACTCACCTTCTTCGCTCTCTTCGCGCTGCAGCATCGGGGACAGGAATCGGCCGGCATCGCGGTCACCGACGGCGCCAAGCTGGTAGTCCACAAGGAGATGGGGCTGGTCTCCCAGGTCTTCCAAGAGGAGACCCTGCAGTCCCTTCCGGGCAGACTTGCCATCGGCCACGTGCGTTACTCGACCACGGGCTCCAGCGAGATGCGGAACGCCCAGCCTTTCGCGCGCACGCGCGACGGTTCGTTCATCGCCCTGGCGCACAACGGCAACCTGGTGAACACCGACGAGCTGCGGGCCAGTTTGGTCCAGAACGGGCATGTGTTCGAGAGCACCTCCGACACCGAGGTCATCGCGGCCTTGCTGGCTGAGCACCCCTCGCGCGATATCCGTCTGGCGCTGCGCGACGTTGTGCCCCGGCTGCGGGGAGCCTTCAGCGCGGTGCTGCTGACCAAGGACGAGGTCATCGGCTTCCGCGACCCGTACGGCATACGACCCCTGGTCCTGGGCCGGATCGGCGACCGCTACTGCCTGGCCAGCGAGACCTCGGGGCTCGACATCATCGGCGCCCGGCTGGTGCGCGAGCTGGAGCCGGGCCAGATCTGCGTGATCGACGAGGACGGGTACCACATCGACCAGGTGGTCGACCGCAAGCGGTCGGCTTTGTGCGTCTTCGAGTTCATCTACTTCGCCCGGCCGGACTCGGTCATGAAGGGCCAGACGCTGTACGGCGCCCGCAGCCGCATGGGGCGGCAACTGGCCCTGGAGTCGCCTGTGGATGCCGATCTGGTGAGCCCCGTGCCCGATACCGGCATCTGCGCCGCCACGGGCTACGCTGCGGCGAGCGGCATCCCCTACGGCGAGACCCTCATCAAGAACCGCTACATTGGGCGGACGTTCATCGACCCCGATCCCCAGGTCCGCAGGCTCGGCATCCGCATGAAGTTCAACCCGCTCACTTCGGCCATCAAAGGCAAGCGCTTGGTGATGGTGGACGATTCCATCGTTCGGGGCACCACCACCCGGGCCCTCGTGAGGGTGCTCTTCGAGGCGGGGGCCAAGGAGGTCCACCTGCGCATCACGTCGCCTCCGATCCTATACCCGTGCTTTTACGGGATCGACATGGCCAACCAGGACGAGTTCATCGCCTTCGGCAAGAGCGTCGAGGACGTGAGCAGGGAACTGGGGGCCACCTCCGTCTACTACCTCTCGCTTGAGGGGCTGATGAAGGCGACGGAAGTGGGGGATGAGGAGTCAGGCTTCTGCGCAGCCTGTTTTAACGGGGAGTACCCGTCCGAGGTACCCGAGAAGCTGCGCAGCTCGAAATTCCGTTTCGAACAGGCCCGCGGCGTGGCCAAGGCCTGAGCGGCCGGGTGCGCACCCGGGCCACCGGCCGGGCGTACGGGTCGCCGGCCGCGGGCCTAGCTCTCGATGCCCTCCCGGGCCCGCACACCCTGCCGGTAGTAGTGCTTGACCTCGCGCATCTCCGTCACCAGGTCTGCGCGCTCGACCAGCCTGGGATCGGCACGGCGCCCGGTGAGCACCAACTCCACGCAGTCCGGCTTGAGGTCGATCAGGTCCAGCAGCTCGTCAACGTCCAGCATCCTCATCCAGACGGCCAGCAGCGCTTCGTCGAGGATCACCACCTGGTACCGGCCTGAGGTGAGGACGGCGCGCACGTCGTCCAGTCCGTTCCGGGCGAGCGAGGCGTCGTCCTCAGACGCTTGGCCCCTGATCCACCGGCCTCTCCCGTACTGGCGGCACGTGATCCTCTCTCCGAAACACTCGAGAGCTTGGATCTCGCTGTAGCGGCCTTCCTTGATGAACTGGGCGATGAAGACCCGCAGGCCGGCGCCGGCCGCGCGGACCGCGAGCCCGATCGCGGCTGTGGTCTTCCCCTTCCCGTCGCCCGTGTAGAGCTGCACGTAGCCTCGCCGGAGCGGGGCAGACGCCTCCGTGACAGGTTCGTTCGACCTTCGGCTCACCCTGTTACCTCCTTGGGGTAGTGGAACGCGTCTCATCGTCCGGCCGCCCGGCTCCGAGAAATGACTGGAGCTTGAAGAGATCGGCCCGGAGCAGGAAATACCCCCAGCTGAGCGGCCGGTCGGCGGCGTCCCGGAAGAGATGCTGGACACAGAGAGCCGGCGCTCCCGGCGGCTCGTCCAGGATCCTGGCCGCCGCTCGACCGAGGGAGGTCGCGTGTAGGGTGACCGTCCCTCGCGGGAAACCCTCCGCTTCACCGCCGCCGAGCAGCCCATGCAGCGAGGCGGACTGGAGCAACAACTCCAAGAACGGCCTGGTGGCGTCGGGGAGGACATACTCCCGGTGGTACATGGCCGGGGTTTCGCCTCTCAGTACCAACTGGCGCAGGTAGACGACGGACTCGCCCGGCGGCAGGTCGAACACCGCGGCTATCCGGCTGTTCGCCGCTATGGTCGACGCGGAGAGCAGGCGCACGGCGAGGGGGCCGTCGGCGCACTCCTCAACGAGTTGCCGGAGTGAGAACGTGGAGTCGGCGAGGCCGAAGGCCCGCGCGAACGTGCCGCTGCCTTTGGTGGCCGAGATGAGACCTCTCTCAGTGAGGACGCTGAGCGCGCGGCGCACCGTCATATGGCTGACGCCGAACTCTCCGCGGAACTGTGCCTCCGAAGGCAACCGAGCCCCCGCCCTGTAGACGCCGGAGGCGAGACGTCCGGCTATGGTGTCCGCTATGCGAAGGTAGGCCGGGAGTGATGTCCCGCGGTCCCGGGCGCAGAACTCCCCGCCAGGACCGGATCTCGTGGCGCAGGCTGTCTCCATGTGCTCCTCCTCTGTTCGCGATCGCGAGGCGAAGGGGCCGGAGACAGGCCGGATCCCAGGGGTGCCGAAACGGCATGCCAGGGAATGGGACGACATGACGCCGACCGCTCCTCTCCCTCGAAGTCGCGGTAGCCAACGTGCGCTCTCGGCAGGTCTTCGGACTTGTGGGCGGTTCCGCGTGTCGCGGAGTCTCCTACCGGCCGTCGCTTCCCAGCTCTCGCGAGCCAGTGCCTGTGTGACGGCTTTCGTTCCCACTCACCGCTGCGGGGCAGTCCCGGTCTTGCACCGGATTCCCTTGTCTCTCGCGGGCCTATGCCGCTCGAGACGCCGACAGCACTGCCATTCTAGGTGGGGGCGCGGATGACTGTCAACCCGTTTGTCCGGATGCTCTGAGGGTTGATGGCGGCGCACTCCCTGTGTTACAACACTCAGGCACGGATGCTCTAGAGAGAGCACTGAGAGCTCGTTCCCGAACGAGTTCCAAGGGAAGTCGGTGAAGGGGGCGATCTTGAGACGAAAGTCTCGAGATCGCGGGCTGAGTCCGACGCGGGCCCGCCGCTGTGACCGGGGACGGACACCGCTGGTGCCACTGTCCGATGTGAAGGCTTCGCATCTCGGAAGCCTTCTTGGATGGGAAGGCGCGGTGATCCGGTGGATCCGGGAGCCAGAAGACCTATCCGTGCTGCGGAGACAGAGGCCGCTCCCGTGGAAAGGAGTGGGCATGTCGCCGCGTGGGACGGAAATACGGCGTTCCTGAGTTCTTCGAGCTCAGGAACGCTTCTTTGTTTTGGTCGGTCAGGAGGGCCGGACGATGCCGAGACGGATCTATCTCATACGGCACGGGGAGACCGAGGGGACGGCCGAAGGCCGCATGCTCGGCTCGACCGATCAGCCGCTCAGCGACCGTGGGTCGCGCCAGATATGGCGGCTTGCAGAGCTGCTGGGGCCGAGCCTCCGGGGGTCGGGCGGCGCCGCCTGGTGTGTCGCAAGCCCTCTGCTACGGGCGCAACAGACCGCCCAAGGCGTCGCGGGACCGTCGGGTCTCACGATCGGAACCGACCCCGACCTGCGCGAGATAGACTTCGGTGCCTGGGAGGGGCTCACCAGCGATGAGGTGGAGGCCCGGTTCCCGGGTGAGCAGGCCCGGTGGTTGCTCCCCGCCGGTGACACGGCCTTCCCGGAAGGCGAAAGCCTGGGCGAGTTCGAAGAACGTGTGACAAGAGCCCAGAAGCGGATCCTTGAGAGGCCGGAGGATCTCGTCGTGGTCTTCACTCACGGCGGAGTGGTGCGACAACTGGTCTGCGGGATCCTGGGGCTCGGCCGGAACGGCTACTGGCTGTTCACGGTGCAGCCGGCGTCGGTGACGCGCCTGGACCTCTATGGCGACGGGGCAGAAGCGGGCGCGGCCCTCTCGGGGCTGTGGTCGGTCCATGATTGGGAGGCGGACTGACATGGGGGGGATAGTGCTCGTGACGGGCGGCTGCCGCAGCGGCAAGAGCGCGCTGGTGCAGCGCCTGGCCGAGTCGCTGCCCATGCCGCGGGTCTTTGTGGCCACCGGTGTCGCGCTCGACCAGGAGATGGTGGCGCGCATCGAGCAGCACCAGAAGGCGCGCGTCGCTGGAGGCTGGAGCACGCTCGAGGAGCCCTATGACCCGGCCGCGGCGCTTCGGGCCGCGCCGGCGGACGCGGTGGTCGTGGTGGACTGCCTGGCCGTGTGGATGGGCAACCTGATGTGGGAAGCGGGGATGAGGGAAACGGATGCGCCCAGGGCGGCGACCGCTGCGGTGACGCCCTCCGCAGTGCCCGCCGCGGCGAAGCCCTCCGCAGCGTCACTCTCCGAAGCAGACGCCGTGGAGCGCTGCGAGGGCATCGTGGAGGCGTGCCGGCAGCGTTCCGGGCTCACCATCTTCGTGACCAACGAAGTGGGCCTCGGCGTGGTGCCCGAATCCCCGGCAGGCCGCCGGTACCGCGATCTCCTGGGCCGCTGCAACCAGACCATGGCCGAGGCGGCCGAGATGGTGGTGCTGATGGTCAGCGGCCTTCCCTTGGTTCTCAAGAGTCCCAGCGGCGAGGGCCGGGACTTGAGGAAGGCCGTCTGCGACGACTACGAAGCGATCGAAAGGCACGTGCATGAGCTTGCTCGATGAGACCCTGTCGTCTATAGGTGCAGAGGACGCGGCCGCGCGAGCTGCCGCGCGAGCTGCCGCGCACGCCAGGTTGGAGACGCTCGCCATGCCCTACTGGGCATTGGGGAGGCTGATGGACCTGGCCGAGGACCTGGCGGGTATGACCGGGTGTACGAACCCTCCCGTGGAGCGGAAATCCATTGTGGTCATGGCGGGAGACCACGGCGTGGTGGCGGACGGCGTCAGCGCCTACCCTCAGGAGGTGACCGTGCAGATGGTCGCCAACATCGCGACGGGAGGAGCGTCCATCAATGCCCTCGCCCGGCAGGTGGGAGCCACGGTGACCGTGGTCGACATGGGCGTGGCCGGGGATCTCAGCGCGCTGGGCGACGCGGTGCTGAGTCGCAAGGTGGCGCCGGGCACGGCGAGTATCGCCCGCGGCCCGGCCATGAGCCCTGAGCAGGCGGTCCAGGCGCTAGAGGCGGGCATAGAGGTGGCGCGCGGGCTGGCGCCGACCACCGACGTCTTCGGCACGGGCGAGATGGGCATCGGCAACACCACACCGAGCAGCGCCATCGTGGCGGCGGTATCGGGCTCCCCGCCGGCCGAGGTCACCGGCCGTGGCACCGGCCTCGATGACGAGCAGCTCCGGTACAAGGCGCGCGTGGTGGAGCAGTGCCTGCGGGTCAACGGCTTCACGCCCGGCGTCGCCGGCACGGGCGACGGCGACGGCGTCGGCCTGCTGGCCAGGCTGGGCGGCTTCGAGATCGGCGGCATCGCCGGCCTGATCCTGGGGGCCGCGGCTGCGCGTAGGCCTGTGGTGATCGACGGGTTCATCTCCACGGCGGGAGCGCTGGTCGCCCAGGCGGTGTGCCCCGCCTCCACCGAGTACATGATCGCCGCCCACCGCAGCGTCGAGCAGGGCCACCGTATCGCGCTCGAGACGCTGGGCAAGAAACCCCTCCTCGACATGGATCTGCGCCTGGGTGAGGGCACCGGGGCCGCCCTGGCCATGAACCTGGTGGACGCGGCCAAACGGGTGCTCACCGAGGTCGCGACCTTCGACGAAGCGGCCGTCTCGCAACGCTCGTGATGAGACGCTCGTGATGAGACGCTCGTGATCAAGCCGTTCTTCTCCGCCCTCCGCTTTCTCACTCCGGCGCCGGTCCCGGAGTCGTGGGCCGGCGGGGAGAAGGAACTGTCGCGTAGCCCCTGCTACTTCCCCATCGTGGGACTGATGGCCGGCGGAGTGGCCGCGGCCGTCTGCTTCGGGCTCGACATGGTCCTGCCCCCGCTCGCCTCCAGCGCGATCCTGGTGTGCCTGCTCATCGCGGTTTCGCGGGCGCTGCACATGGACGGCCTGGCCGACACCGCGGATGGGCTGCTCAGCTCCCGGCCGCGCGGGCAGATCCTCGAGATCATGCGCGACAGCCGCACGGGGGCCATGGGCGTCGTCGCCGTGGTGTGCGTGATCCTGCTGAAGACGGCACTCTTCGCCTCCGTGGCGCCCGACGACGTGCGTTGGAAGATCGCCCTGCTCATGCCGGTCGCGGGGCGATGCGCGATGGTGGCGACAATGGCCGTGTTCCGCTACGCCCGGCCGGAAGGCGGGCTGGCCACGATTCTCGCGGTGAGGGGCGCCCGGCGGTGGCTGCTGCTCGCCTGGGCGGTGGTCATGGTGGTGGGCGCCGGCTGGTTGTTGGCGGGTCTGCCGGGTCTGGTCGCCGGTGCGGCTTCGACCGGCGCCGGGCTCCTCGTGGGCGCGTACTGCCACCGCAGGATCGGCGGATACACAGGCGACACTCTGGGCGCGACCAACGAGATCGTGGAGTGCGTCCCCGCTTTGGTCGGAGCTCTGTGGGCATGGAACTAGGCGCCGGACCAGGCGATCGGCAGAGCCCCGGGCCGGGTCCTCGACCGAGCCGTCCCTCCCAGGGTCCTTCGGGCTCTCAGCCCATCCACCATGGAGGCCACATCCGGCGCCTTGCGCAGGTCGCGGGCATCCCTCCCGGAGAGCTCCTGGACTTCTCGGCCAGCATCAACCCCCTTGGTCCGCCTCGGTGGCTGCGGGACGTGGTGGTGAACCACCTCGGCGACATCGCAAACTACCCCGACCCTGAGTGCGCGGAGTTGGTGGAGGCGATCAGCGACCGTCATGGTGTCGCCCCGGAGCGCCTGGTGGTGGGCAACGGCTCCGCCGAGATCATCGCGGCGCTCCCGCGGGTCCTGCCGGTGACGAGAGTGCTCATCCCCGTCCCCGCCTACGTGGATTACGCCGCCGCGGCGGCCCAGGCCGGTCTGAGCGTGGACAGGATGCCCTTGGCGGAGGACGCGGACTTCGCTCTCGATCCCGAGAGCATCGGCGGGCTGTTGCGGGGTGGCGAGGCCGTCTTCATCGGGCGGCCGAACAATCCCACGGGGATGCTGTGCCCGGCGCCGGACCTGGTGCTCCTGGCCGCTCGGCACCCGCATTCGTGGCTGATCGTCGACGAGGCCTTCATCGAGTTCGTGGGGGAGGAGGACGGCGCCGACGATGGGGCACTGCCTCAAGTGGACGGACCAAACATCATCGTGCTCAGGTCCTTCACCAAAGTGTTCGCCATCCCGGGGCTGCGTTTGGGCTTCGCCGTCGCTCCGCCCGACATCGCGCCGGCGCTGCGCCGGGCCCTCGCGCCCTGGTCGGTGAACGTCCTGGCGCAGGCTGTGGGTATCGCCGCTCTCGCCGACACCGGCTACGTGCAGGTCACCCGGGCCCTCGTGCGGGAGGAGCGCCGGCGTCTGGCCGAGGAGTTGGCCGCACTCCCCGGGTTGCGGGTCTTCCCAGGCGGCGCCAACTACCTGTTGGTGAAAATGCGAGAGGGAGCGATCGACGCGCACGAACTCGCCCGAAGGCTGCTGCAGAAGGGCATAGCCATCCGTGTTTGTGACGACTTCGACGGGCTCGACGGAAGGTACTTCCGGGTAGCCGTGCGCACGGCTGCCGAGAACGCCCGCCTGATCGAGGAGACGAGGCTGGTTCTTGCCTCCCGGGGAGCGCCCCTTCGGTGAACCGCCAGACCCAGGTAGTCTGCGCCCTGGTGCTCGACGCGGCGGCGGGTGATCCGCGGTGGCTCCCTCATCCTGCCAGGTGCACGGGCAGGCTTGCGCTCTGGCTCGAGCAGGTGACGAGGTCGAGGATCGAAGACGACAGGCTGGCGGGGTGCGTCACTGCGGCGGCGGTGGCCGGGTCGGCCGCGCTCGCCGCTGCGCTCGTCACGGGGATGGCCCGCAGGCTGCATCCATGGGCCGGAGACCTGGCCTCTGTGGCCATTGTCTGGACGGCCTTGGCCCCTCGCGGTCTTGCCGGCCATGCCCTCGACGTGCATGCTGCACTGGAGCGCGATGACCTGGATGCGGCTCGTTGTCTGGTAGGCCGGATGGTCGGTAGAGACGTCGCCTCCTTGGACGAGGGCGGTGTGGTGAGGGCGGCGGTCGAGAGTGTGGCCGAGAACACTGTGGACGGGGTCACCGCGCCGCTGTTCTACGCATTCGCCGGAGGCCCGACCGCCGTCGCCGCGTACAAGGCCGTGAGCACGCTCGATTCCACCTTCGGCTACCGCAACCGACGATACGAGCGATTCGGCTGGGCTTCGGCCCGGTCTGACGACGTGGCGAACCTTGTCCCGTCCCGGCTGACCGTCCTTGCGAGCGTCCCGGCTGCGGCCCTTCTCGGGCTCCGTCCGGTCGATGCGCTGCGGGTCTGCCTGCGGGACGGGAGGAAGCACTCCAGTCCCAACTCGGGGTTGGCTGAAGCCACAGTGGCTGGGGCCTTGGGGGTGCAGCTCGGGGGTCCTCTCATGCGCGAGGGGCGCCTCGTCGATCACCCGACCCTGGGGGATGCCCTTCAGCCTCTCGACCGGGATCACATCAGACAGGCCGTCCGCCTGATGGCGGCGACCACCGCCGTCTGGACCGGGATCCTGGGCGGTCTAGGCCTGGGACGGCGTGGCGGACGCGGCCTCCACCGCCTGCGCGATGCCGGCGGCCTCGATCGCGCCCGAGGCCACTAGCTCCGAGACGAGGGCGCAGGCCTCTCCGCCGCTCAGGTCGCGCTCCATGATGGGCGGGTCGGTGAGCAAGACGACCCTCTTCCCCGCCCGGCAGGCCTGAAGCGCAGTCCGCAGAGGGGCGAGGTTCCCGCGGCCGAAGAACACCGGGGCCACGATGATGACCTCCGCCTCATCGGCCAGGGAGTCGAACTCCTGCACCACCTCCGGCGGGAAGGGCTCGAACGGCGGGGCGGACACCACGTCGAGCTCGTAGCGTTCGGCGACCGCGTAGTCCGAGTCGAACACGCTCACGATACCGATGGTGGGCGCGAACCCATGGGCCACCAGTTCCTCCAGCAATCCCGAGGCCGCGCCGCCCCCGGCTATCACATGCACCCTGCGCTCCACCGCTCGGGTGTCCTCCGGAGCTCTGGACCAGACGGGGGTGAGATAGGGCCGGGGACCCTGTCGGTGGACGGCCACCCTGACCTTGAACACCTCCAGGATGGTCTTTGGGTCGAGAATGTCGTTCGGGGTCCCCTGCGCCGCCAACCTGCCACGGTCGAGCAGCACCAACTCATGACAGTACTGCGCTGCGATGTTGAGGTCGTGCAGCACGACGGCGATGGTCCGGCCTTCGCCGTGGAGACGGCTGAGGAGCTGCATGATCTCGAGCTGATGGTTGAGGTCCAGGTTGTTGAGCGGCTCGTCGAGCAGCAACACGGGGGTCTGCTGAGCGAGGGTCTGGGCGATGAGGGCGCGCTGGCGTTCACCGCCGGAGAGCCCGGTGATCAGCCGCCCTGCGAGGTCGGTCATGCCGGTGGCTCGGAGCGCCGCCGCCACGGCTTCGCCGTCGGCGGCCGGCGCGCCCTGGGCATAGCGGCCCATGGCGACCATTTCCTCAACCGTAAAGTTGAAGTCGAGGTGGAACTGCTGAGGCACCACCCCCGCGATGCGTGCCAACTCGGCCGCGCGATACTCCCGGAGCGGCCGCTCCCGCAGGAAGATCTCTCCGCCCGAGGGTCTCACCCCTCCGGTGAGGGCGCGCAGAAACGTGGTCTTGCCCGAACCGTTCGGGCCGAGGATGCCGGCGAAGGTGCCCTGCGCTATCTGGAGGTCGATCGGGCCGAGCACGCGCTGTCCCCCCAGGTCGACCTGCAGGGCGCGGGTCTCGTAGACGGGCGGCTTCGCCGCCCCGACAGGCGTCGCCACGGTGCCGGCGGCTGCGGCCGCGTCGCTGGGCGCTGTCATCTCACACCCCCCTCCGTGCCCGGAGCAGGTAGAGGAAGAAGGGGCCGCCGGTGGCCGCCGTGATGATGCCCACCGGGATCTCGGCGGGGGCCATGGCGGTCCGGGCCACGGTGTCGGCCACCAAGAGGAGCAGGGCGCCGAAGAGGGCCGTTGCCGGCAGCAGGCGGCGATGGTCGGGTCCCACAATGAGGCGCATGATGTGCGGCACCATCAGCCCGATGAAACCGATGAGGCCCGAGAACGACACTGCCGCCGCCGTCGTCAGCGAGGCAACGATCATGAGGTTCCTGCGGGTGCGGCGACTGTCTATGCCCAGCTCTCGGGCCCGTTCCTCGCCCATGAGGAGCAGGTTCATGCGCCGGGACATCAGCATCATGTAGATGAAGCCCGCCACCACCACCGGCAGCGTGATCCAGATCTTGTTCCAGGTGGCGGTAGTGAGGCCGCCCATGAGCCAAACGACCACGGTGTGCAGGTCGCGCTCCGTGGCCACCATGAGGAACGACGTGATGGCCGTGAGGGTGGAGCCGACCGCGACTCCGGCCAGCAGGAGTGAGGCCGCGCTGGTGTAACCTCCGATGGTGGCCACCCTGTACACGAGGAAGGCCGCCAGCACCGCTCCGATGAAGGCAAGCAGCGGGAGCGTGTAGATGCCGAGGGAGGTCAGGGGCTTCCACACGATGGCGACAGTCGCGCCGAGTGCGGCACCGGCCGACACACCCAGCAGGTAGGGTTCGGCCAGGGGGTTGCGGAAGATACCCTGGAACGAGGCGCCGGCGGTGGACAGCGCGGCTCCCACCACGAGCGCGAGGACGATGCGGGGCAGACGGAGATTGAGGAGCAGCCGGGGTGCCCAGTCGGGGAAGTCCCCGGCGGCGTCGGTCCCCCCGCGGAAGAGACCGGCGAACGCCCGGAAGGCTTCTCCGACCGACATCCCTGCTGCGCCGACCACCGCCGCCGTCACGACGGCCGCCACCAGAGCGGCCACCAGTGCCGCCATCACCAGGCGGTAGGTCCTGCGACGATCGTGGCCGGTCGCCATGTTCTCGCCTCCCGTCTCGACCGGCGCCGGCTCCCGAGCGAGGGGAGCCGGCGCCAAGAGCGCTCTTACGACCCGGGCCTAGAAGGCTCCGGGGTGGATAGCTTCAGCCAGAAGCCGCAGGCCCTGTCCGATGCGAGGCCCCGGACGGGTGACCGTGGTATCGTCGAACAGGTAGACGCTTCCGTTCTTGACGGCTGCCAGGCCCGCGAAGCGCGGGTCACCCGTGAATTCCTCGGCGCTCGAGTATCCGGAGGAGCTCGGCAGGAGGATCACGTCCGGGTCGGCGGACACCAGTTGCTCCGGCGTCAATTGGTAGTAGGCCTGGACCGCGACTCCCTCGAAGGTGTCGGCCGAGCCGATGTTCGCACAGTTGGCCAGCGACAGCATCTCGTCCACGAACGACCCCGGCCCGCAGGTCCAGAGCGTGTTGTCCAGACCGTAGAAGACCCTGGGCTTGTCCCCGGCGGCCGCGGCGGTCTCGGCGACCCCCGCTATCTCAGCCTTGATCGACTCGATCAACTCAGCCGCCTCCGCCGTCTTGCCGGCAACGGCGCCGAGGGTGGTGATGTTGGAGTAGATGCCGTCCACCGTGGCCGGGTTGAAGATGATCACCGCGGCTCCGGCGGCCTGGATGGGCGCCAGCGCCTCCTCGTTGCCCGAGTAGCCGACCACCAGGTCGGGGCTGAGGGCCATGATGGCCTCAGTGTTCGCCATGAAGTCGCCGACCTTGGCGATGCCCTCCACGTTTGCCGGGTAGTCACAGAGCGAGGTCACGCCGACCACCCGCTCGCCCAATCCGAGGGCGAACAGCATCTCCGTGCCGGCCGGAGCAGTCGACACGATGCGCAAGGGCTCGGCTTCGACGGTGACGCTCGCGCCGTTGTCGTCGGTGACGGTCACCGGGTAAGCCGCCTTGCCGGCCGTCGTGGCTGAGGCTGGCGCGGCCGTGGTCGAAGTCGGCGCGGCTGCCGTCGACGTGGTCGGCGCGGCTGAGGTCGTGGTGGCCTCCGCGGCTGTGGTGGCGCTGCTGTCGGCCGTGTCGGCGCCGTCGGACCCGCAGCCGGCGAAGAAGAGCGACCCGGCGACGAGGAGGGCCAGCAGGAGTAGTACGAGGAGAAGGGGGCTGTGCGACATTCTGTGCCGTCTTGACGACAGCGAGCGAGGCCCCGCCGGTGTGTGGCGAGGCGTCCGGTGTCCGTTCATGCGGACTCCTTTCGATCCAACCTATGGTCATGGCCCGCAAGATGGTGGAGAGCAGGTCAGCTACTCCCCGG
>CAZQDY010000044.1:0-22887 GCA_964592075.1 uncultured Gaiellales bacterium
TAGAAGGCTTGGCGCGTCAGTTGCTCCTGCAGAGTCTTGCGCTCGCTGACATCCCTCGTCGTCAGCACCACTCCCTGCACATCGGGGTCGTCCAGAAGGTTGGAGCCGGTGGTCTCGGCGGCCAACCAGGCGCCCGACGCAGACTTGAGCCGCCACTCGGCCGGTTTGACGGCTTTTGGCTGCGAGGTCACCTCGGCCAGGAAACTGTCCACCTTCGGAACGTCGTTGGGATGGACGATCTCGGTCAGACTCGAACCCACCAGGTCCTCCGGCTCGAAGCCCAACACTCGCTCCACGGAGGGCGTCTGGTATTTGACGGTTCCGTCGATCTCCACGATGGTGACGATGTCGGAGGCATTCTGGACGAGGGCTCTCGAACGGCTCTCGATCTGCCGCTCTGTCATCACCTTGTGGGCCGCGTTCAGCCTGGTGACCACCCAGGCCATCGTCTCGCCGACGAGTATGCATACCACACCGGTGTACGGAGTCGAGCTCCACGCCTCGGTCGAGCCCAGACCCGCCGCGTGCAGAGGACCCATGTAGGCCGCGACGAACAGGGGGATGGTCACGACGGAGGTCCCTCTCGGCAGAGCTAGGCCCACCCATGTGTAGGCCGCCACGAAGAACAGGGGGACCAGGAAGGGATCGCTGCCTCCGACGTAATTGCGCAGCGCAATCAGCAGCAGTCCCGCGGGGATGAGCAGCAGACCCGCCCGGTACGGCCACCGTCTCCAGGGCAGGAACCAGACGATGACCCCGAACAGGACCGCGCCCATGCCCACCAGCAGGACGCCGACGGGGTGCTCCTCAGGTAGATCCGGGCGAACGAGACTAAAGAGACTGATCACTCCACTCGCGCCGATCAGCAGGCTTGCCATGCGACCCGAGAGCTGCCGCGAGTCCCAGGCGCCGTCTCCGGGGCCCGCGGTCGCGCCCCACCACCGTTTAGGCGCCGTCCTGATCCAGCCCACCGCCCGCGAGCCCGTCCGAGCCACACGTCTGCCCGCTTCGGCGAGCACAGATCCGTTATCGCTCATGGAGGCCCGTGTCACACACAACTCCCACGCCAGGAACCCCCCCAAGACGAATGAGTGCCTAAATCGACCCGCCCTGCTGGTATCGGCAGATGGCTCCTGCGCTTGAGTGTGACGGAGTGGATTGGAACCGAGGTCGTGAGCAGATGGTAACGTGGACGCCGAGGCGGATGGGAAGAAATGACCCAGCAGGAGCGACCCCGATGATAGACGTCACCGTGACCGCACGTGGGGTCACCGGGTTCCCGAAAGACCCGGTGGAGATGAAGCTGCCACCCGAAAGCACGGTCGCCACTCTTCTTGACCTGGTGCTGGCCGCAAAGTGCGGGCCGCAGCATGAGACCGACCCGAAGATCCTCCGCAACGTCATCGCTACGGTGAACGGTCAGTACGTGCCTGTCTCCCAAGTGGAGCAGCGGGTCCTGGCGACCGGGGACCAGATCAGGATAATGCCTCTGGTCGTGGGTGGCTAGACGAGGTCATCAAGCGTCGCTCCCCCTGGCGAGTCCGTCCTACCCGGATCCCTGGTGCGGAGTCTCCGGCGGTGGCTGCGGAGGCGAGGCCTGCGGCTGGGACGGCAGGGTCGGCGGCTGAAAAGACTCCCGGCCACCATAGGGCGCCCCTTGCTGGGGCGCTTGCCCCGGCGGATACGGCATCTGTGGCTGAGTCGCAGGCGCGTATGCGGCGGTGGACCCCGTCGGCCTCGAGGGCCGCGCCCCCACCACGATCAGCACCACCCCAAGAGCGAACAACACTATCCCCGCGATCAGGAATCCGATCCCTATGGGCAGCAGGAGCCCGAACCGGGCCCCGAGACTCACCGAAGCATTCACGTCCGCGCTGCCGTCGGCGTTCATGATCACCGCGGTCCAGTTGCCCTGCTGCACCTCCCACTCCAACGTCTGCGTACCGGGTCCCTGCCGGCGCGCCGCCCAGAAGCCCTGGTCGCCCGGAGGCGAAGAGGGCGCCCCTCCGGCGACATGGAGATAATCGAGCGCGGCGGAGAACCAGCCGAAGTCGGCGACCTCGTCGCGCTCCACGGAGCCCAGATACTCCGAGATCTGATCAGTGCGGGCTATGGCGACGAACAGGTCGTCCCCGCTGGTCGAGACGGCGCGGATCCTGATCGCAAGAGTCGCTCCCTTCGGAACCCAGCCGATGTCGGAACCGATGTGCAGATCGATGTCGGGTGTGGCGAGAGCATAGCCGCTCGTCGACATGACCCGGCTCGAACTCTCGAAGAAACCGGAGTCGTCCCTCTGCGTTCCGTGGGCCCACAGCAGCAGACCGCCGGGCACGAGCAGCCCCAGGCCGATCAGCACGAGGATGGCGCCCACCACGATCGACACGATCTTCAAAGGACGCATGGCCATTCCCCCAGATGTGTGTTCTCAGACACCGACGAGCGATCCGTATACACGCTACCACCGAAAGCCGTCGATGGGGTCATTCCAGCAACGACAGCCCTGCAGCGGCGCCGAACCCCATCACGCTGAAGAGCCCCGTGAGCCTCCCACCATGCTCGAATGCCTCGGGCATCATGGCGTCCGCCAGCATGGTGAGCACGGCACCGGCCGCGAACGCCTGAACCAGCCGTGCATCGGTCACGGACACCCACTCGACCAGTCCATAACCCAGAACGGCGCATGCGCCCGAGAGGAGTACAAGCGCCGCCCACATAGCGAAGATGCCCCGCCGGGAATGACCCGCGGAGGTCAGATTCACCGTTCCCGCGATGCCCTCCGGAAGATTCGAGATGAAGACCGCCGCCAGGAACGCCACGCTGATAGAGCCACCCATGGCCAGGCCCATTCCGAGCACGACCGACTCGGGGATGGCGTCGAGCAGCGTGCCCACGAAGACGGCCGCGCCGGAGCCTTCTTCCTGCTTGCCGGTCAAGGTCTTTCGGTGCCGGGCTCCCCAGTGGTCCACGAGCCAATCGCCTCCGAAGAAGACAAGAGCGCCGAGGCCGAAAGACACGGCCACCTCCCAGCCGCCGAGCGCCGACTCGGGCACCAGCTCGTAAGCCAGAGCGCTGATGAGCGCACCCGCGCCAAACCCCATGGTCAGGCCTATGGTCCGTTTGGAGATACCTCGCTCGGCGACCAAGTACCCGATCACGAGCGAACTCGCCGCCAACCCGCCCCAGAGAAACGCCGCTATCACTCCGAATCTTCCCCCGCTCCCCCTGCACCGTGACCCGCAGTTCTTCTCTCCAGGTGTCCGTGGTCCTGCTCTGTGGTTACCCGAGACTCCTCTCGGGTAGCATGCCTGTGACGCTACCCATGGACATCCATGCCCAGCGACCATAAGGACGAAGCACCATGGCATCTGATGAGGAGAGCGGCGGCCGAGCGACCGGTAGTCCGGCGGCCGGCGGCCGAATCGACGCCGACCGGCGCGGCTCGGCCCAACGCAGCGCCGGAGCAGGGGGCCGTCGCGCCTCCCGGACTCCGCCGCAAACCCCCAAGGACGACGACGACCGCCGGCGAGAGGCGGGCCGACGGGCCTGGCACTTCGTCGCCTACATCGTCGTCGCTCTGATTGCGCTCTACCTCTTCCAACAGTACCTGCTCGGCCCCATGGTCTCACCCTCCAACCACCTGGAATACAGCGAGTTCAAGACGGCGGTGGCCGCGGGGCAGATACGGAAGGCGGTCATCGGGGAGAACCAGATCAAGGGGACCATGGCCGATCCCCGCTCCACGACCGGCGGGACCATCGACTTCGAGACCAGCTACCAGGCCGGCGGCGACGAGCGACTCGTGCCGGCGCTGGAGGCGGCTGGAGCCGCATACTCGTTCAGCGAACCGGCCAGTCCCATCGGTGGCATCCTGATCAGCCTCCTTCCCTTCCTCATCATCGGCGTGCTTTGGTACTTCATCTACCGACGGATGGCCGGTGCGGCCGGAGGGGGCGCCGGCGGCATATTCGGTGTTGGCAAGAGCAAAGCGACCAAGGTGGAACCTGAGAAGGTGGGGGTCACCTTCAAGGACGTGGGGGGCGCGGACGAGGCTATAGCCGAACTACAGGAGATCATCCAGTTCCTGAAGACCCCCGAGCAGTTCGCCCGGCTGGGTGGCCGCATACCCAAGGGCGTGCTTCTGGTGGGCCCGCCCGGTACCGGCAAGACGCTCCTCGCCAAAGCAACAGCCGGTGAGGCGGGAGTGGCCTTTTTCGAGAGCAGCGGCTCCGAGTTCGTGGAGATGTTCGTGGGCGTGGGCGCCGCCCGCGTGCGTGATCTCTTCGAACAGGCGCGCAAGTCAGCCCCCGCGATCGTCTTCATCGACGAGATCGACGCCATCGGCCAGAGCCGGGGGGCCGGTCTCGGCGTGAGCGGGGCCAATGACGAACGCGAGCAGACCCTCAACCAACTACTGGCCGAGATCGACGGCTTCAGCACCGACTCGAGCCGCCCGGTGATAATCATGGCCGCCACGAACCGTCCCGAGGTGCTCGACCAGGCACTCTTGCGCGCCGGGCGCTTCGACCGCCAGGTGGAGGTCGGCAACCCGGACCTCATCGGCAGGGTGCAGATTCTCAAGATCCACAGCAAAGACATCAAGCTCGCCCGCGATTTCGACCTCGAACGCGCGGCGCGCATCACGCCCGGCTTCAGCGGCGCGGATCTAGCCAACGCCATGAACGAGGCCGCCCTGCTGGCGGCCCGCCGCCGCGCCGAGGCCGTCACCATCAAGGACTTCGAAGCGGCAATGGAGCGCGTGGTCGCCGGTCTGGAGAAGAAGAGCCGGGTCATGAACGAGAGCGAGCGAAAGACGGTCGCCTACCACGAGTCCGGCCATGCACTGGTAGCGGCGTTGGTGCCCCATGCCGACCCAGTGGCCAAGATCAGCATCATCCCCCGTGCCCGCGGCGCCCTCGGCTACACCTTGCAGATGCCCACCGAGGACCGGTACATCCTCACCGAGGATGAGCTCAGCGCCCGGATCACCGTGATGCTCGGCGGGCGGGCGGCGGAGGTCACGGTGATGGGCACCATCAGCACCGGCGCCGGCGACGACATCCAGAAGGCCACGGAGCTGGCCCGCCGCATGGTCACCGAGTTCGGCATGAGCGAGAAGCTGGGTTCCGTCCGCTACGCGGGCCAGCAGCTCCGCTACCTGGGCGGCATGGTCCAGGACAACAGTCAGATCAGTCCACGCACCCAGGAGATCATCGACTCCGAGGTGCAGAGTATCGTCAGCGAGCAGTACGAGAGGGCTCAGACGCTCCTTCGCGAGCATCGGCATGCGCTGGACACACTGGCCGCGGAGCTGCTCGAACACGAGACCCTGGACGGCAGCGCCGTCCAGGCGGCCCTTGGCAGAGAGAACAGCACCGGCGGCACAGACGCGTAGCGGTGGCGCGGCATCTATACTCAGGCGTTCAGACGGGCAGGCGAGACCGCCCGACTCGATTCAGCAGGAGCGTGATGGTGGATGGACAGGACCGACAGGCCTAAAGGTAGGAAGAAACGGATCGGCTCCGGCGCCGGGGGCGTGTTCAAGCGCGGCGAGGGTGTGAGCGGCAAGACCGGCGGCCCGGTCGGCGACGCTGGGGGCTACAAAGACAGGCGGGAAGGAACTGCGGCCGGCCGGGACGAAGGCGACGACCGAGTCGTAGGCAAGCCGTCCTCTCTCGGTGGTGCTAAACCCGGCGGGACCGGCACTTCAGCGACCGGGGGCGGTCCGGCCGGGGGAGGTGGGCCCACCGGCGGCACACCGGCAGGAGGCGCCCCGCGCATGCCCTCGATCGGCTGCTCCCCCAAGATGTTGCTGCTTATCATCATCATCATCGCCATCGTCGCGGTGGTCGTGTACCTGCTGTCCCGGGGATCCGGGGATGGGACCGAGGGCCAGTCCAACCTCCCCACCACCGCCACCACGGGTCTCGTGACCCCCGGCTCCTTCGGCTCCACGACAACGACCGGCAGCAGCTCCACGGTGGTCACGTCCATCTCGCAGCAGGCGCGGGCCAAACGCACGGTGCTCAAGGGCAACGGCAACGACCGCGCGACCGTCATGGTCTACATGTGCGGCACCGACCTCGAGTCACAGAGCGGCATGGCCACCGCCGACCTGAACGAGATGCTGTACGCGACGATCTCCGGCAAGGTGAACATCATCGTCGAGACAGGCGGCACGGCGAGATGGCGGAACAACGTCATCAGCAGCGCGACGAACCAGCGCTACCGGGTGACCGGCAAGGGCCTGGAGTTGCTCGAGGGAAACCTGGGCAAGCGGTCCATGGTGGATCCGGCCACGCTGGCAGACTTCATCCAGTATTCCAAGGCCCAGTACCCGGCCGACCGCTACATGCTCGTCTTCTGGGACCACGGCGGCGGTTCCCTCAGCGGTTACGGTTACGACCAGAACTTCCAGAGAGACAGTATGACGTTGGACGAGATCGCCGCGGCGCTCAGGAGCGGCGGCTGCGCGTTCGACGTGATCGGCTTCGACGCCTGTCTCATGTCCACCCTGGAGACGGCCATAGTGGTGGAACCCTATGGCGACTACATGATCGCGTCCGAAGAGACGGAGCCCGGAATCGGCTGGTACTACACCGGCTGGCTCACCGCCCTTTCCCAGAACACCTCCATCCCCACCACCGAGCTGGGCAAACAGTTGATCGATGACTTCGTGGCGAAGTGCGTGGCCCAGACACCCCAAAACCAGGCCACCCTGTCGCTGCTCGACCTGGCCGAGCTGAAGGGGACGGTCCCCTCAGCGTTCGCCTCATTCGCGAAGTCCACCAACGGGCTGCTCGACGCCCAGAGCTACAGGACCGTGTCCGACGCGCGTGCCGACACCAAGGAGTTCGCAGCCTCTTCTCAGATCAACCAGATAGACCTGATCCACTTCGCCGACAACCTGGGGACGGCCGAAGCCAGGGCCTTCGCTGATGTCCTACGAGGATGCGTAAAGTACAACCGCACCTCCAACAACGTCTCCAACGCCAACGGCGTGTCCATCTACTTCCCCTACAACAGGCTGTCCCAGATGAACTCCATGCTGGCGACCTATGACGCCATCGGCCTCCCGGCTGAGTACAGCGACTGCATACGCAGTTACGCCAGCGTGGCGGCCGGCGGCCAGATCACCTCCAGCGGCGGCGGCAACATGCTGGAATCGTTGCTCGGCAGCCTCCTCGGCGGCGGGGCGGCGGGGCCGAGTTCTGGGTCCTCCGGCGGCGGCTTGGGAGACCTGCTGGGCTCCTTCCTCTCGGGCGGTGATCTCAGCGGTATCACCGGCCTCACGGGCGGCGGCACGGGCTGGCTGGATGTCGACCGCATGAAGGCTTCGGTGCCGTACTACGAGGCGAATCGCTTCGACGCCTCCGCTCTCGAGATCACAGAGAAGGGCGGCCGGCGCGTCATCTCGCTTTCCGACGAGCAGTGGGACCTCGTTCAGTTCATGGAGATGAACGTCTTCTTCGACGACGGGGAGGGTTTCATCGACCTCGGACTCGACAACGTCCACGAGTACAACGAAGACGGTGACCTGATCATGGAGTACGACGGCACTTGGTTGGCACTGAACGGCCAGGTCGTCAGCTACTACATGATCAGTGAGGACCGCGTCGGCGAGATCTCGACGATACGCGGGCGGGTTCCGGCTCTACTCAACGACCGGCTGGTAGACATCATCATCGTCTTCGACGACCAGAACCCGTATGGCGTGGTGCTGGGCGCGCAGCCCAAATACGATGCCGAGACGGAGACCGGCACGGTGGCCAAGGGCCTGATCGACATCGTCGCGGGAGATAGGATCGACTATCTCTGCGACTACTACACCTATGACGGTGACTACGACGACACCTACTACATCGGCGACCCGTACACAGCCACCGGCGAGTGGGAAGTGGAGAACCTGTCGGTCGGCGGCATGGACTATCGGATGACCTACCGCTTCACCGACATCTACGGCAACAGATACTGGACTCCACCGATCAGCGACTGAGACGGGGGCGACGCAAGCGGGCAACAGCACGGACCGAACAGCTGCTGCCCAGGTCCTGTAGGGCGCCCGAGACAGGCGGCTCGCCCGACGCCGGAAGGCTGCCCGACGCCCGCGGGCTGCGCGGGCTACTCCACCCGTGACAGTAGTCTTCCCTGGGCCTCCCGGGAGAGCCCCAGGCGATCCAGCTCGCTCCGCAGCTGCTCCACGGTCCCATAGCCGTAGAGATAGGCGTTGGCCCGGGTGGCCGACGTGGAATCCACGATGTCCCAGAAGTCGGGGTACATGCGACGGTACTCGTCCATTACCGACCGGTTGCCCTGCAGCCCGTACTTCTGGTGGTAGTCCTCCGCCATGTAGAAGGTGGCCGCCGGAATGGTCTCGGTGTACACAGTCTTGCCCAGCTCCCTCTCCAGCGCCGCCTTGGCCTCCCTCGCCAGACGCTCCTGCTCCGCGTCATGGTGGAAGACGGCCGACATGTACTGGCGTGAGCCCACGCGCCGCGTGGCGTCGTGGCCCTTGAAGAAGACCGTGAGAAGCTCCTCATAGGTGATCACGGCCGGATCGTAGTCAAGCTGCACGGTCTCCGAATGGTCCCCGAGGGCGTGATAGGTGGGGTCGTCCTTGGTGCCCCCTGTGTAGCCCACCCTGGTCCTTACAACTCCGTCGAGATGCCCGAACTGGGCCTCCGAGCCCCAGAATCAGCCCAGGGCGAAGGAAGCCGTCCGGAAGGTGGCCGGAGCGGCCAGATCGATGGGGGGAAGTGCCGTCATGGTGCTCGTCATGTTCGACTCTCCTTGCGATGTCTCGGTGGTCGACGCCCCGCCGGCCCCGCAGCCCTGCGCCAAGAGGCTAAGCGCGAAGGCGAGGGCGACGGCGAGGCTGAATGCGCCGGCAGCCGACGCCGCGGCGCCTCTCGGATGCATACGCGACAAAGCCCTCATCTCTTTCACCCATGGCCTAGGCGGGCGCCCGGAGGCGTCAGTCTTTAACGACCTTCTTTAGCACCTCGTCCTTGACCAGCTTCTTGGTGCAGAAGAACCAGTCGTAGCAGGTCATCTCCCCCTCTTTGCCCTCCATGCGGTTCTTGGCCTGGCCACAGGAGCCGGCCGTGGGGACGATCACGTCATCCCCGGGCTGCCAGTCGGCGGGGGTGGCCACTCCGAACTCATCGGCGGTTTTGAGCCCTATCAGGACCCGGTAGATCTCCTCGAAGTTGCGTCCCAGGCTGAGCGGGTAATACAGGATGGTGCGGATGACGCCCGTCGGGTCGATGAAGAAGACTGCTCGCACCGCCTTGGTGCTGGCCTCACCGGGCTGGATCATCCCGTACTTGTGGGCCACGTTCATGGTGATGTCCTCGATCAGGGGGAAGTTCACCTCGACGTTCTTCATGCCCTTGTACTCGATCTTGTCCTTGATGGTCCGCAGCCAGGCGATGTGGCTGTAGAGTCCGTCCACCGAGAGACCCACCAGCTTGCAGCCGGCCTTGCCGAACTCCTCCTCCATGGTGGCGAAGGTCATAAACTCCGATGTGCAGACCGGAGTGAAGTCCGCCGGATGGCTGAACAGGATCACCCAGCTCCCCTCATAGTCTTTGGGGAAGTCGATCTCGCCCTGGGTGGTGACCGCTTTGAAGGCCGGGGCCTTGTCCCCGATGCGGGGCATGGGGGTGTACTGTTCGTTCGCGCTCGCTTCCATGTATCTCTCCCTGCTCCTTATCAGAACGCTTACTATTTAGGAGATATTCCCGTTTTAGTCCCCGTTAAAACCAAGGAAGCGGCAGGAGGCGCCCAGGGATGTCCGCGCCACAAGTACGGCAGCCTCTTGAGTTTAACTCATTATGTGTTATGCTCAGCACATGACAGATCAAGAACACCAAGAAACAGGAATCGCCGACGCATCCCCGGTGCCGGCCTCTCCGGCCGACCCGACCGGGCTCGCCGAGTTGCTCACGCGCGCGTCTTGGCGCCTGCGCAACAACGAGCGCAAGGCGCTGGCGCCCCATGGGCTGACGTTCGCCCAGGCCAGGGCACTTCGCGTGCTCGTTGACACCGGGCCCATGCGCATCGGCGATCTTGCCGCCCTCCTGGAGATAGTCCCGCGCTCGGCCACCAGCCGGGTGGACGACCTCGAGGAGGCTGGGCTTGTGACCCGGAGCGCCGACCCCAATGATCGTCGCTCGGTCATCATCGCCGCCACCCCCGAGGGGCAGGAACTGGTCACCCGTCTGCGGGCTCAACGCAGGGCCGGCGCGGAGACCCTCTTCGCCCCGCTCACCACAGGGGACAGAGCGGAGCTCGTGCGGCTGCTCGGCGTCCTCACCAGGGACAAGGAGGAGTGATGCAGCCCTCGGGTGGACAGATGGTTAGATCCATGCGTCGGAGCGACGACGTTCGCGGCCGGAAGGTCGCGGCCGGCACGGCCCGCCGTATCCTCGCTTTCGCCGGACCCTACAAGCGGCTCCTTCTCTTCTTCTTGGGCCTCGTGGTGCTGAGCGCCGTCATAGGGACCGCCAACCCCCTCATATACAGGGAGATCATTAACGAGGGCATCATCGGGCGGCGCGGTGGCCTGGTCATCCTCCTGGCCCTTACGGTGGCCGGGCTCGCCATCGTCGACGCCGCTCTCTCGCTCGGCGAGCGCTACGTTTCCGCCAAGGTGGGCGAAGGTCTGGTCTTCGACCTGCGCACGAGGGTCTTCTCCCACGTGCAGCGCCAGCCCATAGCCTTCTTCACGCGCGCGCAAACGGGAGCGCTGGTCAGCCGGCTGAACAACGACGTCATAGGCGCTCAGCAGGCGTTCACCGACGTGCTTTCGAGCGTGGTCGGCAATCTCATCAGCGTGACGCTGGTGCTGGCGGCCATGTTCGTCCTATCGTGGAAGCTCACGTTGGTGGCGCTGGTGCTCCTGCCGCTCTTCGCGCTTCCGGCCCGCTGGCTGGGTCGCCGGCTTCAGAGGATCATGCGCGAGAAGTACGATCTGACGGCCGACATGAACACCATCATGGTGGAGCGATTCAACGTCTCCGGTGCGCTCCTCGTCAAGCTCTTCGGTCGGCCGGGCGACGAGCAAGAGGAGTTCCACGGCAAGGCCGGGCGGGTGAGAGACATCGGGGTCACCCAAGCCATGTACGCACGGGTGTTCTTCCTCTCCCTCATGCTGACCGCCTCCCTGGCCACCGCCCTGGTATACGGCTGGGGTGGCACGCTGACCATCCAGGGGGCGCTCGACGTGGGGACGCTCGTCGCGCTCGCCGCATATCTAGGCCGCCTCTACGGGCCGCTCACCGCTCTTTCCAACATCCACGTGGACATCATGACCACGCTTGTGTCGTTCGAACGGGTGTTCGAGGTGCTGGACCTCGAACCGGCGGTCTCTGAGAAGGTGTCCGCTGTGGCCATCCCGCGCGGACCCGCCTCCGTCGAGTTCTCGCACGTCGACTTCAGCTACCCCGCGGCTGAGGAGGTTTCACTCGCCTCCCTCGAGGCCGTCGCCCTACCGTCGGCCGGCACGCGCAAAGAGGTGCTGTTCGACGTATCGTTCAAGGCCGAGCCGGGCGAGTTGATTGCTCTGGTCGGCCCGTCGGGGGCGGGTAAGACGACCATGAGCCAGCTGGTGCCCCGCCTCTACGACGTGTCCGAAGGGACCGTGAAGATCTCGGGCCTTGACGTGCGCGATGCGACCTCGGAGTCGCTGCACGCGGCGGTCGGCGTCGTGACCCAAGACGCCCACCTCTTCCACGACAGCATCCGCGCCAACCTGGTCTACGCCAAGCCGGGCGCAAGCGATGCCGAGCTGCGGGAGGCGCTCGCCGCCGCCCAGATCCTCTCGTTCGTCGAATCGTTGCCCGACGGCTTGGACACGGTCGTGGGAGACCGGGGATACCGGCTCTCCGGAGGGGAGAAGCAGCGCATCGCCATCGCCCGTCTGCTGCTCAAGGCCCCCGATGTGGTGGTGCTGGACGAGGCCACCGCGCACCTCGACTCGGAGTCGGAGGCCGCCCTCCAGAAGGCGCTCGACACCGCCTTGGCCGGACGCACCTCTCTCGTCATCGCGCACCGTCTGTCGACGGTCAGAGACGCCGACCAGATACTGGTGATCGACGAGGGCCGCATCGTGGAACGCGGCCGGCACGAGGAGCTGGTCGCAGCCGGCGGGCTGTACGCCGAGCTGTACGAGACGCAGTTCAGGCCGCACGACCTTAGTCGGGCGGCCTGAGTCCGGACCAAAGCTCAGCCGCGCAGCCGCCGGTAGTAGGTCGAGCCGGTGTAGAGCGCAGCCACGGGGTTGTGCCCCAGCACCCGGTCCTTCACCACGAGCACGGTGACCGGCGCCTTCGAATGCATGAAGAAGATGCTGTCGTGGCCGACGCACAGACCTATGAGAACGTTCAGCTCAGTACCGGCCTCGGCCAGAAGCGCCGCCTGCCCCACCGGGTTGCACATGGCCTCGAACCGCCCCGGGTGGACCTTCTCTTCGTCCTCGATGCCCATGGACTCCTTGTCGATCGAGCCAGCCTTGCAGCAGACGGTGAACACCTCGAACCCGCCCGCGATGAAGATGTCCCGCGCGATCTCGGCCTCGCGCATCAATCCCATGCAGTGAGCGATCCCCAGGCGCCGCCAGCCCATGCGTCGAGCGAAGTCCATGGTCTCTTCGACCCTCGTAGCCTTACAGTACCCGGCCGCCTCGGTGCGCGCCGATTCGGCGGCCATCCGCTTCAGCTCCTCGTCGTTCAGGTAGGCGCGTGATGACTCCGCCAGCACCTCGGGTTCTGTGACCATTGGGCAGAAGCGTGGAGGAGTCTTCGACCCCGGCGCGGCGTCGCAAGCCGCGATCCTGCAGAGAGCGCACACCGGTCCGTCATAGTCAGTCAAAGAGCACCACATTTCTCAGGGCTTCGCCTGCTTTGGACGACTCGAGCGCCTCGTTGATCCGCGAGAAGGGGTACCGGCCGGCGATGAGTTCGTCGAGCTTGTATCTCCCCGCCTTGTAGAGCGCGATGATGCCGGGTATGTCCACCTGGAGGCAGATGGAGCCCATGTAGCCACCGGTGAGGGTCTTCTCGGTCATGGCGAACTCACCCGCCGGCAGGGAGAGCGGGGGCTCCGTGGCCGGCGGGATACCTACCATGACCGCGGTACCTCGTTTGGCCAGCATCGTGAAGGCCTGCTGCATCGCGGCCGAACTGCCCACGGTCACGAACGCATAGTCGGCTCCTTTGCCACCGGTGAGCCCTCTGACGGCGGCCACCGCGTCACCGGCCTTGGCGTTTACCCCGTGGGTGGCCCCGAACTCCTTGGCTCGAGCCAGTTTGGAGTCCAGGATATCGACGGCGATGATGGGGTTCGCTCCGCAGATGACTGCCCCTTGGACGGAATTGAGCCCCACGCCGCCTGTCCCGATCACCACGACGCTGCTCATGGGCGGCACTTTGGCCCGATTCACCACGGCCCCGTACCCGGTGGTCACCCCGCAGGCCAGTAGGGACGCCACATCCATGGGAAAGTCGGGATCGATCTTCACCAGCTGCGATTCATGGACCAGCACCTGTTCGGCGAACCCACCCACGCGCGCCTTCTGGATGATGTCCTCGCCCTTCTGGTCGGTGAGCGTGCCGTGCACGTCGTAGGTGACCTTGGTCTCGCAGAAGTAGGGCCTGCCCGTCACGCAGTAGAAGCACTTGCGGCACGACTCAAGCAGGCTGACGATCACCGGGTCGCCCACCTGGACCCCGGTGACCTTGGCTCCGATCTCCTCCACGTATCCCGATGTCTCGTGGCCTCCCACAAAGGGCACCCCACCTGGGAAGTCGCCGTTGATGTCGTGAAGGTCGCTGTGGCAGATGGCAGTGGCCACGACCTTGACCCTCACCTCGTCGTCTTGAGGCGCCCGCATGGTGAGCGCCTCGATCACCAGGGGACCACCGAATTCGCGGCAGACAGCAGCTTCCATCTCGATCCTTTCTTTCACACCACGATGTTGAGGCCAAGATCGGCGAGGGTCTCGGGTAGTGGTTTGCCGGTCTCCGGATCCCAGCCCATCGCCAGGTAGTACTCCTTGCGCATCTCGGTGAACGGCACCTGGTGCCCGACGGCCGGCCCGGCCGCCAGCGGCTCGTCGAACCGCTTCGGGAACTGGAAGTGGTCAGGACCGAGTCCTTCACGGATGTTGAAAGCCTGCCTCATGGTCAGTATCCGCCTGCCCGCCTTCAAACCTTCACTCCAGTCCATGTCCCAGCCGGTGACCGGCCGCAGCAGCTCCACGACCGGGGGCGAGTCGAACTGAGAGTAGAGTGCGCAGAGGCCTGCCGAGCTCAGCAGTTGCCAGTAGGCGGCACCGCGCGTGTAGATGTCGCCTTTCTTGTCGTATTCGCCGAAAACCTCTTTGGAGTCCGATTGGAGCAACGGATCGCTCCCCAACGGCGCTCCTTGGTCGAGTATGGCCATACCCGCCGACCCGTTGTGCTGTGAGGGCGTAGCGTCGGCTATGTAGAACACGCCCATGGCCGGATTGGCGCGAGGGTCGTGCAGCGGTAGCTCCCGGCCGCCCACGTGCATGGCGTACTTCTCGCTGCCTCTGCCGATGCGCTCGGCCGCCACCTTGGACCCGTCGGCCAGCACCGCGCCGAAACCTTCCCTCTTGCCGATCTGCTCCGTGAGAGCGACCAGAGCGAGAGAGTTACCCCAGTTGAGCTCCAGCCCGCCGGTATCGCCGGCGTCGATGATCCCGTTCTCGTAGCACTCCATCGCGAAGGCGATGACACCTCCGACCGAGATGGTGTCGATGCCGTAGCGGTTGCACAGCTCGTTGGCCCGAATGATCGACTCCGCGCTCACGTTGCGACAGTTGGCGCCCAGGGCGCCCAGCGTCTCGTACTCGGGCCTGTGGGTCTCGTCCTGGCTCGCGTAAGGCCCTTCGTCGACGCGCACCAACGCGCCGCAGCGGACCGGACAGGCGTTGCAGCCGTAAGCCTTCAGCTTGTACACGTCCATATTGGCGCTGTCCAGTCTGGCCCCGTCCGGCAATGCTTCTATGCCGGTGGAGGTCCAGTTGTCGATGGGGCAGTCGCCGATGGAGAGAAGGAAGCTCACGCTGCCGCCCGTGCCGGCAGCCGAGAGCCCCTTGAGAAACTGGCTGTCCTTGATGAGCCGGCCGTAGACCTTCTGCGCGACCTTCAGCCCCTCCCTGTCGGCCACAGAGATACGTGCGTTCTTCGCGGGGCGGACGGCGATGGCCTTGAGCTTCTTCGAGCCCATCACCGCTCCCACGCCGGAGCGGGCGGCCGTTCTCCCCTTCTCGTTCATGATGCCTGCCAGCCGTGAGCAGTGCTCGCCCGCCGGGCCCACGCAGGAGACCGTCCAGCTGCCTGGCTCCCCGAGCTCCGCCTGGAGCATGTCGTCGGTCTCGTAAGTGTCTTTGCCCCAGAGATGGTCGGCCGGGACCAGACGGGCCTTGCCCGCATCGATCACTAGGCAGGTGGGGCGCTCCGCCGCCCCGGTGAAGAAGACCCCGTCGTAGCCGGCCTTCTTCAGCTCCGGCCCCCACGTCCCGCCTGAGTTCGAGTCCGCCCAACCGCCGGTGAGCGGCGACTTGGTCGTCACCATGAAGCGGCCGCCGCCGTACACTCCCGTGGCGGTCAACGGGCCCATGGCGAAGCCCAGCATGTTGTCGGGGCCAAGAGGATCGACCCCGGGTGTCATACGCTCCATGAGGACGGCCGCGCCGATCCCCGTTCCTCCTATGTTGTGCCGATAGAAGCTTTCCCCTGGGTTCTCCTCTATGATCGATCCTGTGGACAGGTCGACAAAGAGAAGCCTGCCGGCGTAGCCGTGGACCATCTCGATCACATCCTTTCGTTTGAGCGCCCCTTGGGGGGAACGCCCCGCCGCCTCATCGCCCCGGAGACTTGCACAAAGCTGGCGGCTCATACTTTAATAAGGCTTAAGTAACGCGTCAAGGAACCGAGCACGCAATACCGACCGGGCGCGCGGAATCTCATCGGGAATGGTGGTGCCATGACGGCTGCAGGCAGAAGGACGGGACAGGTGGGCGGCAGCAGCAAGAGGAGCGCGCCTCGCATGCGTGGCCCTGAGCGGCGGGGGCAGATCGTCGAGATGGCGCTCGCCTTGGTGGCCAGGTACGGAGTGCCGGGCACGACGCTCACGCGCATCGCCTCGGCCGTCGGAGTCACCACGCCCGCTCTCTACGCGCACTTCGCCAACAGGAAGGAGATCCTGCTCGAGGCCCTGGACGTCCTGATCCAGCGGAGAAGCGCCGCCCATCACCTCGTCACCTCGGGCACGCCGGTGGAGCGCCTGCGCGAGATCGGCCACCGCCATTCCAAGCTGGTCGCTTCCGACGACAAGTCTGTGCTGGCCCTCTTCGAGTTCATCGCCGCCGGACCGGAGGAGGGGCTGCGAGAGACTCTCGGCGAGAGGCATCTGGGCCTGGTCGACGAGCTGGCGAGGATCGTAGAGGAGGGTCAGGAAGACGGCAGTATCATCCCCGATGTCGATCCCCAACAGATCGCCTGGATGATCGTCAGCCGGGCCTGGACCGAGGATATCGCCGCGCTCATGGGCATCTCTCATGCATGGAACCAGCAACGCTCCAACCAGATGCTGGAGCTGATCCTCGATTCGATCACCCCGCCGAAGGGTGGATGCGCCTCGGAGACAGAGTAGGCCGGACCGTCGCTCGCAAGGGAGCATCTCTAGTGAGGAGTCGCTCCTCCGTCCACGAGTAACGTCTGGCAGGTCATGAAGTCGCTGTCCGGCGAAGCGAGGAAGAAAGCCGGGCCGGCGAGATCGTCCGGGATCTCGTTGCGGTCGTGCATGGCCTGCCGTTCGCGGTTGTGGACGTACCACTCCGGCGAATCCTTCGTCAGCTCCAGTTGCGCGTCGGACACGGTGAAACCCGGGGCGATGGCATTGACCCGGATACCGAAGGGGCCGAGCTCTTTGCCTATGGAACGAGTGAAGCCGAGGACGCCGCCCTTGCTGGTGCTGTAGTGGATGAAGCCGGGCACCCCCTCGAAGAACGACGACGAGCTCAGGTTGATGATCTTGCCGTACCCTTGCGCCTTCATGTATGGGAACACGGCCTGGGTGCAGAACCACATGCCTCGTACGTTGACCACCTGCATGTTGTCCCACTCCTCGACGGTCCACTCGTCGAAGGGTCGCCAAGCCCCCATCCCCCCGAAGACCGCCGCGTTATTGACCAGGATGTCGATGCGTCCGTTCCAGGCCTCGGCCACTTTCTTGGCGGCGGCTTTGCACTGGTTCAGGTCGGTGATGTCACAGACCACGGGCATGGAGACGCCCCCGGCTTCGACGATCTCTTCCGAGACGCTCTTCGCACCCTCAGCGTTGATGTCCAGAACCGCCACCTGGGCGCCCTCTCTCCCATAGCGCAGGGATATGGCCCGCCCGATGCTGTTGGCCCCGCCGCCTCCCGTGACGATGGCCACCCTGCCTTCGAGACGTCGCGGTTTGCCGATCATGTCGCCCACGCTCTTCACCTTCCTCTCCTTCATTCACTTACGTCGGCCACGGCCAGCATACTACGGGCCGGTCCGGCCTCGGTGAGGCGGACCCCGAATACGCGCGCCACGGCTTCGCGCATGGCGCTCTTAACCTCTCGACTGTCGACCTCCCGCCCCAGGATCTGAGCCAGTGACGCGACACCCTGGTCCGCGATGCCGCAGGGGACTATGCATGAGAAATGGGACATGTCCGGCGAGACGTTCAGAGACACCCCGTGAAGGGTCACCCACCGTTTGACCCGCAGCCCGACCGCTCCGATCTTGCCGGCCGCGGTCCACACGCCAGGGTGCTCCGGCTTCCTCCCGGCGGCCACCCCGAAGACAGCCGACGTCTCGATGAGCACCTGCTCGAGCCGGCGGGCGTGGGCGTGGACGTCCCGGTCGTATCCACGCAGATCGACGATGGGATACAGCACCAACTGCCCCGGCCCGTGATATGTGACCCCGCCTCCTCTATCGGTGTGATGGAGGGCTATGCCGAGGGCAGTCAATTCGTCCGGGCCCGCCAGGACATGCTCCGGTCGCGAGGCCCGGCCCATGGTGATGCAAGGGGCATGCTCCACGATCACGATGGTGTCGCATATCTCTCCGGCAAGGCGACGGGCGTGGAGGCGCAACTGGACATCGTAGGCGCTCGCGTACTCCTCCACTCCGAGATCCAACCAGACCGCCTCGCGCAACACAGCCGGACGGCTGCGCACCGTAGCCGCATACCTGCACCGTGGGATCTGCTGACCTACGCGGCACACCGCTCTAGATGTGGAGCGCGCGCCCCTGAGCGGCAAGGCAGGCCTCGCCCAGGGCTTCGGAGAGAGTCGGGTGCGAGCGGATCGTCGAGCTCAATTCATCCAGAGTAGCCTCCAACTCCAGGGCCAGCGCCGCCTCACCCAGCATCTCGCCCATGTGGGCCCCGACCATGTGCACGCCCAGCAATCGGCCGTAGCGGGAATCGGCCACCACCTTGACCAGACCTTGATCGGCGCCTTGGGCGACGGCCCGCCCGTTGGCTGAGAGGACGAAGCTACCGGTCACCGCGTCGGGGTCGCTTTCTCTAGCCTGCGCCTCGGTCAGGCCCACTCCGGCCACTTCCGGGTCGGTGTACGTGACGGAAGGGATGCGAGCGTGCCGCACCGGTTCGGGTGACAGCCCCGCCAACGCCTCCACGGCCACGATCCCCTGCCGGTAGGCAGCGTGGGCGAGCAACGCCCCCCCGGTGACGTCGCCGACGGCGAGGATGGAGGGGATGTTCGTGCGCTGGTACTCGTCGGTCGTGATCCAGCCCTTGCTGTCGACCTCGACGCCGGCGGCCTCGAGGTCGAGACCATCGGTGAGCGGCGCCCGGCCCGCTCCGATCAGCACGTACTCAGCCCTCACGGTCGTCGCGGCCCCCGTAGGCGCCTCGGCTCCCGCCGGCATCTCGTCCCCCGCTGGCGTCGCAGATCCCGTGGGCGCCTCAGCCAGTCGTACCTCCAGCTCCGGCCCGAGGTCACCGACACCCGCGAGGGAGGTGCCCGTGTGGATCACGACGCCCTCCTTCTGGAGCGCTCCGACAAGCTCCAGGCTGATATCGGAATCCGCCCGCGGGAGGACGGAAGTAAGCATCTCGATGAGCGTGACCTTGGCGCCCAGGCGCGCGAAGATCTGGCTCCACTCGCACCCGATCGGCCCCGCTCCCACCACCAGGATGCTGGAGGGCACCTCCACCAGAGCAAGGGCGCCGTCGGAGTCCAGCACCCGGGGATGGTCGGCGCCCGGTACCGAGAGTGCCAGGGGCTTGGACCCGGTCGCCACGATGATATGGCTGGCCTCCAGTGTCTGAGTCTCCGTGAGCGCCGCACTCTTGCCGGCCCCGATGTCAACCGGCACCGGCTCGACGATGAGCGTCTGTGGGCCGGTGAAGGCGGCCCGGCCGGACAGCACGCGCACCTTCTGATGCTTGAGCAACCCCCGGACGCCGTTGCGGAGGCGCTTGACCACCGCGTCGCGGCGGTCAAGCGCCAATCCATAGTCGATCCTCGGCGGAGCGTCGACGAGCACGCCGAAGGCGCCAGCCCTCCGAACCTCATGGGCGACGAGCGCGGTCTGGACCATGGCCTTGGTGGGGATGCAGCCGCGATTGAGGCAGACCCCGCCCAGGTGCGCGCGCTCGATCAGGGTGACCTCCATGCCCAGCTGCGCGGCCCGCAGGGCGGCCACGTAGCCCCCTGGGCCGGCGCCTATTATGGCAAGATCGGTCTTCATATCTAGATCCTCTCCCCGTGCGTGGACAGAAGCTCGTGTATGCCGACCAGACTAGATGGCCAGGCTGAAGATGCTGAACGGATCGTCCAGATAGTCCATCAAGGTCCGCAGGAACCGGGCCGCCGGGGCCCCATCCAGCATCCGATGGTCGCAAGTCAGAGACAGACCCATGGCGGCCCGCACCTGCGGCACGCCGTCAAAAGCCATCACCGCGTCGTGCATGCGGCCTAGCCCCAGGATCGCGGCCTCCGGCCGATTGATGATGGGGTTGAAGAAGTCCACGGAGCGGTAGGGGCCGAGCGTGGTGACCGTAAAGGTGCCGCCACCCACCTCGTCGGGAAGGAGCTTGTTCTCGCGGGCCCGTCCGGCCAGGTCGCGGACCTCCTGGGTGATCTCGCTGATCGACTTCCGGTCGGCGTCGCGTATCACCGGGACGATGAGGCCGTCGGTCAGGGCCACCGCGACCCCGACGTTGATGTTTCTCCAGACCTTTATGACGTCCCCATCCAGCGACGCGTTGAAGCGCGGCATCGCCTTCAGGGTAAGAGCCGTCGCCTTGATGACGACGCCGGTGATGTTGATCTTGTCGTCCTCGGTGCGGGTGACGTTCACTCGGGTGAGCAGGCGTCTGACGTCCTCCACATCGGCCAGGGCGTAGTACGTGACCATGGGCGCCAGCTTCCGGCTGGCGTCCATGTGCTCACCGATGAGGCGCCGCATCCCGGCGTAAGGGATCTCCTGGGCGGCGCCCCCGCGCAGCTCCGCAGCCGCCGCGGTGAGAGGCGCGGCCGTCGCGGTCACGGGCGCCTGTGCCGCGGCTACCACGTCGTCGGCCCTGACACGCCCGCCGACCCCACTCCCCGTCACTCCCGCGAGGTCCACCCCCAGCTCGGTGGCCATCTTCTTGGCCACCGGGGTCGCGAGACCGGGGAGATTGGCGCGTTCCGCGGCCGCGCCTTCAGCCGCCCCTACGTCCGCCGTCATCCTCGACGCCGCCGCGCTCACGTCCTCCAAGGTGATGCGGCCGCCCGGCCCCGTGCCCGCCACGGCCGTCAGGTCGACACCCGACTCGGCGGCCAGCTTCTTCGCCGCGGGGGAGGCGACGATCCTCCCGCCGCGCGCGCCGGACCCGCCGGCGGCCGGCACCTCGTCCGGCGCCTCAGCCTCCGAGGTCGCGCCGGCGGCGACTTGCAGAGCCGGCCCCTCTTCACCAGACGGAGCCGGGCTCACATCCGATAGATCCTCGCCCGGCCGCCCGATCACCGCGATCGGTGCGCCCACTGGCGCCTCTTCCTCCTCGGGGAGGACGATCTGGAGCACAACGCCCTCAGCCTGAGCTTCGAGCTCGTAGGTGATCTTCTCGGTGGTGATCTCGGCTATTACGTCGCCTACGCTCACCCGGTCGCCCTCGGCCACCCGCCACTCACTCACCACTCCCGTTTCCATGAGCAGGCCGAGCTTTGGCATCACGACGATGTCGGCCATGACTGTCAACCACCTCCCTGCTTGCTCAGGCAGCGATCTCTCGAACCGCGGCGGCTATCTTGTCGGCCTTCACTATGAACTCCGCTTCCAGGACTGGAGAGAAGGGCACCGGGGTGTCCGGCCCTCCCACCCGGATGATCGGCGCGTCGAGCAGGTCGAAGCCCTCCGAAGCCACGATGGCTGCGATCTCCCCGCCAAAGCCGCCGGTCAGGCAGGCCTCGTGGACGATGACCAACTTGTGCGTCTTACCTACCGAGTCGAGGATGGCCTTCTTGTCCAGGGGGATCAGAGTACGGAGATCGAGCACTTCGACGCCGAGGCCTTCCTTCCCCAGCGTCTCGGCGGCCGTCAGGCACTGGCGCACCATCCCCGACCAGCAGACGAGGGTGACGTCGGACCCCTCCCGCTTGATGTCGGCCTCTCCGATGGGGATGGTGTACTCCCCCTCCGGGACCTCCCCTTTGGTGGCGTACAGCATCTTGTGCTCCAGGAACACCACGGGGTTGTCATCCCTGATCGCCGAAATCAAGAGCCCCTTCACGTCATACGGGGTCGCAGGCGCGATAGTGATCAGGCCGGGGGTGTGGCAGAGCATCGCCTCCAACGACTGCGAGTGGTGCGCCGCCGTCCCCATGCCGGCGCCGAGGGCCGTCCGCAGCACCATCGGACACTTCATCTGCCCCCCGAACAGGTAGTGCACCTTGGCCGCCTGATTGCACAGTTCGTCCATGGCGATCGGGAGGAAATCCATGAACAGGATCTCGACTGCGGGTCTGAGGCCCGCGGCCGCCGCCCCCACCGCCGTCCCTACGATGGCCGTCTCGGAGATGGGCGTGTCGAGCACCCTTTCCGGTCCGAACTCGGAGAACACCCCATAGCCGGTCACACCGAAGCTGCCGCCGAACCGGCCCACGTCTTCCCCCGCTATGTACACGTTCGGGTCCCGCCGCATCTCGATCTTGAGCGCGTCGGCAACCGCCTCTGCATAGTTCATCACCTTCGTGCCCATGCTCGGTCTCCTTACCGTGAGCGCCGGTTCAGTCGACGTAGACGTCGGTCAGCAACTCCTCCAGCGGCGGGTACGGACTGTCCTTCCCGTACTCCAGGGCCGTCTGCATCTCGGCGTCGGCCTCGGCCTGGATCCGGTCCAGGTCCGCCTGGGTCGCCCATCCCCGGGCAAGGAGCAGCGCGGACGAGATGATCAGGGGGTCCCGCTTCAGCCAGGCCTCGTGCTCGGCAGGGTCCCGGTAGGTGGCGGCATCGCCGATGAAGTGACCCCAGTGCCTCCAGGTCTTGCACTCGACCAGGGTGGGACCGCCGCCGCCCCGAGCTCTCGCCACCGCCTCGTGCGCCGCCTCCCGCACCGCGGCCACGTCGTTCCCATCGACGACCACTCCAGGGAAGCCGTAGCCCGCGGCTCGGTCGGCGATATCCCTGATCTTCATGTGCTCGCTCTGCGGGTTCGCCACGCCGTAGTGGTTGTTCTCGACCACGTACACGATGGGAAGGTCCCAGATGGAGGCCAGGTTGAGCGCCTCGTGAAAGGTGCCCCGGTTTGTGGAGGCGTCGCCCAGGAAGGCCAGGGCGATCTTGCCGTTCTTCTGATACTTGCAGGCGA
>CAZQDY010000045.1:0-21266 GCA_964592075.1 uncultured Gaiellales bacterium
GAGGTCGGTCCACGAGGATTCGTTCCAACTCACGAAACTCTGGTTCGCCGACGCCGTCGGCGAAGCCATGGTGACTGGGGCCTCCAAAGCGACAGGGTAGTTGTAGCCCGGCGTCGTCAGGCGCACGGCTACACAGAACGGGGCTCCAGTCGTGACAGACAGGGGTTGCGCGAGCGCGATGGTGTGGTAGCCGGCGTGAGTGAGCGTCCCCGTGGCAAGCTGCGTGAGTTCGCCCGCGCCCGGTCCGGGATCGCCCGTGTCCAAGCCTCCCCAGACCTCGTAGGACGACTCAGGCGTGGCGGCATAGAAAGCCACCGCCGAGATACCGTCACTGTTCGCAGCCGTGAAGCGATTGGCGAACCACGCCGTGTTGGAGCCATAGCCAAGGCCACTCGTCCAACCGAGCGGGTCGTACTGGTAGATGGTGGAGTAGTTGTTCGCTGGCTCGGCCGCCGGGAAGGCCCAGGATGCGCTGTAGGCGAACGTGGTGTCGTAGTAGGAGACGTAGAAGTACCCGCCCTCGCCGAAACTCTGGCCCCAGCTGTTGCGCACGATGAAGGCCCCGTCCCCCGCCGGAGTGCTGTTGAAGTTGTCGCGTCTGTAGGTGTCGTCCCAGCCGACTATCACGACGGCGTGGTTGTGCCCGGCTCCGTCATAGTAGTAGGAGTGCGTTGCGGAGGAATAGTAAGCGCCGTCCCACCAGAAGGAGGTCTGCACTCCACCGATGGTCATCACGGCGTCCTTCAAGGCATCGTTGTCTAGCGGGCCGCTTCGGCCGGGAAGCCTCAGCGCCGACTGCACGTGCTTCACGGGAGGCAGGTCCAGAACGCCCGGCGACGGGTAGGGGTCGGAGGTCTCCTCGACGGGCCCGCCCCACCGTGCCAGATAGGCGAGCGCCACCTCGGTCCAGCCTCCGGAGTCGTACGTTATGCCGGAGTAGCCGTTGCCGTTGACCACATTGTCCTCGGAGAAGTCCCAGCTCGCAGGCATGAGCGCCGACTCGAGCGAGCCGATCGTCGCAAACGCCCAACAGGTCCCGTAGGGGTTCTGGTCCCGGACTCCCGTGACACGCCCGAGCGAACGCAGGTCGTAGGAGGCGGGATACGAAAGAGCGCCCTGTGCCTTCAGTGTGGCGCCGTCGGAGGGTATCAGCACCGGAGAGGGGATATAGCCTGTTGGATGCCACTCGGGGTCTCCCGGTCGGGCCTGAAGCGTCTCCCGCATGAGGGCGCGTTCCACGAACTCCGGGTTGATCGGTGCGCGCTCGAACGCGGGCGACCCCGACGAGGACGCCACGGCCGGCGCGGCTCCCATGGTGAGAATGACAATGAGGAAACAGCTCACGGCCAGGGCGGCCGAGAGAAGACCCGGGTGGCGCAGTCTGCCTGGGTGGCGCCGTCTCCGTGCCGGTTTCTCCGATGCAGACCTCATGCGGTTCACCATCCCTTCCTCGACCGTCCCTGAGCGACGGCCGCCCGCGCCAACCCCGGATTGCACTCCTAGGAGAGTATCGGCATCTCCACGGAATTCTTGCGCGTTTGTCATCAGATCTGCAACCGTCGGGCCGCCCGCGCCATCCGCCTACGGCGAGACGGGGCCTCCGACTGCCTCGTCAGGGCGCCATCACCTGCGTCAGACCGTAGACCATCTTGGCCACATGGCCGCGGGTGGCCACACTGTAGGGATCGAACCTGGTCGCCGTCTTGCCCGAGAACAGACCGTTGTACAACCCCGTGTTGACGGCGTTGCGCGCGTAGCCGGGCACATCGGCGAACCGGCACGAGTATCCCGCGGGAGGAGTGGCCAGAGCGTCGCCGCCCGCCCGCACCAACATCAGAGCCAGTTGAAGCCTGGTGACGTTCGCCTCCGGGGCGAATCTCCCGTCTGCGTAGCCCTGGATGATGCCCAGCGTGGCGGCTTCTTCCACGTAGTCAAAGGGATAGGGCGAGCCGGAGTACGCAACGTCGCAGAAGGTGGGAGAGCCCGCGTTGTCGATCTGAGGCGTGTGCTTCTCCAGGGCGGACACGATGATCTTGGCGAACTGAGCCCGCGTGATCGGGTTCTCCGGGTAGAACATGCCCCCCGCGTACCCGCTCACCACGCCGGCCGCGGCCAATCGGGTGATGGGGTCGTAGAACCTGTTGGTGAGAGGCACGTCGACGAACGGCCGCCCCGCCACCGTGGTGCTGGTGGTGGAGCTGCCCGGAGAGGTGGTGGCCGTGGTGCTGGTCGTCGTGCTGGTGGTGGTAGTGGTGCTCGTGGTACTGGTGGTGGAGGTCGTGGAAGTAGTCGTGGTCGTCGGGCCCGAGTCGTCCACCCAGTGGGCGGTCTGATCGACCAGGGAGCCGAAGTCGGCGGTCCAATAGTACCTGTATTCGGAACCCGGCGCCTGGACCCGGGCGATGCCCACCACTCGAAAGGCCGGGTCGATCATGATCTCGTGGTGGCCCTTGGTGGATGACTTCCAGCCCTCGAACACCTCGCCGGCAAGCGCGTATCCGGCGGCGATGTTCTCCCCCCAGGCAAGAGGGGACCCGTATCCGCGGAGAGCCAAACGCACCCGGCCATCCGCGCCCACCGGGAACCAATCCGAGGCTACCGTCCTATGCGCCACGAAGCCGTACTTGACCATGTCGAGGCAGTGCTTCTCGGCGGCGTCGGAGCAGAGGTCGGAGACCATCAACGGTTCCAGACCCAGGCTCTGGCGGTAGTCGTTCAGGATCTCCACGAAACGGACTTCCTGACTGCTGTAGTCCACCGCCTGCGCCCCCGACGAGCCCAGGACGAGTAGAAACAGCAGCGCCAACACCGACGCGAAGACCGCCCGCCGCCCGGCCCTCATCCTACCGGGGCTGTTATGTTTCGCCCGAACCACTATGGGGCGGTCACCAGGAAGGGCTCGCTGGGTGTAACAGCCGTGCGGCCGCCAAGGTCGGTGACCACGATCCAGACCCTGTAGTCGCCGTTCGCGAGCCCCGCGCCGCGGCTGTCGTTCACGATCGAACTGGTGCCCGTCCATGTGGCCACGGTGCTGCCCAGGCTTGCCACGGGCGTGTCCGTGGCCTCCGCAAGACTCTGCCCGTCGGGAAGGAGATAGACCTTCTGCGAAGAGACATGCAGAGAGGACGACGGGGACCAGACGGCCGCGAAGTCACGCCCGTCCACGCCGGCTTCCACGGCGTCGGGATCCGCCACCACGAGGTCCGTCACCCCGGCCGGAGAGTCGTAGACGGTGAAGGGCGAGCTCGTCGCGATGGTGACATGCCCGGCTGTGTCCTGCGCGGTGATGCGGATCCGGTAGGTGGTGATGTCGGCGCCGGTGATGTCCGGTACCGCCCAGGAGCGCGAATCCCACGTGGAACTCGCGGGGAACGACACGTTCGTCGCGATGCTCGTCCATGGATCACCCCCGGTGGGCGAGACGGCCACGGTCAGAGTCCCGGCCACGACGGCCTGCACCGTCCATTCGACCAGTAAGGGGGTGCCGTCAGGCACCGCCTGTCCCGGCGCCGGTTTGGTGAAGGCGATGAGGGGAGCCGAGGGACCGATCACCACTTCCTGGGCGGCGCCGGCCATGTACCCCGAAGTGCCCAGCAACACACTCTCGTTGCCGGCCCTGTCGGTGGCGCGGACCGCGAAGATGTAGCGGCCGGTGGGCAGAATGCCTCCGGTGAGACCCGCGTAGGAGGCCTCGTAGGGAGCGGCCGTATCGGTGGAGAGCAGCGTGAAGCCACTCCATGTCGTCGGTCCGGGGGTGCCGCCGCTTGAAACAGGGTCCTTCCAGTAGAAGAACTCGACCTTGGCCACACCCGTAACGAGGTCGGCCGCGGTCGCGGTGAAGGGCGGGGCCCCGCTCTCGCTGAATGCGATGCTGCCGGAAGTGGGGAGAGGCGACGTTATGGCGGCCGTGGGCGGCGACGCGTCGACCTTGATCTGGACCGGCCCCACCGTCCGCCTGTTGCCGACCAGGTCCTCGAGGACGGCCCGCAGCAGATAGGTTCCGTCGGTCAGACCGTCTTTCAGCGCACCTGTGACAGGCCAGACCGCCGTGTAGGTGGTCTGTGCCTTCACCGGGGAGGTGTTGGTATGCAGGGCTATAGTCGTCCAGGAGGTCGGGGTCGTCTCGGAGGCCACCTGGAACTCCACGTTCTTGACGCCCGAAGCGGCGTCGCCGGCCGCAACACTGAAGATGGGCTTGGCCGGGGCGGCCGCGTAGGTCTCGCCGGGGAGGACGACCGGCGCCGTGATGGAGCCTTCCGGTCCCGTGGTGTCAAGCACATAGGTCACGGCGGCGGACGCCGGCGACACCAGGCCGTTCTCGTTCTTCACCTTGGCGGTGAAGCTGTGCGTCCCATCGCCGAGAGGCTTGGCTGCATCATCCAGATTGGCGTAGAACACGCCGGAAGCGTTGCTGGTGCCCAACTTGATGTAGGTGGTCCCGTAGAAGGGCTCGTCGTAGACGGCGAGCTCCGAATCGGCCAGTGTGTTACCGGTCACCTGTGGAGTGGGGTCGTTGCCCGCATACGAGGCCGCCCCGGTGGCGATGACCTGCACACCCTGTCCGGTGGAGATCACGGCGAGATTGGTGGGCGGCGTGGGCGGCGTCAAGATCGCCTGAGCCTCCGCCTTGACCCGCAGCACCATGACCGCGGCCTGGGAACGGACCAGCGTGGAGGTGGGGTTCAGCCTGCTGTTGGATCCTTTGATGATGCCACGCCGGATCAGGTAGGCGGTGGTGGCTCTGTGATCGGACACGACCTTGGAGGCATCGGTGAACCCGTTGAGGTAGAACTTGCCTTCCGCCGCGTACCACAACTCGAGACTGCCGTAGTTCGTCACGTCTCCATGGATGGAGCCCGTGTTGTTGAGCTCCAACTTGGATAGATACCTGCCCAGAATGCTGTTGGCCTGCTGCCGGGTGATGGTGTTGCTCGGCTTGAACAGCAGACCGCCGCCGCTCGGGTAACCCCCGATGAGCCCGGCCTTGTAGGCGCCCTCCACGTAGATGTAGAAGGTGCCACCCCTGCCCACGTCTTTGAAGCTGGGAGTGGAGGGATTGGACGTGTCGACACCCAGCCCGCTCACGGCCATCTTGGCGAACTGCCCCCGGGTGACCGCCGTGTTGGGGCGGAACGTCCCGTCGGGGTAGCCGTCGGCCACCGTGGCGACCTGGGCCTCCGTCACCCCGTAGCTGCTGGTCCACCAGGAACTCGACGCATCCGACCACGGCGGAGCAGCGACCGCCACTCCGGCAAGCGCTGTTACGAACACAATGGCGATGGTGATGATCGCGGCGATCTTCGCGGAGTTGAGTCTCATCTCTCCCTCACAACTGGTCGGGCTCCGGCTCCGGGCGCGCTGTGGATATGGCGCGCCCGCCAGCGGGCGCGCGCATCCGTCAGTCTACCACGGACCTCTCTTCGCACCCAGTTCGGCGGACCCCGCCCCGTTCCCTTCCTGGAGGCGTCGCGCGCGCCGCCCGGCGAACGGTCCGAACCTTTCCCAGGCGCGCGGCGCGCGCGGAAAAAAAGGGGGCCCGCCTTGCGGCGGGCCCCCTTTCAGAGTCAGCTTGTGCTGTCCCTTGGGTAGTGAACGCTTACGGCTCTACCGTGAGCGAGCAAGGCGCCGATCTGACCTCAGTCACATCCAGCACGCCGTCACCGTCGGCATCCTCCCAAACGGTGACTGTGTACGCACCCGGTACGAGCGGTACGTCGAACACCGTCGGGGCGAGCACGCCGTCGGTGGTTCCGGTGGCGAGATCGTACGTGAAGCCTCCAGGACCGGCGATCCTGAGCATCAGGGCCGTCGCGTCGGTGGTAGCGTCGGTCGGCTGACCGTAGTTGTCATACGCGAGAACCGTAGCCCACGCGTTGATCGCACTGGTGGTCAGCGACGGACCGAACGGGCCGAGCTCGGTCGGGCCGATCAGCAGCACGAGGCTGCCGAGTGCCTGCTCTTCGCTCTCCCATACCTTGGTCACTTCGTACTGCTTGAGCAGCTGGCCGCTCGGGCAGTAGACCTTGATGTTGACGATGCTGGTGATGTCGCAGATCGTCTCTCCCGCCAGCATGTCGATCAGCACCTGGCCTTCGTCGTCAAGGACGAGGTCGGCGTAAGCCGCGCTGGCTTCGCTGAACAGGAAGTTGGTCATGTGGTTGAGAGTCCAACCCCACGCATAGTCATCATCGTTCGGGTCGTCGAGGCTCCAGATGTCGTTGGCGTTGGCCACCGGATCCAGGCCGGCGATCCCGAAGTCACCCCAAGCCCAGTTGGAGTTCATGAACGGGTTGAGGTCGCCGACACCGGCGAAGTGGGGGATGTCATTCAACGTATCGACAGCCTCCACATACTCGTTGTAGGTCATGTAGTCGCTAGCGTCAGACCCGAAACCGGCGTCTTCTAGGGCTACATCGTAGTAGCCCGTCAGATACTGCGTGTGGGTCGGGTACGGACCCGGCACGGCCTCGACCCAGTCATGGTTCGGGGTCTTCTCCAGCACTTCGGTGGTCGTGTCTTCTTCTGTCACCAGATCGAAGTGCGCGAACGGATGGTACGTGAGGCAACTGCCGCTCTTGTCCGTGGTGCCCTGGCCGATGATCTCGAAGGTCACCTTGAAGCCTTCAAGCGCGTTGCCGAAGGCATCGAACACCTGGACGTAGATGCGATCGCGGTTCTCACCGTCGCTGTTGAGGTAGTTGGCCCAGCGCAGCGGGCTGACCGGATCGTTGTCTTCCCGTGCGGCCATCGAGTAGACACGCACGTCGGCGTCGGAGCACACGTCACCGTGTCCCCACACCTTCTGGGCGCAATCCCACTGCAGCTCCTTGACGCCGTCCATCGGATCGGTGGTGGTGTCAAAGGGCTTGAGCGGGTTGCCGTCTTGCGGGTTGTCGAGGTAATCGGCAATAGCGAAGACGACCTGAGCACCCTTGCTGTTGGAGTTGACGGTCACCGTCGCCTTGCCCATCTCGTCGGTCAGGACGAAGGGCGTGGTGGGATCGGTGATCGTGCCGACATAAGCTGCCGGCAGCGGGGTGTTGCTCTCGAAGATGCACGCACCGAGGTTCGTGTGGAAGTAGACCTGCTTGCCACCGAGACCTGACCACACCTCGTCGATGCCGTCGCCGTCATCGTAGGCGGGTTCGTCTTCCGTGTGGTCGTAGCCGTACTTGTCGTCCCAGAACTCCGCGCCGGCCAGAGCCGTGTCTGCGAAGCGGGTGTAGTAGGCAGCCTCAGCAGGATCTACCAGGAAGTCCTCTTCGAAGACGGGTCCGGCGTTGGCGTCGACCTCAACGTCGGGGGTGAACACCTGACCGGGCAGGATGTCCTGACCGGCGGGCTTGACCACCCAACCCCACTGGTTGGGAGCAGTGGCGCCCATGACGAAGACCGCGCCCTTGGCGGCCTTGATGTCGGCACGTTTGCCGAGCAGCACCGCGTCATCCAGGAGGCCGTTCATGTTGACGTCCGGAAGCACGTGGACGTACTTGGCGCCTGAGACCAGGACCTCGAACGTGTGAGCCTCACCGACCATGTTGACCGGGATGCTGATCTCGAACGAGTCGACCTTGCCGTCGTCGTCCAGGTCGGTCCAAACATACTTGTTGGTGAACTCGACGTCTTCGATCGCGTACCACTGCTTGGTCAGGTTCCACTCCTTGTAGAGGGAGCCGTACTTGTCCATGACCTTGCAGTGCACCACGGTCTGGCCGGGGACCAGGGACTTGACATAGACGTTGGCCTTGCCGGTCACGTCGGTGATGTCGTAGTCCTTGTTCATCTCGCCGATGCCGGTCCAGGAGGACTCATCGGTCTTGAAGAAGCCCACGCCCTCGATCCACCAGGTCACGGTGTAACCGGCGATGGGGTTGCCGTAGACGTCCTTCAGGTTGAGGACGAACTCCTCGACCTCACCGGTGTTGTTGACGAGCTTGGCCGCCGAGATGGGGCCTTCAGTGTCGCCACCGATGACGTGCGGGATCCACGTGTACACGGCGAAAGCCGAGCCATAAGGCTGATCGTCCCAATCAAGGAAGTGCAGACCGACCTGATGGGTCAGGTGGTTGAACAGCTGTCCCGGATACGGGTTGCCGGCGTAGTCGGCCACGACCTGGACCTTGGTCTGACCGGTCACCTGCGAGCTGAGCTCGATGGAGCTCTTGCCGGTGGCGTCGGTCTTGCCGACCGCGGTCTTGGCGGCGGCGATCTCAGCGCCGTCGACCTTGACGATGTCGCCCACGGACGGGACGGTCTCGTCCTTGCTCTTGGTCGCGGGATTGTCCTCGACCACGTTCACGATGCTCCACGTCATGTCGACGCCGGCCAGGCCACGAGCTTGATAGCCGTGAGCATTGGCGAGCCCTTCGACGGCGCAGGACCAGCGGTCGACGGAGAGGATGAGGTTGACCACTTCAGCGACGTCGCCTATGGCCGCAACGGCCTCCTCTTGGCTACCGTCGAATTCCTCGTAGAAGCCCCAGATCAGGTCGTCGTGAGCCTCAGCCCACTCGTAGGCCCAATCGATGACCTCGTCCAGGTCGTCCATGGTGATGTCTTCGCCCGGGATGGGCAGGAGACTCCTGAACGTGGAGTTGAGCTCGGCGAGGATCCAACCCAGCGGCCAGTCAACGGCGGCCAGAGCGCCGGTCGCGTCGGGCTGATACGCGTTGTACCAGTCCTGAGCGGACGTGGACTGCGGGCCGGGGCCGAAGACCACAGCGCGGGCCTCGAGGGCCTTGGTGGTGGTGCCGGCGTTGTACTCGTAGTCCTCGTCTTCATCCGCGCAAAGCATGTAGACCTCGTCCAGGGCTACCCAGTACTTGGTGTAGTAGACGGTGCCTACGCCTGCCACGGTGGCGCTGATGCGCTGCGTGCCGGGCTCAGTCGCGATCAGATTGACCGTCACTTCGCCGTTGCCGTCGGTCACGGCCGCCTGCGGGCTGATGTTGCCCACGTAGTAGTCGCTACCGGTCAGCGTGTCGATGTCGACCAGCACTTGCTTGGCAGGATGGCCATCAGCAGTGGTCACCTTGATGGTAACCGGATGCGCCTGGCCGATCAGGTTCTCGGCCTTGTCGGCGGTCGTGATCTCGACCTTGGCGGCAGTCCATTGTGCCGGCGGCACCTTGGCCTGGGCCCTGATGAGCAGGACGGCGCCCTGGATACGGGTCAGGTTGGCCAGCGGATCCAGATTGCCATAGTCGTTGCCCACGGTAAGACCGAAGTCGAAGGCGAACGCCATCTCGTCCTTCAGGTCGGCCGAGATGCTGGCCGCATCGCCAAAGTGAGCGAGCAGGGCATCGATCTCGGCCGCCGTGTACATGGTGGCGAGGTCATAGCCGTTGGCATCGGCCACATAACGGGCGACGATGGCCAGCGCCTGCTGACGCGTGATGTTGGCTTTGGGGCTGAACGTGGTGGCCGAGGTGCCGTTGACGACACCGGCGGCCTTGGCGCCCTCTATGTACTGATAGTACATATCGGTCTTGGGAACATCCGTGTAGGACGCAACGGCCGGATTCACCAGCGGGATATTGAAGGCCGCCACAGCCATCTTAGTGAACTGGGCGCGGGTGACGCTCTGGAACGGTTTCCAGAGACCACCCGGGTAACCTTCGGATATCGCCGCTACCTGGTTGTCGGTGACGCCGTACTTGGCGGTCACGTAGTCGGGCAGGTCCGTCCAGGTTTGGTCCGCGAGGGCCACTGTGGACGTGCCGAGTACCAGGACAACGGTGAGGACGGCCAGAAGCGCTACCTTTAGGGTGCGTTTCTGCATTAGACCACTCCTCTTTTCTTGTTTCTCCATAGCAAATGGTTCTTGCCATTTCCTACTTGTGCTGCGGTAGTGAGTAGGAAAAAAGAACGAGTCACCTCCTTTCTCCCTTGGGCTCACAGCCGCGCCTACCAACGCGGAGTGGCAAACTCTGTCAGGGCCTTGGGCGGCAAGAAGAGCCCGCGGCCGATTCAGACCAGCAAAAAAGTGCAGACGAGCTGCACGGACCGTCGAGTATAGCGAACGAGTCTCAGTGGGCCATAACTTCATCTATCACAAGCCTCTCTCAGGAACCCGCGTAACTGATGCCGGTGATGACCGCGCGGTCGTCGTCCACACGGACGGTGGCGATGAAACGCTTGGCGACTTCCCGCTGCCCGCCCTGACCGTCGGGGATCACGTCGTTGAAGGTCATGACCACGGTCACCGTGGTCCCGTCGGCCGACTTGGTGCTCACGTGGCAGCCGTCGGGGTTGACCAGCCCGGAGACCATCTGAGTGACGTCGCCCCAGGCTCCAACGGCCACGAGAGAGCTCACGTCACCGAGATCGCTGCCGGACTGGAAGGCCAAGAGGACTTCGGACCCCAGCGCCTGGACGACCCGCTTGGCGTCTTTCTCGTGCTGGGCGGTCGCCATCTGCGTCTCGTTCGTCGTGGTGGTCGCCGGGGGCTGCGTGGTATCGGGGGTCTTGGTGGTCACGGTGGTGCGATCGGTGGTGACGGGCCTGTCCGACGTGGGCGTGGTGCCGCCGGTGCTCGGGGGAGTGCTCGTGGTGGGAGTGGTGTTCCCGGTCGGGACCGTGGTGTCGACCGTGGGCGCCGTCGTCACGTCGCTGGGGACGGTGGTGTCGGGCAGTGTGGTGTCCGACGTCGCCACTGATGTGACCGTGCCGGTGGTCGGCGGGTTGCTGACCACGACGGGCCCGTCGCCTCCGCCGCCGTAGACGGCGGCCAGGCTCACCACGACGGCCACCACGGCGACGGCCGCGGCCGAGATCATGACCCAGCGGGGATTACCGGAGCGGATGGTGCGGGACTGCGGGCCGGCGCCGACACGAGCCGCGCCCTTGGCGTCCGCGCCTTTGGCGCCCGCCATCTTCGCGCCGCCTCCCGCCGCCGCGCTGTGCGCCCGGACCGGGTGGCGTTCCAGCTCACTGTGAAGAGCGGCCCAGCCCCGCTCTTTGGCGGCCTGGCCCACCTCCATGCGGGCCAGACCGGAGAGCTCGCGGCTGATCGCCATCATGCCCTCGTCGACGGTCAAGTCGACGGCGGCGGCATCCACCTGCGAAGAGCCGATCTTGGCGACCGACGCCGGGGCGGCGGAAGATGCGCGCTCCCTGCGCTTGCTCTGGTCGGCGGCGCCCCGTCTCTTGAAGATGCTTCTGAACATATCATTGGCTCTATTGCCGGAGACGCGAAAAAGTTACGCGGGGCGGCGCGCCGGGGGCCGGTCGCCGGGACGGGGCCGCCGAGACGGCGCCGGGGGCCGGTCGCCGATCCCGCGCCACGGGACGGGGCCGCCGAGACGGCGCCGCGGGCCGCGCTAGACCAACTCGCGACCTGCCTGCCCGAGGATGTTCTTCATGGTGGCCAGCCCCCGCAACTGCAGTTGCTTGACCGCGCCCTCGGTGCGCCCCACGATGGCTGCCGTCTCGGCCACCGAAAACGACAGGATGTAGCGCAGCATGATGACCTCCCGCTGGCCCTCGGGCACCTTGCCGAGCGCCCGGGCTATGGCCACCCGCAACTCACGCTCCTCGGCGGTGGCGTCGGGACCGGCGCTCTCCGCCACCAGTTCCGTGGCTGCGTCGAGATCCACTGGGTCGGGAGCACGCCCTCGGCTACGCTGGAAAAAGGCGATTTGCTTCTGGGCTATGCCGTACAGCCAGGCCACGAAGGGCTTGCCCTGGTCCTGGTAGCGCCCCAGCCCCTTGATCATGCCCAGGAAGACCTGGCTGGTGACGTCCTCAGCGGCCGCCGGCGAGCCCAGCCGCAGGAACACGTAACGGTAGATGACGTCGAAGTGAGTGCGATAGAGCGCCTCGACGGCCGACTCTTCGCCCCGGCGGGCCGCTTCCACGAGGCGCTGCTCACGACGGCGCTCCCGATCGGACGCCTCGACGTCGGGGAGAAGGTCGGCGGTGGCTGCCGGCGACGGATCGCCACAGGCATCAGCGTTGATGTCAGTCGGCGACCCCCCCGAGGGCGTGTTTGAGCGACGGAAAATGGCCATACCGCCGCCTATGATAGACGATGACGCGGACCAGGCGGCGGCAGCCGCCGCTCGCGAAGGCTCAGAAGAGCCCCTCCGGCAGGGCCGCTCCATCCAGGTGCCCCATGAGCTGAGCCGTCATCTTCGCCACGTGGTTGCGGCTGGCCTTGGAGTACGGCCGGAAGGTGCCGTCGGAGTAGCCGCCCAGGATCCCGGCGGTGTACGCCGTCATTATCTGCCGGTAGTAGGGATGCGACAGGGGAACGTCGGCGAAGACCCGCTGGCTGCCCGTGTAGAGGGGCAACTCCTTGCCCACCGCCTCGGCGCCCCGCACGATCATCAGCACCAACTGGGCCCGGGTGATGGAGTCCTGGGGACCGAAGAGGCCGTTCTTGTACCCGTTCACGATGCGTTCCGCAACGGCTTCCTCTATATAGTCGTACGGGTACCCGTTCTCATCATAGGCGCGGACGTCGGGGAAGCTGGGATTGCCCTCGTTGTCGATCTCGGGAGTATGCCTGTCGATGGCCAGCATGATCATCTTGGCGAACTGAGCCCGGGTGACGTTCTCCTTTCCCGCGAAGCACCAGAGACCCGACCCCGGCGGAACCTCCCTGCCGCTGATGACCCCGCGGGCCAGAAGAACAGCCACGTCCTTGTAGAAGGTGTCGCTCCCCCCCATGTCGAGGAACTGGATCCCTCCTGGTGGATCGGGGGCCCCGCTGTACCTGAACGCCCAGGAACTGGGGGAGCCGACCGTGCCCCGGGTCCAGACCGCCAGCGTGTGCCGGTCGTAGCCGGCGGGGACGTTCACCGTGTCAGCCGCCTCACTGTTGGCAAGATCCAGGCGCACTACCGAGGGGGTCAGAATGCCGGCCGAGTCCCATGCGATGACCGCCGCCTGGAGGGAGGACTCCACGGCGCCGTCCACCACCACCTGGAAAGGCGCCCCGTTGGAGGTGGCAGGGAAATCCAGATAGACCGCGCCGTAGTTGGCCACCCAGGTCTCGCCCAGGATGGGCTCCGCGCCGGCCAGCGCCACCGGTTGCGCCGATACGCTCAGACCCGAGTAGGAATAGGGCCAGAGGTGCCGGAGTTTACCGTTCAGGAAGTTCGCGACGACCCAGTCGTCGAACAGAGACTCGAAGGTGTTCGAGGAGCCCACCGAGGCGAGCGCGGCGTTCACGCCGGCCACGCCGTCGAGAGGCTCATCGACGAGCGTGCGCACGAACTCCGGCCCCTGCCGCTCGAGGAGGTAGCGCATGAAGAGGTACGACGCGCCGTAGTTGGCCCGCACGCCTTCCCAATAGGTCAGGTTGAAGTTGGGGTCGTAGGTGAAGGAGAGGACCTGGCGCATGGTCCGACCATCATACCCACACAGATGCTCGGCGTAGGTGGTGAAGCCCTCCACCAACCAGGCAGGCTCGGAGCGCGGTTGGCCCGAGGGATCGAACATCGCGTCCCGGTGGTGGGCGATGAGGTGCGCAAACTCGTGCGCGGCAAGGTTGGGAGCGCTGTATGGATCGGTCCGGAGGGCCCGCAGATTGAGGTAGAACATCTCACGCCGGTTGCTGTACGGGAAGCCGGAGGACAGGTCCATGTCCGGGTAGTTGAAGGAGCCGTCTATGGAGTCGGTGGGATCGTTGAAATCGTAGATGAGGATGGCGATGCGATGGTCGCCGTCGACGCCGGGGTTGGGTTCGGAGCCTAAAGCCGTGGTCAGAGTGGGATAGATGATCCCGTCGAAGGTGGTCCCCAGGTCCGAGACGGTGTAGTCGGGCAGGTCGACGTAGTCCTCCACGTAGACCGCGACGTGGTCGCCCATGTACCTGGGCGAGGCTTGGATGGAGCGGTAGGAGTGCGTGCTCCAGTCTTCGACCCAGAACTGCTCGGGGATGCCGAGCTGGGGCTGCGCCTGAGCGGCATCGGCGGGCGCCAGGACAAGCCCGGCGAACGCGAGGACGGCGACGACCGTCATCACAATCAGTGTGCGGACGCCGGTTCCCCCCATGCAGCCCCGGGGACTCCGAGAAGATGTCGGGGCGTCAGGCATGACCGTCATTATATCGTCTCACGTTCCATCCAGACCCTCCCGGCGTCATCCGGGGGCTGCTCACTGCGCCGGGTCGAGCAGACGACAGAGGATGACCGCCACATGCTGGCGCTTGATCGGCTCGTCCACTGCGAGCACCGTCAGCGAACCGCCAAGCGGACCCTCGTAGCCCAGCATGACCCCTTGCTCCTTGAGGTAGTTGGCGTTGGCATAGTGGACGCTGCCGAGCGGCACGTCGGCGAAGCCCGACGTGGCCGGCCGCAGCGCGGAGGCCTCGTCTTCCCAGCCGAGGGCGCGGCAGATCATCGTCGTCATCTGATCGCGCCGGATCTCAGCGTACGGCGCGAACGTGTCGGCGGTCACGCCCGCTACCAGACCGCCCTTCTTGGCCGCCGCGATCCAATCGGAGGCGTCTCCGGTGGTGAGGGAATCGATCGCCACATCGCCGAACGGCTTCGCGGTGACGTTGACCACCTGGATCTCGCTGCCGGGGTTGAGCAGGTTGTACAGATTGACCGCGATCTTGGCGAACTGGGCCCTCGTGACGGTTCCCTCGGGCTTGAAGAGCCCTCCTTCGTAGCCGCTCATCAGGCCGGCGGCCACCACCCGCGATATCTGGTCGTGATACAGGTGGTCGACGCCCACATCGTGGAACTCACCCTCTGCCAGAGGCTCACCTGTGCCACCCTCCCCATTGACGCTGAGGATGAGCGTGGAGGGAAGGTTGGAGGAGCCGATCAGAGACCGGAAAGACTGGACCGAGACCGTCGCCGAGCCGCCGCCGCCCGTGATGCGCAGCTGACGGGCGTGACTCCAGGAATCGGCCGTATCCCGGGCGACGATGTCGACCTGCCCTATGAGGCCCACGTTCACCGTGGCGCCTGAGATGTCTTTGAGGCTTCCGTTCACCTTGCTGGATAGACTCGCCGCGGAGATGGTGTAGTTCCAGGACCAGCCCGGGCCTTTGCCCGTGCCCGGCGGCGGCGCCTTCAGACTCCAGGGGTCGGACCGGGCGACGATGTAGGGCGGCTTGGTCCCCGACCAGGCCGAGTCGGTGGTGTATCCACCGGAGTGTCCCGAGAAGTAAGCGGTTATGGGCTCGCCCTGATAGGTGAGTATCAGTCCGGCCGTGTCGTCGGCCGCCTTGGCGATGCCCGGGTTATTGGCCTCGAAGGTGTGGCCCCGATAACACTGGTCGGCCCAATTGTCGTTCAGGGTGTCCCCGCCCTTGGCCAGGGCGTAGGTACGGGCGGCCACCGCCTGTGCCTTCACGGCCTCGGGGGCGTAGAAGCCGCCTCCCGCCGTGGCCCAGTCGTACTCCACCTCGGCGATGCTGCGCACGTATCTCTCGAGGGGCACGAAGTTGTAGGCCCAGAGCTCTCCCTGGCCGTCGCCGTACTGGACGCGGATGATCCCCCAATACTCCCGGGAGTGTGCGGTCGAGCTCCCTTTGGGTGTCAGACTGACCGCGACGCGGCCCGCGGCCGTGCCGTCGTTGGCTCCGGTCGGTCGGAGCTCTACGTAGTCGTAGGGGCCGGTGGCGCCTGCGTCGGTGACCACCGAGACCTTCCCCCCGCTGTTGGACATGGTCACGAACGACCCCACCGGGATGACCTGAGTCTCGTCGCCTACGCCGTTGGTGTGCTTGACCAGCGTGGCCTCGGTCACCGAAGGCGCCAGACCCACCTGTGAGTAGACCGTCGTGTTGTTGATGGGCGGATTGGCCGAGACACGCACCTTGAGCACGGTGTCGGCGGCGCTGATGCCGGCCACGTCGCTCACCTTCTCCAGGGTGGCGCCGGGGTAGTAGAAGGCAAGGATATCCGCGAAATCATGCCCCTCTCTGGCCCCCTGCCATGCCCCCCACTGGCTGAGACCCATGCCGTGGCCGTTGCCCCGGCCCGCGAAGACGAACTGGTCGGCTGCTCGAGCGACGGGGGTGAAGACCAGGCCGGCAAGGATGCCGACGGCCAGCGCGGCGGCGAAGAGCTTCTTCATGACTCGGTGGAGTATACGGTCGTGGACCACCCCAAGTACTCGAGGATGCCCGCGGTGATGCCCTGAGCGGCCGCCTGCTGGTAGGCGGGTGTAAGGAGCTTGGCCTCCTCGGCGGGGTTGGTCATGAAGCCTACCTCCACCAGAGCGGCGGGCATCAGGGTCTCCGCGAGCACCACCAGGTTGTACCAGTGGGTGCGGGCGCCCCGGTCTACGGACTGGATGGCCGCCACCAGGTTACGTTGGATGGTCTCGGCCAGCAACTTGCCCTCAGGCGACCACTCTTCGGGCGTGCCCCAGTAGAAGGTCTCTGTGCCCGCAGCCGCGGGATCGCCGGACGCGTTGTTGTGGATGCTCACGAACAGGCCGGCGCCGGCCTCGTTGGCCAGGGTGGCCCTATAGTGAAGATCGGGGTAGCTGTCGTCCGAACGGGTCATCATGACCTGCAGCCCGGCCTGCCGCAGATGTTGCGTCAGCATGAGGCCCATGGCCAGATTGACGTCCTTCTCTTTGGCCTTGGTCGTGCCCACGGCCCCGGAGTCCGTTCCTCCGTGACCCGGGTCGACACATATCAGCGGCCCTCCCTCACCCTCGGGACCCGTGGTGCGGCGGTAGACATCCACCGCGATACGGTAGCCGTAGCCTTCGGAGGGGGCCAACGACATCACCCGGTACCTCTGGAAACGGCCCAGATCCAGGGCGATGCGCACGGTGCGCGGGGTGTAGTCGATCTGCCGGGCGCTCACCCCCGTGACCTCCGGTGAGACGAAGGTCTGAGACAGGTTCCCGTCGATGACCCCGTTCTGGTAGTCGATGTTGAGGAAGCCGTCGGATGTGGCCGAGGCCGTCACGGCGCCGGGGGCGCGCGAGAGGTCGATGACCACCCGGGTCTTGTCGGGATAGTCACACGAAGCGCGCACCGCGGTTATGAGCGTCCTCACTTTGAGCTCGGCCCGGAACACCACCAGGCAGAATTGGCCTCTGGTGATGCCTTCCCCGGGCAGGAGACGGCCCCCGCTCCCCCCAAACAGGCCCTCCGACACCGCCACGGCCACGTAGGGACGAGCCACGGCGGATATGTCGGCCTGGTCGGCGAAGGCGGCAAGGATCTCGTCGATCTGGGCCGTCGTCAGCTCCTTGGCCGTGCCCTCCCAGTCCATGGCCCGCACCATGATGATGGCCATCTGCTCGCGGGTCAGCGTGTTGTACGGCTTGAAGCGGCCGTTGGAGAAGCCGGTTATCCAACCCTGCGAAACGGCGCTCTCTATATAGCAGCGGTACGTCTCGTCCACGTCTGGGAACGTGTTCCCCGTGGTCACCGGGAACACTTCCTTCCACAACACGAGCATCTTGGTGGCCTGACCCCGCTTGAGCGTGTCCCCGGGACCGAAGTCGCCGTTCTTGTAGCCGGAGATGATCCCCGCCCCGCTGAGGAACTGGATGGCGTCATACGAGGGCAGGGACTTGCCCACATCGGGGAAGCCCTTCGCCTGAGCCGAGGCAGGTGACGCCGAGACCAAGAGCAGCGCCACCAGCGCAGCGCAGACGAGGGCCGAGGGCAGGACCCTGCCCCGGCGGACTATGCACCCGGCCGACGGCGGTATGGCCGCTACCCTCCCTCGAGCAGGCGAAGGATGCGGGCCATGACGGTGATCGCCTGGGCCCGGGTGGTGTTGTCGAGAGGTCGGAAACAACCGTTGGTATCTCCACACATAAGGCCGTAGTAGTCGACGACGAAGATGGCTCCGTGAGCCCAATAGCCGGCGGGGATGTCTTTGTAGAGCGGCTCGCCGTCCGGGGAGGCGATCCACTCGCCGTTCACGTCGAGACCCAGGGCCCGGCAGATCATGGTGGCCATCTGGGCCCGAGTGACCTTGCTCTCGGGCGAGTACCTCGTGCCGTCGCCCGTCCCCGTCACAAGCCCCAGTCTGGCCGCGGCCTCTATCTCCTCGTAAGCCCAGTACTCCGTATCGACGTCGTCGAACGTGGGCCCGCTCGCGGCGGCGCTGCTGAGAGTCGCCAGTTCACCGGCGGCCAGAGTGCGGACCAGATACACGGCGAAGAGCGCCCGCGACACCTGTGAGTAGGGACGGAAACGCTGGTCGTCCGACCGGGTGACCACCCCCGCGTCGAGGGCGGCGGCGAAATCGTTGTAGAACCAGTCTCCGGTGAGCACATCGGTGAAGCCGGGTACCGCGACGCCGCCGGGGATGGTCGAGGTCGTGGGGGGCTGGGTGATGGTCGTGGTGGTCGCCGGGGGCTGCGTCGTCGTGGTGGTGGCCGGCGCGAACCCGTCGGTCGTGGTGGTGGTGCCACCCAGGCCCCCGATCATGGCGGCCAGCGGGGGCCTGCCCGCCGCCACCCACTCCGCCAGGGTGGGGGCCGCCTTCAGGCTCGCGTGCGGGTTGACCGGGTGCTTGTATCCGCCAAGGTGAACCTCGAAATGCAGATGGCTGCCGCAATCCTCTGCGTTTCCGCTGTCTCCCACATAGCCGATCACGTCGCCCGTCTGGACCCGGGCGCCGTTCTTGAGCCCGGGGGCATAAGCGTGCTGCACCCCGCCCATCGCGTCATCCGTGCCGGGGGTGTCGTTGTTCAGGTGGATGTAGAAGTAGTCGTTGCCGTCGTCCCCACGCAGCAGGATATTGTAGTACGGCAGGTTGTTGTAGCTGGAGAGCTGCCCGTTCAGGTTGAGCCAATCCACCGTCCCGTCGACGACCGCCAGTATGGGCGTCATCTTGGGCGCCATGAGGTCCTGGCCCTCGTGGCCGCGGCCGCCCGAGCGCGCCGCGCCGAAGGTGTCGGTCCACTTCACGCGCTCCTCGAGCGGGAAGAGGATCGGCACGACCACGGAGCCCGAGGCGGCGGCCGAGATCTTCTCGGGTAGTATCGCCGCTTCACCACGGGCCATGGGGAAGAGGAGAGTGGAAAGAGTTACGACCAGCAGAACCGCCGCGACCCAGACCGGGTAGTGAAGCCCTCGACCGCGCGGTGCGGTGCTATGAAAGCCTCTTGGCGGCTGCGCCAGGCGTCTTTCCTTGTGGTTGGATCCTGTCGCGGCCTTCACCATCGTACCTACTTGCTTACGCCGTCAGGCGGATTTGTCCTCCCGCTTGGAGCGCTTCATCACCGCTCGCAGCATATCGACTGCCTCGGCAAGCTCGGGCATTTTAGCAAGCCTCGCCACCGATAGGAAGACGACCACTCCGACCACCAGCCCCACGACCAGACGCACCGCGTAGCCCACGGTGGCCGCGCTCACGGTCCGCTGCAGGGCGAGATCGACGCCCCAGACGGCCGCTCCCATCACCGCCGACGCCCCGAGCACCCTCAGGAAACAGAGGCCTATGTGACCCAGCCCGATCCCGCCGATCTTGCGGCGGAGCAGCCACAACAGCACCCCGAAGTTGACCATGAGGGCCACGGTCATGCCCAGCGTCAGACCCCCCACGCCCATGAACTGCATGAAGAGGAACGCAAGGCCGATGGTGATGACGACGGTGAGCACGCTGATCTTCACCGGCGTGCGGGTGTCGTGGTAGGCGTAGAAGACCCTGGTCACGGTGTCCCGGCCGGCGTAAGCGTAGAGCCCGAGGCACAGGAACAGGAGCGCCCAGGCCGTGCGGGCCGTGTCGTCGGCCGTGAACTCCCCGTGTTCGAGCAGCAGCCCGATGAGCGGGTAGCGCAGGATGATGATTCCCACCGTCACCGGGACCAGCAGGAACCCCATGACCCGGAGGGCGAAATCGAGGGTCGCCTTGACCCGCTCCGGGGCCTTGGCCGCCACCTGCTCGGACAGCAGAGGGAAGATGGGGACCGATATGCCGGCGACGAACAACCCCAGAGGAAGCTGGAAGAGCTTGTCGGCGTAGTTGAGACTGGAGATGGACCCGACTTCGAGGTAGGAGCCGAGGAGCTGGATGATGAACACGCTCACCTTCCCGACCGCCGACCCGATGAGGATGGGCCAGATCATCCCCCCCACCTCGCGCACGCCGGGATCGTGCCAATCGATGCGCGGACGGTACTGGACCCGCTCGCCGCGCAGGCCCGGGAAGAGAACCAGCAATCCTGCCACCCAGCCGGCTACGAAGCCGATCGCCAGGGAAGTGATGCCCAGACTCGGCTCGAACACGATGGTTATGATCAGCGTCACCACCGTACCCACGGCGGGAGCGAAGGCGGCAAGGGCGAAGCGGCGGAGAGAGTTGAGCATGCCGATCACAAGGCCGGTGAGACCTTCGAACACCAGGCCGATCATGAGGATGCGGAAGAGGAAGACGCCCTGTGCCGTGGTCTCGTCGTCGAGTCCCGGCCCGATGAGGGGGATGAACCACTGGGCTATCCCGACCAGGATGGCGCTCAGCGCGACCAGGACGACGGCGATGATGTTGCCCATGTTGACCGACAGGTCCCATGCTTCGCGCTTGCGACCCGTGGCCAGCCGGTAGCTGAACAGGGGCACGAAGGTGGCGGTGAGGGCGCCGGTCACCATGAGGGTGAGCAGGTAGGGGACCTTGAAGGCGAGGAAGAAGGCGTCGGCTTCGGGCCGCGCGCCGAAGAAATTGGCGACCACCATGTCGCGGGCCAGGCCGAGGAGCCGGCCCACCAGGGTCGCGGTCACTATGATCACCGCCGCACGGCCCACCACCGCACGGACCGAGCGGCCGGAGTCGACGGTGGAGGTGACGGATGCGGCGCCCGAATCCTCAGCCTCGCCGGCGGCGACGGGACCGGGCGTCTGCGAGTCGTCGCTCATCCGGAGTCCCGGCCGGCGCGGCGGGGCCGGCCGGCGGTTCCGCCGCTGCGGCCCGAGGATGCAAGCTGGACGGCCAGCCCGGCGGTCCGGCCCGCTTCGGCGCGGAGGGGCGCGACCGCGCGAGCGAGCGCCGCGCGTCGCGCGGGCAGGTGGGCCATGGTTTCCGCGATCGCGTCGTACAGCGGGTCGGCGGCGCCGACAGCTCCACCTACGGCCGCGTCGCGGGCCGCGGTCTGAGAGACCGCGACGTCAAGAGCCCCGGCCTCCTCCAGGCGGTCGACACTCACGGCCCAGCGGCTCTGGCCCGTCTGGTCCGCAAAGGCCTTGGTTTTCGGATCGTAGTCGATGACCACGGCCGGCGTCCCGGCGGTGGCGGCCAGGATGCCGCTGTGGAGCCGCATGGCCACCACCGCCTCGGCCCCTCAGATCGGAAGAGCACACGTCTGAACTCCAGTCACCGCTCATTATC
>CAZQDY010000046.1:0-20726 GCA_964592075.1 uncultured Gaiellales bacterium
TCGAGGCCATCCAGGGTCTCGCGGTTTCGCAGGGCGTGGTCAACTACAGCCCCGACGATCACATGCTCCATGGCGGTTACAACGCCTGGCAGGTCAAGGACGGGGTCTTCACGTTCGTGAGAGAACTCAACTAGCAGCTCAGCGCGGTCAGTGCGTAGCACCGACCGAGGGCCCGGCCGCGAGGCCGGGCCCTCCCCCCAACCAATGCAACAGAAGGTGGCTCATGAGCAAGTCGGACCTTGAGAAGTACATCTGCAATCCACTGACAACAGGCGAGAACCCTCACCCGGAAGTCAAGGGCGACCGCCTGGCCCTGCGAAGCGGCGTCGATGGATGGGGCCCGCCGGACAAGAACGTCCGCATGACCTGGTGGCCGATCGCCGAGCCCTTCGAGATGATCTCGGAGGCGCATGCCCACGACTTCGACCAGTTCATCCTGTTCGTGGGGGGAGACATCACCAACATGATGGATCTCGGGGGCGAAGTGGAGCTGTGGCTGGGTGAGGACGCAGACCATATGGAGAAGTTCACGTTCACGAAGGCCACTTTCGTCTCCGTGCCCGCGGGTCTCTACCACTGCCCGCTCAACTTCAAGAAGATCAACGATCCGTCGAAGCCCATCCTGTTCCACGACATGTTCTTCGCCACGGAGTACGGCAGGAAGTAGCGATACTCCGTCGCGGCGGAGGCCTCCGACAGCCGTACCCGGCGTCGGCGAGGCAGGAGCCTGACCGATGAGAAGGCCCCCGACCGGCATCCGCCGGTCGGGGGCCTTTGATCACCCAGGGGCGTCCCGGCTGCTCAGCCGAGGAGGCTCAGAGTCTAGTCCTCGTCCTTCTTCACCTTGGGCTCGGTCGCTCCGATGCTCTCCGGCACGAACCCGTACTCCTCGCTCCGGAAGACCTCCTCAGTCAGTTCCTCGTCCTTGGCCTTGTACACCTTGCAGAGCAGGCAGGTGAGGTCCGGCGACCCGTACATCGGATCGAGGTGGTCGTTGCTGGTGAGCACGTTTGGGTTGGAGATGAACACACCGTGATATCCCTCTGGGGGTTCCTCCGGATAGAAGCAGTTGGCCGTGGCCATGAGCACGCCCTTCTTGATGCCCGGGAAAGTCCGCAGCTTCTGGCGGATCCTGCCCCGCGGCGATTCGATCCAGATGATGTCGCCGTCCTCCACGCCGTACAGCTTGGCGGTCTCCGGGTGCAGCTGGGCGGTCGGGAACTCCATGAAGCTCCGCAGCCACGGGATGTTGCGATACTGCCCGAGGAAGTAGAAGGGCTGGCGGTATCCGCTGCTCATCACGATGGGGTACTCCTTGAACAGCTCGGGGGTCGAGTAGGGACTCTCCCCGGGCTCGCTGAAGACCGGCAGCCCATCGTAGCCAAGTGATTCCAGATGCTGCGACCGAAACTCGAACTTGCCGGACGGGGTCGGGAAGCCGCCGCCCTCTTTCCAGAAGTCGGTCTTGTACTTGTAGTACACCTGGTCGGGGCCCCAGCAGCCGCTCACGAGTTTCTCGGCGAACTCGTTCCACTTCAGCGGGCCGCCGTCCTTGCTCTCCCCGCGCCTCAGCTCGTAGTCGAGCATGTCCTCAACGCTGTCCCACCACTTGTCGGGGACGACCCGCCTGCCTATCTCGTTGAAGATCCAGGCGTCAGATTTGGCCTCACCCGGCGGGTCGACGACCTTGTTGTGAGCCTCGATCATGAAGCGGGGGTGCATGTCGTAGACGTCGTCCAACTCCAGCCAGTGGGCGGCCGGCAGCACGATGTCCGCGGCCTCGGCCATGGGACCCATGAACTGGTCGGCGTGGGCCATGAACTCGACCTTCTCGATGGCTTCGACCACTTCCTTGGTGTTGGCCATGTGCACGATCTGCTGCCCACCCACGCTGAACCAGACCCTGATGGGAGCGTTGCCCGAGTTGATGGCCTTGACCATGGTGTCGGGGTTGCAGGTACGGGTGGCGCCCATCTTGAACCGGTCGCCGCCGATGATCTTGGCCTTCATCTCGTCGGTGATGGGGAGCTCGAGGTTGAAGTCCTCGATGAGGCCGGTGTCCGGAAGCACCCAGCTGATCATGCTGCCGGGGCGCTCGATGTTGCCGGCCAGACCCATGAGGCAGGTGATCGCGCGTATGGTGTGGCCGCAGTTAGCCTGCCGTTCGAGCGAACTGCCCACCTGGATGGTGCCCGGCGTATCCACGGCCCACATGCGGGCGGCCTCGATGATCTGTTCCTTGGGTATCCAGCAGACGTCGGAGACCTTCTCCGGCGTCCACTCCTTGACCCGCTCACGATAGTCGTCGAAGCCGAAGGTCCAGTTCTCGACAAAATCCTTGTCCCACAGCTCTTCCTCGATGATGACGTGGCCCATGCCCAGGGCCAGAGCGCAGTCTGTGCCCGGCCGGGGCTGGATCCATAGGCCGGCGCGCGTGGCGTAGGCGCTGGCCCGTGGGTCGATGATGATGAGGTTCTTGACGTAGTCGAGGGAGTTCATGTACCAGTAGCACATCTCGGAGTCGGCACTTGAGATCTCGAGCTGCTTCGCCCACATGATCTGGGTCTTGGGGAACTCGCCGCCCCAACCGTGGTAGTCGCAGTAGAGGCGGCCGTAGCCGGTCACCAGGGCGTAGAGGCCCAGGCGGGGACTGTGGCACACATAACCGGGCGTGATGGCGTTGCCGGTGCCCAGGGAGCGCGCCATGCGCATGGTGTAGCGGTTGTAGCCGCGCCCTGTTCCTTGTGAGATGGCTATGCTGTGAGGCCCCGGATCCTTGATGGCCTCCTTCATCTTGTCGGCGATGGTGTCCAATGCCTCGTCCCAGGAGATCCTCTTCCATTTGCCGTGCCCCTTGGGGCCCACCTGCTTCATGGGGTACTTGAGGCGGTAGGGGTTGTCGATGTGCTGGATGCTGGAAAGGCCCTTGGAGCACATCGTGCCCCGGGTCAGCGAGTCGGGGTTGCCCTCGATGTGGACGATGACCCCGTCTTCCTTCGTGACCTTGACGCCGCAGCCGCCGTGGCAGCTCTTGCATGTCGAATATACGATTTCTCTCTTTGCCATCAGTGTCTCCTCAACACGAGCCCGGCGCCTAGTAGGCCGCGGATTTGGGCAGGATGGGCCTGTAGATGCCGACTTTCAGCACCCCATACTTGAGTGAGAACGCCCCGATCGTGTGGCAGATCACCGCGAAGATCAGCAGCCCTGTGGGGCTCTCGGTCACGGCACCGATCACGGAGATCACGAACGGGATGAGAATGCCGAACAGGATGATCCCCAGCCAGAACACCCAAGCTACGTGGCCACGCACAAGCTCCCTGACCGACAACTCAGCGGTGTTTGATTGGTAGTTGGCGTTGACCAGGTACATGATGATGAGCAACGCGTTGACGATCAACACGATGCGGGTGATGGACTCGGCGGTGCCGATGAGGTCGTCACCGGTGACCAGGCCGACGCCCATGATCAGAGCTAGGCCGTCCGCGATGCCCATGATGAGGAATACGAAGGGCAGAAGGCCGGTGTTCCAGAAGGGCACACTCTTGCAGTAGCTCATGGCGAACCCGCAGTACACGGCGGTCACGACACAGGTGATGCCGGCCAGGACCATGAAGACCCAGTTGGCGGCCTCGATGCCTGCGTTGCCCTTGCCGTACGCGATGAGGCCCTGGAGCACCACCTGGATGATCCCGAACCCCAGGAAGATCATGGTGAACACGATCCCCCGCGCGAACCAAGAGGTCTTCCACGCGTTGCTTGCGGGCGGGAAGGCCCTCCAGAAGCGCCAAGGCTTGCCCAGGTAGAAGAAATGCAGGGGGAGTTTGAAGAGCCCGATTCCGATCCCGCCCAGCAATGCTCCCCAGAAAGCGGTTTTGGGGTGTGACTGGCTGAAGAAGATGGCCACCAGATAGAGGCCGGTGCCTAGAGCCGAGAAGACCTCCGCCAACCAGACCAGAAGTCCCTTGCCCTCGATCCATTCCGCCTGAGCCATGGGCTTGACCATCCACTCATGGGTGACCATCCATTGGCGTGCTGTTCTAGCGTTCATGCTCTCTTCGCTCCCTGTCTAGTACTTCTTAGCGAGTTTTTCTTTGGACGGGCCGTAGACAGTGCTCAGGTGCTGTATGTGGCTGCCGGTCTGAGCCTCGATGGGAGCCTTGTTCGAGGGAGCTCCGCCGATCTTGTAGTCGATGTAGTAGACGGACGGCTCCGTGCCGTACTCGGCGTGAAGCACGAACCCGTTCTTCTCGCGGATCAGTTTGGAGACGTTGCTGTTGGGGTCGTCCAGATCGCCGAAGGTCAGAGCCCTGGCCTGGCATATGTTCACGCAGGCCGGAGTCGCCTCACGGTCGATGCCCGGTTTGAGGCCCTTCGCCATGCCTGCGTCGATACGCTCCATGCAGAAGTTGCACTTCTCGGTGGTCCCGACCTGGTGCGGATAGAGGTCCTTGCCCTTCTTCTCGAAGCCCGTCTTGGCGTGCTCGGGGAAGTAGTTGGGGTTTCTCTTCCTGGAAAGATAGGTGCGGTTCTGATAGGGGCATGCGATGACGCAGTACCGGCAGCCGAAGCACTTGTTGGAGTCGATGGCGACGATCCCGTCATCCCGCTTGTGCGAAGCCTCGGTCGGGCAGACCTCCACGCAGGGCGCCTCCTTGCATTGGTTGCAGCGCACCGGGTAGGTCGAGACGTCCACGCTGACGCCGTCGTCGACCTCCAGGGCTATCAGCCTGGGCCAGGTGACCCTGAGCGGCAAGAAATGCTCTATCCTGCAAGCGGCAACGCACGCGTGGCACCGGGTGCACTTCGCGAGGTTGATGACCATACCCCATCTCATGACACGATTCTCCCTTCGCTGTGCCAAGAAGCCTTCGATGCTGCCATCAGGGCACCCCCTTTATTGTCGCCGGCGCGAACGTCGCTTCTCCAGCCCGGGATCGCCGACACCGGCAAAGGCCTAGACAAAGACAGTTACGATATTGCGATATTATTCAGTAATATCAGGGATATCGTAGACTAGGCATGGTCGATTTGCAAGGCGGGCGGCGGACATTGAGTGGGTCGGCGCCGGCGCAGTTCCGGTGCCTGTCCGTCATGTCGAGGCGTCGACCCGGGTACACATAAAGGCCACGTTTGGTCATATTTTACCCGTGCGTACAATTCCGTCGACACGGGCCACCCCATCCATGCTACTGTGATTTGCGTGCAGTCAAGTCGCGGGGCGTTATGGCGATGACAGAGGACCGCTCGACTTGTTGAGGCGTGCATGAGTCAGGCTTTGGTCACGGGGTTAAACGGGCTTTCGTACGCGTTCATCCTCTTCTTGCTGGCCGCCGGCTTCTCCCTGACCTTTGGGGTCATGGGAGTGCTCAACCTCTCCCACGGCGCCCTCTTCGTCTTTGGCGCGTACGTAGGTCTTCAGGTCATCGAGAGTCTCGATATCTTCTGGCCCGCCATCATCCTTGCCGCGGTCGCGCTGGCCGCCATCGGCTTCCTTCTCTACTTCCTCTTTCTCAAGCGTCTCTACAACAGAGTACCCGAGCAGGCCGTGCTTACGATCGGGCTCAGCTACGTCCTGGCCAACGCCATCCTCTGGGTCTGGGGGCCTCGGGCGCAGATCACCGCACCCCCCGATATCCTGAGCGGCGCCTTCAGCGTCGGCGATCTGAGCTTTCCGAAGTATCGCGTCTTCATCTGCGGGGTCGGCTTGGTGGTCCTCGCGCTTCTCTGGTGGATGCAGGATCGGACCCGGTGGGGAGCCATCATCCGCGCCGGCATGGACAACAAGGAGATGACCGCCAGTCTGGGCATCAACTACGGCTTGGTGAGCACGCTGGTGTTCGTGATGGGGGTCGCCCTGGCGGGACTCGGGGGGATACTGAACGCACCCATCACCGGTATCCACCCGTTACAAGGCGACAACCTGCTGCTGCTCACATTGATAGTCGTGGTCGTCGGGGGGACGGGCTACATACAGGGGACGATGCTCGGCGCCCTTGTCATCGGCCTTGTCGACACCTTCGGCAAGGCTTACATAGACGAAGCAGCGTTGTTCTTCGCCTACGTGATCTTTCTCATCATCCTGCTGGTACGACCCAGCGGACTCATCGGTAGGCGGGTCTTCTGATGGCCGAGCCGTCCAACACGCCTCCGGGGCGCGAGACCCGGGCCGGCGAGGTGGCGGCGGCATCCACCGGTCGATCGCTCCCCCGCACCTTGGTGTCGGTGGGGCTCCCTGTTCTCCTCGTCGCCGTCATCGTCCTGCTGCTGCCGCTGGTGGTCCCGAAGTTCGTGTCCAGCCAGATCACCAAGATGATGATCTACGGGCTCTTCGGCATGAGCCTAAACATCATATGGGGCTACGCCGGCATCCCGAGCTTCGGCCACGCGGCCTTTTTCGGGGCCGGAGCTTATGGCGCCGGTATACTGATCCTCAAGGTCGGTATCTCCAACTTCTGGCTCAACCTGTTGCTGGCCCTGGTCGCCACGGCGGCCATCGCGGCCATCCTGGGTATCCCGGCGTTCAGGGTGTTCGGCGTCGGCGCAGGCGCCGCGAACCCTATCTACTTCCTGCTCGCGACGATCGCCTTTGGGGAACTCCTGTCGCGATTGGCCGTCTCGCTCAGGCCGGTCACCGGCGGCTCCACCGGCCTTTCCGGGATACCGTTACCCGACCTGGGACTCGGGTTCCGCATGACGTCGGGCCGCTTCTACTACCTGGTCTTCGTGGTCCTGGCCGTCTGCCTCTACGTCATGTACCGGATCGTCAACTCACGCTACGGCTACGCCCTCAGGGGCATCCACGACAATGAGCGGCGCATGCAGGCTCTCGGGTACAACACCTGGCTCTACAAATACACTTCGTGGATCATCGCGGCCGTCTTTGGCGGTGTGGCAGGCGTCCTGTTCGCCTACTACGGCCAGACCTTGGTGCCCAACAACCTGGCCATGATCACCAGTGACATCGCGTTCCTGCTCGTCATCATGGGCAGTACCACGGTCTTCTTCGGGCCGCTGGTGGCGAGCGTCGTGTACGTGGGGGTCGAGTACCTGGCCAGTCTGTATCTGCCGGAACGCTGGCCGCTCATCTTCGGCGCCATGTTCGTGTTCACCATAATGGTCATCCCGGATGGGCTGGGAGTGTGGGTCTTCAGGGGTTGGAGGAGGCTCTTCCGTGGCACCGCTGCTTGAGGCCAGGGACGTCTCGGTGCACTTCGGCGGCTTGGCTGCGCTGAGTGACGTGTCCTTCGCCATCGAGCCCGGCGAGAGAGTGGCTCTGATCGGCCCCAACGGGGCCGGGAAGACCACGCTGTTCAACGTACTCACCGGCCAATTGCGACCATCGAGCGGCAGTGTATGGCTCAAAGGCCAGGACATCACCCGCGCCTCGGTCTTCTCGCGCACGCATCTCGGCATGGCCCGGTCGTTCCAGATCACCAGCCTGTTCTCTCATCAGAGCGTCCGGGTCAACGTCATGATCGCCCTCCAGGGTACGCGCAAGGGGCGTTACAACGTGTTCCGCAGGTTGCTGGGAGACAGAGAGATACAGGCGGCGGCGCAGAGGCTGCTCGAATCCGCGGGTCTTTGGGATCTGAAGGAGGCGGTGGTGAGCTCGCTGGCCTATGGTCAGCAGCGCAAGCTGGAGATTGCCCTGAGTCTGGCGAGCGACCCGGAGCTGCTCCTTCTGGACGAGCCCAGCTGCGGGCTGACGGCGACCGAAAGCGCCGATATCACCGCCCACATACGCGATCTCGGGTCCAAGACCACAGTGCTGATGATTGCTCACGATATGGATCTGGTGTTCGGTGTGGCCGAGCGCGTGTTGCTCCTGCACTATGGCCGGATCGCCTGTGAAGGGACGTGCGAGGAGATCAGGTCCAATCAGATGGTGAGAGACATCTACATGGGCACCCGGCACGCGGGGCTACGGTGAAACCGCGATGATCGAGGTCAGAGACATCCACACCTGGTACGGCGACTCGTACATCCTGCAGGGGGTCACTCTCGAGGTGAAGGACGGCGCCATCGTGGCGCTTCTCGGCAGGAACGGCATGGGCAAGACCACCACGATACGCTCCATCATGGGCCTGACGCCGCCCCGCCGGGGAAGCATCCTTTTCAACGGCCGGGAGATCGTGGGTCTGCCGCCCTTCAAGATCGCCCGCCTGGGGATCGGCCTCGTGCCCCAAGGGAGGATGATCTTCTCCTCTCTCTCGGTGACCGAGAACCTTAAGATGGCGGCGCGCACCGGTGGTAAGAAGGACCCGTGGACGCTGGAGAGGGTCTTCGAGATCTTTCCCAAGCTGCAGGAGCGCCGAAAGAACAAGGGCAATCTCCTGTCCGGCGGAGAGCAACAGATGCTGACCATCGCGCGGGCGCTCATGACCAACCCCGATCTGATGCTGTTCGACGAGCCCTCCGAAGGATTGGCGCCTGTGGTCGTCGACGAGGTGTTCAGAGTGATCGAGGAGTTGAAGGCTGCCGGACAGTCGATCCTGCTCGTGGAGCAGGATTTCGGCATGGCCATGAGCGTGGCCGACTATGCCTACATAATGAGCAAGGGCACCATTGTCTACGAGTCCACGCCGGACGAACTGATCGACAACGAGAGCGTGAAGAGCATGCATCTCGGCGTCGGTGAGTAGGGGGGCTGTCGCGGAAGCATAGGGAGAGCGAGGAGAAGGAGGCTGGGAATGGGCAAACGGCTACTGATACTCATGCTCGTGGTGCTACTGGGGGTCTGCGTGTTCGCGGCGGCCTGCGGCGATGACGGAGGCGCCGACACGACGGGGGCCGCAACGGGGGAGCCTATCAGGATCGGGTTCGATGAAGGGTTCACCAGTTTCATGGCCTATGACTGTGAGCTGGCCGACAAAGGCATCAAGGTGGCTCTTCACATGCTCGACAACCAGTGGGAGGGGCACCCGCTCAAGTACTTCCCGGAGGACAACGCTTCCGACCCCGTCATCGCGGTGGATAAAGCCAAAAAGCTGGTGGAGAACGACAAGATCGACGTGATGATCGGTCCCATCTTCTCGCCTTCCGCGAAGGCCGTGGCGGGGTACCTGGGCACCTCGTCCGGCATCCCGCAGATATCCATAGTGGGGCAGCCGACGGAGAACCTGGAGACGGCCAGTGGGTTGGCGTTCATCCACACCGGCTTCTTCGACTCGCACGGGTACTACTTCGGCAAGTATCTGGCCTCGTTGGGTTACAAGACGGCCAACTGCATACACTTCGATGATACCCCCGCGTATGCGCTGCAGGCCGGCTTCGAGAAGGCCTTTGTCGACGAGGGCGGAGGAAGCGTCACGAAGCCGGTGTACGTTCCGCTGGACGTCGTCGACTTCAGCGCCTACCTGACCACCATGAAGCCTGCCGACGTGACTTTGTTCTGGATCTTCGGGAATGGGGCGGTCCCCTTCGTCCAGCAGTACAAGAGCTACGGCCTTACGGCTCCTCTGGCCGCGCCGATGTCCAACAACTTCAGCGACGCCCAGCTGGCCGAACTAGGGGATATCGGGTTGGGCATGCTCGCCTGCGATTACTACGCTTACACAGTCGACAACGCGGCCAACAAGGAGTTCGTCGCGGCATACCAGGAGCTCTATCCGGGCGAATACCCGACGCCCCAAGGCTACGGGGCCTGGCAGGGCGTGATGATGTACATCGAGGCTCTGAAGGAGACGGGCGGGGACAAGACGCCCGTCAAAGTCATCGAAGCCATGTCGGACATGAGCCTTGACACTCCGGCCGGTAAGATGACCATAGTTCCGTATGAGGACGCCTTCATCTCCGAGCGTGACTTCTACATGCTCGAAGTCCAGAAGGTGGACGACGTTCTCACCTGGGTGCCGGTCTACACCTATGAGCAGGTGCTCCTCGGCGTGCTCGAGTGAGCGGCTGAGAGCTGCGCCCGGCCAGGAATAGAGGAGCGGCTCACGGGGGAAGTTCCACGCGAGGAGCGTGGAACTTCCCCCGTACGGTCCCGCCGAGGTCATGCGGATGGTCAGAGAGCCTGTCACGATCGCCGTCACCTACAGCCTTCACCCGCTGTTGGCCCGGTACGTGTCCTGCCCGGCGACCGATGAACGGGTCGGTGTATCACTGGCCCCCGGCACAACGATTGAGACGATGCTCCGCGACGAGTGCGGTCTGATGCCCGAGACCCCTGTCTTCGTCACGATGGAAGGTCGCACGGTCGCGCTGGCCACGGAACTCCACGATGGCGATGTGCTGGGGATCTTCCTGGCGGTGGGCGGCGGCTAGACACCGCCCACCGCCTGGCGTTCTCGATATGTCAGCTATGTATCGCGGTATACTGATACCACGACTAATCACACTTGTCTTGGGGGAAGGACGAGAGCAGGGAGGACTCGCGTGGAGCTAGAGGACGTGAAGAAAGTAGCCATCTTCGGAGCCGGCACCATGGGTCCCGGCCTTGCTCAGGTGTTCGCCACCGCCGGCCACGACGTGACCGTGTATTCGCGCAAGACCGAGACTCTCGAGAAGGCGATGAGGGTGGCTCAGGCGAACCTCGCGACCTTCGTCGAGAACGGGCTGCTCTCGGAAAGCGCGGTGCCGGGAGTGTTGGCCCGCATCAAGACCACCCAGTCGGTGGAAGAGGGGGGCGAGAACGCCGATTTCGTCATAGAGACCATCGCCGAGAAGATGGACGCCAAGAAGGAGCTCTACGAGGCTCTTGACGCCGTCTGTCCCGAGCGGACCGTGATCACCAGCAACACCTCCTACCTCAACATCTACGAGGTCATGCCGGCCGGGCGTCTACCCCAGACCGTGATCGCCCACTGGTTCGCCCCTCCGCACATCGTGCCGTTGGTCGAGGTGGTCAAGGGGCCGGAGACGGCGCAGTCCACCGTGGACTTCGTGGTTGAGTTCCTCAAGAAGGTCGACAGGGTCCCCACGGTGCTCGAGAAGTTCGTCCCCGGGTTCTGCATCAACCGCTTCCTGCGCATCATCGGGCGGGAGATCTTCTTCCTGCTCGACAACGGCTACATGACCGCCGAGCAACTCGATCTCGCCGTCAAGGCCAGCATCATCCCCCGGGCCATGGTGCTCGGATTCGTCCAGCGGTATGACTTTACGGGCATCGACCTCAGCTACGGGAACCTGCAGAACCCCAACTTCATAGAGGCGCCCATCGACAACCAGCCTAAGAGCCTCAAGGAGCTCATGGAGGCGGGCGACTTGGGCGTGAAGACGGGGAAGGGCTTCTTCGACTACACCGATCGTCCCCTGGAGCAGGTGCTGAGAGAGCGCGACGCCGCACTCATCAAGGTCTTTGAGGACGTCAAAGACCTCATCCACAAGAAGATATAGGAGTAATCATGAAACTACCTGCAGGCAAGGTCATCGTCACCGCCTCGCTGAACGGGGCGATGGTCACCAAGGACATGAACCCCAACGTCCCCGAGCAGCCGGAGGAGATCGCCCAGGCCGCGCTCGAGTGCTACAACGCCGGGGCCTCCATAGTGCACATCCACGCCCGCGACGAGAAGGGCAAGCCTACCGGCACCAGGGAGAAGTTCGAGGAGATCCTCGCGGCGGTGCGTGGCAAGTGCAGCGACATCATCATCCAGTTCTCCACAGGCGGGGGAGCCAACCTCACCATCGAGGAGCGGGTGCGTTGCCTGGACGCCAAGCCCGAATCGGCCTCGCTCAATATGGGGACGCTCATGCGGCAGACGGGTGAGTTCGCCGGCACTCCGTTCTCGAACCTCACCAAGGACATCGAGGCTTGGGCGACCAAGATGAGGGAGCTCGACATCAAGCCCGAGATGGAGTGCTACTCGCAGAGCATGTACCGGGACGTCAACAACCTCATCAAGAAGGAGCTCATCAAACCGCCGTACTACGTCAACATCGTACTGGGCATGATGTACCAGGGCGCGGTGGACGCGACGCCGGAGAGCCTCAACTCGATGATCGAGTTCCTGCCCGAGGGCTGCTACTTCAACTGCTGCGCCACCTCGGCCGCGCAACTCCCCATCACCACCATGGCCATGATCAGGGGCGGCGCCATCCGAGTGGGACTCGAGGACAACATCTACTACTCCCGGGGCGTGCTCGCGAAGAGCAACGCACAGCTGGTGGAACGGTCGGTCCGCATCGCCCGGGAGCTCAACATAGAGCCCACCACTCCTGATGAGGCCCGGCAGACACTGGGCATTGTGAAGCGATAGCGTGCAGGCGACATGCTGCAGCGCGCGAGATTGAAAACGACCAGGCAACGAGATCTGACGGAGAAAGGATGGTGGCAGGGCCATGGAAGTATCGCCTGACCTGTTCTCCCTGAAGGGCAAGAATATCGTAGTGGTGGGCGGCGCCGGCGGGATCGGGCGGGGGTTGGCCCAAGGTTTCGTCGTGTACGGCGCCCAGGTGGGCATCGCCGACATCAACGTGGACGCTATGGACAGCGCGGTGGAAGAGATCCACGCGGCCACGGGGCAGAAGGTGTTCACTTATCCGGTGGTGACGGGCCAAGACCAGGAGAAGAACGTCGAGGAGATAGTCGCGGCCGCCGCCGGAGACATGGGCCGCATTCACGTGGGCGTGAACGCCCAGGGCTTCAATGTGAAGGCGCCGGCCACGGAGTTCCCACTCGAAGACTGGGACAAGCTCTTCAGCGTGAACGTGCGCGGAGTGATGCTCTGCTGCAAGCACTTCGCCAAGCACATGGTCGAGCACGGTGGCGGCAAGATCATCAACCTGTCCTCTATACGTGGGGCGCGCGCGGCCTTGGGCGGCAACCTCGCTTACTGCGCCAGCAAGGGCGCGGTGAACATGATCACCAAGCAACTGGCGGTCGAATTGGCGTCGAAGAAGGTGTTGGTCAACGCCATCGCGCCGATCATCACCATAACTCCCATGACCGAAGAGCGTGTCCGCAGGGAGGCCGACCGCTATGAGAAGATGCTGGTGAACGTGCCCATGGGTCGCATGGGTACGGTGCCCGATCTCGTCGGCCCGGCGGTCTTCCTGGCCTCGGCCGCGTCGGACTTCGTGACCGGGACCATCCTGTATCCTGACGGCGGGACCATGGCCTTCGTGTGAGATAGTCTTCGCGCGAGCCAGCGATGCCGCAGGGAGTGTGAACCGAAGTGGCCAAACCGACAGCGAAGTCAGAACAGCGGGCGAGATCCTCGGAGAGCGCGGACGGAGCCTTCCTGGTGAGAGCCCTGGCAAAGGGTCTCACTATCCTTGGCCTGTTCGATGCTGAGAACCGGGAGTGGACCCTGGACGAGATCGCCGAGGGGGCCGGGCTGCCTAGGATGACGGCCTACCGGATGATCCGTACCATGGAGGCCTCCCGATACTTGGTGCGGGATCCCGTGACCAACCGGTACCACCTGGGCCCGGCGCTGCTCGCCACCATGTACCTGTCGGGCGGCTACGCGGAACTCGCTGCGATCGTACGGCCCTACCTCGTCGATCTCACCGAGAAGACGGGTGAAGCGGCGACGCTGGCTATCGAGCTGGACGGGGTGGCGGTGAGCGTAGACATGGTCGATACGCCGCGGCCGCTCCGGCGGGAGGTCGCGGTGGGCCGCATCATCGGCGATACGGCCAGCGCCAACGGCAAGATCTTCGCCGCCTTCAAGAATGAGACCGAAAGGGCTGAGATTCTGGCCAGCGATCATCCTCAGCTCACTCCTCGCACCATCACCGACCCCAGAGCCTTGGCTGAGGAGCTGAAGCGGGTGGCGCGCGAGGAGGTGGCGTTCGACATGGAGGAACGCAATGTCGGCACCTGTGCCATAGCGGCCCCGGTGCGCGACCAATTGGGCAAGGTGATCGCCGCTATCTCTCTCATCGTGCCCACCGGACGGTTCGGGCCGGATGAGAAGCGCGAGTATGCCGAGGCGGTCAAATCCACGGCCACGGCTCTCTCGGCCTTCCTGGGTTACTCGCGGCGAGACTGACCCCGTGATCCCTGGGCGGGTCTCGCGGGCTCCGCATCGGGATCGGAGGCGGATGCGAGGACTCCCTCGATGAACGTCTGCCACGCCGCGAACACAGCGCCGGCCTCCACGCTTCCCGGCTGTGCGAGCAGCTGAACGGCAAGGCCGTCGGTGAGGGCGATGGTCATCGCCGCGGCATTGCGCACGGTCTCGGGTGGATCCGCCGCTTGACCTCCCCAGAGAGCCTGGGTGTTCAGATCGCGGTAACCCTGGTAGAGCTCGGCCAGCCGTCTCGCCATGGAGGGGTGCTCGAGCAGGCGGGGCAGGAGATCGAACAAGAGCCTGTAAGACTGAGCATCGTCAAGTATGGCTTCGGCGGTCTCGACGACGAGATGAGACCGGTCCTGCCTGCTGGAGACCGCCGCCAAGCGTTGGCGGGTCTGCCAAAGGGTGTCGGAGATGAGCCCGTCGACCAGGGCGATGAGCAGGCCGTCCTTGGACCCGAAGTAGTATCGGACGAGGGCCTTGTTCTCACCCGCCTCCCGGCCTATCGCATCCACCGTGAGCGAGTTGTATCCCGAGCGCGCCAGCAGCCGTCGAGCTGCATCCAGCAGACGTTGTGCAGTGGGAGGCAGACCCGGGCCGCTCCCCGGAAGACCCGGGGTGTGATCGGCCGCGTCGCGGGGGCGCGCGTTGCGCGCCCTCTTGCTCATGCTAGGATTTGTTGCAGGCTTGTCCACGGTCGACCATCCTTCGCCCTCGATGGGCACGACTGCATCAGAGGCCTTCCATATGGGATGTTAGCACAGCCGTCGCCTGGTTTAGCCGGGTGGGTAACCAAGCGACGGTTTGCGTGCCGTTCGTAGCGGTCTCGTAGGCGGCAATAATGCCGGTAGATGTTGAAGTTGACTGTGATATCGGGCCGGCGCTATTGTATGCGGTGTATTGTCCGCCCGTACAAACCGAATGCCCTCATGGGCGCGTGGGAGTCGACCGGGAGGTGAGCCCAGATGATCGTCGGCGTTCCCAAGGAAGTCAAGAACCACGAGTACCGGGTGGCCATGGTACCCGCCGGAGTACGGAGCTTGATCGATGATGGCCACGTGGTGCTGGTCGAGACGTCTGCCGGGAAGGGATCCGGCATCTCGGACGCCGAGTACGTAGCCGCGGGGGCTCAGATCCGGCCTACAGCGGAGGCGGTCTTCGCCGAGGCGGAGATGGTGGTCAAGGTCAAGGAGCCTCTGCCCCAGGAGTATCCCCTTCTCCGCGAGGGACAGGTGCTCTTCACGTATCTGCATCTCGCGCCGGCGCCTGAGCTGACCGGGGCGTTGCTCGACAGGAAGGTCGTCGGCATGGCCTACGAGACCGTGCAACTCGAGAACGGATCGCTGCCCCTCCTGATTCCCATGAGCGAGGTGGCGGGCAAGCTGTCCGTCCAGGTGGGCGCCCACTGGCTCGAGAAGGAGAACGGCGGAAGCGGTGTGCTTCTGGCCGGAGTGCCCGGCACCCTCCCAGCCAGTGTGGCGATCATCGGGGGAGGGGTGGTGGGCACCAATGCAGCCAAGGTGGCTCTGGGCATGGGGGCCAACGTGACCATCCTCGACATCAATCTCGACCGATTGCGCTACTTGGCCGACGTGCTGGACGGCCGCCTCACCGTCCTTGCGGCCAACACCTACAACACCGAGAGAGCCGTGGCGGACGCAGACCTCGTCATCGGCGCCCTGCTCATCCCGGGAGCCAGGGCCAAGAAGGTCGTGACAAGGGCTATGATCGCTAAGATGAGGAAGGGCTCGGTCATCGTGGACGTGGCCATCGACCAAGGTGGGTGCGTCGAGGGGGCCAGACCCACCACTCACGAGGCCCCGGTCTTCGACGTGGACGGGGTGACCATGTACTGCGTGGCCAACCTGCCGGGCTGCGTATCGCGGACGTCCACTTTCGCCCTCACGAACGCGACCTTCCCCTATGTGTCGAAGCTGGCCGGCCTCGGTTACAAGGGAGCGCTGAAGGCTGATGCCGCCCTTGCCAAGGGCCTCAACGTGCACAGAGGCCGGTTGGTGAGCCGGGTGGTGGCCGAAGGATGCGGCCTCGAGTACTCTGAGTGCGATATCGCGAACCTGTGATCCATCGTCAGAGCGGCGACCGCTGGTCGGAAAGGACGAGGAAGCCATGATGTCTGAAGCCGAACTCAAAGAATTGTCGTTCCCTGACGCTCCGCAGATGATCTGTGAGGTACCGGGGCCCAAGGTGATGGCCCTCATGGAGGAATCCCGCCGGTACGAGGCCTTCACCCGGGGTGGAGGAGGGTTCCCGGTCATCCTAGAGCACGGCAAGGGCGCCACTGTCAAAGACGCCGACGGCAACCTTTACATCGACATGGCCGCTGGTGTGGCGGTGAACGCCGTCGGTCGCGGGCACCCTAGGATCCTGGAAGCGATACAGCGGCAAAGCAACGTGATCATGCACACCACCGACATCACCAACCCCAAGCGCATCGAGCTGGCCAAGAGGGTCTCGGAGGTCATGCCCCCGGGTCTGAGGGGCGACTGTCACACATCGTTCTTCCAGGCGGGCTCCGACGCGGTGGAGACGGCCATCAAGTTCTCCCGCCGTCACACCGGGCGCAGTCAGATCATCGCCTTCCAGGGGGCGTATCACGGGGTGTGGTGTGGCACCAGCGCCCTTACCACCGGCTACAACTATCGCCACGGCTGGGGCCCTCTCATCGCTGGGGTGCAACATCTGCCCTACGCCTACTGCTACCGCTGCCCGTTCAACATGACCTACCCGGCCTGCGACGTGCAATGCGGCAAGTACGTGGACTACGTGCTCAACACTCCCTACACGGCCGCCGACGACGTGGCCGCGGTCATCGTGGAGGCGGAGCAGGGAGAGGGCGGCTACGTCGCCCCCCCTCCGGAGTTCTTCCAGATCATCAAAGCCGCCTGCGAGAAGTACGGCTGCCTTTACGTAGCCGATGAAGTCCAGTCCGGAGCCGGCCGGACGGGCAAGATGTGGGCCGTGGAGCACACCGGCGTGGAACCGGACATGCTCACCTGGGGCAAAGGCATGGGAGGCGACCTGCCGATGGCCGGCCTCACCTATCGTGCGGGCTTCGAGTCCAGCCTCTCCGAGGGCTCCCAACCCTCCACCTTTGCCGGGAACGCTCTCGGTTGCGAAGTCTGCATGACCAACATCGACCTCATCCAGGACCCCGAGATGGACCTCATGGGCCGAGCCACCGAACTCGGAGAGGAGATCAAGGGCACACTCAAGGAGGCGATGAGATCCGTGAAGGCCATCGGGGACGTTCGTGGCCGCGGCCTCATGATAGGGGTGGAACTGGTGGCCGACCAGAAGACCAAGCAACCTCCGGAGCCGGGCGTCTGCGGGGAGATCGCGATGAGATTGCTGAACAAGGGGATCATCATCACGCCCTGTGGCCGGTACGGCAACGTCTTCCGCTTCATGCCGCCGCTGACGATCCCGAGGGACTACGCGCTCAAGGCAACCGGTATCATGCTAGACATCCTCAGGGAGTGTTCATAGCCCGGAGAGGTTTGCAGCGTGCCGAGAGGAAGGGGTTGATGTGACGCTGAAGTACAGAGTCTTTCTTCACAGCTACCTGGGTTTCAACAGCAATTCCACCTTGTTCTACGGGGAGCGCGATGCCGTTCTCGTGGACGCGTCTCAGTTGTTGAGCGACACCTACAGGATGGTCGCCGAGATCATCCCGATGAGGAAGAACCTCACCCATATCTATGTCTCTCATTTCCATCCCGACCACCATTTCGGGCTGAGCGTCCTTGTCCATGCGTTCCCGCACGCGAAGATCGTGGCGCTGCCGAGCGTGGTGAGAGACGTGGTGTTCACCTCGAGCGACAAGGTGGACATGTGGGCTATCGATCGCTTCGGGCCGGACATCCCGGCCAACACCACCATCCCCATGCCCATGCATGAGCCCCGTCTCGAACTGGAGGGTGAAGAACTGCTGGTCTCGGACGGTTGGGAGGGAGACAGCGTCAACAACTCCGTGGTCTGGGTGCCGTCGATCAGGGTCGCGTGCGCGACCGACGTGGCCTTCCACGATTGTCACCTGTGGCCCATCGAGAGCAACGTTGAACGGCGGGTCAGGTGGAGGGACTCCATCAGGAAGCTCCTGGACTTCGACCCCCGCGTCGTCATCCCGGGGCATTGCGACGAGGCCAAGCTGCGCATCCTGGAGGAGGTCCAGGAGGACACCTCCCGCACCTACACCGAGTGCGTCGACTGGTCGGTACGCTACCTGGACATCTACGAGGAGGTATACAACACCGCCAAGACCGGGGCGGACCTCGTCGAGGGCATGGGGCGGTACTATGGAGACGTGAAGGCGGAGGACTTCGCCATACACTGGCAGGCGAGGCTGCTCTTCCCGAAAAGCAGCCCCGACTGGCTCACCCCTCTTCCCGGCGAACCTGGGAAGATATTCCTGAATCCAACCGGCGGGTTCGACGGCGATCCGCCCAAAGAGTAAGGGGACAGCAATGCAGTTAGAAGGCAAGGTCGCGCTCATCACCGGCGGCGGCACCGGAATCGGCGCGGGCGTCGCGAAACGTTTCGTGGAGGAGGGTGCCAGGATCGTCATCACGGGCCGGCGCCGGGAGAAGCTGGACGAGGTGGCCGCGTCGTTGCCCGCGGGCAACGTCACGGTCTTCTCCGGCGACGTGACGGAGGAAGGCAACGCCGACAAGATGGTCGAGGCGGCGCTCGGCATCAAGGGGCGGCTCGACATCCTGGTCAACAACGCGGCCATCGAGGCGAACGCCGGAGTCGTCGACATGGACCCGGCGGTCTGGCGCCAGATGCTCGAGGTGAACCTGACGGGTCCTTTCCTGATGATGAAGGCGGCCATCCCCAAGATGGCCGAGGCTGGAGGCGGCTCGATCATCAACGTGGCGTCGCTGGCCGGAGTGGTGGCCGTGCCGGGCGGCCCCGCCTACTGCACCACCAAGGCCGGGCTGATCCATCTGACCAAGCAGGTGGCTCTCGACTACGGCAAGGACAACGTGCGGTGCAACGTCGTCTGCCCGGGACCGGTGCGCACGACCATGCTGGAAAGCAACTTCAAGCCGATGGCCGAGGTCCTCAACACCGACATGGACGGTGTCTTCGCGACCATGGCCGGCCACGTCCCTCTGCGCCGCATCGCGACTCCGACCGACATCGCCGGGTTGTTCGTTTTCCTGGCCGGCGAGGACTCGAGCTTCATGACCGGCTCGACCATACTGGTCGACGGGGGCGTCCACTTCATCGACGCGTTCGCGGCGGCCATCGGGCAATACGGTTCGAGCTGGGGGTAGACGCCCCACCGATACAGGCCCCAGAAAGCTTCGTCTCTCTGGACACTGCGCTTCGCGGAGCTCCGCCCGTGTTCGCCGTCTCGACCTCTCCGTGCCCGTTTTCGCCGTCTCCAGCTCAGCGCCCGTCTCGCCGCCCGCACTTTGCGATGCGGGCGGGTCCCTGGGGGAATTCGGGCGACGTGGACGAATAGACGAAATAGCGCATGCACCTGATGACAGGGAGGGGCACAGGTCTTGAGGAAGAGAGGGGGGCCTGAGATGACGATAGGGCGGCGTATTACTACTGCGATGGCCGGGACGGTGGTGCTGACGCTTGCAGTGGCGGGTGTCGGCATCGGCGCCATGGTTTGGGCCGGTTCCTGGCGTGCGGACTTCGTCAAGACGGCAGAGCAGAGCGGTGTCTTGGCGGACCCCGGGCTTCAGGGCATGCTGGACACGCTGAAGAGCAGGGCGGGCGTGTTCCTGATCGTCATAGCCGTCCTCGCGGCCATCGCGGTGGCGCTGAACAGCACGGCGGCGGTTGCTCTCAGCCGCAGGATCGGCCGCCAACTCCGAGCCGCCGTCACCGGTATCGCGGAATCCGCGACCGGACTGCTCGCCGTCTCGTCGCAAGTGGCGGCCGCCGCCGCGCAGACGGCCGCGGCCACCAATGAGACCACGGCCACCGTGGAAGAAGTCAGGCAGACGGCGGCGCTCACGCAAGAGAGGGCCTCCGAGGCCTCGGAGGTGTCACAGAGCGTTGTGGAGAAGTCGAAGTTCGGCGCGGAGTCGGCGAAGAAGAACTACGAACACTTCGAGCAGATACACAGAGACATGGATGTGGTAGCGGAGGCTATCGACCGGTTGAAGGAAGAGACAGAATCGGTGGGAGATGTCATCGCCACGGTGAACGACATCGCCGAGCAGTCCAATCTGCTCTCCGTGAACGCGTCCATCGAGGCGGCAAAGGCCGGAGAGGCCGGCAAGGGTTTCACAGTGGTCGCCCAGGAGGTCAAGAGTCTGGCCGAGCAGTCCAAGCAGGCGGTCGCGCAGGTGAGGGCGGTGCTCGGCGAGATCCAGAAGGCGAGCGATGTGGTGGTCCGGGCCGCGGAACAAGGCCGGGAGACCGTCGAGATGGGTAGGATCGAGGCCAACAAAGCGCTGGAGAACATCAGTGAGAGGGTGGCGGCCGCAACCAAGACGGCCGAGGCGACAACGGACATCGCCACCGCGGGTCGCCAGCAACTCGCCGGCGTGGAGCAGATCAGCAAGGCCATCGTCAGCATCAACGAGGCGGAGAAGCAGTCGGTCGCGGGTACCAGGGAGGTGGAGGAGCAGGCGCGGAAGCTCCAGGAGCTCGCCTTGGGACTCGAAGGCCTGGTCGACGCCGACCTGGTGAGATCTGGATGACTGCATCGTCGCGCGGCGGGCCTCCCAGATCGGAAGAGCACACGTCTGAACTCCAGTCACCGCTCATTAT
>CAZQDY010000047.1:0-20238 GCA_964592075.1 uncultured Gaiellales bacterium
GCATGCCCATGACGCGCTCGTGCCGGGCGGAGAGGGAGGCGAGGAGGGCGGACTGGTCAAGGGCCAGGAACTCGGCCACGGTGCCGTGCCGGCCGCAGGGGGCGTTGGATGCTGCACGCGGTTCTCGGGTTGGATCCGGCGTCGTACATCCCCCCAACGGGCTACGGCGGAACGGGGCTTCTGCCATCTTACAACTTTCGGTGTATGGCAGGGTGGTGAGGCGCGGGAGAGACTGGGGGCGGCAAAGACGATCAGCCGCCTGGAGGCGCAGGTGCGCTACCAGTTCTCCGCGATCGTGGGGCGTGACCCGGCCGGCTACTGGGCCAGATGTCCTGAGTTGCAGGGTTGTTACCCCCAGGGCCACACCTACGAGGAGGCGGTGGCTGATCTCCGCGAGGCGGTCGGGCTGCACATCGAGGACCGGCCGGCCTCGGGCGAGGATAGCCGTGATTCACCCGGTCACGATCATCCTGCTCCTGCCGGCACCGCCAAGCCTCTACTTGTAGTTCTTCGCACCCCCGTCAACCGAGAAATCGGCCGCGGTGACCCAACTTGCTTCGTCCGAAACAAGATAGGTGGCACACCAGGCGATATCCTCAGGTTTCCCGAGACGGTTAAGCAGAGTCCACCCGAGCGTCTTATCCTTGAAGCCGGGCTCAGAGTCCAGCCTGGGCCTGGTCGCAGCCGTGACGATCATGCCCGGCGATATGGTGTTCACCCGGATGTTGTGCGGTGCGCCCTCCATGGCAAGTTGCCGTGACATGGCGAGGACGGCCCCCTTGCCCGCAGCATGGGCTGTCGCGTAGTTCCCCTGAAGGGCCGACCAGGCATTGATGGAGGCGAAGTTCACAATTGCGCCGCCTCCGCGTGCTCTGAGATGGGGCCAAACAGTCTGGCAGGCAAGAAAGACCACATCTACCTCATTGGCCAAGGTTCTTCGCCACTCTGTTTGGTAGTCCATCGTCTCAAGGGGGGCGAACGCGCCCCAACCCCCGGCATTGACGAGGATGTCAATGCCTCCATAGCGTTCGACCGTGTGTGACACGAGTCGTTCGACGTCGGCGGGCTTGGTCATGTCGCAGGGGTGAACGCTCTCGATCTCCAGGCCCTCGTCCCGGGCCAGGTCAACCGAACTCTGGGCTGCCGCTTCGTCGATATCGCAGCCCACCACCCGTGCCCCGTGTCGTGCAAACATCAGCGCGCAACCCTGTCCGATACCGGCTCCGCTCCCGGTGACTATGGCAACCTTGTCCTTCAACCTCTCGCTCATCCGATCCTCCAGCTCCGGAACTCCTCCGTGGTCTGTGCGGGTTCGTACGTGACTGAAGGCTGCGTGTCACACACGGCGGTTCGTTGGACGCGCATCTCAGCCTATGGCGTGATATCGCGTATGATGCGTTCCATCATGACTCCCGTCTGCTTCCCAACATCGAAGCCGAGCATATACGCGACGTCGTCCGCCCAGTAGACGGCCATCACATCCCACGCAGTCTGTTCAGAATCAGCATCCTCCCGAATGGCACCTCGCTTCTTTCCTTCCTCGATCATCTCAATCATGAGGCGAATACTGGTCTCATGTCTGCTTCTAAGCTCATCCCTCAGGTTCTCTTGGTGCGAGGAGGCGAAAAACTCGAACAACGGGTACACGAATTCGCCTTTCGCCACCCGGTGAGAGGCATGCGCACTCCTGAGGTTCTCTATCGTGTCCTCGCTGTCGCCGCAGAACACCGCCTGGCCTCGTGCCTCATCGAAGATCTGGTCAAGAGCTGCTATCAGGAGCGCTTCCTTGCTCTCGAAGTGTGAGTAGAGCGTCTTTTCCGACACGCCGACGGCCGCCGCTATCCGTGCAGTGGTGGCGCCCTGCAACCCGTGTTCAGCAATGACTCTCAGGGTCTTGTTGACGATGTCCTGTCGTCGCTCCGGCCCTGTCATCCTCGACGAGGGCTTGTGCCGCTTCACAACTCCTGTCGTTCGCATTTCGCTCGTTGACACCCCCTCTTCAACCGGCTTCACGACCACTGCTCCGATCCTCTCACGGGCTCAAGCCTCCGTCAAAGCCTGACAGTTCACTTGCGGGCCAAAGGTATATCACCTAGATTGAGATCATCCTTGGCGCTCAGCTTCGAGAACGACTTGGTATGGAACCCGGGGGACTCAATGGCCAATTCGTAATCGCCTTGCTCTTCCAGATCCGTGAACCAGAAGTCGCCGTATTCGTCGCTGGTCGCCGTCCACTCCTTACCGGCGGCCTTCAGCCTGCAGACCGCCCCGATCACCACTTCCTTCTCGATGGGGTCATACACGGTCCCGGCGATGAAGCGCCCGGGTACGTTCAAGTAATAGACGTGCGACCCGCGAGCTCCCGCCTCCGGCTTCGCCTGGGCGATGAGTTCCCGAAGCTCGTCTTCAGTGCCGAAGATGAGGGCGTCCGTGGGGCAGGCATCGACACAGCGCGGGGTCTGCCCGGCGTCAAGGAGATGGGCGCACCCCGTGCACTTCTGGGCGAGCTTCAGATCCTCGTTCCAGTAGATGGCCCCGAAGGGACAGCTCTCCACCAGCTTGTCATTGCCCGCGGCCTTCTCCGGGTCGATGATGACCAGAGCGTCCGGGCGCCTGTACACGGCTTCCGGAGCGGCCGCCATGCAGGGAGCGTCTTCGCAGTGCCGGCATAGCCGAGGGATGTAGTGGACCCTAACCTTGGGAATGGTCCCACGCTCGTTCTGCTCCAGTTTCAGCCAGAACTGTCCGGTGTCCGGCTGGGGCTTGGCATAGGGCGGCCAATCGTTGCCGCAGTGTTCGTCCTTGCAGGCCAGCTGGCAGTTGAAGCAGCCGGAGCAGCGGGCAACGTCCACCACGAAGACCTTCTTATCAGACATTGTTCTCCGTCTCCTTTCGTTGCTCACGGCTCGACCAACCATCCGGAGAGCGATACTCCGGTGGCCAGATCGTAGTTGCGGTTGAAGGCCTCCGGGTAGTCGCGGCGCCACTCGGCCCATTCCTCGTCGGTCACCTTGGCCACCTCCACCAGGAAGCCGCTGCACACCATGCCGGTCGCATTCCGCGAGATCTTATTGTGAGGCGTGATGGTGTTGATGGCGCCGCCCCGATCCAGCTTGCCGGGGATGATGGGATCGAAACGAGCCCCGTGATCCATGTACAGGGCCCGGGGGATCAGACGCTCGGTGACGTAGGCGGCTCCCAGTACGATGCCGCGCTCGTTGAACACCTTGACGACATCACCGTGCTCGATGCCCCTGGCCTTGGCCTCGGACGGATGAAGCCAGACCGGCTCATACAGATATCCGTCGGGGCCTTTGAGCTTCATGGTCGGGACTTCCCGGGTCCAGAGGATGTCGTCGGCCTGAGCGTGCATGCGCCAATGCGGGTGATTGGAGACACACAGCAACGGATACTGCTGGGCGCGGTCGCTCGAGAGACGCTCGTCGTGACTCTCACCTTTCTCGATCCACCCGGCCACCGGAGGACGCTCCTCGTCATCGGGGAAGTTCTCCGCAAGCCCGCTGCAGGTGTACTCCAGAAGCCCGGTGGGAGTCGTCAACGGGTTCTTCGCTGGGTCCTCGTAGAAGGGACGAAGACCCGCCGGCACCTTAGCCGCTTCCGAGGCGTTGTCGCCACCCCATTCGGGCTGAAGAACCACGTAGTCCTTCTCCTTCAGCTCCTCCCAGGAGACGACCTCCTTTATCGGCGAGCTGTCGAAGAAGAGCTTCCGTCGTTCCTCAGTGGTCATATTGCCAGTGAACTTCTCCCACAGGCCCAGCTTCTCCGCCACCTTGGCCGCGGCGTCGAAATCGGAGAGCGACTCGCCGAGAGGCTCGATGGCCCGGTCCTCCAAGAAGAGGCTCATGAACACTCCGCTTCCCTGATCGTCACCGATGTCATAGTCCTCCAACTTGGTCGTGATGGGGAGCACGATATCGGCGAGCAGGCAGTCGTTCTCGAGCGCCATCTGCTGCGCCACGATGCATTCGATCGAAGGTTTCTGCAGGGCTTTGACGTACGCGTTGGTGTCGTTCCAGCAGGTGGTCCAGCAGGGAGTGTCGGTCCAGATCATGTGGATCTCCGAGCACCCCTCGCGCGGGAAGGTGTGCTCCACCCATTGATCACTGGTCGGTCCGAAGAAGGAACTCATGCCGTACCACTTGATGGGTGGATCGAGGATGGCGTCGTGGACCAGGTTCTTGGGAATGAACTGAGCGGGTTTCAAGAAACCCTCCGGCTCCAGCAGGTTCTGTAGGTCGGCCGTCTCAAGCCCCCCGTAACTGCCGGCCAAACCAAGCCCCTCGATGCCTTGTGCCGGCGGAAGAATGTCGCCCGCGTGCGGCAGCCAGGGACGTATCTTCGACTGGTAGGGGAGCGGGGGCTTATCGGAAAACAGGTTCCATTCGAGCATCTTGGCCTGGTGAACGCCGGGCCTGCCCAGTCCCTGCATGCCTAAGAGCATGGGTTCCAGCCTGCCGGGCTCGGTGGAGTAGGGGCCTCTGATACCCGGGCCTCCGTTGCCGTGGATGATGCTGGTGGCTTTCTTTGCCCAGTCTCTGGCGAGCGCCTTGATCGTCCACTCGGGCACGCCGCACCGCTCTGACGCCCAGGCCGGGGTCTTGGGGAACCCGTCCTCTTTCCCGAGCACGTAGTTCTCGAAGTTCTCGAACCCGTAGGCATGACTCGCGATGTAATCCTTGTCGTAGGTGCCTTCCGTGATCCACACATAGGCGATGGCCAGATGCAGCGCCGCATCCGTGTTCGGCAGAACCGGGATCCACTTGTCTGCGTGCACGGCGGCGCCATAGTTGAGATCAGGGCAGATGTAGAGGGACTTGATGCCCAGCTCTGAAAGCCAGTAGCAGAGCCGGCTCGCCATCATCCCGTTGATGGCATGAGGCGTCGTCTCGGGGTCGCACCCCCAGAAGAGGAGCATGTCGCTGTGCCGGGCAATGTCGGGATAGAGGTTGGCCATGGGCGTCATCTCGCCCACCGGCTCGCAGCCCCATACGTGCTTGCCGCCCCAGCCCCAGCCTTCCCAGCTATCCAGGTTGCGCATCTGGATGGTGTACCCACCGAGAAGCCCAAGAAGCCGGTTGAAGGAACCGTGTTCGGCCGTGACATGCTTGCCTTCTCCGTGACCGTCGCTTTGAGAAAGCACCGCCGACATGCCGTACTTGTCGCGCACACGCTTGAGCTCGGAGGCGACCAGCTCAGCCGCTTCGTCCCAGCTGATGCGCACGTATCCGCTCATGCCTCGGTTCTCTGTGTTACGTTCTCCGTTCGGATCCCAGTCGACCCGCTTCAACGGGTACATCACCCGGTTCTTGGAGTAGACCCGCTTCTTGTAGGCGGTCATAATCGGGCCCAGGAGCGCTCGTGTGGGCGGTTCGAAGGTCTTGCCCCGGGCCTCGACCTTCCACGGCTTCATGGTCTCCCGGTCGTATTTCCAGTCGTACTTGAGCGGCCTGATTCTCGTGATCTTGCCGTCTTTTACGTCCACAACGGCAGGCGAGCCCGCCTCTGCCGTGCCGATGAGACTCAGTCCTTTGATGACCTGCTTCTCTACTCCGATATGGAGATCATTTCTCTCTGAACTCATGAATGCGTCATTCTCCCTGCTGCTCATGTAGCTACTTCGCCAGAGCCGTTCGGCCGCGGGGCGACCGCGCCGGTGTCGGCGCCAACCGATGGACTACTACGATCATCTGCGAGGCCCGTCAAAGGACTCGCACCATGACCAGGATCACTGAGAGCCTGGGGAATCCCGGAAATTCCGGGATTCCCCAGGCGCGGTCGGTGACGATACTCACACGCCTCCGCCGTTCACATGCTCCGTCGTGGCGTGCTGAGGGACCTTTGGCCCGGAGACTCTCCTAACCCAGTGGGGCGACGAACTTGAACTGGTCGCCCTCCACTTCCCACAGGAAGAAGCCACCGTAGGCACCCATGTGGTCTTCGGGTGAGTAGGAGAAACGGGTCTGCATACCCTGGAAATCCTTGAGGGCTTCGATGCCATCGCGGATCTTGTCGCGATCGCTGCCGCCTGCCTTGAGACCTTCCTGCAGGACCAACCAGCCGTCATAGCCGAAAGAGGTGGGCAGCGAGGGCGCCTCCCCGGTCTTCGCCTTGAAGCCATCGTAGAACTTGGTCCAGACCTCTTTGCCCTCAGTACCGTCAGGCACCGCGTAAGGATCCAAGCATCCCGGCGCCGGGAAGAGAGTCCCCTGTACCGGTTCCGTGCCGTTGGCGAACAGAGCGACCGGCATCGCGACTACGCCATCCATCACGATGGGACACTCGACGCCCAGATCATGCAGCCCCTTGAGAATAGACGGAGTGTCGACAGGCGTACCCAGAACCACCATCACGTCCGGGGAGAGACTCTGATAGTTGGTGTACAGCTTCTGAATAACGGCGGTGTAGTCCGCCATAGTGTGATCCCAAGTGTCGGGCAGCAGTGTGTACTCGATGCCGAGCTTCTCGGCCTCAACCTGTGCATATTTCAAGGCGTCTGTGTAGGTAGGCTCCAAGTCGGCGGCGGCAAAGACGGACTTGGCCCCCAGATGCTTGATGATCTCCAGAACGGCCACACCTTTTTCGACGGCGTCTTGCGAGGTGGTGAAGCAGTACTTGAGGACCTCTTCCTCCCGGCCCACTGCCTGAGGAGTCGCCCAGCTGACAAAGGGCACACCGGCGGATTCGGCCACCGTGCGGGCAGCGTAGTAGTGGGGATTGCTGATCGCTCCTATTATGGCTGCGACCTTCTGGCTTTCAATCAACTTGTTCATGGACGGGACAACATTGGGGACCGATGTGGCGTCGTCCTCGAGCACCAACTCCACCGGGCGGCCGTTGATACCGCCGGCGGCGTTGACCTCATCGACGCCATACTGGACACCCATCATCAACATTTGCGAGGGAGCGGCGCCGGCTCCGGTCAACGACGCGCAGATGCCGACCTTGATGGGCTCGCCTGAAGCACCATCGGACGAGACCGGGGAAGTGGAGCCCGAAGAACCGCCGTCCGGGATCGAGCTCCCCGGGGCTGTTGTCACCGTCTCTCCGTCACCACAGGCGACCACAGAGAACATCAGACACACTACGGCCAAACACGCCACCGCTACTGCCATCAACTTCTTCACGTTCGTTCTCTCCTTCTTGATGGGCTGTCGTTCTTCTTTGCTCAACTCTGGAGACCTCGCCTCTCGGCCGGGTCCTCCCCCAGATACGCCATACGCATCTGATCGTTATCTCGAAAGGCATCAGCGTCACCGGAAAACGCGACCGTGCCCGTCCTCAGCACCACGACCCGATCAGCGATAGACAACGCCAGCTCGACATTCTGCTCGACCATGAGTATTGCCATGCCTCCTTTGTTGAGTTTTGTCACCGCTTCGAAGATTCTCTCCGTGACCAAGGGAGCTAGTCCCATCGACGTCTCATCCAAGAGCAGCATTGTGGGACTGCCAACAAGCGCACGTCCGATGGCCAGCATCTGCTGCTCACCACCCGACAACCTGCCGGCAAGCTGCAACCTCCGCTCTCCTAGAATGGGAAAGAGCTCATAGACGTAGGCGATCTGGGCCCTCAGCGCCTTGCGCCAATCAGAGCGACAGGAAGAGCCAACCACCAAGTTGTCCTCGACGCTGAGCGTGGGAAAGAGCTGTCTGCCTGCCGGAACCTGGCAGAGGCCCAGCGCGGGGATCTTGTTCGGGGAGACGCGCAGAAGGTCGGTCCCTCTATAGGTGACGGATCCGGCCGTGGGAGTCAGTAGACCCGAGATCGTGTGCAGCAGAGTCGTCTTGCCCGCGCCATTGGATCCCACCACGGCAACCACCTCGTTGGCGCCCACCGCCAGCGACACATGCTGGATGGCCTTGATCGAACCGTAACAGGTGGTGAGATCCTCCACGACCAGTGAATCGCCGGACTCGGAGGCCGGCGATTCCTCGCGCGGCCGCTCGGAGCGCACGGATGTCTTCCCGTCCTTCTCCACCCCCAGATATGCTTCAAGGACTGCGGGGTCCTTTCGAACCTCCTCCGGCACTCCGCTCGCGATCAGCCGGCCGAAGTCGAGAACGTATACCCTGTCGCAGAGCCCCATGACCATGCCGACGTCATGTTCTACAAGGAGTACCGTGACGCCCGATTCGCGGATCTTCCTGATCTTCTGCACCAGATCGATCCGCTCGGCCGAGTTCATGCCACAGGCCGGCTCGTCGAGCATGAGAAGGGCCGGCTCCGAAGCCAGAGCGCGGGCGATCTCCACCAGGCGTTGCCTTCCAGCGGGAAGACTGATCGCCGGTCTGTCTGCTTCCTCTTCCAACCCCACCACAGCCAGAGCGGCGAGAGCACGTTCGCGGGATGACTTTTCCTCGCGACGCTGTCCGAACAGGCCCGTCCCTCCAGCCCAATAACCCGACTTCTCATGACGATGGCACCCGACGAGAACGTTCTCGAGCACGCTCATGTTTGTGAAGAGTCGCAGGTTCTGGAAGGTCCTGGCCTGACCCAGGCGAGCGACGTCCGCAGCGTCCAGCTTGGTTGTTTCCGCGCCTCTGAACCACAGCCTGCCCCCGTCCGACCGTTGTAGCCGGCTCATTGCGTTGAAGAGCGTCGTCTTGCCGGCTCCGTTCGGCCCGATCAGGGCGACGATCTCTCCTTCGTTCACGGAGATCGAGACGTCGTCAACGGCAGTCAGACCGCCGAACTTGACGGTCAGACTCTCGACCCTCAGCAGTTCCTCGCCGACGACAGTGGCTTTGCCTCCTCCCTCCTCGCTTGTCGCCTGAAGCCCAGTCGAAGCGTTTGCCGGCGCGCCTTTTTCCGCCACCGCCCGGTCTTGGACGAACGACGCTTCTTCTGCCGGAACGAGACATTCAGAGGCATCCGCTGAGCGCCCCCGTCTGAACAATGACAGCAGGCGTTTGCGATGCTCGGGCCGAAGCCCGCCGGTAATACCCGCCGGCAGGAACAACAGAAGCAGGATCAGGATCAAGGCGTAGACGAGGCCGCTGTACTGCTGCACCCCTCCCAGACCCTGAACCACCCAGGTCATAAGGATGGCGCCAAGAACGCCGGTCCACAGGCTCGAGCCGCCGAGCAGCATCATCACCATCGGCAGGATGGAAGCATTGAAATTGAAGACGGCGGGAGTGGCCATGCTGTTGACGAAGACGTATAGACCGCCGGCGACGCCGCAGAACACTGCGCTCACGACAAACGTGCGCAGCTTCCAGTTCGCGTTCCTCATCCCCAGGGTGGATGAGGCCGTCTCGCTGGTGGCTATGGCTCGCAGAGCCCTGCCCACACGGTACTTGAGAAGGCGGTCTGTGAACAGAAGGATAACCAGTGCCACGATCCATACGACGTAGTACTTCCTCAGGAAGGTGTCCACGGCGAAGCCCGCGATATTGAGAGGCGGAACCCCATAGAAGCCGCTCAGTCCCCCCGTCAGACCGGTAAGAGTGCTGACCAGCGCCACAACGATCATCACCAAGCCTATGGTCGCCAAGGCTAGGTAGAAGTACCTGAGCTTGAGCACGGGGCGACCTATGACCAGAGCAACCAGTCCAGCTACAACTGCACCGACAATCCACGCAACGAGTGTGGGAACACCCAGTTTGACCACCAACAGCCCCGAGACATAGGCACCCATCGCGTAGAAAGCGGCATGACCGAAGGACAACTGGCCCGCCTGCCCCGTTATCAACCCAACGGCCACAGTCAATATCATGAACAGGCCGGCGTTGGTCATCACGCTTATGTAGTACATATTCCCGGAAAGGACCGGCCATGCCAGCAGGACGACGGCGAGCAGCACCTTCAGGACAGTCCAGCGCTTTGCGAGGAGCCAATTCGCCCAGCCGGCCTCAGAGTGCGAGGCGGCACTGTCCGAATTCGATATGATCCCAAGCCGTCTCATCACGCCTCACCCTCAACCATCAGAGTACCCATCAGTCCTTGTGGCCGCAGATAGAGAATGGCGATCAACAGTCCGAAGGCGACGACGTTCTGGTAGCCAAGTGGCAACAGGCCTCCCGCAAACGACTGGATGACGCCAAGGGCCAGCCCACCGACCATCGCACCGGCAGAGGAGCCCCAGCCGCCCAGAATGCCCGCCACGAATCCGTTCAGCATCAGGATCCCTCCAGACGAGAACGAGACCGGGACCACGTTCGCCATGGCGATGCCACCGATGCCCCCGATGACGGCGGAAATCGCGAAGGCAAGGACTACCATTCTGCCGGTGGATACCCCCGACAGGGTCGCGGCCGAAGGATTGTCGGCCACGGCGGTCATCTGCTTCCCCACACGCGTGTAGCGCATGAAGAGGGTGAGCGCCACGAATACGACCACCATGATCCCAATGACCCAAAGGCTTTGGACGGCCACGTTCAAGCCCCCGAAGCGCAGCATCCCGCTGCCGGTGAAGCCGGGAAGATTCTTGCCGTAGCCCCCCCAGATAATGAGGACCAAGTTCTCGAAGAGCAGACTGAGACCGACCGTGGCCATGACCATGGCCATCAGGGAAACCCTGAGGATAGGCTTCACCACGAGAACGTAGACCAAGGCGCTCACTACAGCGACGCCCACGACGCTGAGGATTCCGGACGCCCAGTAAGGCAACCCTGCCTGGCTCAGAAGGGAGAAGCAGAAGAACGCCCCAAGCATCACGAAGCTGCCCTGGGCCATATTGACGACTCGGGATGCCCGATATATGGTGACGTATCCCAAGGCAACGAGCGCGTATATTGAGCCCATCGCCAAGCCCGTCACAAGAAACTGAATCCAGCCCATGCCTCTGCTCCATCGGTTGGTTTTCTACGTGGACACAACAACCACGAACCCGAGGACCGCGAGCATCTTCCGACGAAGCTCAGGGCCTCATCCTCGCGCACAGCCAACCACCGCGTAACCGCCCCTGTTGCCGGGCTATTCCACCTCGGTCACGCCGGCGCATGTCCCATCACCAGATCTGGACTTCGTCCGACGAGCCCCGCAGAGAAGTCCATCAATTGGAAGGAACAGAGGAGGCCGAGCCTCTCGAGGTCCTCATTGCTTCCTACCTCGGCCTCCGCCTGCTCCTTGAACGGTGGCGAGCACCGCCACCACATGTCCTCACAAGCGAATCAGGCCTCCGCGTACGGAGAGTCGTGCTCACCGCTGAGGCAGATCACGGCGAAGCCATAGGGCTTGTCCACCCACCGGGTAATGAGCGGGAGATGGGGGAATCCTTCCGGACAAATCGCTACGGTCGGCTTGTCGAAGACGTGCCGCTCCGCGTCCTCTCCCATGCCGAGTTCAAGTTCAGCGCCCAGGTAGTCCAGGTTGTCGGGATCGAGACCCAGGTAGCAGAGGATCTCAGCCTCGGGATGGGTGTGGATCTCCCCACCACGGTGCCACTTGCCGCTCTGGGTGTAGTAACCCCAGCTGAAGTTCACCTCGAAATTCGCCGCCTCCTCTTTGAACAACCAGGCGATCGAGTCGGCGTTCCCCGGTCCCATCTGGCCGACCTGGTCCAGGTCGATGTGGGGATTGAGCTCCTTGGCTTTCTTCGTGTAGTCGGGATCCTTCATTCTTGCGCTCAAGGGTGCTGTCTGCGCGTACCGCTCAAGCGACCTGACGTGATGTGCGTATTTCGAGCCCTTCGATGGAGCCGACGCCACGGTACCGACGTCGCGGGAGGCGCTGTATTCCGGCGCCAGTCCTATGGAGTAGTGAACCACCGGCTGCTCCAGCTCAAGTATCTTCACAGCGCCGTGGACCGTTCCTCGGGGAATCGTGACTACCGTCGGCTTGTCGAAAACGTGTTCCTCCCGCTCCTCGCCCAACTCGATGGACATGGTGGCGCCCAGGTAGGCGAAGTTCTTCTCGTTGTCGATTCCGGCGAACAGAAGCACTTCGTCGAAGGGGTGCACGATCAGCCCCTCTACCGGGTGGCACGTGGATTTTTCCTTCAGAAAACCGTAGGAGAAGTGTGCGTTGAAACCCTCAAGTTCCTTCGCCCCCATCCACGCCCGTGGCTCCTTGTAAAGCCCATCCGGTGGAGCCTGAACGAGGAGCGGCTTGATGAGATGCGCGAACTCCTTTGCCTTTGCCACTGGACAACCTCCTTGACGATCTTGCGTTGACAGACCGGCCTCGTGGCCTTCAGCCTCACAGATTCAGCCTGCCGCCCACTTGCCGGTCGCTGCGTAACTCAGCCAGTACTGATGGGGTCACACTATCACTCGCGTACAAACAAAAGCAAGCCCCTTTCGACTCCGCCTGTTGGCAGCCCCGACAAGGCTCAGAAAGCCACAATGGCAACGCGCACCGCACCAGGTTTGTGGGGGTTGCAGGTCCTGAGAGGATTGCAGCATGACAGACGAGGTATCCAGGATCCAGCGCATCTACGACGAGGGCCACAGCGTCTGGCTCCTACCACATGCTTCCGCCTCCGTCTACGATGATCGTTTGACACGTGATCATGTCGCTGTCCTCTGAGGCAAGGAATACCGCCGGGCCGGCCATATCGTCGCCCGTGAGGCTCCGCTTGTTCAGTGCTTGCGCTTTCCTGCGCACTTCGATGAAGCCGGGATCGCTCCTGGCTTGGTCAAGAGCTGCCTGTGTCAGCGTGAACCCAGGCGAGAGCGTGTTGACGTGGATTCCGAACTCACCCAGTTCTTTGCCCAGTCCTCTTGTGAATCCGATGACTCCGGCCTTGCTCGAGATATAGTGGATGAACCCCGGGATACCTTCGAAGAAGCTGGTCGAGCCAAGATTGATGATCTTGCCATAGCCAAGCGGTTTCATATAGGGAAACACCGCTTGAGCACAATGCCATTGACCCTTCACATTCACATTGTGCATGTGGTCCCATTCATCTGAAGTCCATTCCGTGAAGGGCTTCCAGCCGGTCATGACGCCCCTGTAGGCACCGGCATTGTTGACCAGTATGTCGATCCTCCCTCCCCAGCGTTCTGCGACTTGCTTCGCCATGGCATGGCACTGGGCCTGGTCCCTCACATCGCACGCCAGAGCGATAGCCGTCCCTCCTCCATCAGTGATCTCTCTGGCCACCTCCACAGCACCCTCGGCATCGATGTCGGTCACGGCCACTCTTGCGCCTTCCTCTGCAAAGCGAACAGAGATGGACCTACCGATGCTGTTAGAGCCCGCTCCGCCTGTGACAATCGCCACTTTGTCTTTGAGTCGTTGCGCTTCCGCCGCTTTCAGCTTCACAATAGTCCCTTTCCGCACACGAGAAGTGCCTAGCCCACCATCATCCCCATCGTGTCGAAGAAGTCCTCCATCTCAGGCGAGCAGTCGTGCAGTTGGAAGATGATGCCCCCGGTCTTCTCTGGATCAAGGAAGGCCATACGCACGCCGTTCTTGTATTCCGACCGACCGACGATGCCGATGCCTTTCTTCTCCATTTGGGCGACAGTCGCATCGAACTGCGCTCTGCTGACCGAGTAGCCGAAATGCCAGATACCTTCTCCGTGGTTCTTCAGGTACTGCTCCACGATGGGGAAGGAAATCGGCTCGAACAGCTCGATGACTATGGTCCCCCACTTAGCCAAAGCGACTTTGCTGCGGTTGTCCATGCCGCCCTCATACTCCCTGTACGCAAAGTCGTGTGTGCCATCGGCTTCGCCAAGTATGTAACGGCGCCACGGTCCTAGGCCCATGTCCTCGAAGTTCTTGATTGTCTTGTCTATGTGTCTGACGGCCCATCCCAGATGAGCTATGTTGGCAAACGGTAGTCCGGGCAGCATTGCGTCACCTCTTGTGAAGATAGTGTTCTCAGTCATTCCTTGCCATCAAGTCGAGGAGGGTGCTTTGACTCACTCCAGACGCTCCTTCTCAGTCTCAGGCGCCCGTATGACTCCATCACCCGTCAGGACGGCAAGACTGCGTGGCGTTCTATGAGATAGGTACCATCGGCAGCAGAATGTGCGAAGGGTACTCACTGTTGTGGTAGATCTTGTGTAGCACAGTCTTGCTGCTGCACACGTGCGGCGCGACAAACTCAATATTCGTCAGTCCACCGGTCCCGGTCGCGATGTCGAGACACGTGATATCGAGACAGATACGGTGACCCGTCTTGAAGAGATTCGCCGTGGACAGTACTTCGATCTGGTACTCGGTGATCTCGCCCGGAACCACCGCCTGCTGTGCCTCTCGTGTGAGGGGATGCCACGGAGCCCAAGGTTTTGAGCGCTCAGGGTCAACGGCGCGGTGTGAGGCTTTGAGCCACCCACGAGTCAGCTCTCTTTCCGGCAAGTCGCCGGGCACGTGCCGTTCGCCTTCGCGGTGGGTACGCACCGATACGTCCGGACCGACATCCTTCAGCACCACGATCCAGTTGGTGTCTTCCTGGTCGATCTCGGCGTACAACGTCAAGGAGATGGGCCCTGCGATCAAGGTGTCCTCGGGTAAGGGGTCGGTCATGTAGCGCAAACGCTCGATCTTCATGGTTTTGGTGGGTGGCATCTGCACGAACGCGTCCGGTTCCCCATCAACCGCCTGCGTCTGCGAGGCGGGTAGGTGTGGTTCAGTCTTCAGGCGCTCCCAGCTATGAAGGTAGTATTTGGTCCACTGCGTGCCTGGTATAGGCCAGTCTCGGGCCGTTCGATAACGATTCTCTCCCATCACCCAGTACTTGACCGGCGGCTCCTCCAGGATGCCCGTGTCGATACCCTTCAGCCAATGGTCGTACCAGCGCAGGATCTCGTCATGCATCTCCCAGAACGGCCGCTCCATGTGGGACGGGCCGTTGATGATCATCTTCTTGGGAACTCCCTGAACACTCTGGTACCAATGCTGCATACCCTGCCAGTGCAGCTTGTAGCTATACGCATAGTGACCAGACCCGGTGTAGAAGGGAATCTTGATTCTTCTGAAAAGGTCATCCGCTTCCGCGGGTGTATCGGGATCCTCATAGGGGTTGACGAGGGTGTTGTACATACCGCTGTTTCGCTGCCCCTTCTGGGTCAGAATCCCCCAAAGGTGCGCGTACATCTTGTAGTCCGGGTTGTTGATGGCCCACACCCACATCCTCTCCTCTTCTTCGGGAAGATGCTCAGGCGGAGCTCCGCAGGGCTCATGGGCCGCCCCGAGCGGAAAAAGGTAGTAGAGCATCGTATGAACGACCCCGCCCGGATTGAAGTCCCGAAAGCCCCACATGCCGCCATACGCTCCCATCGGATCGTACGGGAAGATCGCCTTGAGCGCCGGATGCCCCTGCGCCGCAGCACGAAACTGCTCGCCCCCAAAAGCCGAGATTCCCACCATACCGACGTTTCCGTCGCACCAGGGCTGCTGAGTGATCCAGTCGATCATATCGTAGTGGTCTGTCTCACTATCCTGTCCACTACCCTCAGACTTGCCAACTCCCCTCAGCTGACAATGCACATGAGCATAGCCGTTGGCGACAAACCTCTTGGTGTCTCCACTCTCGACTACCCCATACCACAGGGACGAGTAGGCAGGCTGCGGAGGAATCGCGTCGGCTATCTCAGGGCGTTGCAGGTCCTTGTTGTGGACGGCGCATGTGTAGAGAGTGGGGAACCGGCCTGGAGCATTTGGCCGATAGACATCGACGGCGAGCCTTACGCCGTCGCGCATGGCCACCATGACGTCCTCGTCCTCAATCATTCCATAGACCTGCATTTCGGGTGCCATTCTCGTCTCCTCAATTGGTGGGCATTCCTACGGCTTTCGCTCATCGTCTGTCTTGGCGCGCCGGACCGACCGCCAAGGACGGCCTTGCGGCTTCGGATCATGCCCGTCCGACTTCCTTATGCCGAAGACCTCGAGACTTCCCAGAATTCTCCGGACTGTGCGGAGCCTCGTTCCACCCGGCATCGCGGACAGACCACGAAGCTCTCGGCTTCGAAGGGGGCCGATCCCTGCCACGATCAGCAGGAGAGATCCGAGTGGCCATCTTCCTCGAGGCAGCCACCCGCACTCCCAGATTCGTGTTGAGCAAGAGAAAGAGCAATCGCGCCTTCTTACCCAGCCAGTACTAACTGACTTATATCAACTGCGCCTCTTGGAGTCAAGCTACGTGTCAGCCAAACATGAGACAAAGCGCAGGTGCACGTTGTGGGCTGCTATACCCAGGGCCACACCCATGAGGAGGCACTCGCGAACCTCCGCGAGGCGGTCGGGCTGCATGTCGAGGACCGGCTCGCCTCTGGTGAGGATATCCCGCAAGTAGAAGCGATCAGCCTGATCACGGTCGAAGCACCTGGATGAGCCCCCGCCTCCCCCGCTTGACCGCGAGGGAGGCCCAGCGAGTACTCGAGAAACGTGGCTTCCAGGTAGTGCGCCAGCGAGGCAGCCACAGGATCCTTCGAGATGAGCTAGGCCGCCGCGTGACCCTCGACATCCACCGGCCGCTCTAAGCCCCCGGCCGTACGCCGTACTCTCCGATGGGGATCGGTTCCGTCGACAGCTCGATGTCGCCGCCGCGGTCGCCCGCCTGTTCGGCAGCGCTTCCGACGGCGCGGTCGGCTGCGCGCCTGAGGATGACCCACTTGAGCCAGTTGGCGTCGTCGGTCTCCGGAAAGTCTTCGCGGTAGTGGAATCCGCGGCTCTCCGTCCTCATCAGAGCGGCTCGGAACGTCAGTTCGGCGCAAAGGGTCATGCTGCGCACCTCGTGACACTTGCTGAGGTAGTGAAGGTCTTTGGCCTGCAGTCCCGGCAGCCCCTCCCTCACCGCTTCGATACGCGCCAGACCTTCCTCCAACCGGTCCTTGCTGCGGCGCAGGTTGTACTTCATGGGCGCCGTCACGTCCTGCAGGGCCGAGATCGCCTCCGCGGGCTGAAGGCCGTCTTCGCGCTCCAGCGGAGCGAAAACCTGCTGCTTCATGGTTTCGACGCCGGAGCCGTCCACCTCGGGCGCGGCGGCCTCGGCGGCATACCGGGCGGCCGAAGGCGCGGCCCAAGCGGCGCTGATCACCGCGTACATGACCCCTGAACCAGGCGAGATCCCGGGGGGTGAAGGCATGGCTCCCGCCACTGCCGAACCCGCGTAGCTGGTGTCGCCGATGGCCCACAAGCCCTCGAGGCTGGTCCGCATCTCGTGATCGACCTTCACGCAGGAGGTCTCGCCGTGGAGCGGCGCTCCGATCTCGCGCTCCGCGCCGGGAGGCAGCCCATACCGCCTCTCCCTCTCCTCCATCCGTCGCATCCAGTCGCCCAGCTTGGGCAGTCCGCCAGGTGGTTCGTGCGGCGGTCCATCCGACGGAGGCGCAAACCGTATCGGGCCCCGGCCTTCCGAGACCTCTCTGTGCATGCCCATCGCCAGCTGCACCGGCAGGAACACGCCCGCCGGCCCCTCGTCCGGCAGGTACTTCTGCGCGAGGTTCTCCCCGGCGCTGTTCACCAGGTGCTGATATCCGACCATCCCGCTGTCGGTGTCCTGGAACACCGTGTGCCCGTAGAGATTACCGAACTCTGCGTTGCGCATCTCCGCACCGGCGCGGAAGGCCGCGGCAACCCCATCTCCGGTGCCGGCCACCCAGAATCTCCGCACCTTGTAGCCGCAGCTCCCGTTGGCAAGAATGACGGCCTTGGCCCTCATGATGTAGAAGCGACCGGTGACGATGTCGAAACCCACCGCTCCCGCGATCCGGTCTCCGTCGGTCAGCAGATCGACCACGTGGATCTTGTCCAGGAACCGGGTCCCCAGCTTGCGGGCCCGGGCCCGCATGGGGCGCATCAGGTCGATATCGATAAGCGTGAGGGAGAAGCCGGGAGCCCAGAACGCCGGGAAGGAGAAGAGCCCCCCGTCGGGCGTCCGAGCCAGCTTGGCTCCCCACTCGGCGAACTGCTCGATGGCGCCGTGAGTGTCATGCACATATTTGGTCAAGGCCTGCTGGTCGTTCAGGTAGAAGCCGCACGACCGCACCTGGTAGTCTATGAACCTGTCGGGATCGTCCCCAGGTTGCAGAAAGGCCAGGAAGCCGCCGATCTTGGTCGCTTTGCCGGCCCAGCCGGTGGTCTGCTTCTCGGCTATGAGCACATCCAGTCCCGGGTCCGTCTCTTTGGCCTTGATGGCCGCGGTCAATCCGCCTATCCCGCCACCGACTATCAGAACGTCGGTGGAGACGACCTCTCCCAATGTCTCCAGCGTCTTCATGCTAGTAGGACGACCGTAGGGGCGCCGGGATCTCCGGTACCACCTCGATCACCTGCTCCGGACAGGCACATTCACAGGCCAAGCACCAGACACAATCCTCGGGGTAGGCCACCACCGGCCGCTTGCGCTCGTCGTCCCAGCGGATGACATCGACGAAGCAGGCCTTCACGCAGGACTTGCAGCTCGTGCATCCGTCGAAATCTATCCGGATCTCTTTGACCCAGAGTCCGGTCGTGTTCTCGCTCATCAGGCACCTACTTCTCGACGTAGACGATGTGGGAGCCGTCGTTCTCATACGTGAATACCGAGCGGCGGTTGATGGCCGGATCGGTGACCGCCTGCCAGACACCCCAGAGTGCGGGCAGGAAGTTCTTGAACGTGCCGACCTCGGCGACGTTGTGTTCGCACCAACCCTCGATGGGCGGCATGCCCGGCGGGATGTGCATGCAGGAACGCATCTTGCAGCCGCCGGGGATCGCTTCGTACTGATGGGAGAGCATCACATACGGGGGAGCGTTCGGGTCGGGGCCGGTGGAGCCCGCGGCCAGCAGATGGTCGTAGGTCCAGAAGGCCTTGTGGGCCGGGGTGCCGAGATCGGGATCCACCCATTCGATACGGATGTCCATCACCGGGCCGTAGTTGATGCTCTCGCTCGCGATCTGCACCGCGCCGACGTGGCCGCCCAGGGGTGGCTTCACTTCCCAGCGGAAGCCCTTGTGCTCCTCGGGGCACCATAGTTCGTAGCCCTTCTCCATGTTGACCCACCACCAGTCCAGCATCTCGGTGGTCACGCCGGGGATGACGTGGTCGACCACCATCCAACCGGGTGGGTATGCGCCCTCAACCATGAAACCTCTCCTTCGTATCGCTCCCAGTCACCCTACCAGAAAGGCGTGGGGTCTCTACATCCAACTGGTCACACACGGCAGGCGGACCAGATCTCTTCCGGCAACCATGCCTCCCCGGCCCTTCGGCCTGGGCGCGAGCTATCGAATGTCGCCCGGCTACGCGCAAGGACTTGGCAGCAAGTGACCGGCATTATCATAGCGCCGCCGCATGGATTGGGTCCTCGGTGAACACTCAGCCGCGGCCATCTACGAGCGGAACATCGAACTCGACCGGGTGGGGCTCGTTCTTTTCGTCCCCGGACACGGTTGCTCAAGATCTGTTCGACACGGACCTCCAACATGCGCTCAGACCCTCGCTGTCACGCAGCAGGCCCACCGCACGAAGGGACCGGCCGCCTGCCGGGCCGGTCATCACCAGACTCAGCAGTTGGCCGTCATCGAGCGTCTCGAGAGGCGCGGCGGTCGCGGAAATGTGCTCATCCTCGCGGTCTTCCCACGGCGTTTGAAGATGCTCATCGGCGGGTGCGCCTTCCATGCAGAGGACAAACGGTCTGCACCAGCATGGACGAAATCGCGGCTCGGGCTCGGGCCCATGTGAACCACGTTTCCCGCGCGGCCGCCGCCGGCGCCCTCACTCGGAAGGCACTGCCGCCAACTCCTCCGCGGAGAGACGCCACGCCGTCCCGGCCTGCACGTTGCTCCCCACCTGCTCGGGAGTCGTCGCGCCGGCGATCACCGAGGCCACGCCTTCCTGGGAGAGCAGCCACCCGAATGCCAGCTCCAAAAGGCTGTGGCCCCGCCCCTCCGCGAAAGCGGCCAGCCTGCCCACCCGCGCGAGGTTCTCCTTGGTGGCGAATCTCGCGAAACGGGGCAGGGCAGTGAACCGGGAGCCCTCGGGCCACTCCTTCCCCTCCACGTACTTGCCGGTCAGCAGCCCCGATTCCAGGGGGAAGAAGGGCACGATCCCCATACCGTGCTTCCGCAGCGCCGGGACGGTCTCCTCCTCCACCTCGCGCGACAGCAGGTTCCAGTGGACCTGGTCGGCCACGAACCCTGGGAACTCCAGCCTCTGGGCGGTCGCCACCGCCTCCTCGATGAGCTCCGGCCCGTAGTTGGAGCAGGCCACATGCCTCACCTTGCCGGACACCTGCAGCTCCATGAGCGTCTCCAGGGCCTCCTCCACGGGAGCCTCCGGATCGGGATGATGATGGTAGTAGAGGTCGATGTAGTCGGTGCCCAACCTGCCCAGGC
>CAZQDY010000048.1:0-19401 GCA_964592075.1 uncultured Gaiellales bacterium
ACGCTTGGGTCGATGACGAACGTGGTCGACATGACGATGTCGGGGGCCGACGCGCCGGTCAGGGCATTCGCCGGAGTCCCGGCGTGGATCGCAGCGGTTCTCACGCCCACAGGGCGGGACTTGTCATCGGAACGTGATGCTTTCAATTGAGCTCCCGAGGTTCGCATTTCCTGTCACGCCGTTTCTTGAGCGCAACGCGCGTGACACGTCCACGATCAGGTGACGCCCATTGTGCCACATGGAGCCGCGTGGTGATTCGGCGGGACGTCTCCGGCCATGAGGCGACGTCGGGGCCGCCCGGCCCAACGGTGGTAGTATTTGCTCACTTTCCTTCTCGTGAGGAGGCTTCTGTGTCGGTGCTGCGGTGTCGCGGTGGTGCACTCGCTGCGATAGCTCTATTCGCTGCGGTCCTCACGGTTCTCCTGTGTGGACTGTTCCTGCCGCGACAGGCCCTGGCCGAGGGCCCGTTTCGCATCACGTCCCAGATAGAGGATCACGTCGGGGCCGTCCAGGGTCGCGAAGCGGAGATCCAGTCGGCCCTCGACAGGCTCGAGTCCGAAGAGCGTGTCCAACTCTGGGTCGTCTTCGTGGACACCTTCTCCGGCGTACGCGCCCAGGACTGGGCCGACGAGACGGCGATCGAGAGCGACCTCGGCCTGAACGACGTCCTCCTTGCGGTAGCCACGGAGGACCGGAGCTACGCGTACTCGGTGGACCAGGACTTCGAACTATCTGACGACGAACTCGACGAGGTCATGCTCGAGGATGTGGAGCCGGCCCTCCGGCGGAACGACTGGGCAGGAGCCGCTGTCGGCGCGGCCACGGGGATGCAGCGCGTGCTGTCCGGCCAGGTGGTCACCACCGTGACGACGGCTTCCGGGGGCGGCGTGCTCACCACGGCGAACGTGCCGTCGACGGCTGGGGGCGGGGCCGGCGATGCAGACGACGGCTTCCCCTGGGGCATCTTGATCGGGCTGATCGTGCTCGTCCTCATCGTGGCTTTCGTCGTGCTGGTGTCCCGGCGGTCCCGGAAGAGGGGTGCGCAAGGAGGAACTCCCGGGACGGGGGGCGGCTCGGCTCCCATCACGCTGGAGGAACTCAGGCGCAGGGTGGGCGCGGAGTTGGTCCAGACAGACGACGCTCTCAAGACGAGCATCGAGGAGCTGGGCTTCGCGATAGCCGAGTTCGGCGAAGAGGAAGCCGCGCCTTTCGAGAGGGCTGTCGACACGGCCAAGGTCCAGGTCAGCGAGGCCTTCAAGATCTACCGGGAGTTCAACGACGGCGCGGACGAGCAGACCCAGCGCCACATCCTGAACGCCGTGCTTGAGCGCACCACGGCGGCCAACAAGGAGCTGGACGCCCAGGTGGAGCGTTTCGACAAGCTACGCGACCTGGAGAAGCAGGCGCCCCAGGTGCTGGCCAAGTTGGAGACCGACCTGGCGGCGCTCGAGGCCCGCATACCTCAGGTCAGGGAAGAGTTGGCCGGGCTGGCGTCTGTGTACTCACCCGCCGCTTTGACCGCGGTGACCTCCAACCCCGATGAGGCGGCGTCGCGGCTCGAGTTCTCGCGGAGAGAGGTGAAGGAGGGCTTGGGGGACTTGGCCGCCGGCCGGGCGGGCGAGGCCGCCGTAGCGGCTTTGGCCGCGCAGGAGGCCGCCGGCCAAGCGCAGGCCTTCCTCGATGCGGTGGGTCGTCTGGGCAGGGAGTTGGCAGAGGCTCAGGGACGCATCGACGCGGCGGTCGCCGAGACGCGCCGGGATATCGCAGAGGCCCAGGCGTCGGGCGCCGGGGGGCAACTCGCCTCTCTCGTCGCCACGGCGGAAGCGGCGGTTGCGGCGACGGTGGCGTCTGCCGGCCCGGATGGGGGCCGAGACCCGCTGGCCGCGCTCCGGCATCTGGAGGACGCCGACGCGGCACTGGAGGGCGCCCTTCAGCAGGTGCGCGATGCCCAGGCTCAACGGGTGAAGGCGGCGGCCGCTCTGGATCGGACTCTGCTCGCTGCGCGCACTCAGGTGGCCGCCACGGCGGACTATATCACCACCCACCGTGGCGCGGTGGGTGGCGGACCACGCGCGCGACTGGCCGAGGCTCAGAGCCATCTCGATCAAGCGGTCGCGCTGAGCGCATCAGACCCTGTGACGGCGCTGCGGTATGCGGCGAACGCGCATGAACTTGCCTCGCGGGCGCTCAACGAAGCCCAAGCCGACATGCGGCAGGCCACCACCAGCGCGGGAGTGCCCGGCATGGATCTTGGGTCGAGTGTGATCGGGGCTATCCTCGGCGGTATCCTGGCCAGCGGGCTGGGTGGGGGTAGTTCCGGGGGGTCCGTCTTCGGCAGTGGGGGGAGCTCGGGCGGGTCCATCTTTGGCGGCAGCAGGCCGGGCGGCAGGACGGGTGCGGGCGGGCGGTTCGGAGGGAGCTCGAGCAGGTCTTTTGGCGGAGGCGGTTTCTCCCCACCCTCGTTCGGTGGGACCGGCACGCGCATGCGTCGTGGAGGTGGCGGCCGCTTCTAGGGCCTCGGGTCGGGGTGGCCCGAAGTGGAGAGCAAAGTCCAGGCCTGTGTGCTGGACACGAGATATGGAACATAGACACTCAGTCACGGCAACGGGAAGGAGAGCAGCAATGGCACAGCAGTCCATCCTAGGGCGGATAGCGCAACTCGCGCGCGCCAACATCAACGCGCTCATCGACGCAGCCGAAGACCCCGAGAAGATGCTGGATCAGATGATCCGCGACTACATCAACAGCATCGCCGAGGCCGAGGAAGCCGTGGCCCAGACGATCGGCAACCTGCGCATGATGGAGGAGGACTCCCGCGAAGCGCAGAAGACGGCTGCCGACTGGGGCGTCAAGGCCGCTGCGGCGACTAACAAGGCCAAGGGACTGCTTGCCACCAGCCCCTTGGAAGCCGAACGTTTCGAGAATCTGGCCCGGGTCGCCCTCAAGCGCCAGATAACTTTCGAGGAACAGGTGCAAGACCTCGCGGGGCCCATCACGCAGCAGACAGAAGTGGTCGCCAAGCTCAAGAGCGGGCTGCAGATGATGCACGTGAAGCTCGAGGAGCTGAGGACCAAGCGCGACGAGCTTGTGGGGCGGGCCAAGGTGGCCGAGGCCCAGATGAAGGTGCAGGACGCCCTCAAGAGCATCAACATCACCGACCCCACCAGCGAGCTGAACCGGTTCGAAGAGCGGATCCGCCGCGAGGAGGCGAAAGCCGCCGGCATGGCGGAAGTGGCCGCGTCCTCGCTGGACGGCCAGTTCGACACTTTGGACGACCTAGCCGAGGATGCCGAGGTGGAGAGGCGGCTGGCAGAGCTCAAGGCAGCCGAGTAGGGCAGACCTACCGGGATCTTGGCGGGGCGCCGGCGTAGGACGCCGGCGCCCGTCCGTTGTCTTCGGTCCCGGGACCTTCGACTCGGCGAGCGTCACGCGCCCTGGATCTTCTCACCTCTATCCGCGATCCACGCGGCGATCCTGTAGACCAGTCCCGCCGCCACGGCCGCCGCGTAGACGCCGAAGCAGATCTTCAGAAGCACCTGTTGCCCCAGGTCGTAGCCGAGCAATAGCCCGTGCGCCAGCGCGGCCGCGAACAAGAGGTAGCTGACGCGGTGGATCCAGCGCCAGGTGCGGCGCAGAGCGCGCCTGGTGACGGCGGCGAGGATGGTCCCTGCCAGCAGGACTAGGACAACAGGCCCCACCCAGGCCGGTCCGGTCTGATAGCCCGCCAGGCCGAATACCGCGACCATGATGCCGTGAGCGAGGGCGATCGCGAACGCGGCCAGACCCACCGTGACGTGGAGCCGGTGCATCGTGTGCGGTCGGGCCAGCCGGTTCAACAGGGGCCGGAACGCCCCGATCACGATGTTGGCGGTGATGAGAGTGAGCGCCTCCAGCGCGGCCAGCCGCAGGGTGGTCCACAGGGCGTCGGTCGCGGCGGTGCCGGACAGTCTCACGGCCAGCGGCGGGATCACCAGCATCGCCAGGCCGACCGCGGCCAGGCCGACACGCCAGGCTACCCGCTTCCGATCCACTACTGCGCCAGCTCCCCGACGACAGGCATCCTCTCGATCAGGGCCCGCATGTTCGCAGGAGCTCTCTTGAGCACCTCCGAAAGATCCTGTCCGGCAATAGCGCCTGCGCCACAGGCGGAGTGCTTGCCCTCGGGCCACATGCGGCTTGCCGAAACGTCGTATACGACTCCGTCGACGGCTACGTAGGCGGCCCTACCCTCGTTGCCGTCGTACCCAGCTAGTTCGTCCAGAGTGAACACCTTCTCCTCCGATCCTGTGGTGGTCGAGCCATCCGTGCCGGTCGTGGCCGGCTGGGTCACGGACGGTTCCGTCCCGGGCGGCGCGGTGGGTTCCGTCGCGTCGCCACCACAACCCGGAATGCCAAGGGCGAGCAGGAGCAGAAGCGCGAGGAGTAGACACGTGCGCCTGATCTTCATGATTTCCGTGGTAGACACTACGACCTAGGCCGGGTATCCCACCACCTGCGAGAGAGTGACCACCTGGCCCGGTTCCAGCCGCATGGCCTCGAAGAGAGGAGCCCGGTCGAACAGCGCCCTGAGAACGGTCGCCAGCCCAGCCGAAGCGCAGTACAGATAGACGTTCTCGGCGGCGGCGGCACAGTCGGTCCAGCGGAAGACGTCGAAGTCCCCGGCCCCCCCACCGTACATTTTGGCCATGTCGGCTACGTAGACGAGGCTCACCGGGACGTCTACGATCCAGGGCTGATGCTCGCCTGCGAGCATGGGCCGGATGTCGTGGGGGACGATGCCCTGGAGAGTGTTGGCGACCGCGTCGTACAGGTACAGACCGTCGGCCCGCGCGACGTAGACGGCGATCTGTTGCCAGTTATGCGCCGTCGGAGACGTGCGGCAGCCCTTGGTCCCGATGCCGGTTCCGCCCTGCTCCCGGGTCATGCCGACGGCGGCCCAGAGAACGTTGGCGAGCTCCTGCAACGGTAGATCCTTAGTGCTGTACGATTCCCGGGTGCTGTGCCGTTGCCGGATGGCGTCCATGAGGGGCATGCCCCCGCTCGTTTGGGGCTGCGGGAGCTGGATCGTCTGTTCCACGTCTGCCTCCGAGTGCTTCGATCACCAGATGCATTTGGGGCCGGCCGTGAGCCTGGTCGCAGGAGTCGACGTTAGCACAGCCGGCCTGATAGATGAACGGGCACTGTACTCCGCGGCCCGGCTCTGGCATCCTGTCCTCATGAACAGGACCACCGGCAAGCGTGCCCTCATCGAAGTGCTTCGCCAGGAAGGCGTGGAGTACGTCTTCGGCATCCCCGGGGCGACCGAGATCCACTTCATGGACGCGCTGGAGGAAGCTCCCGAGATCAAGTACATCCTGGGACTCCAGGAGGTGGTCTGCGCCGGCATGGCCGAGGGCTATGCCCGGGCTACCGGCAAGCCCGCCTTCCTGAATCTACATACCGCTTCCGGCTTGGCCGCCGCCTCTCCCCTCCTCTACAACGCCAAGTTGGGCGGCGTCCCGTTGGTGGTCACGGTGGGCCAGAATGATACACGGCTTCTTCAACGCGACCCGCATCTGACCGGCGACATCGTGGGCATCGGCAGGCCTCACGCCAAATGGGCGACTGAGATCGTGCACGCCGAAGACATCCTCGTGGTTATCCAGAGGGCCTTCAAGATGGCCCTCCAGCCGCCCATGGGGCCCGTGGTCGTCTCCCTGCCCCAGAACGTACTTCAGCAGGAGTTCGACTTCACCTACGAGCCGCGCACGGAGGCACAGACGCGGCTACGGCCCGACGCGGCCGCGGTGGCCAAGGCCGTGGAGATCCTCATCTGCGCTGAGCGCCCCCTGCTCCTCGTCGAGAGCGGGGTGGCGCGGAGCGGCGCCCTGGACGAAGTGGTCAGGTTCGCGGAGCTGATCGGGGCGCGCGTGCACCAGGCCTGGATGGCCGACGTCAACTTCCCGGTAGGCCACCCGCAGTACCTGGGCGAGCTGGACCCGACCGACCGCTCGAGCGAGCCGGTGCTGAAGGAAGCCGACGTCTTGATCGGCGTCGGTTGCTCTCTCTTCTCGGCCGGCTTCTACGATTCGCAGGCGCCGTCGCTATCGCGCACCAAGATCATTCACATCGACGACGATCCCTGGGAGATCGGCAAGAACCTCCGGACCGACTGTGGGATCCAGGGCGACATCAAGACAGTTCTCGCGGAGCTGAACACCGCGCTGCAAGCGGCGGCGTCGACGGCGCTGCCGGCCGGCGAACCCGAAGCCAGGGAGCGGGTCCGGCGTCGGGCGGCTGAGCTGGCCGAGGAGAAGGCGCAGACGCTCGCTGCGCTGCAGGAGCGCTGGACGGCCCAGCGCAACCGCATCCCCATCGCCCCCTCGCGTCTGATGACCGAGATCGCTTCGGCCACGAACCCCGACACCGTGATCGTGGACGACTGCTGGTCGTCATCCGGGATACTCCGGCAGATCGTGGCCCCATCGCGGCCCGGGCGCTACCTCCGCTCCCGGAAAGGGGGCAGCATCGGTTGGGGCCTACCCGGAGCCTTGGGCGTCAAGCTGGGGTTGCCTCGCAAGCAGGTGGTGGCCGTTCTCGGCGACGGGAGCGCAGCTTGGTCCATGCAAGGGCTCTGGACGGCCGCCCGCTACCGGATCCCGGTGACCTTCGTCATCACCAACAACGCCACCTACGGCCAGGTCAAGCTGGTCCGCAAGCACGTGCTGGGAGACTACCCTCTGGAAGAGAAGCACGAGGGCATGGAGCTGGATCGCCCTGTCATGGACTTCAGCCTGCTGGCCAAGTCGTTGGGTGTGGAGTCGGAGCGCGTCCAAGTGCCCCACGAGCTGGGCCCGGTGCTGGGGCGTGCCACGAGCTCCGGGGAGCCCCGGCTGGTGGAGGTCATGGTCGGCCGCTAGGGTCCTGTCGGGCCGCCTGGACCCTGCTACCAGCGGAACTTCTTCTTCACCTCGGGCCGGAGGAGATACACGATCACGATCAACGGCAGCAGTATGCCCACGATGGACGACCAGTAGAACTGGTCGAACACGAACTGCAATATGACTCCGATGATGGCGACGACCGAGATGATGAGGAGCGCCATCCATGCCCAGCGCCGCAGGCCCAGGAAGGATATGGCGAAGAGCAGGTAGAGGGCGCCGATGACCAGCATGAGCACGCCCGCCCCGATGGCACGCGCGCCTTCGATGTCGGAGTGGATGCCGAGGATCCCGCCCGCGTTCAGGCCGCCCACTCCCAGGGCGCTGAAGCCGGCCAAGAGCTCGATGATCGCCCCTATCAGGGCGAGCACCCCGATGATCCATACGCCGATAGGTCTCTTGGTCACGTGGCACCTCCAAGGAGCGGTCGCTGTGGGACGGGCACTGTCTTCAAGAGAGAATCGTACCCGGAACAGCAGGCGGAGAAACGAGGACAGGGGCGCGGCGCTCTCCGCGGCACAAGCCTCACAGGCGCTACAGATTCACCACCCTGCCGGCCCGCATCATCGTCTCGGTGATGGCGTACATGTTGGAGATCTCTCCCACCGCCACCTTCTCCTTGAGGCCGAAGTGCCCCAGGCAGGTGCCGCAGAGGAGTATCTGAGTCCCCTTATCCACCAACACCTCGAGCTCGTCGAGCACCGGCGACCCCTCTGTGGCCAGCATCACGCCCGCGTTGAACAATATGAGGGTTTCGGGTCGCGGGGTCACCTCGCTGAGCGTGTGCAGGTGACTCCTCATGAGCACGCCGCCAAGTTCGTCGTCGCCGTTGCCCATGGTGTTGCTGGATATGGCAAGGACAAGCGGCTCCGAGCCGTCGGTTGCCTGGAATGGCGGTGTCGCTTGCGGTTCATGGTCTGAAGATCGAGCATCCATCATCAGTCTCCTTTCTTGGAATTCTCATCGCGAGATCGTGTATGCCGGATACCCGCACCTCGGCCTTCTCGAGCACCTGCTCAGCCTGGGAGCGGTCGCTGAGCGACACCCGAAGGCACACTCCGCACTGGGAACTCAGAGTACGGGGCACCGGGATGAGCCTGCAGGCGACGCCGGCCTCGATCAGGGCGGCCTCCCCTTTGATGGCGTGCGAGGCGGAGGGCACGAGGAACACGCTGTGTGAGGGTGTTTGGAGCGTCATCGGCGGTCGCTGCTCTCTTCGACGGCGGCGATCGGGCGGGCGTCGCAAGCCAGTTGCCGGACCGCGTCGATCGCGGCATCGACGTCTGCGACGGTGGTGAAGGCGCTCAGCGAGAGTCTCACGGTCCCAGAGGGGAAGGTCCCGAGGGTGCTGTGGGCGAGGGGGCTGCAGTGCAGGCCCACTCGGGCGGCGACTCCGAACCGCTCGTCGAGAAGCAGACCCAGCTCACCCGGTTCCAGGCAGTCGAGTGTGAACGACACCACCGGGAGTTGCTTGGCGGCGTCGAGGGTCCCGTACACCGTCACTCCTGGGATGTTGCCCAACCGCTCGATCAGGCGCTTCGTGAACCCGCGCCCCCGGTCACGAAGCTCCTCGACTCCCTGCTCCATCACCCAACGGACTCCCGCCTCCAGACCGGCCAGCCCGACAGCGTTCGCGGTGCCGCTCTCGAACTTGTCCGGCAGGAACTCCGGCTGGTTCTGCGATTCAGACCAGCTGCCGGTCCCTCCGTGAACGAACGGCCGCAACCGGCCGGCGTCCATGCGCTCGCCGATCACGAGACCCCCGGTGCCGGTCGGTCCATACAGGGATTTGTGCCCGGTGAAGGCCAACAGGTCGACACCGAGATCCTCCATGTCGATGGGCATGGCGCCCACCGACTGGGCGCCGTCGACCAGCAGCGGAATACCATGGGCGCGGGCTAGGGTCGCCACCTCTCTCACCGGGAGGAGCGTCCCGACCACGTTGGAGGCCTGGGTCATGGCGATCAGCGCGGTCTCGGGGCGGAGCGCCTGCTCCACGTCGGCCGGGTCGAGCACCCCTTGCGGAGAGCAGGGGGCGACGGAGACCGTGACTCCTTCGGCCTCCAGTGCGCGCAGCGGCCGCATGACGGAATTGTGTTCCATGGCGGTCGTCACCACATGCTGCCCAGGTTCGAGCAGGCCGAAGAGCGCCAAGTTGAGGGCATGGGTGGCGTTCGCGCAGAAGACCACTCGCAGCGGGTCTGAGACGCCCAGCAGTCCGGCCATCGCCTCCCGGGCTCGGTAGACCACCCGGGCCGCTTCGATGGAAAGGCGGTGGCCGGAGCGGCCGGGATTGGCGCCCACCTCACCCAGGTAGCGTTGCATAGCCGCCATCACCTGCGGCGGCTTGGGCCAGCTCGTGGCCGCGTTGTCGAGATAGACGACCTTCATAGTCATGCGATCGTTCGTGCCTCGCTCATCCAGCTTCCGGCTCGACCTATCGGGCTCACCCTATCATCTCCAGGAATGCCTCCACGCGGGTGGAGAGCTGGCCGATATCGCCCGGCGAGTAGTCGGTGTCGATGCGCAGGACCGGGATGCCGGCATCCTGCGCCGCCCGCGTGACCAAGGTGGCCTCGATCTGGTAGGGGCCGCAGAACTGTAGATCGTACTGGATGATCCCGTCCACCTTGTATTCCCTGGCCAGGCGGATGACGTCGTCGATGCGGGCCGAGTTCGGCGTGAAGCAGGCGCAGTTGATGTCCAGGTACTTGTCGGTTATGGCGTCGAGCATGCCCGCCAGGTCGGCCGGTGTCTCGTCCACCAGCTTGGAGTAGTATCGCGAGCCGGTGCACAGCTCCTCCATCACCACCACTGCGCCGGCCTTCTCGATGACGTCGTGCATCTTCCAGTTGGGGATGGCCATGGGGGTACCGGTCACCAGGATGCGCGGCGCTCCAGGGGCGCCCACGCCCTCACCGGCGGCCACCCGCGCTTCGAGCTCATCGGTGATCTTGCCGACCATGGTGGTGAAACGGGGCACGTCGTCATAGAAGGCCACCTGCACTGCGAGCAGGGCGTCTTTGCCCGAGATCGGCGAAGGCGAAGCCTTACGGGCGGCGTTCAGTCGCTGCAGAGCGCGCCGCTTGTCGTTGACTTCTCTTGTGGCGGCGGCAAGGGCTTCGGTCGTCAGCTTCCTCCTGCTCACCTCTTCGAGCTTCGCGATGAGCCGCTCGATCTCGGCTCGCCAAAGGGCTCGATCCTCGGCCCTCTTCATCTGAGGGAGTTCCATCACGTGAAGCGGCGTCAGCTCGGCGAGCAGCTCGTAGGCCTTCTTCTTGCCGTCGCAGGTGGTTTCTCCCACCACCAGATCGCAGGCCTCCGCGTACGGGCAGACTTTGCCCAGTTTGAAGCCCATGGCGGACTTGATGAGGGCGCAGGTGTTCTGCGGTAGGATCCGCTCCACCTCACCGTAGGCCCACTCGGCCCCCGCGCAGAGGCCGACGCATTGCCCGCCCAGCGCACGGATGATCTCCTCGGGAACATACAGGCAGAAGCTCCCGATGACGGTTCCACCCGCCGTCTTGTGGTCCACGAGCTCCTTGATCCGCAGGCCGTGGATCTCGCTCAGCACGAAGTCGAAGTAGGACATTCCCTCGGGACGGCCGGTCTGACCGAGGTAAGCGTCGGCGTACATGACCGGGATGGCGGCCAGCAAAGCGTCATGCGCCGGCAGGTCAAGTCCCAGGGATCCCCACATGGGGTGGTAGTCGGTGGCGGCTTCGCTCATTGTCTCCTCCATGGTGATGGTCCGCCGGCGGGTTCGCGGGCCGAATGGAGGAGCGAGGATGATCCTATCCGCTCACCACGAGGGCCACAGCGCGGTCGCCGGCAACAGGTCTACTGTCACTGATCGATGGCTTGGTGCAACCCGTGCACGCAAGAGCGGCGGATCAGGTCTTTCTGCGGGCGATCATGCTGCGCACCTCCTTCCTCGGAGTAGCGGGGACGGACGCCCGGCGGGCGCGGCCCCAGGGCGTAACCTTAGCGTCTCGGACACGAGGGCGCAAGCGGGGCTGGTTCCGGACCGGTCCGGGTATCCTTGAGGGCGGATGGAGCTCTCGCGGTGAGTCTCCGGGACGTGGAGCGTGTGTGTTGGACGGTGGACAGATAGATCGACATGGGCTGCGGCTCAGGCTTCAAGGCACTTGCGGTGTGGTTGAGCAGGAATGGCCGGCGCCGCACCTGGGGGTGCCGGCGGCGGTCCTGGTGGGGCTGGTCGCGCGCCGGGAGGGACCGGCCGTCATCCTTACCCGGCGGACCGAGCATCTGTGCAACCACCCGGGACAGATCAGCCTTCCCGGAGGCAGGATAGAGGCATGTGACGCGGGCCCGGCGGAAGCCGCTCTGCGCGAGGCCTTCGAGGAGATCGGCCTTTCTCCGGAACGGGTGGAACTCCTGGGTTGCCTGCCTCCTCACACCACCGTCACCGGTTTCCGGGTCTATCCGTTCGTCGGCTGGATCGAGGAACTCGGAGAGTTGGCCATCGACCGGAACGAGGTGGCAGAGGTCTTCGAAGTGCCTCTCGCGTTCGTCCTCGACCCCGTCAATCACCGTCGCGACAGCCTGGTGGTCGGCGCGGTCCGCCACGAGTTCTACGTCATACCCCACGCGGGCCACCGCATTTGGGGAGCAACAGCCGGGATACTGGTCGGTCTGGCTCATATCCTTGGCTCATCAGAGGAGGTGGAGCCTCATGCCCAAGGTCGATGTTGACGCCGCCGCCCCCGAATTCGAGCTGGCCGATTTCCGGGGGAAGCCTTTCAAGCTGTCCGATCTGCGGGGCACCCGCCACGTGCTCCTGGTGTTCAACCGGGGGTTCACCTGACCCTTCTGCCGCAAGCACATGGCGCAGTTGCGCCAGGACCATGCCGAGTTCGAAGCCGCCGAGACTGCCATCGTGGTGGTGGGGCCGGAGGGACCGGGCGCGTTCGCCTCCTACTGGGAGAAGAACAGCCTGCCCTTCATCGGGCTGCCCGACCCCAAGCACTCCGTCCTCAAGCAGTACGGGCAGGAGATCAAGCTGTTCAAGCTGGGGCGGATGCCGGCGCAGGTGCTGGTGGACAAGTCGGGCGTGGCCCGCTTCGTGCACTATGGCCACGATATGACCGATATCCCCTCCAACGAAGAGATCTTGGGGCTGATCGCTTCGCTGTCCTAGAACTGCAACACGAGCCCGGCGGCGCCCTCCCTCATCCGCCCGCCGAGAGCCTCACGGAGGGGGCCCAAGGTGCTCTTGCCGGTGCAGTGGCAGGGGACCACGAGATCGGGATCCAGGTCCAGCAGGGAGTCGATAGTCCTCTCCACCCGTTTCCGGGAGGCGTCCATGAGGTGGAAACCTCCCACGACGGCGCGGATCCGGGCGCCCTGGGCCAGATCGTGTATGTGGTGCAAGGTGTTAATCGGCCCGGCGTGGGCGCAACCCAGGCAGACGACCACTCCCGTGTCCGTCCGGACCCAGAGAGCCAGGTCGTCCTCGATCGGGTCAGGCGTCAGGCCTTGTGGGTCGAGGTAGAAAGGGCCGCCGGTGTCCTCATAGTCCGTGAGTCGTGGGATGGCGGCGGCTATACCGACGTTCTCTGAGAGCATCAGCGCCCCGCCAATCTCGTGGACCTGCTCCGGCGGCAGGCCCTGGAGGGCCCGCCGTGCCGCGTCGGGGATGCCGATGGACTTCGCCTTGCCGTCGCGGACGGCGTAGCGGGTCTGCAGGATATCTGGATGGCAATACACCTGAACGCCGGAAGCCTGGTCGAGCACATAGGGGAGGGCGCCGGTGTGATCGTAGTGACCGTGACTGATGACTAGGGTATCGGCCCGGCTCAGTTCGACACCCAGTTCGGGGACGTTCTTCTCCAGCGCTCCGCCCTGCCCTGTGTCGAGCAAGATGCGCCGGCCTTCAGCCTCGATCCAGAGCGACAGGCCGTGCTCCGAAGCAAGCCCGCCGAGGGCCTGGTTGTCGACGAGGATGGTGATCTCGATGCCGTCGGCTGCAGCCATCGACCTAACCTCCAATCGGGAAGGACGCTCTCACTAGATCGCGCACCTCGGCCTTCCACGCCTCGCGCTGCTCCGGCGTGCTCGTGACGACGACAGCGAACACGCGACGGCGCACGTCGGTCACGCCGCAGAGCCCGAAGATGCATCTTCCCCAGGTCAGATCGAGCGGATCGCCGAACACCGTGGTCTCCCGCTCTGGAGGAGTGTTGGCCGTGTTGAGGACGATGGCGGTCCGTGCCCTGAGCAGACCCTGAGGCACGCCCTCGCCGCTGTCGCCCTCGAGGAAGTTGTAGGCCACGCGGGGTCGCATGACCCGGTCCACCCACCCTTTGAGGATCGTCGGAGGGCCACCCCACCAGTTCGGGTGCACCACCACGATGCCGTCGGCCCGCGCGATCTCCTCGCAATGCGCCGCTATCTCAGAAGGAAGTCCGGCATCGGCGTCGATCTCGTCGTCGGGCAGCAAAGGAGAGAAGCCTTCGTGATAGAGATCGTGGAAGCTCACCTCGTGGCCGTCACGAAGGAGCTGATCGACCGCGGTCTGGGCGATGGCGTGATTGAGACTGCCGGGCGCGGGATGGGCGAGGATGACCGAGACCCTCATGGGCGGCTCCTCTCCGGCGCGGCTCCGGACGACCCGGGCTTCAGGCCCGTGCCCTTGAAGAACGTGTAGCAGAAGACACCGTCGGCTCCGGCCGTGCGGTACAGGTCGCGAACGCCGGCGTCGAAATCCTCCGGCGCCATCAGGCCGGCCTTGATCGCCGGCTCGCGTACTCCCTCGATCATGGCCGTGAACGTCCTCCTGGTGAAGCCGTCGAGGAGCTCGGGCCTGCTTCCATCCACGTACACCATCCGCGGCGAGACGTGCACCGCATCGAACCCTGCGTGGACCAACAGCGGGTAGAGTTCCCGGCCGATGTCGGCGTTGCCGCCTGCCGACCGCTGCAACTCCACGAGAGCGCGGATCGCCTTGTGAGCCGCCTCGCTCTCGGGATGGAAGAAGGCCGAGCCGTGATCGCCCTCGATGGCGGTGATGGTGCCTCTCGGTTTCAGCACCTCCCTGAGTGCTCGGAGCACCTCGGCCGGTTGGGGCAGATGCTCGAGAACGAAGCAGAGAAAGACGTGGTCGAAAGACCCGGGCTCGAAAGGGAGCGAGAAGATGTCGGCTTGCACGAACTCCACATTGGCGATTCCGGCCTTGCCGGCCGCGGTCTTCGCGGCCTCGAGAGACTCGCCGGAGATGTCGACCGAGACGATCCGGGCACCCGGGCTGTTGCCGGCCAGGGTGACGGTCTGGGCTCCCACGCCGCAGCCTGCCTCGAGCACTCTGCTCCCCTCGGGATAGGCGGTATCGCAGTGAAGGAGGTCCGCCAGAGCGCCTGCCTGATCTTGCAGGCGGATGGCCTCGCGGGGGTCGTACCCATGGACATATCCTCTGCCCATCGGTCAGCCGGACCTTCTCGCGCGTCTGCTCGACATGCTGCCCCCCGGAGCCGTTTGCTTCTCTCAAACGTCTTTGAGTATACCGGCGCTGCCGATGCGCGGGCCCGAAGTTTCCCGAGGGGCGCGCGCCGGGGAAGTGCTCGGAGGAGGATGTGTGAGCCGGTCCTCGGAGGAAGGGCGGAAGGAGTGAAGTTGCGCAGGAGCATCCTCGCAGCCCTGATCGTCGCCCTGCTCGTCACGCCGGGCGCTCTGGGTTGCGGAAACGGGGCCGATCAGATGACGACTACCACGAAGACCGCCGAGACAAGCGGGAGCGTCAGTACCACGACCACAGCGGCGCCTGTGAGCACCGACTCCACGGCGTCGTCGATCAGCACGACGACCCCGACGTCCGCCGACCTCGAACCCGTTGCGGTCCCGAGCCTGCCCGCCGACATACCCGGATACACCGAGGTCGACCCTGCTACCGGTCTGCACGTCACGGGCGAGCCGGTGGTCGTCGATCTGGCCACCTACAGGCTCAAGGTCGGCGGCAAGGTGGCCAGAGAGCTGAGCCTCACCTACGACGAGTTGCGCGGCCTACCCAGAGTGACGGCCAGCCCGCTGCTGAACTGCCCGGGCTTCTTCACCGACCAGGCGACCTGGTCAGGTGCGTCGCTGGAGGCGATCCTTGAGATGGCCGGTGTGCAGCCCGACGCGGAACGCATCGAGATGAAGAGCGCGGATGGCTATTCGATCTCGCTGACGCTGGAGACTGCTCTGGGGACCGAGAGCTTCCTCGCGTACGAGCTGATGGGTGACACACTGCCCGTGCTCCATGGGTTCCCGGTGCGGGCCGTCATCCCCGGCAAGGACGGCAACCTCTGGGTCAAGTGGCTGGTGGAGATCTCGGTGGAATAGAGACGTCGATCCACGGCGCTTGGCTGTGCTACCGTCGCCTCTGCGTCTTCTATCGGGCGCGGATCATGGGAAGGAGGACACCATCGACGCGTCACATCCTACATTCGAGACGTGGTTGGAGGAGATCAAGAGCGGTCCCGACAGCTCCAAGATAGGCATGTACCTCTGTCACAACGGAGTGGTGCGTGGTAGTGCGCGCGACGGCGCCGTCGTCAAGGGGATGGACCTGTCATACGACGCCGGCCGGCTGAGGGAGGTCTTGGTTGAAGTGGCAGCCCGGCCCGGCATCGTCGCCGCGCGGGCGTGGATCAACGAGGGCCGGCTGGCCGTGGGCGACGACATCATGTACGCGCTCGTGGCCGGCGATATCCGCGAGAACGTGTTCTCCGGCCTGCAGGAGCTGGTCAGGCTCATCAAGACCGAGGTGGTCTCGGAGTTCGAGACGTTCTAGCGGCCTTCCGCAGGCGCCATCACGCCCGCGGCACGCTCGGTCCGCGCGGTCCCGCGCGTGCCGCGGGCTGCGGCTACCGGGGCACGAACTTCAAAGAGGCGGAGTTGATGCAGTAGCGTAGCCCGGTGGGCTCGGGCCCGTCGTTGAACACATGTCCCAAGTGGCCGTCGCAGCGCGCGCACGTGACCTCTGTGCGGCTCATCCCAAGAGAATCGTCGGGATGCTCCTCCACCGCACCCAGTCTGATGGGCTGCCAGAAGCTGGGCCACCCTGAACCCGAGTGGAACTTGGCCTGCGAATCGAACAACGGCAGCTCGCATCCGTAGCAGACGTACACGCCGTCTTCCCAATAGTCGTCGTACTCTCCGGTGAAGGCCGGCTCGGTGCCCTTCTCGCGGAGGACCCTGTATCTCTCGGGGGGCAGGATCTCCTTCCACTCCTTCTCAGTGTGTATCAGCTTCTCGACAGCCGTCATCGGTGTGTCCTCCACTGTGCTCCGGCTTTCTGCCGCGTCACCGCAGCCTCCCAGGCTCAGGACCAGAGCCGCAGCGGCTGCGGTGACGGCCCAGGCCGGTGCGGCTCCTCTCACTACGCGCGCCAACGTGGTCTCTGGACTAATCGGGGATCAAAGTGTTGGCGAACACCAGCCAGGTGAGCAGCGACTTGGAGGTGAGGCTGAGGAGGATGTAGACCTTCTCTCCGAACAGGTAGTCGCGCCAACGGCCCACCTGCCTGTATTGAAGGAACATGTTGACCGCGAAGCTCATGAAGAAGACGAAGTAAGAGATCAGGATCGCCCAGACGAATCCCGGAGGGCTGGCCCCGTCGACGCCCGGCGAGGCCAGGTAGACCACGATGGCGATCCAGGGGATGATGCCGGCGAACGACCCGAACCAGAAGGAGAGCCAGTTGGGCTTGCCCGGGTTCTCGTACTTCTCCATGAGAAGGCCGAACAGGATCATCGAGGCGTTCACGCCGAAGATGGCGAGCATCGCCGCGATATCGGTAATGCCGCACACCATGGCGATGAGCACGATCATGAGCGACGACGTGATGGAGTACTCGATCCAGCGGCCGTAGTTGCGCTCGTATCTGAGGTTGCGCTTGTACCAGCCGAACACTCCCGGCGAGGCGATGGTCAAGAGAGCGATCGCCGACAGGGCCATGAAGGCGAACGTGCCCCATGCCAGCGGCAGGCCGCCTATTCTCGTGAGCACGCCCTCAGTGCCCGGAGGGCCCTGGAGAAAGGTACCGGTCACCGGGAGTCTGAAATCGGTGGCGAGAACCGCCATGACGACGGCTTCGACCGCCAGCACAATGCCCACTATCACGTTCCACCAGCGGAGGTTGCGGAAGCGGCCCTCCAGCTCGGTAGCAGCGGCGCGGCTTCCTTTGCCCTCACCCTTGTCCTTCATCGATCCACCTCCACTTCTCGTCGGATTCAGCCGGTTGTCCCGCCTCGTTCACACCGCGGGCCGGCAGGATGGTCGTAGGCATTGAGATACCACGAACCCACACATTTCATTCGCGGACGGCGCCGCGGCAAGTCGCGGCACATCCCCGCGCCGGGCCATGGGTCCCACCATTGAGCGGAGGCTTGCGTCAGGGGGCCACGCTTGCCAAGATGGGAGTACCCCGATCACCGAAAGGAACGACAGTGGCCAGACTGGAACACAAGGTGGCCGTGATCACAGGTGCAGCCTCGGGTATAGGTCTCGCGGCGACGAGGTTGTTCGCCAGTGAGGGAGCCCGGGTGCTCGCGATTGACATGGAGGCCGATAGTCTCAGGGAAGCGGTCGCGCCGTTGGGCTCTCGCGTCCTGCCCTTCATCGCCGACGTGACTCAGGAGACTCAGATCGAACAGGCGATGGCTACAGCCGCGGAGGTGTTCGGCGGCATCGATATCGTGATCGCCAACGCCGGCATCTTCGGTACCCAGGCTCCCATTGAGAGAGCCTCCGTGGAGAACTTCAACCGGGTCATGACGGTGAACGTCACCGGCGTGGTGATCACCATCAAGCACGCGGTACCGTACCTGACCGAGCGAGGCGGAGGCAGCATCATCATCACGTCCTCCGCGGGCGCCATCATCGGGAACCCTGAGGCGGTCGCCTACACAGCCAGCAAGCATGCTCTCTCCGGCGTCATGAAGGTGGCCGCTCGAGAGCTTGCCTCCAGCGACATCCGGGTGAACACCGTGAACCCCGGCCTGGTGGACACCCCGATGATGCGGGCCGTGGAAGCGGAGATCTCCCCCCAGGACCCGTTGCGAGGGCGGGCCCAACTGCAGGCTGCCACTTTTCTCAAGAGATTCGTGCAACCCGAGGAAGTGGCGGAACTGATGCTCTTCCTGGCCTCGGACGAGGCCAGGAACTGTACGGGCGGCATGTTCATGATCGACGGCGGTATGCAGCACGGAGGCGGGCAGGAGCTCTCCTAGAGGCTCCCCGGCGCCGCGACGTCGCGCAGGATCAGGTCGAGCATGCGCAGGTGAGAGGAACGGGAGAAGGTCCCGTCCAACAGATCGCTCAAGCAGTGGATATCCTCGGCGAGGAACCAGCCGACGAACTCGTGAGTGAACAAGAAGGTGTCCACGTCCGCGCGGATGGTCCCCTGGGCGATGCCCTCCTGCGCCAACCTCTCGATCGTCTCCTTCATCCGGGCGTTGTTCCGGGCGACATGGCGATGGAGCGCGTCGTCACTCTGTGTCATGGTGAGGAACTGCATGTAGGGAGCGGTGAACATCTCCAGATCGGAGGAGAGCATGTCGAAATGCCGCTCCCCTATCTCGGCGAGCCGCCGGATGACGGAGGGCTCTGAGGAGCACTCGAGCCATTCGAGGAGCCTGCCCAGGAGGTAGGTGTCGGCTTCCATGAGTATCTCGTTCTTGCTCGAGAAGTGCCTGTACACAGCCATCTCGGAGAGGCCCACCCCGGCGGATATCTTGGACATGGTGGTCCCGTGGATGCCGGCCGTGCCGATCAACCGAACGGCCGCCTCGATCAACTGGACACGCCGCTGATCGCGGCCCATGCGCCGCCGTTTGGGGACCTTGTCGTCGGGGGTTGCGGAGACCCGATCGGTCTTCTCCGCGCGGTCGCTCATGAATCTGCCTCCGCTAAGTAAGTGTGGACATACATACTAGACTATGGTACCCTTCTATGCAATGGTCGGTCCGACCCGGCCCTTGCGAGCGAGGATCCCGACCGAGCAGTCAGCAGTCGCCGGCAGGAGGTCTGTTATGGCAGCGGATGGGACCATGGACAAGGATACCTACCTTGGTCTGTATCGCACCATGGTGAGGATCCGCACCTTCGAGGAGACGGCCCACAAAGAGTTCCTGAAAGGCGAGATGCCGGGGTTCCTCCATCTCTATAGCGGGGAGGAGGCGATCGCGGCGGGGGTCATGTCGGTCCTGGAGCCGGATGACTATGTGAGCACCCATCACCGTGGCCACGGTCACCTGATCGCCAGGGGCGCGGACACCAAAAGGATGTTCGCCGAGTTGTTCGGCAAGGCGGCCGGTTTCTGCAAAGGCAAGGGCGGGTCGATGCACATCGCCGACATGTCCCTGGGCGTTCTAGGCGCCAACGGGATCGTGGGGGCGGCCGTCCATATCGGTACCGGAGCGGCCTTCGCCTGCAAGTATCAGAAGAACGGCAAGATCGCCCTGGCCTTCCTGGGCGACGC
>CAZQDY010000049.1:0-19340 GCA_964592075.1 uncultured Gaiellales bacterium
TCGCCCTTGGCCAGGAGATCGTCTACGATCCCCAGGGCTTCAGCTTCCTTCATGTTGGCCATGGCTTCTACGAGTACATGGGTCATCGCGGCTCCCTTCGTACGAAACGGACCACATCCGAGCGAGCTACGCCGCCCGCTCGCGTCGTGGGTTCCCCTCGGCCTGACTATACAAGATGCTTAGACCGTGTGCAAGCAATGTGTATAGATGTTATTGTGGTCTCGAATCGCAGACATGGATAGCTAACCTGCGGCTCGGATAGACACAATCGGAGATACTCAAGGCTCGGAGGTCAGCCGCCCGGTTCCGCTCGGTCATGGGGGGACGAGGGCGCGCCGGTCTCCAGGGGGGATTCCAGGGAGTGGACAAAAGAAGCGCTAGAGAGACAGTCACGGCCCGGACTGTGCCTGCTGACGACGGCCCTGGTCAGGTCACTCCCGCTTATCGACGGATCGCCGACACGCTGGCCGACCGGGTCACCTCGGGAGTCTATCCGCCGGGCAGCCGCTTGCCCTCGGGCTCGGAGCTCTGCCGTGAGTTCGGGGTGAGCCCGATGACGGTCCGCAAGGCGATGACCATGTTGGAGAACCGGGGCCTGGTCTCGGGGGTCAAGGGCCGGGGGACCTTCGCCCGCTCCGTCGATCTGAGCGATACGAGCTTCCGGCTGGATTCCTTGACGGGAGAATGGCTCGACGAGACGGCCGAGATCCGCCTCCTGTCGGCGTCCATGACCAGGGCGGACGACAAGGTCGCCACCATGCTGGCCATCAGCCCCGGTGAGCGCGTCATCTATGTCCGCCGTCTCGTCCTGCACAACGGCAACCCCGCCATGTACCACGCCGAGTACATCGTCTACGACCCGCGCCGACCGCTGGTGGAGTCACAACTGCAACTGACATCTATGCACGCCTTCTTGGACTCGGGCAGAGCGCAGCGCTTTCCGCGGGGCGAGCTGACGCTGACCGCGGTGAAACTCGATGCTGATAGCGCCCGCGCCCTCGGGGAGTCTGAAGGCGACCTGGCCCTCTGCCTCGAGCACATCTTCCAGGAGAGCGACCGGACTCCGGTCAGCTGGGGCTGGTTCATCCTGCGGGCGGAGCTGTTCCGGCTCAGAGCCCGGCTGGGTCCCGAATAGACATCGAAGGACACATGTATAGTGTGAGAGCGGAGGAAGTGTGAGAGCGGAGGACCAGTCCCTGGCCACACTGGACGCGCTGCGAGGCGCTCTTATAGAGCTTGACGAGAGTCGGACCCTCGACCTCACGAGACAGCTGCTCGCTCACGGCGATACCACGCCGCTCTCCATACTGAACACATGCCAGCAGGCGCTGAGGGTCGTCGGGGAGCGCTATGAGAGGCAGGAGTACTTCATCTCCGGCCTCATCATGGCCGGTGAGCTCTTCAAAGAAGTCCTCGACCTGGTGCAACCGCTCTATGAGCAGAAGCCGCGGGAGGAGCCGGCGGGCACCATCCTCCTGGGTACGGTCGCCAAGGACATCCACGACATCGGCAAGAACCTCTTCGCGACGTCGCTCCGGGGCTTCGGCTTAAAGGTCATCGACCTGGGCGTCGACGTCTCGCCAGAGTCCTTCTTGGCGGAGGCCAGGCAATCGCGACCCGACGTCGTGTGCCTCTCCGGCCTCATCATGGTCGCGTTCGAGAGCATGAAGGAGACCGTGGAATTGCTCAGGGCCGATGAGCGCGAGTTGGGCTACCGCCCGCCTGTGGTTCTCGGTGGAGGTACTCTGGACAGCCGAGTGAGCGAATACTGCAGAGCCGATTCGTGGAGCACGGACGCGATGGAGGGAGTCCGCATCTGTCAGCGGCTGGTGGCCAAGGCCAAGAGCTGACGCCCCGGCCGCGGGCTGGTTTCTTCCCCTTCCCCACAGACGGAGCCGGCGATGATCCAGAGCCGGCGATGATCCGCCGTTTGATCAGTGATTGTCCGCCGTCCGATCGGAGGGATCTGACGCCGTCTTCCGTGCCGCGGAGGGGGGTCTGTCAGGGTTTCCGGCGGTGGCGGAGATGGTATGATGGTTTCACCTGGTGGTAAGTCCTATCCGAAAGAGGTGGAAGCACATGACCACGCCCACGGTCACCAAGGACCCAACCACGGGTCTGCAACTGGTGGAACTCAGTCACGAATGGGACCAGCGCGCACCTTCGTATCCCGGGCAGGCCGACGTCAGGATGGTCCGCGGGGTCAAGCACGCGCAGCACGGCGTGTTGGCTTGGAGGATCACCACGGTCATGCATACCGGCACCCACATGAACGCTCCGCTGCACCTCATTCAGAAGGGGGCGGACCTCGCCTCCATCCCGCCCGACCGCTTCTTCGGGAACGGCGCCATCCTGGACGTGCCGAAGAAGAACTGGGAGGTCATCACCGCGGCCGACCTTGAGACGGCGAAGCCGGGCGTCAAGGACGGCGACGTAGTGGTCATCGTGACCGGATGGCATCACAAGTACTCCGATGGCCTCGAGTACTACGGTGAGGCCCCGGGCCTCTCCAAAGAGGCCGCTGAGTGGCTCGTCAAGAAGAACCCCAAGATGGTCGCCGTCGACACGCCGCACGTGGACCATCCGCTCGCGACCTCCATGGGCCCCCACCGCGGCGGCCCGCAGATGAAGAGGCTGGCCGGGGAGTACACGAAGGCTACCGGCCTGGATCCCAAGAAGGAGCACCCGGACTGGAACGTGGCCCACAAGATCCTCCTCGGCGCCGGCATCCCGACCATCGAGCAGGTGGGCGGCGACGTGGACGTCCTCCTGGGCAAACGCGCCACGCTGGCCGCGACACCGTGGAAGATCGAGCACGGAGACGCGTGCCAGGTACGTTTCGTCGCCATGATCGATCCCAGCGGCGACTGTCGGATCGAGCCGGGCAACTGACGTCGACCAGGGTGAAAGGAACCAGGAAATGAGCCTGAAGATATACGATCTCAGCCACACGTTCATGCAGTTCATGCCCGAGTGGCCGTCAAGCCCGAGCGTCAACCTCACGGTCGACAAGTTCCATGCGCGCGATGGGGTCTCCCAGATACAGTGGGAGGGCATCATGCATCGCTGCACCCACATGGACGCCCCGCTGCATGTGACCGAATGCACGCCCACGATCGCCGACTACCCATTGTGGCGCCTGTTCGGCACCGGCGTGTGCGTGTCCATCCCCAAAGGCAAGTGGGGCATCATCACCCCGGAGGATCTGGAGAACGCCACGCCCAAGATCCAGGAGGGCGACATCGTCGTCATCAACACCGGCTACCATCACAAGTGGGCGGACACCGACGAGTACTTCGGCCACGGTCCGGGGATCTTCCAGCCGGGCGCGCAGTGGCTGGTGGACAAGAAGGTCAAGATGGTGGCGTACGGCTGCCAGGCGAACGACCACCCGATGGCCACCAAGCTGGTGAACCACGGTCTCGGCCCCACACATCCCCATCTCATCGATGAGTACAAGGCCGAGGTCGGCCGTGACCCCATCGAGGACTTCCCCAGCTGGGAAGCCGGCCACAAGACACTCATGGTCAAGGGCGGCATACCCGGCATCGAGAACGCGGGCGGGGAGTTGGACGCGGTCACCGGCAAGCGTTGCACCTTCATGGCCTTCCCGTGGCGGTGGCCGGGCGGCGACGGCTGCATCGTGCGGTTGCTGGCAATCATCGACCCCGATCAGACGTTCCGGTTTGAGACAGGCGCCTAGACGCTGAGTGGCCGGGGGCATAGGGGCCCGCCTTGAGCACTGCGGAGTACCGCAAAGCTCTCGGCCTGCCCCTATGCCCCCGGCGCCATGTCTGTCAATGGGAGGTCGTCGGAGCCGTCGCGCTCTCACCAAGGTCGCTCGGATCACGCCATCGCTCAGGCTCTAGCCCGGCCTGGGCGGCGAAGGCATCTCGCCCCCGTGATAGTCTTCTGACTCAGGCGTGGGCGCCGTCCGGCCCCCGCCGTGGCGCCTTCAATCCCTCGAGGAGGTACTGCCGTGAAGGTCCTGATCGTCGGCGCGGGCCAGCAAGGCCATGTGATCACCTGGAACCTGGGGCGCAATCCCGCGGTCACCGAGGTCGTTGTCTCGGACTATGATCTCGACCGAGCCAGGCTGATCGTCAAAGAGGTGGGAGCGGGGAAGGCCAGGGCGGAGCAGATCGATGCCGCCGACACTGCGGCCGTGACCCGGCTTGCCTCCGGAGCCAGACTGGTGGTGAACGCAGTCATCCCCGAGTACAACATGAGCATCATGCGGGCCTGCCTCGACGCGGGCGCGGCCTACATGGACATGGCCTCCGGGCAGACGCGCACCAAGACCATAGACGAAGCCTACCTGGAACAGACGACTCTGGCTGCGGAGTTCAAGGACCGTGGGCTGGTGGCTCTCCTTAACACCGGGATGGACCCCGGGGTCACGAACACCTTCGCGGCGAACGGCTACGAGGACCTCGACCGTTGCTTCGAGATCCGCATCAAGGACTATGCCCTCTTCGAGTCGCCTGTCCCGCTGCAGGTGTGGTCGCAGGAGACCTACTACACCGACTGCGCGCAACCGCCTCTGCTGTTCGAGGACGCCGAGTTCAAGCGGGTCGACATCTTCGCGCGGAAGGAGCACTATCAGTTCCCGCAGCCATTCGGATTGGGCGCGGTGGTGTGCCACGACCACGAAGAGGTGACGACGCTGCCGCGGCTCCTGCCGCGCGCGTACGGCGACAAAGGGCTGCGATACGTGGACTTCAAGATGGGCGGTCCGGAGGAGGGGCTGGATGCCGACTTCGCCTTCGTGAGCTCGGGGATGACCAGCAAAGTGCCGGTCACCTTGAAGGATGGCACCAAGGTGAGGCCCATCGACGTCTATGTCGCCACCCTGCCTCCCAATCCGCCCGCCGATGAGTTGGCCCGGTTGGCTCTGGCCGGAGAGATCGTCGATACGGGCGTGGTGACGGTCGACTGCATAGGCGAGAGGAACGGCAAACCCGCCAGCATCACGTACAATATCTTCCCGCCCGACATCCGGTGGGTGAACACGCAGATACGCGGCGCCACCTGTGTCTCCTACGGCACGAGCACGCCTGCCTCCATCTACGCTGAATCCATCGTGGAGGGCCGCATCAGCGAACCGGGGCTGGTATGTCCGGAGGAGCTCCCGCGGAGCGTGCGCGACGCCTTCATCGCGGAGTGCGGCCGCCGCGGACTGGTCATCACCCGCACGGACACGGTCACCGCCAACTGACCGGTCGCGAAGAGAGCGGTGCGCGGCGACAGGAGCGCGACGCTGCAAGGATAACGGGACGCCGCGACAGAGGCGGGATGCAACGAAAACGGGGGCCGGGGATTCTGATCCCCGGCCCCGCGGCATATCCAGTGAAGGCGCGGCGTCTCCAGCCGGTGCGCGGCGTCTCCAGTTGACGCGCGGCGGGCTCTAACTCACGGCTTGGCCGTGGTTGTTGTAGCCTCCGTGGTCGGGGTGGCCTCAGAAGTGGTGATGGTCTGACCGGCCGAGGTGGTCGTACTCTCTCCCTCGACGGTGGTGCCGGTCGGATCGTTCGTCGTGGCGGTCGGTTCGGTCGAGACCGTCGTGGTGGGCTGCATGTCTTCCCGATAGGTGACGCCCAACTCGGTCTTCATGTCCTCGAGCCACTTCAACCAGGCCTCACCCTGCTTCTCCTGCAGGAGTTGAGCCGAGATGCCCTCCTTGACCTCCTCGAGGGTCTGCAGTCTGGCCTCCGAGATCTCCGTGACCTGGATCACGTGATACCCGAACATGGATTTCACCGGCTCGGATATCTCGTTGGCCTTCAGGGAGAACGCGGCCTCCTCGAACTCTGGGACCATCTCGCCGTTCTTCTCTATCGCGCCCAGCTCGCCGCCGCGCGAAGCGGAATACGTGTCGTCGGAGTACTCCGTCGCCAACTCCGCCCAATCACCGCCGCCTATCAGGAGGTCCCGCACCTTCTTGGCGGTCGCCAGAGCATCCGCCCAGTCGGCATCGGTGATCTCGCTGGTGGTAGTGGTCGCAGCGGCAGTGGTCGTGGTCGTGTCGTTGGTCGCGGGACTAGCGGGCTTGATGAGGATGTGCCGCACCGTGCGCGTCTCTTCCAGCTGGAAGCCGTCCTTGTTCTCCTCATAATACGCGGCGATATCCGCGTCGGTGGGGTCCTCGACATCCTCGATGACCTTCTCGTAGACCCTCTGCAGGAGCATGCTCTCCTTGTAGTTGACTTTGAGCTTGTCCAGGGTCAGGCCGGCCTCTGCCAGATCCTCCACCAAAGCCTGCTGGTCGCCTTGGTAGTAGCCCTCAAGGATGGTGTCGACCTCGGCCTGCACTTCCTCGTCGGTCACCGTGACGTCGAACTTGCCGGCGTTCTGGGCCGCCAGATTGTAGGTCACGAGGTACTCGAGCACCTGGGCCTCGAAAGCGTTCCAAGCCTCCGGGTCGGTGGCCTCGTCAGGGACGCCGTACTGGGCCGCGAACTCCTTCACGCGCTCATTGAACGCCTCTTCTTTGACAGCGATGTCACCGACCTTGACCACGGCGTCTCCGGGTAGAGCACCGCCGCAGCCCGCCATCGAAGCAGCGCCGAACACCAAGGCGAGCAGGAGGATCGCGAACACAACTCTCTTAGTCACTAGCACCTCACTTGAAGTCGAAAAGAGACGGCGAATGAGCAGTATAACCGGATAGTCATAAGAATGCCGTAAAGAGCAGACCTACTCCGGCACGGCGCGGCGGACGTTTCGAAGAGCGGGGCGCGGTTGCGGTATCCTCCCTTCACCAATGACGGTGTCGCGGGCTCGACCCGGCGAGCGGGCAGGCTCCCGACGCGGTAGGCCTAGGAGCTTGGCATGCGGTGTGGCGGCAATAGGACTCAGCGAGCCGGCGGCGACACGGTCGCCGCCGGGGCCATCAGCCGGCGTGAGTTCCTGCGCATGGCGGCTGCGGCGCTGTGCACTGCGGCCGGCCTCGGAGCCGGTTTGGGGAGCCTTGCGGCCGGTTGTGACGACGGCCAGCAGACCAGCAACACGACCGCGACCATCCCCGGCGGCGCCACGACCACCAGCAGCGCCAGCACCACGACGGTGACCGCATCCACGTCCACGACGGTCGCGACCGGCCCTCCCAGTGGTAGGGCCCTCAAGGTGGGCGTGGTATCCGCTCGGAGCGGGCATCTGGCCCTGTCGGGCAAGGCCGATGACTGGTGGATGGGGCTTGTCGCGGATGCTCGTCCCGACGGGGTGTGGTGCCGCGACGGCCTTTTCCACCCGCTCCGGTTCGTCACGCGCGACAACCGCTCTGATCCGGCCCTCGCGGCGCAGGCGGCCCACAAGCTGATCGCCGAGGACAGGGTCGACGTCGTCTTGTGTTCGGGGCCCGTGGACCTGGTCAACCCGGTCGCCGACCGGGCTGAGCTGCTGGCGTGCCCGTGCCTGTGCACGCTTGTCGACTGGCGCAGATTCGTCCTTGACCGGGAGACGAAGCCGGGTGGACCTTTCACATGGACCTATGCCTTCGGGACCGGTCTCGAGGATGTGTTCGCGAACTTCGTCGCGATGTGGGATCAGGTCCCGACGAACAAGAAGGTGGGCCTGCTCTTCCCCGACAACGCCGGCGGCCGGGCCTGGTCCGACGCCGAGCACGGTCTACCTCGATTCGCCGAGAACGCCGGCTACGAGCTGGTGTTGACCTCGTTGTATGCTGTGCCCGTCGAGGAACTCACGTCGCACGTCTCGGAGTTCGCGAAGGCCGGTTGCGAGATCTGCTGCGGGGCTCCGAGCACCACGGATCTCATCCTCTTCTGGAAGCAGTCCCTGGCGCAGGGCTATCGTCCCAAGGTAGTCACCATGGGAGGGGCGCTTTCGGCTCCTCACGTGCTCCAGGCCATGGGAACCGGCGCCCGCAACATGACGGCCGAAAGCCTCTGGCAGCCCGACTGGCCGTTTCGGGATTCGATCACGGGCATGACCTGCGAAGAACTTTCCGAAGACTACATGACCAAGACGGGCGATCAATGGACCTCCGCACTGGCGCAGTACTCCGGTTTTGAGTGGGCGTTCGACGTGTTCAAGCGGGTCGCGGATCCCGGCAATAGGACGGAGTTCATGGAGCAGGCGCGAAAGACCAGTCTGGAGACCTGCCTGGGCCCGATCGATCTCACCGCTCCGGTCGACGTGGCCGGTGCGGTCCTGAGCAGACGACCGGCCGACAACGTATGCAAGGCGCCCGTCGGGGGGGTGCAGTGGGTGGCCGGCGACACCTTCGATTTCGAACCCCGTCTGGTGACGAACGTGGGCAGCGCCGGCCTCGCCGTCACGGACACCGTTATGCCCATGGAGTACGAGTCGTGACGCCCGGCGCGGGAGACGAAAATGGGTAGGTCGTCGGCGCTTATCGCCGAATAGGACTACAATACGTCGGCGCAGAACCCCGCTCTGGAGAGTCTCATAGAACCGAAGCATCTGGACAACGCCTCCACACTCCGCTCCATAGCGAGACGCGCGGCGTGGCTCGTGCCGGCTCTGCCGGCTGTGGTGGGGATGGTCTTCTTGGGCGTGGCCCTGGCCGGTGGGCCCGCGCCGGCGGACGCGGCTCCGGGCGAAGCCCGCTGTCTTGCTGCGGCCGCTTCCGCTGCCGACCCGGTGCCAGCCATGGCTGAGCCGCCCCGCAGTGTGACGCTCAAACTCGCGCCGGGAGCCCGCCTGGTTGAAAGGGTCGACGGCAGTCTCGCCGTGGTCGAGCACTGGGATGCTCTCAGCACTATGGGGGAGGGCGTCCCCGGGCTGGCGCCGGAGGAGTCCGCGGGACTCGACAAGCTGGGCATCCGGGTGCTGGAGCCGGCATCGCTCGATTCGCTCGTGGGAGCGGCGGGCCTCGATCTCGTATCGGCGGCGCGACGGCTCGCGCTCATGCCGGGAGTGCTGTGGGCCGAGGTGAGCCACCCCGTCCGCGCGTGCTTGGAGCCCAACGATCCCATGTATCCGCCCTCGCAGAGCACGGTGGGGCAGTGGGGTCCGAAGCGGGTAGGTCTGCCCGGGGCCTGGGACATCACCACAGGCTCCGCGGACGTGATCCTGGCTGTGATCGACACGGGGATCAACGCGGACATCTACGACTTCTCGGGTCGCATCGTCTCTCCATACAGCGCCATCACCAAGAGCTCCGAATGGCCCGCCTACGAGGACCACAACGGCCACGGCACGGCGGTCGCGGGAGTGGCCGCGGCGCGCGGCAACGACGGCCGGGCTATGGCCGGCGCTGCGTGGGATGTCGGCATCATGCCCGTGAAGATCTCGGAATCGGGCGAATCAGATACGACCCTTCTTTCCCAGGCGATCCTCTACGCCACCGATCACGGGGCCGACATCCTCAACATCAGCTTCTCCGGGGGGCAGTCGAGTCAAACGCTCACGGCCGCGGTCGCCTACGCGGTGACGCGTGGTGTCGTGGTGGTGTCGGCAGCCGGGAACCAGGGAGAGCCGTCGGTGGGCTACCCAGCCGCGCTCCCGGGCGTCATCGGGGTGGGGGCGACGGACAGCAGCGACAAGAGATGGGTCGATTCGGACGGTCTGGCGTCGAACATGGGGAGTGACCTCGATCTGGTCGCGCCCGGGAAGTTGATCATCAGCTATAGAGACGCGGCGCTGGACTCGTTCGGCTACTACCGGGGCACCTCTGTCGCCAGTCCCCTCGTGGCGGGAGTGGCGGCGCTGATGCGGTCGGTCGATCCGACGATCACTCCGCAACAGATCACCGAGATCCTCACATCCACGGCCGATGACCTGGGGACCGCCGGATGGGACGTGGAATACGGCTCGGGGCTGCTGGACGCCGAGGAAGCGGTGACCTGGGCGGCGGACGGCGGACCTGCGACGACCACCACCACGACCACCGAGCCTTCGACCACCACCACGACCACAGAGATCACCACCACCACGACCAGCCCGTCCACGAGCACCACGCTCGGTCCCACCACTACCACCACGCTGCCCAGGTTCGCCGATGTGAACGAGAGCAGCACGCCCTATTGGGAGGAGATCGAGTTCGTCGCCTCCATGGGGATCGTCTCCGGCACCGGGGAAGGGCTCTTCTACCCGAAGAGCGCGCTGCTCCGCCAGCAGTTCGCCAAAGTCGTAGTACTCGCCCTCGATTACCCGGTGAGCACCGCCGACATATGCCCCTTTGGGGACGTGCAGAAGAGCGCCGGCGAGGAGCTGTATCCCGACCATTATGTGGCGGTCGCCTACAAGCAAGGCGTCACCAACGGCACGACGGCCAACCATTTCTCCCCCTACAGGACTCTCACCCGCGCTCAGATGATCACGATGGTGGCCAGAGCCGCCGGCCTGGTGGATCCTCCCGCCGACTACAAGCCCCCCTTCTCGAACTTCTCGTCGGTGCACTATCCGTATGCCCGGGCGGCCGCCTACGCGGGCCTACTGGACGGGATAGTCGGCATGGGAGCCGGCTACGACTTCCTCGCTCCGGCGAACCGCGGGGAGATCTGCGCGCTGGTCTACGCGCTCCTGCGGTAGCGGTCCCGGTATTCCGTCTCGAGCATGTCGAACAGGACATGGTCGACGAAACGGCCCTCTCGGTAGATCCACCCCCGCTCGCGCCCCGTCTCCACGAAGCCGATCCGCCTGTATAGCGCGAGAGCTCTCCCGTGATCCTCGTCGGTGCGTATGGAGACGCAGTGGAGCCCCAGGGTCAAGAAGGCGAATCCCAAGCAGGCGACTATGGCGTCGGCGCCGTAACCCTTGCCCCAGTCGTCCCTCGATCCGATCACCAGGCCTATCTCCGCATGCCGGTGGATGAGGCTCACATCCTTCAATCCGATGTTTCCGACGTAGCGGCCGTCGGTGGCCACGTGGATCTCGAAGTCGTAGGAGTCGGAAGGGGCCGTCCGCAGGTCGTAGTAGCGCTCCTCCTCTTCCCTGGTGATGGGGATATGGCCCGCAAGGAGATGGCGATGGACCTCGGGATCGTTCAGCCAGTTCCGGATGGTCTCGGCGTTCGCCCGGTCGAGCTCTGTCAGATAGGTCTTCTCGCCCCTGATCATGTCGCCTCCTCAGGCGCTGTCGAGATGACGGCTCACTCCGCGGGACCGGGAGCGAAGCTGGTGACGAAGGCGTCGAAGACCGGCCGCTCGGCCTCCCAGCTCTGCTCGGCGGCCTGCACCAGCAACTGGTACTCGATGTCGCCGTCGAAGAGGAAATAGAAGGTGCTGAGCACCGGAGTCTCGCCCATGGTGAAGCGGCAGGTGACCTGGTACCCTTTCAGCTCGCCGACCTTGGTCTCCGACAGCGGTGCGACGGTCGCGTAGCCCTCGGATTGACGGGCGAAGTCGTCCATCAACCCCTCTAGGACCGGCTTGATCTCCGGCAGGGCGGCCTCTTCTACAGCGGCCGCCAGCTTGTAGACAGAGACCTGCAGCACGTCGATGCGGCTCCCGGATGAGTCTTCCGCTCCATCGGGATCGAAGGCGCTGACGTCACCGACCGAGGCGGCGCCGGCGCTCACCTCTGTGGAGTGGTTCTCGCGCAACTCCCAGTCGCCCGGATACCTGAAGCTATAGCTGTACGTGGGGTCGGTGTACGTCTCCAACCCTTCGAGGCCGGTGCTCTCGTCCTCGCCGCAACTGAGGCTGAGATCGAACCCGCAGCCCCCCAGGGTCATCGCGACCACCAGCAGCAGCAGAACGGTTGCCGCCAGACGGGGCGGCCGGGTTCCAGCCTGGGTCCTCATCGCCTCTCCTTGGGTCTCTCGAGCGTTCTCATGGTGCCATTGTGCCACGCATCTCCCGTCGGTCGTCGGGCGGCATTGACAGATAGGCGGGATGGTCTTAGAAAGGTAGTAGTGTGACATGACTGACGCCAAGTGAAGCGCGGAGAAGAAGGGGGAGCCATCGTGAAAGAGCAGACCTCGACAGCCCGCGGGTCTCGACGGAAGAGACTCCTTGCGCTCGGCGGAGCGGTGATCCTTGTCATCGCGCTGGCGGTGCTGATGAGCGGGTGCGTCCAGATCTCCGACGTCAACCTCAGCAGCGGCACCGACGCGGGCTCCAATCATCAGATCAGCATGAAGTTCACGGCCACGTTCGATTCGACCGGCGACGTCCGCGGGGTGATCGCGATCCGCATACCGGAAGCGTGGGAGGTGAAGAGCGTGATCTTCACCGGCACGCTGAACGGAGCGGCCACGCGCTCCTCAGTCATGGAGGGCGTCTACGCTTCCGAGTGGGAAGCTGCCACCGGGGCCGGTTACAACGGGCACAAGGACGGCTACGAGTGGTGGGTCGGCTACAGCGCACCCGGCACCTTCGCGGTGAACGACACCAACGAGGTCGTCTTCCTCATCGATACGCATGGGCGAGGCGGGACCTACTTGCTCGACTTCGTTACCGGCATCGCTGATGCCGCCGACCCGGAGGACGAGACCAACGATCACGCGCTCTGGCACATCAGCAGCGCGGGCACCCCGCCGACCGGAGTGCTCCTGGACCAGGCCATCACGCTCTATTCCTTCACCGATGTCCATCCGGGAGCCGAGTACTACGACGCGATCCAGGGAATGGCCGCGAAAGGGCTGATCACGGGGTATCCGACCGGTGGCGGCTATAGCGAGTTCAGGCCCAGCAACTCCGTGTTCCGGGCTCAATTCGCCAAGATGATAGACGGCGCCCTGGGCCTGGTCGTGAACGAGGCGATGGCGCCCCCGGTCAGCTTCAGCGATCTCGGGACGGACGACCCGGCCGATCTCTACCCGCACGAGTATGTATGGGTGGCATACACCAACAACATCATCAAGGGTTATACAGACGGTTCCTTCAGACCGTACACGCCCATCATCCGCGGCCACGTCATCACGATGACGGTGCGGGCGATGCAGGCGATGCACGCCGCGAAGCTGGCGACTCCGCCCGACTCTTACGTCCAGACGTGGGGCAACGACCTGCCCGCCGAGCACAAAGCCAACGCGCGCATCGCCGAGTACAACAACCTGCTCCTCGGACTGCCGCTTACCACCACGGCCTCCAACGGCAACGCGGGGATGCCTCGCGGCGAGGTTGCGCAGGTGCTCTGGAACATGATGAACCTCATCACGGGGCCGTAACGGGCGCGTGATCGTCGTGGCTGAGCCGACGCCCGACAGGCGGCGGCCGAGGATGTGACGAGCGGGGCCCCGCCGAAGGTGGGGCCCCGCTTCTCCCTGGGTTACACTTGAAGGCGGCTCCACTGTGGCCATCAGCGGGACTGAGTGCGGGCAAGGGAGAGACCATTGGAAGCAAGGACCATCGGACTTAAGGGATGCGGCAAGACCACCCTGGTGGCTGCTCTGGCCGAAGGCCGGGGTGAGGGCCACATAGCCACTGTGCATGTGGGCGATCCGCGGGTGCGGACCCTTTCCGAGATCTTTCAGCCGAAGAAGACCACCTTCGCCGAGTTCAAGGTGCAGGAGGTCGCCTGGGTCGAGGCAAGCGCCCGCAAAGGGGAGATGGAGCGGTATCTGGACGCACTCGCCGGTGGTCAGCTGTATCTGCATGTAGTAAGGGCGTTCGACAGCGCCATCCTCGGAGAGCCCGCGCATCCCGCGAGCGATCTGGAGGAGTTGGACCATGAGTTCCTGCTCTCCGACCTCATCCGCGTCGAGAGGGCTTTCGAGCGTGCCAAGAAGGCGCCGATGCCCGAGGCCGGGAAGAAGGCGCTGACTCGCTGCCAGGAAGCGCTGGAGGCTGAGGTGCCCCTCCGGGAGGTCGCATTCGAGGAGACCCAACTCGGTTTCATCAAGGGATACCAGTTCCTCACGCTCACTCCGCAGCTGCTGGTGGTCAACACCGAGTCGGAGGGGACCTGGGACCCCGTCGCGCTCGAACCTCTCGCGCGAGGCCGGCGCATCCTGGCCTTCCCGTTCCCGGAGGCGGCCGAGGTGGCCCGTCTCTCAGTGGAGGAGCAGCAAGAATACGCGGCGGCGTTGGGTCTGCCGGGACCGGCCGCCGAAGTGGTCGCTCAGGCGGCGTTCGAGCAACTGGGATTGATCAGCTTTCTCACCACCGGCAGCGACGAGGTGAGAGCCTGGCCCATCCGCGCGGGCGAGACGGCCCGCGAAGCGGCCGGAGCCATCCATTCCGACATACAGCGAGGCTTCATCCGGGCGGAGGTGGTCTCGTACTCCGACTTCATGAGCCATGGGAGCAACATGAAGGCCTGTCGGGACGCCGGGGTGCTCCGCGTCGAAGGCAAGGACTACGTCGTCCAGGACGGCGACATCATCAACTTCCGCTTCAACGTGTAGCCGCGCCGGCACCCCCTCCCGCCCGGCGGCACTCTCTGCCACCCGGCCGCAGGTCACCGACCGTCGGCGAAGCCCCGCGACGAGTGATACGCAGCCTTGTCGAAGTAGACGGCGAAGCGGCTCTGCAGCTCCATCACCCGATAGGCGTCCACCGGCCGGTCCCATACCCCCTGGGAGCGGGCGAACGTCCAGATATGCTTCTTCAGAAGCAGTATGGCCGAAAGCATCTCGTAGGCCGCTATGCCCTGGGCCCGCCGTCGCGCCCCGAGGTCCCGGTACGAGGACTTGATCTCTTCCTCGGTGCTCTCTCCCTCCAGCCAGTGTCCGAGCAGCTGGAGCCCCATCGTGCACTCGCCCAGCAGCGACTCGGGGTCGAGATGGACGTATCCGACCGTGGTGCGGTTCGACCGGACATCGGCCAACCACAGCCTCGCCACGTACGCTGCGTGGTCGCTCACGAATCCGATGAGGCTGTCGGAGAGCATGTCGCTCCCCGATCCGTCCTCCAGCCTGTGGAAGGAATCGTGGATGGCCCACTCGTCCTCGTGGAGGTCCGCGCAGAGTCTGATGGCCTTCTCGTTGGAGGGGAAGGCGAGAGGGGGAAGCTCCCGTATGGGGAAGTAGGCCACTTCCTCGGCGTCGTCACCCGCGGTCTCACTGCCTGCGGTCTTCTCCACCTCGAACGTGACGACGAGGACGTCGCCGTAGAAGGGGCTGTCCCACGAGTCGGCGTCCACCAACCGGGTGACCCGGCCCGTGACCCCGGTCTCCTCTCGGAGCTCGCGCAACGCGGCTTCAGCGATCGTCTCGCCCATCTCCGCGAAGCCCATGGGCAGGCACCACATACCCTTGTTGGGGACTATCCCCCGCTTGACGAGGAGCACCCGCCGTTCACCGTCGAGAACGAGCGCCGCCGCGGCCGGCAGAGGGTTCTGGTAGAAGATGGCCCCACAGGCCGGGCAGACCTCTCGAGGCCGGCCCTCGATGGTCTGGACCTCGGTCGGACCGCCGCACTTTGAGCAGAACCGCGCCTTCAGTTGACCGGCTCCTCCGTTATCTGCAGGTCTACGTGCGAACCGGTGTCATGGGTGTGGACGGCCAGAGCGTCTCCCAATTCCTTGGGACACTCGCGGACCTCGCCCAACTTGGTCTTGCCGGCCGTCACGGCCTCACCTATAGAGACCACCGGGTCGGAGATGAACAAGAGGGTCAGAGTGGTCCCGCTCGACTTCTCTGGCCGGATGTCGACGCGAACGTCCGTGTACTTGCCGTACAGGAGGTATTCCTTGACTCCCGTGACCACACCTGTGACGGGAGCCAGCACAGGGGTTCCCACCGGAGCGCCCACCAGCACCGAGGTCATCTCCCTGCCTGGGGCGCCGTCGATCACGTAGTAGCGCACCGCCGGTTTCGAGGAGAACACAGCCCGGAAGAATCGGACCAAAGCGTTGGCGTTGGCCTGGTCGCCGATAGGAGTGAGCGCCACGGCTCGGTCGTCGCTGACTGACTGATAGGCGATTATGGTAGCGTCGCCGGCCTCGACGGGGAGTAGGATGTTGCGGTCGCCGAACCTCGCGAATGCGGGGTACCCCTCCACGCCGGCTGCGATGGGCGCCGATTCGGAACGAGCACCGCCGACCAGGAGTGTGTCGGTGCTCACCTTCTTGGTCGTCCCGCCGGCCGTAGCGGCGATGACCACACCGGCGATCACGAGACACAAGATGGCGAACCCCAGGGCGAGTCTCAGTCTTCTCCTGCGGTATACCCTCTCAAGACGTCTCTTGCGCCTGAGCAGTTCTTCCTGGCGCTTGATCTCGGCTGCGTATGACCCTTCTTGCATCGGGTGCACCTTACCACCTCATGGAGAGAATGCCCAGGTTAGCAGCCAGTTCATGTAGAAACACGCGCCGATCCCGACGTTAGAGCCCGAGCGCTCGATTGCGGAGGCTGGTAATCTGTGAATCAGAGCGTGTCGCCCACGGGGGGAGACCACCTACAAGGAGGGCGCAGGTGCGCATAACCATACCGCGGTGGGTGCAGCTGGTGCTGATCCCGGTGGCGATCTTCCTTGCGCTCTACTTCAGCAGATCAGCCAGCCATGCCGTCTTCGTGTTCCTTATCTCCACCATTGTGGCTCTACTGCTCAACCCCGTGGTCCTCCTGATGAAGCGGATCAAGTTCCCGCGCTGGCTGGCGGTGCCTGTGGTCTACTTGGCGTTCGTAGCCGTCGTGGTCGTGGCCATCGTCTTCCTCGGCCCCCCGTTGCTGAGGCAGTTCCAGCGCCTCTTCGAGGCCATCCCCAGCTGGCTCGATTCGCTGAACGGCCTTCTGGCCGATCTGGAGAACTGGCTTGCCTCGCACAGCATCGAGGTGAATCTGCAGATCAACACCGACGACATCGTCGACTGGTTGCAGAGTCACGGGGCCGAATCGATCGGGACGCTGGTGACCGTGGGCTGGAGTGTGGTCGGCTGGTTCGTCAACCTCTTCCTGACCGTCGTGGTGAGCTTCTACATGCTCATCGACGGTAAGAGGATCTTCCGCTTCATATGCCGGCTGGCCCCCGGTGAGCAGGTGGTGAAGGAAGACTACGTGAGGGGACTGCAGACCGCGTTCAGCAAGTACGTCCGGGGCCAGCTGCTCCTCGGAGCCACCATCGGGCTCGCCTGTGGGCTGGTCATCTGGATAATGAGTTGGGACGTCGTGGGAGTATGGCCGGCCGGAGGTCAATACGCGCTGCTCTTCGGGTTCTGGGCCGGGGTCACCGAGGTCATCCCCTACATCGGCCCCTGGCTCGGCGCGGTCCCGCCCGTGATCGCCGCCTTCTTCCACTCCCCCATGGCGGCCCTCATCGTCATCATCGCCTACTTCGTCATACAGCAGCTCGAGAGTCACATCCTCGCCCCCAACATAGTGGGCAGTTCGGTGGGGGTGCACCCGCTGGTGGTGATCTTCGCGCTGCTGGCCGGGGCGCAGATCGGGGGGATACTCGGGATGCTCGCCTCGCTGCCGTTGCTGGCGATGCTCAAGCACACGCTGACATTCTACGATTTCAAGCTTTCCAAAGCGCCTTGGGCGGGTGACGACGGCATCGCGCTGATACCCGCCCGTTCGGGCGCCCCTCCCCCCCGGCGCGTGAAGCCGCCGGACGCACCCGAGGAGTGACGAGACGGTGGTTTGTGGAGGCCGTTCCCGACTGTTACAATCGCCATCTGCCGGGACAAACCTCCCGGAACCCGAACAGTAGCAGGTAATGGAGAATATTCGCGAGTTTTTCGGGGCCCAGCTGCGCAGGAGTTTCGTGCCGCTCATCTCGGCGTTGCGATGGCTTAGGGTAACCCCGAACCAGATCACAGTCGCCGGGACGGTACTCAACGTGGCGGCGGCGGCCTTGGTCATAGCCGATCACCTGATCTACGCGGGCATCGTCTTTTTGGTGGCCGGGTGTTTCGACATGCTCGACGGGGCGTTGGCCCGCCTGGCGCAGAAGGTCACCCCCTTCGGAGCGTTCCTCGATTCGACGCTCGACAGGGTGTCGGAAGGCGTCATGTTCGCGGCTATCGCCTATCTTCTGGCAGTCGAGGGACGTTCCATCGACGTAGGCCTTGTGGTGCTCGCCCTCCTGGGCAGCATCTTGGTGAGCTACACCCGGGCTCGGGCGGAGAGCCTGGATGTGGAGTGCAAGGTAGGGCTCATGAGCAGACCCGAGCGGATCATCCTCATCGCTATCGGGCTCTTCTTCGATGTGCTGCCCTACGTGATCTACATCATGCTGGCCCTGACCGTGTTCACGGTCGTCCAGCGCGTCGTCCACACCTACCGCCAACTCAACAAGCGAAAGGAACAGGGAGGATTCGTTGAGCGATAAAGTACGGGTCGGCATCATCGGCGTGGGGAACTGCGCGTCGTCCTTTGTCCAGGGCGTGCATTTCTACCGCAACGCCAAGGCGGATGAGTTCATCCCCGGCCTCATGCATGTGAACCTCGGCGGCTATCACATCTCGGATATCGAGTTCACCTGTGCCTTCGACATCGACAAGACGAAGGTGGGCAAAGACCTTTCCCAAGCCATCTGGGGCGGCAAGAACTGCACGGTGAAGTTCTGCGACGTCCCCGAGATGGGCGTCAAGGTCCAGCGCGGCATGACGCATGACGGGTTGGGCAAGTACCTCTCTGAGGTGATCGAGAAGGCCCCCGGCCCGACGGCCGATATCGTGGGGATCCTGAAGGACACCAAGACCGATGTGGTGGTGAGCTACCTGCCCGTGGGGAGCGAGATGGCCACCAAGTGGTACGTGGAGCAGATCCTCGACGCCGGTTGCGGGTTCGTGAACTGTATCCCGGTCTTCATCGCTCGTGAGAAGTACTGGCAGGAACGCTTCATCGAGCGAGGCCTGCCGGTCATCGGCGACGACATCAAGTCGCAGTTCGGCGCGACCATCCTGCACCGGGTGCTCGCCCGCGTCATGCGCGAGCGGGGGGTGCGGCTGGAGCGCACCTCTCAGCTGAACGTGGGCGGCAACACCGACTTCCTCAACATGCTGGAGAGAGAACGCCTGGAGAGCAAGAAGATCTCCAAGACCAACGCCGTGACCTCGCAACTCGACTACGACATGGGCAGCAAGAACATACACATCGGACCCTCCGACTACGTCGAGTGGCTCGACGACCGCAAGTGGGCCTACATCCGCCTGGAAGGCCGCACCTTCGGCGACGTGCCGCTCAACCTGGAGTGCAAGCTCGAGGTGGTCGACTCGCCCAACTCCGCCGGCATCGTCATCGACGCGGTGCGGTGCGCCAAGCTGGCTCTCGACCGGGGCGTCTCCGGAGCTCTGTTCGATCCGGCGTCATACTTCATGAAGTCCCCGCCCATCCAGTACAGCGACGCTGAGGCGCGGGAACGCACGGAAGCCTTCATCCGCGGCGACGCGACCAAGACGGCCAAGACGGCCAAGAAGTGAGTTAGGGAGCAACGAGTGTCCGGGGCCCGGGCGGCGCAGCCGCCCGGGCCGATCGGAAGAGCGTCGTGTAGGGAAAGAGTGTAGGATAGGGTGTAGATCTCGGT
>CAZQDY010000050.1:0-9287 GCA_964592075.1 uncultured Gaiellales bacterium
CAGACGTGTGCTCTTCCGATCTCCACACGCAGTACGAGAGCCTGCGACTGGTGATAGGGCCGCGCGCCGGCCGGGCCGTCCCGCCCGCCGCGCCCCTGGCAGTTCCGGGGGAGGTTGCCTGGGGAAGGTGGACGGTGCGGGCTGAACTCGTCGACGCGTACGTGCCGCCGGACGTGGCCGTCGAGGCCTACCTGGACGCGGACAGCCTCGAATGGCCCCTCGAGGTCAGGGCGCCGCGCCCGGGCGACCGGGTCCGGCCCCTGGGAGCGCCCGGCAGCCGGAAGCTGCAGGACGTGTTCGTCGATCTGCGGGTGCCGGCGGCGGAACGCGGCCGCCGGCCCCTCGTGGTCTGCGGCGGGCGGATAGTGTGGGTATGTGGTTTGGTGTTGGCGGAGGAAGGTAGAATCACCACTGATACCGAAGTCCTCGTCCGGTTGAGTGTGAGCCCCGACCCGAGGGGCGACGGCGCGCCGGACAGAGCCGGCGACGGGGAGGGTGATCGATGGTGAGGATCCTTGTCTCGGCGGAGGAGTTGCAGGCCAGGATCGACGAGTTGGCGGCCGCCATCGCGGCGGACTACGTGGACAAGCATCCTGTGCTCATCTGCGTCCTCAAGGGGGCGGTGTTCTTCATCGCGGATCTCACGAGGAGACTTCCCTTCGACCTGGAGATCGAGTTCATGGCCGTCTCCAGTTACGGCCAGTCGTCGGAGAGCTCGGGAGTGGTGCGGATCCTCAAAGACCTCGACACCGACATCGAGGGCCGGCACGTCTTGATCGTGGAGGACATCATCGATTCCGGGCTCACCCTCCAGTACCTCACCAAGAGCCTCCGTACCCGCAATCCGGCCAGTCTGGAGATCTGCACGCTGCTCAGCAAGCCCAGCCGCCGGACCGCCGAGCTCGAGTGCCGCTACACCGGATTCGAGATCCCGAACGAGTTCGTGGTGGGCTATGGGCTGGACCACGCCGAGAAGTATCGCAATCTTCCCTATCTGGGGGTGGTCGACAACGGCGCGGATGGAGGCCCTGTGGTAGTATCTGCGCCCAATAGAACGACTGTGGAGTCGACTTGAGTAGGTTCTTCAAAAGCGCCGCTTTCCCCATCCTTCTGGTGATACTGCTCGCCTTCTTCGTGCAGAACCTCTTCTATGGTTCGAACGGCAAGGAGGAGATGACCTTCAACCGCTTCCAGGCGGAGGTCCAGGCCGGTAACGTCAAAGAGGTGGTGCTCAAGACCAAGGACAAGGTGGTGGAAGGTAGGCTCGAGACCACGAATGCCGGGTTCGAGATCGGCTTCGAGACCTTCGAGATGGAGGAGTTCCTCCTCGCCAACAAGGTGGAGTTCACGACCGACGCGCAGAAGAGTTCCATCTGGGTGACCCTGCTCACCAGCTTCCTCCCGATCATCCTCATGATCGTGTTCTTCATATTCCTCATGAACCAGATGCAGGGCGGCGGGAGCAAGGTGATGAGCTTCGGCAAGTCTCGGGCCAAGCGCATGGCCGTCGACCAGCCCAAGATCACCTTCAAAGACGTGGCCGGGGTGGATGAGGCCGTTGAGGAGCTCGACGAGATCAAAGAGTTCCTGGAGAATCCCAAACGCTTCCAAAGCTTGGGCGCCCGTATCCCCAAGGGCGTGCTGCTGTTCGGGCCGCCCGGCACCGGCAAGACGCTGCTCGCCCGGGCGGTGGCCGGAGAAGCCGGGGTGCCGTTCTTCAGTATTTCTGGCTCGGACTTCGTGGAGATGTTCGTCGGCGTCGGCGCCAGCCGGGTGCGCGACCTGTTTGACCAGGCCAAACAGAACCAGCCCTGCATCATCTTCATCGACGAGATCGACGCCGTGGGGCGGCACCGCGGCGCCGGCCTCGGCGGCGGCCACGACGAGCGGGAGCAGACCCTCAACCAGTTGCTGGTGGAGATGGACGGCTTCGAGGCCAACGAGAGCATCATCATCATGGCCGCCACCAACCGGCCCGACATCCTCGACCCGGCTCTGCTCAGGCCGGGGCGCTTCGACCGCCAGATAGTGGTCGACCGGCCGGATCGCGAAGGACGCAAGGCCATCCTGGCCGTTCACGCCAAGGGCAAGCCGATCGCCCCAGGGGTGGACATGGACAACCTGGCCGCTCAGACTCCGGGGTTCACCGGGGCCGACCTGGCCAACCTCGTGAACGAGGCGGCCCTCCTGGCGGCGCGCAGGCACAAGCGGGTCATCGAGATGGACGAGCTCGACGAGGCCGTCCTCAGGGTCATCGCGGGCCCGGAGAAGAAGTCGCGCATCCTCTCCGAAGAGGAGAAGCTCATCACGGCGTACCACGAGACTGGGCATGCTCTGGTGGCGCACTATCTGCCCAACGCCGACCCGGTGCACAAGATCTCCATTATCAGCCGGGGCCAGGCTCTCGGCTACACCATCACCCTCCCCACCGAAGACAAGTTCATGGTCAAGAAGAAGGAGATCATCGACAAGCTCTCCCACATGCTGGCCGGGCGGGTGGCGGAGGAGATCCGTTTCGACGACATCACAACGGGCGCCTCCAACGACCTGCAGCGCGCCACGGAGACCGCCCGGCGCATGATCACTCAGTACGGCATGAGCGAGAACCTGGGGCCGCTCACCTTCGGGCACGACCCGGCTCAGCCCTTCGTGGGCCGTGACTACGGCATGGGGCAGGAGTACTCCGACGAGACGGCGGAGAAGATCGACGCTGAGATCCGGCGGGTCGTCGACGAGGCGTACGACACCGCCAGCCGGATCCTGACCGAGCATCGCGAAGAGCTGGACAGAGTCTCACTGCTCCTGATGGAGCAGGAGACCATCGACCGCGACGAGTTCGAGGCGATCCTAGCCGGCAAGGACCCGGAGGAGGTCTTCAAGGCGCGCGACGAGGCCAGGGCCCGTAAGGCTGCGGAGAGCAAGCGTCTGCAGCGGCAACGCCGCCCGCGCGAGCGTGAGCTGGAACCGGAGGGACAGCCCGGGGTGGCGACAGGCGGGGTGGCTTCCATGGTCTCCCATCCCGAGGACGAGGGGTAGAAACGGCCGTGGACAAGGCCAAGATCGAGAAGAGTGTCCGTCTTCTTCTCGAGGGCATCGGGGAGAACCCGGACCGCGAGGGCCTGCTGGACACTCCGCGCCGCGTGGCCGACATGTACGAGGACATCCTCGCGGCCGAGTCGGAGGACCTTCTGTCGATCGTGGCCCCCATCGGGTCCGACACCCACCAGGAGATGGTGTTGGTGCGCGACATCACCTTCCACTCCCTCTGCGAGCATCACCTGCTGCCTTTCTACGGGGTGGCTCACGTAGCCTACATCCCGTCCAAGAACGGCAGCATCACCGGCATCTCCAAGATCGTGCGCCTGGTGCGGACGGTCGCGGCCCGCCTGCAACTGCAGGAGCGGCTCACCAGCACGATCGCGGACACTCTCGTACAGTCCCTGCACCCTTCGGGGGTGTTGGTGCTGGTCCAGGCGGAGCACCTCTGCATGTCCATGCGGGGGGTGCGGGCTCCCGGCTCCCTGGTGGTCACCTCGGCGGTCCGTGGGCTCTTCCATACCAACGCGGCCAGCCGTGCTGAAGTGCTGGCTCTGATCGAGGCTCCGAAGGCCTGATCGGAGGGCGGATGATCCCAGGCGAAGGTCATCCCCAAGTCTTGGTCCTGAGGGACCTCGCCCAGGTCAGAGAGGCTCTGGACTATGCCCGGGTGTCCAAGGCGGGCATCGACATCATGGAAAGGAAGGCCCTCCTCCGAATCGTGCGGGTCAAGGATCTGAGCCTCCGAGCGGCCAACATCCTCAAGCAGGAGATGCTTGCCCGGGGAGGCGAGGTGGCTATCTCGCGGGAGGTGTACGAATGGTGGGGGGAGAAGGCCGACTGCGTCCTCATGGGCACCCTGGCCCAGTTCGACAGACTCGTCCCCAAGCTGAAGGCGCAGCCGTTCGGTCTCCGCGCCTTGGCGGGGTCGATCGAAGCGGCTCTGCGCAACTACGATGAGGTCCAGCCGGCCGGCCCCACGGGGTTGGTGCTGGGCGACACTCCTCTCTTCATGGGAGTCCTGAACCTGACCCCCGACTCCTTCTCCGACGGCAACGAGCACGGCGACGTCCGGGCGGCCGTGAAAGCGGGTCTGACGATGGCGGAGGAGGGAGCTGCGCTGATCGACGTCGGTGGCGAATCCACCCGGCCCGGAGCCGACCCGGTACCGGCGGATGAGGAGTCGAAGCGGATCCTGCCGGTCATCAAGGCCCTGGCTTCGTCGCTTCCTGGGCGCGTCTCCGTGGACACCTACAAGGCGAAGGTGGCGGCCGAGGCTCTCGAGAGCGGTGCCTACATGGTGAACGACATCTCGGCGCTCCGCATGGACCCGGAGATGGTCGCTGTGGCGCGCGACGCGGAGTGCCCGGTGGTGCTCATGCACATGCTCGGGGAGCCGAGGACCATGCAGCAGAACCCCGAGTACGGCAACGTGGTGCAAGAGCTGTACGAGTTCTTCGTGGAGAGGCTCAACTGGGCAGTTGACAAGGGTCTCAAGGAGCAGAACCTGCTTGTCGACCCGGGTCTGGGTTTTGGCAAGACCACCGCCCATAACCTCGCGATCCTGCGTGACCTCGCGGCCTTCCGCTCTCTGGGGCGGCCCATCGTGGTAGGGGCGTCGCGCAAGCGCTTCTTGGGCGATGTCCTCGGCATCGACGATCCCAAGGAACGCGACGCCGCCACCGCCGCCACCACGGTCATGGCCACTGTCGCCGGCGCACACATAGTGAGGGTGCATCGGGTGGGGCTCAATCGTGACGCGGCGCGGGTGGCCGAGGCCGTGTTCCGGCCGCAGGCTGAGTAACCGGTCAAACGGAGAACGGGGGCTTTGTGGACATCTTCATAGAAGGACTGGAAGTCTACGGTCATCACGGGGTTGGTAGCGAAGAGAAGGTAATCGGGCAGCGACTGCTCTACGACGTGCGTCTCACCATCGAGGACTGCGGGGCGGCCGAGACCGACGAAGTGGCCGACACGGTCGACTACACCGAGGTCCTCGACGTAATCGTCGAGGTGGCCACCGTCAAGAGCTACAACCTGCTGGAGCGGCTGGCCCAAGTCACGGCGGAGGCCATCCTCGCCAAGTTCCTCATCGACGAGGTGTGGGTGCAGGTCACGAAGCCTCATCCGCCGGTGGAGTGCGCGCTGGCCAGTGTGGGCGCTGCCGTGGAACTGCAGCGCGCCGATCTCGAGGGCTGAGTACTTGAGCCCCGCGGGGCGCTCCCCGGCTCTGGTCTACTTGGGACTAGGGTCCAATCTGGGGCATCGGGAGGCCAATCTCAAGCGGGCGCGCGCGCTGCTCGCGGCTTTGCCCGACACCACCCTCACCGCGCAGTCGAGCATCTACAGCACGGCTCCTGTCGGCGGTCCCGAGCAGGACGATTACCTGAACCAGGTGGTGGAGTTGCGGACCGTTCTCTCCCCCCGCGATCTACTCTCCGCGACCCAGGGCATCGAGAACGAGCTGGGGCGCCGGCGCACGGCCAGGTGGGGGCCCAGGATCATCGACGTCGATATCCTTTGGTACCATGGATTCTCGAGCACGGATGCCGAGCTGCAGGTTCCACACCCCCGCATGGAGGAGCGGCGCTTCGTCCTCGAGCCTTTGGCCGAGCTGGCCCCCGACCTCGAATTGCCGTCGGGGAGGAGCGTGACCGAGGCCTTGGGCTCGGTGCAGGACCAGGTGGTGACACGAGGGTCTGTCGAGATGGGCGCGGCCGCGCCACGAACGAGCAAGGGGTCTTCCATGGGCTACGCAGCCATCCACGCAGAGATCCGACGCCTTGCCGCGGAGAAGCGGGCGGTGATCCTGGCCCACAACTACCAGCGTCCGGAAGTGCAGGATGTAGCCGATATCACGGGCGACTCGCTGGGTCTGTCCCGGGAGGCGGCGGCGTCGACCGCCCGGATGATCGTCTTCTGCGGCGTTCACTTCATGGCCGAGACGGCGGCCATCCTGGCTCCGGACCGGCCGGTCATCGCTCCCGAGGTTCAAGCCGGTTGTCCCATGGCCGACATGGTCGACGAGCAGGGGCTGCGGGCGCTCAGAGCAGAGCATCCGGACGCGGTGGTGGTGAGCTACGTCAACACCACGGCCGCGGTGAAGGCCCTGTCCGATGTCTGTTGCACGAGCGCCAACGCGGCTGAGGTGCTCCGCTCCGTCCCGGCGGGCAAGGAGATCATCTTCACTCCCGACCGCAACCTCGGCACGTGGGCGGCCAAGAAGGCGGGGCGTGACGTGATCCTGTGGCCCGGGTTCTGTCCCAGCCACGACCTCGTCGAGGTGGCCGACGTCGAAAGGGCACGGGCGGCTCACCCGGAGGCGAAGGTGGTCGTGCACCCGGAATGCCGTCTCGAGGTCGCCGAGCTGGCCGACGCGGTGGAGAGCACCTCGGGGATGATCCGGTACTGCCGGGAGGATGATGCCCTGGAGTATCTCATCGGGACCGAGATCGGCATGCTCTACCGCCTATCGAAGGACATCCCGCACAAGCGGTTCTACCCGCTGAGTGAGATGGTCGTGTGCCCTCACATGAAGCTCACCACTCTCGAGAAGGTGCTGAGGGCCGTGCGAAGCGGAGAACCCGTGGTCACGGTCGATCCCGAGACTCGAGAGAAGGCCCTGCGCGCGGTGCAGCGGATGATCGAAGTGGGCGGCCGATGAGACGCCGGCGGCTGGTGAGTCGACGCGGATGATCGGGGGCCTGTCATGACGGATCACGGGCAGTCGGCGGCCCCGTTCATATCCCTGAGAGGGGCCGACCTCCGCTACTCCAGTTACGACGTTCTGGTGGTGGGCGGCGGCATCGCCGGCCTGACGGCGGCTCTCGGGGCTGCTCACAGGTGGAACGTCGGTCTCATCACCAAGGGCACGCTCGATCAGACCACCACCTTCCTCGCCCAGGGCGGCATCGCCGCGGCCATGAGCCCTCACGACTCGCCCGAGTTGCACCTGAACGACACCCTGGAGGCGGGAGCGGAGCTGTGTGATGACGAAGCGGTGCGGGTCCTGGTGGAGGAAGGACCCGCCAGGATCCTGGAGCTCGAGCAGCTGGGGACGAAGTTCGACAAGCGCGACGGCAAGTTGATCCTGGGCAAGGAAGGCGCCCACTCGATGGCCCGGGTGGTGCACGCGGGAGGCGACGCCACCGGTAGCGTGGTGGCCAGCGCTCTTGCCGAGGTCATAACCTCCGGAGGCCGGGTCGAACTGCACGAGAACGAGTTCGTGGTCGACCTGCTCATGGACGCGGGACGCTGCGTGGGGACGCTCTCTCTGGGCGAGCAGGGTGAGTTGACCGTGAGCCTCGCTAGGGCCGTGGTGCTGGCGTGCGGCGGAGCAGGGCAGGTCTTCGCCCACACCACCAATCCGCTGGTGGCCACCGGCGACGGTCACGCCATGGCGTATCGAGCGGGCGCTATGATGCGCGACATGGAGTTCATGCAGTTCCATCCCACAGCCTTCTACGGCATGGAGAATCCCACTCTCCTCCTGACGGAGGCGTTGAGGGGCGAAGGCGCCTATCTGCGCGACGATGCCGGGGAGAGGTTCATGGTGGGGTCGCACCCCAGAGAGGAGCTGGCCCCGCGCGATGTGGTGGTGCGCCACATGCGCCGGATCTTCGACCGGGACAAGACCGATCACGTCTGGCTGGACGCCTGTCATCTGGACGCCCAGTTCTTGCGGGAGCGGTTCCCCACGGTCTACAACGGGCTCCAGAAGCGAGGGTACGATCTCTGCACACAGCTTATCCCAGTGGCTCCCGCCTCCCACTACTTCATCGGGGGCGTGCTGACCGACACCTGGGGAAGGACGAGCGTTCCTGGTTTGTATGCATGCGGGGAGACGTCCAGTACGGGCATCCATGGCGCCAACCGGCTGGCGTCCAACTCGCTGCTCGAAGGTCTCGTGTTCGGCGAACGCACGGTGCGGGAACTGAACCGGTATCTGGCGGTGGCCGATCCGGCGGTGCGCAAGGTGAAGCTCGATCTGGCCGACGAGCCCCGGGAGGGCAACGACCCGGTCATGGTCGCCGAGGGCCGTAGGACGGTGGGGAAGACCATGTCCGATCTCTGCGGAGTCGTGCGCAACAGGGAAGACCTGGAGAAGGCGCGGCAGACCCTGGAGGCGCTGCAAGCCTTGCTTGCAGCGCCCGGCCTCAACGTTGCCGAGCTGGAGCTCTTCAACCTGCTGACGGTCGCTCAGCACATGGTCGCCTCCGCCGCCCAGCGGGAGGAGAGCCGCGGAGTGCATCTGCGCAGCGACTTCCCTGAGCGTGACGATGTGAAGTGGCGGCGGCACAGCCTCATACACAGGGATCCCATGACCGACGAGGTCGTGGTGGATGCAAGCGCCCTAAAGGGGTGAGGACGATGGTCGTGGAGGGGAGAGCATGATCGATCAGGCGAGTCTGGAGCTGGTACGGCACGCCCTGGCTGAGGATCTGGCCGGGTACGGAGACGTCACCTCCGAGTGGACCGTCCCCGCCGGTCTTCAGGGGCGGGCCGCGATAGAGGCGCGGGAGGAGATGGTGGTCTGCGGCCTGTTGCTCGCCGCGGCCGTCATGAGGGAGATCGATCCCGAGGTGGCCTTCACCTCGCTGGAGGAGGACGGCGCCGTCATGGCGGGCCCTGCCGATGTCGCCCATCTGGAGGGGTCGGCGCGCAGCATCCTCAGCGCCGAGCGCACCATGCTCAACTTCCTCTTGCATCTTTCGGGGATCGCCACGCAGTCGCGGCGTTTCGCTCGAGCCGTGGAAGGTACGGGCGCGACCGTGGTCGACACCCGCAAGACCACTCCCGGCCTGCGGGTCTGGGAGAAGCGGGCCGTGGCCTTGGGCGGCTGCAAGAACCACCGTTTTGGGCTTTTCGACATGGTCCTCGTCAAGAACAACCATCTGGAGGCCGCGGGAGGGGTGCGGGCGGCCATGGAGAGGGTGCGGACTGCCGCCACACCCTACATCAAGATCGAGGTGGAGGTGGAGACTGAGGCCGACCTGCGCGAAGCGCTGGCCTGCAAGGCCGATGTGATCATGCTGGACAACCAGGATGTGGGATCGCTTCGGCGCTTGGTGCAGGTGGCCCGCGAGATCGAGCCCGGAGTGGTCCTCGAGGCGTCGGGCGGAGTGTCCCTCGGCTCGGTCCGAGCCATCGCCGAGACCGGCGTCGATCTAATATCCACCAGCGCTCTCACCATGGGCGCGCCTCCGGCGGATCTGGGCCTGACTCTCACCATAGCCTGACTCTTACCATAG
>CAZQDY010000050.1:9387-18143 GCA_964592075.1 uncultured Gaiellales bacterium
ACCATAGCCTGACTCTTACCATAGAGGTTCCCAATACAAGGGAGGTGGCCATGCTTCTGGTCGTCGATGTGGGCAACACCCAGACTCATGTGGGCCTGTTCTCCGAACAGGAACTGGTCGCCAGCTGGCGGTTCGCCACGGAGAGGGAGAAGACCGGGGACGAGCTGGCCGTGGTGCTCGACGGACTCCTTCGGCTCGACGGGTTCTCTCGGGACATGATCACCGGCTTCGCCCTGGCCTCCGGAGTGCCGAGGTTGGTGAACGAGTACTCCACGATGTCGGGCGACAAGCTCGGAGTGGAGGCCTTGGTGATCGGCCCGGGCATCAAGACGGGCATGCCCATTCTCACGAGCGACCCACGAACCGTCGGCCCCGACCTCATCGTGCAGGCCGTGGCTGCGCAGGAGCTGTACGGCGCGCCGTGTATCTCGGTGGGATTCGGCACGGCCACCACCTTCAGCGCGGTGTCGGCGGCGGGAGAGTACCTGGGTCACGCCATAGCTCCCGGCATCGAGGTCTCGCTGGACGCTTTGGCCGCGCGGGCAGCCCGGCTGATGAAGGTGGAACTGGTGGATCCCGGGACCGTCATCGGCAAGACCACCACCCAGTCCATGCAGGCCGGTGCGGTGTACGGCTTCGCCGGGCAGGTGGACGGTATCGTGACCCGCATGCGCGCCGAGCTGGGGACGAACGCGGTGACGGTGGCCACCGGAGGCCTTTCCGGGTTGATCTTCCCGCACGCCTCCACCCTCAACAAGCTCGACCCGCTGCTCACCCTGCGCGGCCTGGAGATCATCTACCGGCGCAACCACTCATAGGATGAGCCCCGCGCCGCACACACGGTGAAGTGGGACGACGAGTCCCGCGCGACATAGTAGGTGTGGCGGGGACAATGAGTCCTACGACTTGTAGGGTGGTGGGAGGAGGTGAACTGCGCGTGCCATTCCTGGCCAGACCGTTTCGAATCGGCGGTGTCGACGCCCCCAACCGGGTGGTTCTGGCGCCCATGGCCGGGCTCACCTGCAGCGCATACCGGCGCCACTTGAAGTCTCATGGGGTCGGGCTGGTCATCACTGAGATGGTGAGCGCGTACGGCCTCACCTATCACAATGTACGCACCACCGAGTACCTGGACTTCGCCGAGGAGGAGCGGCCCATCGCCGTGCAGCTCTTCGGAGACACGCCCGACGTCGTCGCCCGGGCTGCCGAGCTGGTGCTCTCCCGGGCGATGGTCCCCGACATGATCGACATCAACATGGGCTGCCCGGTCCGCAAGGTGGTGAAGACCGGGGCGGGGGCAGCGCTGCTGGGGGACCCGGACCGGGCCGTCGCCATGGCCGCGGCGGTGGTAAGGGTGGCCGCTCAGACCGGGGTCCCGGTCACCGTGAAGCTCCGCAGTGGCCTGCGGATCGGCGACCGCACAGCAGTGGAGTTGGCTCCGCGATTGGAGCAGGTGGGAACCGCCGCCCTGGGAGTGCATCCCCGGGCGGCCGGCGAGTTCTATCGAGGAAGAGCCGATCACACCATCACGGCGGCGGTCGTCGCGGCCGTGGATATCCCAGTCATGGCCTCAGGTGACATCACCAGTGTCGAGTCCGCCCTGGCTATCGTCGAGACCACCGGCGTCGCGGCCGTGATGGCAGCCCGCGGGGTGGCCGGCGACCCCTGGCTGGCGGACGCCTTGCTATCCTCTGAGAGCGCCGCACCTCTCAACCGGAGCGCGGCGCGTCCGCCGCTGCCCGAGGTCGTTGCCGACTTGCGGCAGTTGCTGGGCCGGGTCGTCGAAGAGCGGGGGCCTCAGCGGGCCGCCCGCTGGATCCGCAAGGCGCTGGGCTGGTACCTACGACCGTCGGGAGTACCGGCTCCCGTGATCGAGGAACTGCGGGCCCTGACAGACGCCGGACGGCTGGACGCCGCACTGGCGGGGCTGATCGAGCGCGCCTAGCAGACGGCGCGAACACCGGCCTTCATGCGTGACCGGAGCAGCGAGGACGCCTCCGGCTCCGCCCGTTGACAACTCCCACCCTCTTACCTATAATGCCCCGCTACTTTCAGGCGCAGTCCACCTCACCAGTTATCCAAGGAAGGTACTCGTGTCTCGAAAAGAAGTCATTCTCACGGAAGAGGGCCTCAAGCAGCTGCAGGAGGAGGTCAACCACCTTTCCACTGTGAAGCGTGAAGAGGTAGCTGAGCGCATCCGCGCGGCGCGTGAATTCGGTGACATCACCGAGAACTCGGAATACGACGATGCCAAGAACGAGCAGGCTCTGCTCGAGCATCGCATCAGCCTTCTGCAGGAGAAGCTCCGGCGGGCGCGGGTGATCAAGGACTCCGAGATCGATCCGGATAAAGTGTGCGTGGGAAGCACCGTCACGCTGCGCGACCAGGACGCCGGCGAGATCCGCATATACACGTTGGTGGGTTCCGCCGAGGCCGACCCGTCCAAGGCCCGGCTCTCGAACGAGTCCCCCGTGGGCCAGGCAATCATGGGCAAGCGGGTGGGCGACGAGGTGACCGTACCTGTGCCCGTCGGCGCCCTCAAGTTCGAGATCCTGTCCATAGGGAAGATGTCGTAGATGGAGCCCTCCGCCCCACCGGAGGACCGTGACGGAGGCGAGCGGCCGGAAGCACAGCTGCCTGAATGGGAGCAGGAGCGGCTGGTCGAGATCGAGCGACTGCGCGGTGAGAACGTCGAGCCGTACGCCCGCAGCTTCACCGGCCGTGTCCCCTTGGGGAAGATCGCCGAAGACTACGCTCACCTCGAGACCGACCAGAAGGCCGAGGGATCGCAATGCCGGATCGCCGGCCGGGTGATGTCGCGCCGGGAGCACGGCAAGGCCTGCTTCCTGACACTTCGTGACGGCTGGGACGACCTCCAGGTCTACGGCAACATCGACACGCTGGGCGAGACTGGGTTCTCACGGCTCAAGTCTCTCAATGTGGGTGACATCATCGGCTGCGAGGGGCACGTCTTTCGCACTCGCCGGGGAGAGCTGACCGTCTTCGCCGAATCGTGGACCGTTCTCACCAAATCGCTGCGGCCCCTGCCCGAGAAATGGCACGGGCTGCACGACCGGGAGACCCGCTACCGTCAGCGCTACGTGGACCTCATCGCCAACCCGGAGGTGGCGCGGCAGCTCCGCGGCCGCGGCAAGCTGGTCACGAGCATGCGCCGGTATCTCGAGTACCAGGGCTTTGTGGAGGTCGAGACCCCCATCCTACAGCCCCTGCCGGGTGGCGCTCTGGCCCGGCCCTTCGTCACGCATCACAACGCGCTCGACGCCGATCTCTACCTGCGCATCGCCCCCGAGCTCTATCTCAAGCGGCTGCTGGTGGGAGGATTCGACCGCATTTTTGAGATCGGGAAGAACTTCCGCAACGAGGGCATCTCGCTGGTCCACAACCCCGAGTTCACCATGATGGAGCTCTACTGGGCCTACGTGGACTACAACGCCATCATGGAGCTCGTGGAGAACATGGTCCCGGTCCTGGCCGAGGAGGTCAACGGCTCCACCCGTATCGTGGTCGCCGGGCAGGAGATCGAGCTCGAGGCCCCGTGGCCGCGCCGCACCATCGACTCGCTGCTGCAGGAGCACCTGGGCCTTTCTCTGGCCGGCATGCGCGCCGAACCCCAAGCGGCGAAGGATCTGCTGCGCAGCCGCAGGGTCGACGTGGAGAACCGTGACAGCTTCGCCATGCTGGTGGACAAAGCGCTGAAGCACGCCGTCTGGCCATCGATCGTGCAGCCGGTGTTCGTCATCGACTACCCGCTGGAGCTGAGCCCGCTGGCCAAGAGCAGCCCGGACGACCCGCTTATCGTGGAGCGCTTCCAGGCGGTCATCGCCGGCAAGGAGATCTGCAACGCCTTCTCCGAGCTCAACGACCCCGTCGACCAGCGTCGCCGCTTCGAGGAGCAGGCCCGCAACAAGGCGGCGGGGGACGAAGAGGCCCACGTGCTCGACGAGGACTTCCTGCGCGCCCTGGAATACGGCATGCCGCCTGCGGGCGGGCTCGGCATCGGCATCGACCGCCTGGCCATGCTGCTCCTGGGGGTCGACTCCATCCGCGACGTCATCCTCTTCCCACAGCTGCGCCCGGAGCGGTTGGAGCACTAGCCGGGGCGACGCCGCAGCTGGAGTGACGCCGAGGCGACGACTCGCCTCATCACGGAACAAGCTCAATGTAGGTGGTCTCCGTCACGACTCTGTAACAGGCGTACATTGTACGCATGATCCGTAGCTGTCCCGGAGCCATGGCACGAGAGGCGACGGCTCCGCGCGACGGCCCCGCGCGACCGCGGGGCGAGGAGGACCGGCTCGCGGCCGCCTGCAGTCGGCGCCGAGGCCCGGCCGATAGGAGAGCCTGGATGCCCCGTATGCTAAACTCTCCGCGGGCTGTAAATGACCTTTCCCGGCACAGTACGCGCCGAGTCCCTAGTACTTTCATGCCGGTGGGCGGGCCGGTTGTTCCGGTCTGCTGTTTGAGGAGGAACGGGTGTTTGCTGAAGAATCACCCGACTGGAACCTAGACCTGGACGGCTCGGTCACGTGCGAGCTGTGCGGCGAAGAACCGGCGACCCTGCACCTGCTGCGGGTGGTCGACGGCACTATAAGCCATACCCACCTCTGCCCGGGCTGCGCGGAGACCGTGGCCGATCAGACCGAGGGATTGGCCTTGGTGCTCGCCGTCCCCTCGGTTCTGCGCAGGTTGGGCAAGGGAGCTCCTGAGGTGGAGGGTGTCCAGCCATCCGCCGGTGACCAAGACATGCGCTTCTGCGCGGTGTGCGGCACCACGCTGAGCGACCTCAAGGAGTCGGGTCTCGTGGGTTGCGTCAAGTGCTACCAGGTCTTTGCCGAGTACCTGGCCGGATCCGTGCCTGGGGCGGCCGAGCCCGTGGAGCATCTGGGCAAGATACCTCACCGAGGTCCGGAGGACGACACCTTGCGGCACGAGATGATGCGCCTGGAGCGCATGTTGCGCGAGCTGGTGGCGTGCGAGCGGTTCGAAGAGGCGGCGGGGGTGCGCGATAGGCTGACGGAATTGGGTGAGAGACTAGAAGAGGAGTCCGCATGACGTCTCCCGTCCTCACGGCCTCAGCGCTGGGCCTCACCCGCAACGAGTCGGGGAGGCGCTTCCCGCACGCGGAGGATGCCGCCACCCTCGAAGAGCTGAGAAATGAGGTCACCGAGGTACTCACCGGCGGGTCTTGGGACAGGCCGTGGCAGGTGTACGAGGTCGACGAGATGGGTGTTGTCGAGGTCGATCACCTGGTCGAGCGGGGGCTCATGACTCCCGCGTTCGCCGACCGGACCGGAGAAGGGCGGGGTTTCGCCGTCTACGGTGACGGCGAGGCCTCGTTGGAGATCAATGGCGAGGACCACCTGAGGCTGCTGGGCTACCGCTCGGGTAGCCGGCTCGCGGCGCTGTGGTCGCTGCTCAGCCGTCTCGACGATAGGCTGGAGACGGTTTTCTCATACGCCTTCGACCCCAAGTGGGGGTATCTCACGGCCCGGCCCCATCGTGCCGGAAGTGGGATGCGGGCGTACGCCACGCTGCATCTCCCCGCGCTCACTCTGACGGGCCGGCTGCCGGAGACGGCGCTGGAACTCGCCGGCCAAGGCCTCGGTCTTACTCCATTATGGGGAGGTTCGGGCGGCATCATCCAGGTTTCCAATCCGGGCCCTCAGGGTAAACCAGAAAGTGAAATACTCCAGCAAATAGGCGATATTGCCCGAGGGATCGTTGAGAAGGAACGGTCGGTGAGGAAGATGCTGCTGCGAGAGAACCCGGTGCAAAGCCGCGACCAGATCGGTCGTGCGCTGGGTCTTCTGCAGCAGGCCTGGTCGATGCCGTTTCATGAATCGGTCAACCTGATATCTGCCGTACAGGTGGGGATGGACATGGGACTGGTCGAAGCGCCGGGCCTGGGATCGGAATCCACCTTTGGTTTGATGGGCAGGCTACAGCCGGCCCATGTAGTAGTCGATTATATGGATGGAAGAGTCGGGTGCCTTGAGAGTCCCGAGATAGACGAGCACCGGGCGCGTGTGCTGCGAGAGCTGTTTGCCGGCGCCGCCGTCGTGCCGTAGGAGAGAGAAGAGATGTTCGAAAGGTTCACTGAGCGGGCCCGGCAGGTGATAGTCCTGGCACAGGAAGAGGCTCGGGCTCTGCGACACAACTACATCGGTACCGAGCACCTGCTCCTGGGCCTTCTGCGGGAGGCGGACGGGGTGGCGGCTCGTGTGCTCGGCTCCCTGGAAGTCAATCTGGACGAGGTCCGGACTGAGGTGGCCCGCATCGTGGGTGAAGGCGACAGCGAGTCCCAGGGGCAGATCCCCTTCACGCCAAGGGCCAAGAAGGTCCTTGAGCTGGCTCTCAGGGAGGCCCTTTCCCTGGGACACAACTACATCGGCACGGAGCACATCCTCCTGGGCCTGGTGCGGGAGAGTGAGGGAGTGGCGGCCCGGATCCTGGGCGATCTCGATATCGATCCCGACCGCATACGCCAGGAGATCATGCGCATGCTGTCGGCGCCCACCAGGCGTACCGCCCGAGGCGCGACCGCCACGGCTCCGTCTGAAGGAAAGGAACGTCGTGGATCCAAGGTCCTCGACCAGTTCGGGCGCAACCTCACCAAGTACGCCGAGGAAGACAAGCTCGACCCTGTCATCGGACGCGAAACCGAGATACAGCGGGTCATGCAGATACTGTCGCGGCGCACCAAGAACAACCCGGTCCTCGTCGGCGAGCCCGGGGTGGGTAAGACCGCGGTGGTCGAGGGGCTGGCCAGGCGCATCGCCAAGAACGACGTGCCAGGCCTGCTCAAGGACAAGCAGATCTATACGCTCGACCTGGGCGCTTTGGTGGCCGGGTCGAAGTACCGGGGCGAGTTCGAGGAGCGACTCAAGAAGGTCATGAAGGAGATCGGCGAGCGGGGTGACATCATCCTGTTCATCGATGAGATCCACAACCTGGTGGGAGCGGGAGCGGCCGAGGGCGCCATCGACGCGGCGTCCATCCTGAAGCCGGCTCTGGCTCGAGGAGAGCTGCAGACCATCGGCGCCACCACCCTGGATGAGTACCGCAAGCACCTGGCTAAGGACGCTGCTCTGGAGCGGCGGTTCCAGCAGATCCTGGTGAAGGAACCGACCGTCATGGAGACGAAGCGGATCCTGGCGGGGTTGCGCGAGCGCTACGAAGCGCACCACAGAGTGCGCATCACCGATGAGGCTCTGGAGGCGGCGGCCTACCTGGCCGACCGCTACATCAGCGACCGCTTCCTTCCCGACAAGGCCATCGACCTGGTCGACGAAGCGGCTTCGCGCAAGCGTATCCAGAACATGTGCTCCTCTCCCGACCTGCGCGAAGTGGAGGACGCCATCTTGGAGGTGAGGCGCGAGAAGGAAGGCGCCATCGACGTGCAGGACTTCGAGAAGGCGGCGTCTCTCCGCGATCGCGAACGCAAGCTGCTCAACCAGCGTCGTGAGTTGGAGGAGAAGTGGCGGGAATCCGACGAGGCGGCCGAGATCTCTATCGGAGAGGACGAGATCGCCGAGGTGACGGCCATGTGGACCGGCATCCCGGTCACCAAGCTCACCGAGGCCGAGACGCATAGGTTGATGCGCATGGAGGAAGCCCTCCATCAACGGGTAGTGGGGCAGGACGAACCGGTCAAGGCCGTCTCGAGGGCCATCCGCCGTTCACGTGCCGGGCTCAAGGACCCGCACCGTCCTGCCGGCTCCTTCATCTTCTTGGGACCCTCAGGCGTGGGCAAGACCGAGCTGGCCCGCACCCTCGCCGAGTTCCTGTTCGGCGAGGAATCGGCGCTCATCCAGGTGGACATGTCGGAGTTCATGGAGAAGCACGCTGTCAGCCGGCTGGTGGGTTCGCCGCCCGGCTACGTGGGTTACGACGAGGGCGGACAGCTCACCGAGTTGGTGCGGAGGCGGCCGTATTCCGTCGTTCTTCTCGACGAGATCGAGAAGGCCCACCCCGACGTCTTCAACATCCTCCTGCAGATCCTGGAAGATGGAAGGCTTACCGACGCGCAGGGGCGCTCGGTGGACTTCCGCAACACCATAATCATCATGACATCCAACATCGGCGCCAACACTATCTCGAAAGGGCAGGTGCTGGGCTTCGGCGAGCCGGTACAGGAAGGCGGCCTCGACTACGAAGAGATGAAGACCCGGGTCACCGGCGAACTGAAGACGGTGTTCAGACCGGAGTTCCTGAACCGGGTGGACGAGGTCATTGTCTTCCGCAAGCTGTCGCGCCAGGAGATCACCGATATCGTCGGCCTTATGATGTTGCGGGTGGAGGAGCAATTGCGAGATCGCGAGATCGGCGTGGCCCTCACGCCGGCAGCCAAGGAGTTGCTGGTCGACGTGGGCTACGACCCCACCATGGGCGCCCGCCCGCTGCGGCGGGCCATCCAGCGGCACGTGGAGGATCTGCTGGCCGAGGAAGTGCTCTCCGGCAAGTTCCCGCGGGGCAGCACCGTGGTGCTCGAACGCGAGGATGATCATCTGGTCATCAGCGAGGTCATCCAGGGCGCACCGGATGTCCTCGTGGCCGACGAGACCGCATAGGACCCGGCGCAGCGACGCCATGCCGCGGCACGGATGAGCGATGCGTAAGGGCTCCTTCGTTTGCCGGGAATGTGGCTACTCGTCGCCGGGCTGGCTGGGGCGGTGCCCCGGTTGCGGCCAGTGGAACACCATCAGTGAAGAGACGGTGCCGGTGCGGCCCGGCCC
>CAZQDY010000051.1:0-17222 GCA_964592075.1 uncultured Gaiellales bacterium
TACACCCTATCCTACACTCTTTCCCTACACGACGCTCTTCCGATCTTATCCTTGTCCGCGCGATGGCGAGCGTCGACGCCGACCTGGTGCTCATCGGGCGTGGGCCGCTGGAGGAAGAGATCGCGGAGCTGACTGCCGCGAACGGAGTCGCCGGGCGTCTGACCTCTCTGCCCCCCCAGCACGATGAGGAGCTCTCCGCCTGGTACCGTGCCGCAGACGTGTTCTGCCTGCCCAGCGTGGCGCGGAGCGAGGCGTTCGGCCTGGTGCAGATCGAGGCGCATGCCGCGGGCACGCCGGTGGTGTCGACCGACCTGCCGACGGGTGTGCCCTTCGCCAATCTGGACGGCGTCACCGGGCTCATCGCGCCTCCGGGCGACGTGGCCGCCCTCGCGGCCGCGCTCACACGCCTGCTCGAGGACGATCAATTGCGAGCCCGCCTGGGTGCCCAGGCCCAAGCACGCGCTGTCCGGGAGTTCACGGTCCAGCGGATGGTGGCGGGCACCTTGGACGTGTACGCGGAGGCCATCGAACGTCACGCCGGTCCCGACAGGGGCGGGAGCGGCAGGTCGCCGAATGCCGGCCGCCGTCCCCAAGCGCCGCGAGGAGTCTGAGTGTCCCGCGCCCGCTTCATCACCCTGTCAGTGGTCATCGACGCGGTGCTGGTCAACGCCGGGTTCATCCTTGCCTTCTTGATCCGGTTCGGCGGCAGACTGCCGGCGTTCAACTTCGAGGCCTACCTCATCTTGGCCCCGATCCTCACGGTGCTCTACATCGGGGGAGCATGGACCTACGGCCTGTATGACCCGGAGCGCGCCGACACGGCTTGGGCTGTGGCCCGCGGCGTCCTCGCGGCGGTGACCGTCGGCACCCTGCTGACCGCGGCCGTCGCCTTCTTCGGCAGCACCCGTACGGCGTCGTTCGCCCGCTCCACGATCCTCATCGCCTGGATCATCGATCTGGTGTTGCTCACAGGATGGAGGCTGGTCTTTCTGCGTCTGGCGAACGTGCGGTGGCCGGAGCAGCGGGTCCTTATCGTGGGGACCGACCCCGCCTCGGTGGATCTTGCCCGGACGGTGTCCGAACGCGCACGGTGGGGGTGGACGGTGGCCGGCCTCATCGACACCGGTGCCCACGAGAACGGCCGCACATCTGACTCTGTCGACGACTTCGCCGTCCTCGGCGGAGTTGACGATGTAGCACGCCTGGCCGGAGAACATCATGCCAATCGCGTGATCGTCTCGAGCCCTATAGCGCTACGCGAGCTCGTGGAATCGCTCGTTCTCTCCAACGGAGGCCAGGTGCGCGTCGATGTGGTGCCCGAGCTCTACGAGATCTTCATCGGTACCGTGGATGCCATCGTCGGCGACGTTCCTCTCATGGAGATCTCCCGTAGCACCGTGCCGCGCTACTACGCGGTGGCGAAAAGGGTACTTGACGTGGTGATCGCCTGCGTGGCGCTCATCGTCGCCGGACCTCTGCTGCTCGCCTCCTCCGTGGCCATCGCCGTGAAGGAGGGCCTCCCGGTCTTCTACTCTCAGGAGAGGGTCGGCAGGAACATGAAGCCCTTCCGCATCCACAAGCTGCGCACCATGGTGAGGGACGCCGAGAGGCGGAGCGGTCCGGTGCTCGCGGGGGAGAACGACGAGCGCATCACCTCCGTCGGCCGCTTCCTGCGCAGGTTCCGCATCGATGAGATCCCTCAACTCGTCAACATCCTGAAAGGCGAGATGAGTTTCGTCGGCCCCCGTCCGGAACGTCCCTACTTCGTCGAGCGGTACCTCGCTGAGATGCCCGGCTATCGCGAGCGGTTCAAGATCAAGCCGGGCGCGACGGGCTTGGCCCAGGTGAGCGGCGGCTATGCGACCACCCCGGAGCGCAAGCTGAAGTACGACCTCGTATACCTGTATCATCAGAGCCTGGCTATGGACGTTCAGATCGTGGCGGAGACGTTGCGCGTGGTGCTTACCGGACGGGGAGCCAGGTAGGGGGCGGGTGTTTGGCTAAGGCGGGGAAGAACCGAAAGACCACCCGGGTGGAGAAGCCGGCGAAACGTGAGCCGGTGAAGAGGGTCACTCGCGCCACCGCCACGAAGACTCCCGGGCATACCGCCAAGGAGCCGCCCAAGCCCGCGCTCAAGGAGCGCGCCGACGTCGTGGGCGGGGGTCGCCGCGTCGCCTGGTGGGCCCTGATCGTCATGGTGTTCCTGGTGCCGCTCGCCACGAGCAACTTCACCTTGTTCGGCATCGACCAGTTGCTCACCGACGACATCTATTACCTGGTCAAGGTGTCCGTGATGCGCATGCTGACGCTGGTCGCCCTGGCGGCGTGGGCGTGGGACCTGCTGCGCCGTGGCGGCCGGATCAGGCACACTCCGGTGAGCTGGGCCGTATTGGCCCTCGTGGTCTGGGTCGCCATAACGACCGCCACTTCCATCCACTGGCCCACCGCTCTACTCGGCAAGGCGAATCGCCATGAGGGGCTGATCACCTTCATCAACTACGGCGTCATCTACTTCCTGTTCCTGCAGTTCGCGGACCGCGCCACGCGGCTCCGGCGCCTGGCTGGGTCGCTCTTCTGGTCGAGCGTGCTCGTCTCGGTCTTCGGCATCGTCCAACACCTGGGCGTCACGTTCGCCGGCTGGCAGCCCGTGGGTTTCGAGGCCAGCCGCGCCTTCTCCACCTTCGGCAATCCCGACTTCCTTGGCGGTTTTCTCATCTTCTCGGCCGCCGTCGCCATGGGACTGGCCTTCCTGGAACGGAGGACGGTCTGGCGTTTGGTGTACTGGGTGGGTTTCGGTCTGAACGGCGTGGCGTTGGTGGTGACCTTCACCCGGGGGGCATGGATAGGCGGCTTCATCGCTCTCGTGCTGATGGTCGTCATCGCTTGGAGGCAGAAGGTCAGGATGCTGCGGGTGGACTGGTTGCCGGCCGGGGCTTCGCTCGCTGTGGGAGTGGCGTTGATCGTGCGCAGCCTCTTCAGCTCCAGCGACGTCCTCAATTTCGGCAAACGCATCGCCTCCATCTTTGAGTTCAGCAGCGGCAGCGGTTATTCGCGGACCGAGATATGGCGCGCGGCGCTGTCGGCGATAAAGGACAGGCCCGTCCTCGGTTCCGGTTCCGACACCTTCCGGCTCGTGTTCCATCGCTTCAAGACGGTCGAGTACGTGCGTTTCAAGGGCGGCACCTCGGTGGCGGACAACGCGCACAACTACTACCTGCAGCTGGCGGCCGGGAACGGCATCCCTGGAGCGCTGTTGTTCTGTGGCGTCTTCATCTGGGCCGGCGTGAAGTCGTTCGGGGTCGTGTTCAGAGGCTCCGAGGAACCGGCGCGCATCATCGTCGGGGCTTTCTGGGCGGCTTCGGTCGGCTACCTCGTATATCTCGTCTTCGGCCTCTCCTTGCCCGGCATGACCTTTCTGCTGTGGATCGCGTTGGCGGTGGTGCTGGCTCCGACAGGGCGCGCCATCTCAGTGAGGGCCCGGAGGTGGGGGACCGTGGTGGCGGCCGTCGTCATCATGGCCGCGGCCCTGGGCATCGGCTATCAAGCGGTTGCTCTCGCTGCCGACCACGCGTTCCAGAGGTCGGAGGACGCGCCCTCCGCGGCGTCACGGATCGAGGCCGTACGAAAGGCCGTCGAACTGAACCCGCTGAACCCCGACTACCGGCAGGGTCTCGGAATGGCGTACCTCACGGAGATGGGCTCCTACTTCCAGGCCGGCGCAGTGGCGGAGGAAAGAGGGGAGGACACCACGCCCTACGAGAGGGGCGCCCGGCGAAGCTTCGCCGACGCAGAGGCGGCGATCAAGGACGCCATCGACTTCACTCCTCAGGAGTACGACAACTACATCATGCTGGCCACCCTCTACAACCTCGCGGGCCAGACCTTCGACTCCGGCATGTACCAAGAAGCCATCAAGGCGTCGGAACAAGCGCTGGAGATCATGCCTCTGGCCACGACTGCGCGTACCCGATTGGCTCAGGCTCAGGTCGCCACAGGCAGGATCGCTGAAGCCGTGAAGACTCTGGAGGACTGTGTGGAGATCGATCCCGCCGCCGGCGACGCCGCGTACTCGTTGGCGAGCCTGTACCGGCAACTCGGAAGGACGGAAGATGCCCTGGCCCTCCTGAAGTCGGTCGAGGCCAGACTCCCCGGCCAACCCGGCATCGCCGAGGCGATCGAAGAACTCGAGGCGGCCACGCCCAGGCCGTAGGCGCAGGGCCCGCGCCGCCGCGGATGCCTGCGCCCTGGTTCGATGTGCCCGGCAGGTACTAAACTCTCCCCGTAACAGAAGCCGGAATCATCAGGAGGGGACTTGCAGCCAGTCGGCCGGTCATCCCGAGAGGCCGCAGGGGACGGGCGCCATGGCGCCCGCCGTCCGTTGCTCGCCGGCGGCATGGCGCTGTTGCTCTCCGTCATCATGGTCTGCTCCGCAGCGGCGTGCGACACACCGGGTCCCGGGAGCGAGCCTACATCGGCGGCCTCGACGGCGCAGACCGGGAGCGCCGGCGCCACGGCCACCAGCAGCACGACCACCGAGAGCGGTCCGATCGCCACCGACGAGACGACCGAAAGCGCGGCCACGAGCGAAGGCAGACCCGGTAGGACCACGACGAGCGTGACGATCGGCGAGTTGGGAGGCCGGCGGAACCCCATCCCGCTGGGGCAGGAAGCCCAGGTCGGCAGCTGGAAGGTCGAGGTCGTCGGCGCGATCCTGAACGCGACCCAAGACGTCCTCGACGAGAACATGTTCAACGATTCGCCCGAGCCGGGCAGCCAGTACGTGCTCGTGAGCATCGAGGCCACCTACGCCGGTGAGAAGCCCAGCACGTTCTGGGTGGATATGCTGTACGGGCTCGTGGGTGGAGACGGGACCGGGTTCAAGCCGAGCGATGCGGTGGCCCCGGACTCCATACTCGACGCCGGTGAAGTCCCGGCGGGCGGCTCCGTCGCGGGCAACCTGCTGTTCACCGTCGCCTCCGACCAGATCGCCGGTAGCACGCTGATGGTCGAAGAGGCTTTCGCGCGTGAGGACACCCGCGTGTACTTCGCGATCCGTTAGGAACAAGATGCGCCTGCTGCTCTTCGCCGGATTCTTGGGCTCGGGAAAGACGACGCTGATCTTGGCGCTGGCCAGGAGGATCGCCGTCTGTGGCATCCGCAGCTGCGTGATCGTCAACGAGGTGGGTGAAGTCGGCACAGACGGCGAGGTGTTGCGCATGGGCGACCTCGAGGTCAAAGAGCTCACTGCCGCCTGCATCTGCTGCACGCACCGCTGACCTCTGCAGCAGCCCACCGGCAGCCATCGGCCGGACAGGCAGGCGGCTCGTGGGCGGGGCCTCGCGCCGCTCCTCAGCGCAGGGACGGGGGAGGAGCCATGGCCCGCGCGATCCCCGAGGCCTCGAGGGCCCTGTCGGTGAGCGTTCTGATGATCAGGATGTGCCCGCGCATCTGCTCCTCGGCCGTCGCGGCGTCCTGACCTCGGATAGCCTCCAGTATGGCACTGTGCGAAGCGTGGACCTGATGCTCCCGCTCTTCGAAACGAGCCAGATCGACAGGGGCGAAGAACTCCTCCCGAGAGGAGAGCATGGCTCGTTCCAGGCGCGGACTGCGGGCCGCGCGCGCTATGCTTCTGTGGATGTCGATATCGGTGCGGAACAGGGACGACCAATCCTGAGGCCGCCGTTCTCTGGCGACCGCTCTCTCCATGGTCTGCAGGTCCTGCTCCGTGCGACGCTCCGCGGCCAGCGCCGCCAGCCTGGCTTCCACCGTGGTCCGGAACTCGAAGATGTCGGCCAGCTCCTGCGCATGCAGGCGCATCCACTGATTCCAGCACTGGGCCAGCGAATCGGCGCCGGCCACCCTGGAGCCTCCGTGCGAACCGCGCGTGGTCACGATGTAGCCCGTGCTCTCGAGCGCTTTCAAGGCCAGTCGCAGTGTCATGCGCGAGATGCCGAGTCGAGCGCCGAGATCACGCTCGGGCGGCAGCTTGTCGCCGGGTCCCAACTCCCCGGAGAAGATCATGGCGCGCAAGAAGCGCACCGCGCTGTCGCTCGCGGTCTCCGGCAGAAGCGATATCTCCTGGAGGTCATCGGGTTGTTGGGTGTTCGTGGGTACACTCTCCTCTTGCGGAACAAGTTACTGGCATAATCACTATACCAAATCGCCAAGAGGGGCTTGACTGAAAGGTATAAAGAGTTATCATATAGACATTATAGCAACCTATGACCTCCGTGACCGTTCGATAGGGCCGGCTCGACGAGAGGCCCGCGAGGAGCCAAAGGGGCGTGAGTATGAGCATGGACACACAATCGCAAGCGCTCGACTTTTCAGCCGTACGAGAACTGGTATCGGCGGCTCTGGTCTCTGGGGCCTCTGCTCTCGACGAGCGACAGTCGAAGCAGGTCTTCGCGGCCTACGGCATCCCCGTGCCGGCGGGCGCTCTCGTGACGGGCGAAGCAGAGGCCGTGGCCGCTGCAGCGCGCATCGGGGGCAAGGTGGTCATGAAGGCCGTCGGCGGCGAGATCCACCACAAGACCGAAGGAGGCCTGGTAGTGCTGGGCGTCGAGGGCGCGGAAGCAGTGGCCGAGACGTACCGCCTGCTGGAGGAGCGGGCCGGAGACGCGCTGGAGGCGGTACTGGTGGAGCAGTTGGTGGCCGGCAACCGGGAGTTCATGGTGGGGATGAAGCGTGACCCCATCTTCGGGCCGGTGGTGGCCTTTGGGTTGGGCGGGGTCCTCACGGAGGCGCTTGGCGACGTGGTGTTGGGCCTTGCTCCGCTCGACGATCGGGACGCGGCTGAACTGCCGGATCTTATCAAGGCGAACCGACTGCTGGGCCCGTTCCGCGGCTATCCACCCGTGGACAGAGCAGAGCTCGCAAAGATCCTTCAGGCCATTGGACAGATAGCGCTCGATCATCCGGAGATCGCCGAGATCGACGTGAACCCGGTCTTGGTGGAGGGCGACCGGCCGGTGGCAGCCGACGCTCTGATCGTCCTGGCTCGCGAAGAGGCCAAGGAGCCGGAGCGGAGCGCGTTCGTCCCCGATCTCAAGCCGTTGGTGGCGCCGCGGTCCATGGCGGTCGTGGGAGCTTCCGGAGACATCACCAAGTGGGGAGGGTCCGCCCTCAAGAACATCCTCGACGGGGGCTACACGGGTACGGTGTATCCGGTGAACCCGAAAGGGGGTGAGTTCTTCGGTCTGAAGGCCTACGCGAGCATCGACGATCTGCCCGAAGCTCCGGATCTGGCGTTGCTGGCCGTCGGCGGGCACCAGGTCGCCCCGATGCTCGAGCAGTGCGGTCGCAAGGGCATCAAGGCTGCGATAGCCATCGCCGCCGGCTTCTCCGAGACCGGCGCCACCGGAGCAGAGGCCGAGCAGGAGATAGCCCGGATCGCATCCGAGGGTGGCGTCACTCTGATGGGGCCCAACTGCATGGGGATGGTCTCCAACGAGGTGAGTCTGCACGCCGTCGGGTTCGTCGTGCTTCACCCGGTCAAGGGGACGCTCAGCTTCGTGTCGCAGTCGGGCAACATAGGGGTCCAGACCACGAACTTCTGCCAACGGCGGAACATAGGCATCGACAAGTTCCTGAGCGTCGGCAACGAAGCTCAGATAGGAGTCACCGAAGCCCTCGACTATCTGAAGGACGATCCGAACACTACCTGCATCATGATGTATGTCGAAGGCATCGATGACGGACGGCGCTTCCTCGAGGCGGCGCGCCGCGCCGCCTCGAGGAAGCCGGTCGTGGTGCTCCGGGCCGGTCTCACCGAGTTCGGCAGCAGGGCCGCGGCGTCGCACACCGGAGCCATGGCGGGTTCCGCCGCGGTGTGGGAGGCGGCGGCAAGGCAGGCCGGGATAGTGACCTGCACCAGCTCTCAGGACGTCATCGATCTAGGCACGTGTCTCGCCTACAATCCGCTACCCAAGGGGCGCCGCGTGGCGATAGTCACCAACGGCGGCGGAGCCGGCGTGATGGCGGCGGACGAGGCGGCCCGTCATGGGCTACAGCTGGCCGAATTCCCGCCCGAGTTGTACGAGGCCCTCGACGAGCTCCTGCCTCCCTACTGGAGCAGGCAGAATCCGCTCGACATGGTGACCGCGGCCGGCGGAGATGTCGGTCCGCGGGTGCTCCGGCTGGTGGCCGAGTGCGACGCTGTGGACGCCATAGTCGTTCTCTCCACGCTGGGTATCCCCACGAGCGGCGGCAACGTGCGACCCACGTGCGACGATGGTGATTACGCGGGACTCAGTCCCTGGGAGACCGAGTTCGTCGACCTGATCGCCGAACTGATGGAGACGACCGGCAAGCCCATAATCAACGTGCCCGACACCCCCATCCGTGGCTCGGTGTTCGATCGAGGCAGACGCTATCACCCCATCGTGCTCACTTCGCCCCGGTCGGCGGCGCTGGCACTCGATAGAATGGAGTGGTACGCGACTCGAAGGCGCGACCGCAACCCCCTTTCGTAGGCGGAGGAGACATGGCAAGCAAGATTGACACGACAGAAGCGGTGGAGATCCTCTCGGGCAACGAGGCGATCGCTCGGGGCGCATGGGAGGCAGGCATCCGGCTGGCGGCGGCCTACCCGGGTACGCCCAGCACTGAGATACTGGAGGCCATGGCGGACTACGAGGGTGTCTACTGCGAGTGGTCGCCCAACGAGAAAGTGGCGATGGAGGTCGGCGTGGGGGCGTCCATGGCCGGCGGGCGGGCACTCGTGTGCATGAAGCATGTGGGCTTGAACGTGGCGGCCGACCCCTTCTTCTCGTCCTCCTATGTGGGACTGGAGGCCGGTCTGGTCGTGGTGTCTGCGGACGACCCGGGGATGCACAGCTCCCAGGATGAGCAGGACAACCGCAACTACGCCAGGTTCGCGCGCGTCCCCGTACTGGAGCCCTCCGACAGCGGCGAAGCCAAGGAGTTCATGGCCGCCGCCTACGAGCTCTCGGAGCGTTTCGATACCCCGGTGATGCTTCGCACCACCACGCGGACGTCGCATTCGAAGAGCCTGGTGACCATGGGCGAACGTGTCGAGACGGCGCCCGTCACCGAGGTTAGGAGAGACTGGAACAAGTACCTCATGATGCCGCAGAACGCGATCGCGCGGCACCGTATCGTCGAACAGCGGGCCCGCGACCTGGCCGAATACGCCGAGACCTGCCCGTTCAACCGGGTGGAGATGGGTGATACCCGCGTGGGTATCGTCACTTCAGGGGCCATCTACGGCTACGCCCGCGAGGCCCTGCCGGACGCGAGCTATCTCAAGCTCGGCATGACCTACCCCCTGCCGGCGAAGCTCATCGCCGACTTTCGCTCCAAGGTGGACAAGCTCTACGTCGTGGAAGAACTGGACCCTTTCCTGGAGGAGGCCATCAGGCTGCTGGGTATCAAGGTCGACGGGGGCAAAGAGCTGAACACGCTGCTCGGCGAACTCGACGCGCGGTCCGTGGCGCAGTCGCTCGCCGGCGCCGGAGTGCCGGGCGTCAACCCCGATCTTCTCGGCGACCTCGCTCAGCAGACGGCTGATCTGCCGGGCCGGCCGCCCACGTTCTGCCCCGGATGCTCGCATCGGGGCCTGTTCATGGTGCTCAAGAAGCTGCGCGTCTTCGTGAGCGGCGACATCGGGTGCTACACCATGGGCGCTCTGCCACCGTACAACGCGGTGCACTGCAGCACCTGCATGGGAGCCAGCATCAGCATGGCGCACGGCATGGCCAAGGTCTTGGAGCCGCCGGCCGCGGACGCCAAGCCGGACCTCCGCAAGAAGGTCGTCGGCGTGATCGGCGACAGCACCTTCTTCCACTCGGGCATCACCTCTCTCATGAACGTGGCCTACAACGGCGGCAAGACGCTCAGCATCATCGTCGACAACAGCACCACCGCCATGACCGGGGGCCAGGAGAACCCGGGGACGGGCAAGACGCTGCTGGGCGAGCCCTCGGCGGTCGTGGATATCCCCGCCCTGTGCGCTGCGCTCGGCATCAAGCGGGTGACCACCATCGACCCGTACGACATGGCCGAGACAGAACGGGTGCTCCGCGAGGAACTCGCCGTCGACGAGGCCTCGGTGGTGATCGCCAAAGCCCCGTGCGTTCTCCAGTTCAAGATCCGCAAGCCGGTCTACCAGGTCGACGCCGAGCTCTGCATCGGGTGCAAACGCTGCCTCCAGGCGGGGTGCGGGGCGCTCAACCTCTATACCGACCCCAACGGCGACCTCAAGGTGGAGATCAGCGCGACAGACTGCGCCGGCTGCGGGGTCTGCTCGCAGCTGTGCCGGCAAGACGCGATCGTCCGACCAGCATCGGCTGAAGGGAAGGGATCCTGATGAGCGCCCGTCCGACCATGAACGTGCTCCTGACCGGCGTCGGGGGCCAGGGAGTCGTCCTCGCCAGCTTCGTGCTCAGCCACGTCGCCATGAGCGAAGGCTACGACGTGAAGCAGAGCGAGGTGCACGGCATGGCCCAGCGGGGCGGCAGCGTCACCAGCCACTTCCGCTTCGGCGACAAGGTCTGGTCGCCGTTGGTTCCCGAGGGCACGGCCGACCTTCTCATGGCCTTCGAGGCTCTGGAAGGGTTGCGCTACGTGCATTGGCTGAAGCCGGGAGGTGTGCTCGTCTACAACGCCCTGCGCATCAACCCCAGCCCGGTCTCGGCCGGACTCGCCACCTATCCCGGCGACGTGGATGGTCTCATCAGGGCTGCTTGGCCCAACACCAAGTGCGTGAACGCCAATGAGTTGGCCGCCAAGGCGGGCACCGTCAAAGCGGCCAACGTAGCCATGCTGGGCGCCATCTCGCCCACCCTTCCCTTCGCTCTCGAGACCTGGGAAGAGGTGATCCGCAAGGCGGTGCCGCCCAAAACGGTGGACGTGAACCTGGAAGCCTTCCGCCTGGGTGCGGCGAGCGCCTCCACACCCGACGACGCGGGCTGCTCCACCCGGTAGCGCGTGTTCACATTCTCCGACTCGCCTTCGAAGGTGACCCCTCCGGCCGGTGGCCCTCGCGCCAAGTCGCGACGGCTGACCCAGCACCCCTCGTATCGATGGGCGGTGCTGGCCATGGGTTTCTTGGCCGTGTTCGGCGCGCTGGGCTTCGGTCGTTTCGGCTACAGCGCCATCCTCCCTGCCATGCAGGACGATCTGGGGATCAGCAGCGCCGCCGCCGGTTCGCTCGCCTCCTGGAACCTCGGCGGGTACGTGCTGATGGCGGCCGTCGGGGGCATTCTCGCCTCCAGGTTCGGCCCTCGCCTGGTGGTAGGGGTCGGTTCGGTGGTCGCGGCGCTGGGGATGGCGGTGACAGGACTCTCCGATGGTGTGGTGGCAGCCTCCGGGGCCCGTCTTCTCACCGGGCTGGGTAGCGGCATGGTGCTGGTGCCCTCGGTGGCGCTGATGTCGGCCTGGTTCGGCATCAGACGGCGGGGCATGGCCTCGGGTGTGGTCTCCTCGGGCTCGTCGCTTGCCCTGGTGATCACCGGCCCTATCGTTCCCCGCATCATCGAGAGCGGCGGAGCCGACGGGTGGCGCCTTGCCTGGTACTTCTTCGCTGCTCTGACTCTAGCCGTGGGCGTTCTGACCTTCATCATCCAGCGTGATCGACCGGACCGCTCGGCCCACGATCCGGTCATGAAGGGGTCGATCTGGGAGGCCGAGACGGTCGGGAGGCGGACCTCCAAGGGTGACGAGGCGGCGCTGGCGGCCACGCTGGCGAACTGGTCGGCGGCGCCCGCTCGGACTGTGGTGGTCTCTTTCGACCTGGGGAAGGTATACCGCTCCCGTTACGCCTGGCATATGGGGTTGGTCTACTTCATGTTCGGCTTCGCCTACATGATCTACTTCACGTTCTTCCAGAAACGTCTCACTGCCGACTTGGGCCTGAGCGCCGAGGCCGCGGGCAACTTCTTTCTGATTCTGGGGGTGGTGAGCATCGCCTGCGGCTTCATCTGGGGGAGCATCTCCGACCGCATCGGACGGGGACGCGCCATCGCCATCAGCTGCCTCCTCCAGGCGGTCTCGGCGGCGCTCTTCGCCTACTGGCCCACCACCCCGGGACTTGTGATCTCGGCCGTTCTCTGCGGTCTCACGGCCATCGCGGTACCCGGCATAGTCGGAGCCGGCTGCGGCGACCAGTTCGGCCCCGTCCTGGCCTCCGCCTCTCTCGGCTTCGTCACGATCTTCCTGGGAGTGGCCCAGGTCCTTGGACCCTACACGGCCGGCCTGATGGCCGACGCTCTCGGGTCGCTCAAGTACTCCTACCTGCTGGCGGCCGGCGTGTTCTTCGCGGGCACGGTATTGGCGGCCTTCCTCCGCGAGACCGGGTGGGCCGCCGCCATGCATGGGCGCGGGCCTACGGCGGCTCATGCGGACCGATCGGGAAGCGACTCAGAGGAGGAAGGTCCATGATCACGCAGATCAGGCCTGATCGCCGGCACACGTCATTGACAGCGTCCCGGCTCAGTGGTAGTTTGCATTCAAGCTGGTAGTAGCGCTACTACCAGCCCTGGGGGCATGCTCGACAAACGTGCCGAGGGGTCCAGTGGAAAACGGATCAGACCTTTCGCAGCGGATACTGACGGCCGCCAGGGAACTCTTCCTCGAGCGTGGCTTCGCCAAGACTCAGCTATGGGCGATCGCAGCCAGGGCCGGCACCAGCGAGAGCGGTATCCTCCGTGTCTACCACAGCAAGGACGGATTGCTCCGCGCTGTCTACGCGTGGTGCTGGGCTGAGATCAACGATCTGGTCGACGAGGCCATGGCCCGTGCCCGGCGGGACGACGCAGACCCGAGAGATCTTCTGCTCGAACTGGCTCGTACTGTTCTCGGTTTCTATCACGCGGACCCCGCGTGGACCAGTTTCATGCTGGGGCATTTCGGGCAGCGCGCGACATCCGGCCTGGGCGACGCGGAAGGGGTCGACGCACGCATCGATACCGTCGTCAAGAGTGAGTATCATCGCTATATCCAGCGTATCTCCGATCTTTGCTCTGTCATAGCTGATAGTCATCCGTGCTTGGAAAGGGGCGGGGTGACCCGGGCCGCACTGGCAGAGTTCGTCACATCGATTCTCTACGGTGTCCAAACCAGCTGGCATATGGCCGACCAGGACCCAGGCGCCCTGCACCGGATCACCCTGGACGAGGCGCTGTCCGCGCTGAGGTTCTTCCTGTATCCGGAGGGCTTCGACCACGTGCCGGGTGTTCGAGCGAGGCAGGATGCCGTGACGTGATGAGTGTTGCGAAGTGAGTCGTCTTTTCGATGAGGGCCACGAGGAAGAAGGGGGCTAGATGGCGCAGTTCCTGCAGTTGGTGGTGACCGGCATCACGATGGGAGCCATCTACTCCCTGATCGGGCTGGGCTACGTGACCATCTACAAGACCTCCCACGTGGTGAACATGGCCCAGGGCAGTTTCGTCATGATGGGCGGGTTCTTCGGATTCTCCCTTCTCACGGAAGCGGGCCTGCCGTACTGGGCCGCCATCATCCTCACCCTCATAGCCGTGATGATCATCTCGGTGGGGATGTACCTGCTTGTGCTGAAGCCGATCATGAAGACCTCGCTCGTCAACATGATCCTCGCCACCGTGGGTCTGAGCCTGCTGTTCGAGGCCCTGGTGCTTCTCAAGTGGGGAGGGTACGGCAAAGCGGTGCCCGCCTTCACCGGCAGCCAGATGTGGCGGATCGGCGGCGTGCGCATCGCTCCCCAGAACCTCTGGGTCATCGGGCTCATGATCCTGATATTCCTGGCTCTCTACTTCCTCAGCTCCCGCACGCGCATCGGTAAGCAGATGACCGCCACGGCGACCAATCCGAATGCCGCGCGAAAGTGCGGCATCTCCACGAACAAGGTGATCATCCTCGCCTTCGCCATCTCGTCGCTGATCGGGGCGATCGGCGGCCTGGCCATCACGTCTCTGATACCAATGACGTACATGTCCGGCGGGACGTGGGGGCTGAACGGCTTTATCGGCGCCATTCTCGGCGGATGGGGTTCCAGCGGGGGCGCCGTCCTCGGAGGCCTGGCGCTGGGTCTCATCCAGTCGTTGCTGACGGGAGTGATGCCTACCGGTTGGGAGAACGCCATAGCGTTCGCTCTTCTCATACTGGTGCTCTACTTCCGTCCGCAGGGCATACTAGGCACGACTATGTCGGAAGGTGAGATGTGAGCCGCCCGGTCGACACCACGCAGGTCGGGGCGGGCCCCGTGGAGCGTCTCGCCGCGTTCTCCAGAAGCCACTATGTGACCATCGGCAAGGTCATCTTCGTGGCCGCGCTCCTCATATGGCCGCTTGTGTACAAGAACCTCTACGCTATGAGCACGATGACCACCGCCGGTCTGTTCGCCATCCTCACAATCGGCGTCGGGGTCATCCTGGGCCAGGCGGGGCAGTTGTCGTTCGGGCATTCGGCCTTCTACGGCATCGGGGCTTACACGACCGGGCTGCTGTGCGTCAAAGTAGGTTGGCCCACCCTGGCCGCACTGGCGGCTGGGACCGTCGCTCCGGGGATCATCGCTCTCATCATCGGCCGCCCGGTCCTTAAGCTGCGTTACTTCTATCTGGCGCTGGCTACCATCGGACTGGGCCAGATCTTCACGGTGGTGATAACTCAGCTCCGAAACACCACCGGCGGTGTGAACGGCTTCCCGGGTGTGCCGTCTCTCAGTCTCTTCGGGTTCACCCTGGGGAGCTTCCTCCGTCAGTACTACATGGTCTGGATCGTGGTCCTTGTCATCCTCCTGCTGATACAGCGGGGTCTGAAGTACCGTCTGGGCCGCTCTCTGCGCGCCATCGCCACCAGTGAGATCGCCTCGTCCACCCTGGGCATCAGGACGGCGAACTGGAAGCTGCTGGCCTTCGTGGTGAGCGCGGTCATCTGCGGACTGGCCGGCGGCCTGTTCGCCTTCGTCACCGGTTCGGTCAGTCCGGGGTCCTTCACCTTCAACGCCGCCATCCTTCCCATTGTGATGTCATTAGTGGGCGGCGCCGAGACCATCTGGGGAGGGATCCTGGGAGCCATCATCATGACCTGGATCATAAACGGGTCGACCGCCATCCAGGAGTACAGCGGTGTGGCCTACGCGGTTATCCTCGTCCTCCTTCTGTTGTTCCTGCCGGTGGGCATCCTCGGCCTTCGTCCTTCCTCTTGGGCATGGGCCAAGAGGCTGTTCAAGCGGGAGCGTCTGGAAGAAGAGAGCGGCGTCCCGTCCGAGACCGGCGCAGCGGAGGACGAGAGCGCTTCGGTGGCCTCTGCCGCCGCCGCCGGTCCGCTCGCGGCGCCAGACACTCCCGGCCCGGCCGCGGGCAGTACGGGGCTGCTGCAGCAAGACCTCGCCCGCAGGCGTGCTGAGGAACGGAGAACGGGACCCCTTCTCGAGATCGAGAACGCCTCGGTGGCGTTCGGTGGTCTCAAGGCCGTCAACGAGGTCTCCTTCAACGTCGAGGAGGGCAGCATCACCGCTCTCATCGGGCCGAACGGAGCAGGCAAGACCACACTCTTCAACACGATCAGCAGGCTGCAGCCCGCCACGGGCGGTCGGATAGTGTTCGACGGCGTCGACCTGATGAAGCTCAGCCCCGCGAATGCCGCCCGCCTTGGTATCGCGAGGACCTTCCAGAACCTCCGGCTGTTCGTGAACATGAGTGTGCTTGAGAACGTCCTGGTCGGCTGTCACCGGCACGAGAGGTCGGGGTTCTGGTCGTGCTGCCTGGGGTTCCGCTCGCAACGCGCTGAAGAGCGCCGGTCGCGGACCCAGGCGATGGACGCTTTGGCCCTCCTGGGGCTGGTCGAGCTGGCCGACCGGCCGGTGAGCAGCCTGCCTTACGGGAGGCAGCGTCTGGTGGAGATCGCCCGGGCGTTGGCGTCCGAGCCACGGCTGCTTCTTCTCGACGAGCCGGCCGCGGGCATGAACGCGTCGGAAAGGGCGGACCTCGTACAGCGCATAGCCGCCATCCGGGCCACCGGGATCACGGTGCTGATCGTAGAGCATGACATCGGCCTGGTGATGGGCATTTCGGACTCTGTGAACGTCCTTGATTACGGGAGGTTGATCGCTTCCGGCCCGCCCGATGCGGTCAAGCAGGACGAGATGGTGATCAAGGCCTATCTCGGTCGGGCGCGCGAGGCGGCCAAGGAGACCGTCCCCGCGGAGGCGCCCGCCGCCGAGGCTCGCCCGGCTGCGGAGGAGGCTCTGGCCGTGCACGACATCGCCGTCTCCTATGGATCCATCCAGGCGCTGCACGGCGTGTCTCTCACCGTCAATAGGGGCGAGGTGGTAGCGGTGCTCGGCGCAAACGGCGCCGGCAAGACCACGCTCCTCAACACCATCTCCGGCATCCTCAGACCCAGCAGCGGCACCATCAGCTACCTGGGAGAGGACATCACCTCGGTGCCGGCGGAGAAGATTGTGACGCGTGGAGTCTGCCAGATCCCCGAGGGTCGTCAACTCTTCCCGACGCTGTCTGTGGAAGACAACCTGCTCATGGGTGCGTCGGGAAGGCGGGAGTGGCAGAAGGGCTACGCGGACGACGTCGCCTTTGTGTATGAACTGTTCCCCATCCTGGGCGAGCGCCGCAAGCAGCCGGCTAAGACGCTCTCGGGCGGCGAGCAGCAGATGCTGGCCATCGGCCGCGGGCTCATGGGGCGTCCGACGATGCTGCTCCTGGACGAGCCGTCGATGGGCCTGGCGCCCCTGGCTGTGGAGAGGATATTCGAGGCCCTTGCCCGGCTTAACGCCGAGGGACTGACCATGTTGATGGTCGAGCAGAACGCCGAAATGGCTCTTTCGCTTGCCGAACATGTGGCCGTCATCCAGACGGGGTCGGTGGTTCTCACCGGCAGAGCAAGCGAGCTGAAGATGGACGATCGCCTTCGTGCCGCCTATTTGGGAGAGGACTAGGGTGCGGGGCTTATGCGATCAGTCGAATGAAGAATGTGGTCGTTGTAGACAGAAAGGGGAGAATCAATGACAAGGAAGTTGGCACGACTAGGGTTGATCGCCGTATTGCTGGTGGTGGTCCTGTTCGTCATCGCCTGCGGCGATGACGGCACCACCGACACCACAGCGGCATCGACCGAGACGACAGCGGCACCGACTGAGACCACCGCCGGGGGCGGAGGGCCGGCGACGGGAGAGCCGATCAAGATCGGCGTCATAGCCTCGTTGACGGGAACGGCGGCTGCGCCGATGCCGTCCATGCAGGCCATGTTGGATTTCGAAGTCGAGA
>CAZQDY010000052.1:0-16482 GCA_964592075.1 uncultured Gaiellales bacterium
TCGCCCTTGGCCAGGAGATCGTCTACGATCCCCAGGGCTTCAGCTTCCTTCATGTCGGACATAGCCTTGACGAGTTCGTGCATGTCGGTCTCCCTTTCTGTGGAGGTTAGGCTCGGTCTACTTGGCTACGTGCACCGACTCGCCGTGCACGTCATGAGCTGCTTCCATGACTGCCTCGGCGATAGTGGGGTGCGCGTGTATACATTCCCCTAGTTGGCTTACGGTAAGCCCGCTGCTGATGGCCAGCGCGATCTCGTGGACGATGTCCGTGACATGGGGCCCCATCATGCTGGCGCCAAGGACGAGGTCGGTCTTCTTGTCGGCCACCACCTGCACGTAACCGACGTCCTCACCCATGGCGATGGCTTTGCCGAGCGCCGGGAACCGGTACGTGCCGGTGACGGGCTCATGACCCTCCTCCGCTGCTTGATCCTCGCTCAGGCCCACGCTCGCCACCTCGGGATGTGAGTAGGTGCAGGACGGTGTGGAACGGAGGTCGCGTTGCCGCCGGTCTTCCGGTCGCGCCGCGAGACAGTTGTCGGCGGCCACGAAGGCTTCGTGTGACGCCACATGGGCGAGCATGATGCCCCCGTTGACGTCGCCGATGGCGTAGATGCCGGGAGCGGTGGTCTCCATGTAGTCGTTCACGGTGATATAGCCTCGGCCGTCGGTCTCCACGCCGACCGCCTCCAACCCCAGGTCTGCACTGTTAGGCCTGCGTCCCACCGAGACGAGCACCTTCTCGGCCTTGACCTCGGAGCCATCGGACAGCTTGGCCACCACATGGCCGGCGGCGTACTCGGTGATCTCCTCGACCTTGGTGCTGAGGAGGATCTGGATGCCCTTCTTGCGATAGATGCCCTGGAACTGCTTGGCCAAGCGCTTGTCCTCGGTTGGAAGCATCTGCGGCATCATCTCGACCATGGTGATCTGGGTGCCCAGCTCGGCGAACAGGGAGGCGAACTCGCATCCTATCACCCCGGCCCCCACGATCAGCAGAGACTCGGGGATCTTGTCCAACTCTAGGGCTGAAGTGGAGGTCAAGATAGCTGGGTGGTCGAAGTCGAACATGGGGAGGTGGGCGGGCTCGGAACCCGTGGCGATGATGACCTTGTCGGCGTCCACGGTCTCCGCGCCTTCTGCGGCGTCGATACGGACTCTGTAGGCGGCCGGCCCGTCGCCGGGGGCCAGACTGCCGGATCCTTTCACCACCCTGACTTTGGCCTTCTTGAGTAGCACCTCGACGCTGTCGCGGATCTGAGTGACGAGGCTGTCCTTTCGCTCCATCATGCGCGGGAAGTCGGGTCGCACCTCACCGGCGGCCTCAAAGCCGTATTCCTGGCCGGCCCGGGCCTTGGCCAACGCGTCGGCGCTGGCGAGCAGGGCCTTGGTGGGTATGCAGCCCCGGTTGAGGCAGGTGCCGCCTATGAGGTCCTTCTCGACCAGCGTGACCGTCGCGCCGTGGCGGGCCGCTCTGAGGGCGGCAACGTAGCCGCCCGGTCCGCTGCCTATGACGGCGATCCTGAGGGGCGCGGCTTGCGCCGCGCCGTTCGTCACGTCACTCATGGTCCCGCCAGCAGCGCCGCTCACAGCGCCGCTCACGCGTCCGAAGCGCCGGACATGGCGATGATCTCGGGGACGATCTCCTCTTTCCCGATGGCCATGATGTGGACGCCGTCGCAGATCTTGTTCTCGCGGAGGAAGCGGATATGCCGCGCGGCGATCTCCATGCCCTTGTGGAGCTGCTCCTCCTTGGCCACGTTCCCCAGTTCCTCGAGCAGCGAGTCGGGAACGAAGATGCCTGGGACTGCCCGGTTCATGTACTTGGCCATGCCGAGGCCGGTCAGGACCACGAGCCCGGCCATGATCTTCACCTTGGTGCCCGCGGTGATCTCACGGGCCTGCTCCATGAAGCGCTGGAAGTTGTCCATGTCGTACACGGCCTGGGTCTGGAAGAAGTCGACACCTGCCTCCACCTTGCGGGCGAATTTGTACATCTGGGGCTCGATGGGGTCGGCCTCGGGTGTGACAACGGCGCCGACGAAAAAGTCGGTGGCTCCGTCAAGCTCATTGCCTTCCCAATCGGAGCCGGCGTTCATCTTCTTGCAGCACTGGATCAGATGGACGGAGTCGAAATCGAAGACGCCCTTGGCCTGCTTGTGGTCGCCGACCACTGGATGGTCGCCGGTGAGGCAGAGCACGTTGGTGATGCCCAAGAAGGCCGCTGACAGCAGGTCCGATTGCAGACCCAGACGGTTTCGGTCGCGGCAGGTGGTCTGGAAGATGGGGTCGCCGCCCCGGCGGGCGATCTCGCCCGACACGGCCAGGGAGCCCATGCGCATGACGGCGCTCTGGTTGTCGGTGACGTTGAGCCCGTCGACCTTGTCCTTGAGCATGTCGATGTGATGGAGCATGGTCTCGGCAGCGGTGCCCTTCGGCGGTCCGATCTCGCCGGAGATGACGAACTTGCCGGCCTCACAGGCGTCGCGGTAGGTGCCCACGATCACTCACCCCCCGACTTCGCAGCGCCGACCTTGTCGCGAGCTTCGGCCAATTCGCCGGGATGGCGTATCACGTTCCAGTCCTTGGGTTCGTGGATCCGCGTGCGCTTGTCCTCGCGCCCCTCTTTCTTCAACTGCTCATGGATGAGCACCCAAGCGCAGTCCATCTCGGGGTCGACCTCGCACTTGCCGTGGTTGGTGCCGCCGCAGGGCCCGTTCAGAAGGCCCTTGGCGCAGCGGGTGACCGGGCATATGGCCCCGTATTCCTCTATGACGCAGGCGCCGCAGTGGGAGCACTTCTCGATGAAGTCCATGGAGCGGCGGATGTTGCCCAAAAACAGGGGGTCGGTGCCGGGGATGACATGCTTGTCGGTCGCCGCGCGTACGGCCTGGGTGCCGGCGCCGCAGGACAGGACGACGAACGCCTCTGCATCGTCCACAGCTCCCTTGTGCTGGCGCAGGACGCGCTTCACGTCCAGCTCCGCGCAGCCGGAATGCACGACATCGGTGGCCAGGACCTTCTTGCCGGCCTCTTCGAGGATGGCCTTCATCTCGGCCACTTCGTTCTCTCCGCCCGTTTGCGTGACTGTGGCGCACTCGCCGCAGCCCAGGATGATGACCTTCGTCTCGCCCTCCAGGGCTTTGATGATCTCCTCAGCGGGCTTCTTCTTGGAAATGATCAACTCGCGTTACCTCCGTTACCCCGGGGGATGGCTACTTCTTCTCGAGCTGCAGGCGGGCGGCCCTGAGCGTGTTACGGGCGAGCATCATGTTGGTGACGGCGCCCACGCCGCCCGGGACCGGCGTGATAGCCGCGGCCTTCTGGGAGACGGCGTCGAAATCCACATCGCCCACGGTCTTGTTCTGGGCTTCGGCGAGGTCCGCGCCGCAAGCCTTGCAGGGGCTCTTCTTGCTGCGATTGAGGGCGCCGCACTTGGGGCAGACCACCACGCGGTTGATGCCCACGTCCAGCACGACGGCGCCCTCCCTGACCAGGTCGGCCCCTATCAGGTGCGGCACGCCCGTCGCGACGACCAGATACTCGGCGCCCTTGGTGTGCTTGGCCAGGTTGCCCCGGTTGGATGTGTAGACGTGCGTGACCGTGGTGGTGGCGTTGCGGTTGAGGAGCATCAGGGCCAACGGCTTGCCCACGGTGTTGGAGTGACCCACCACGCACACCTCGGCTCCTTCGAGCTCCTCGGCCAGGTCCTTGCCCTCCGCCGTGAGGAAGCGCTCCAGGAGCTCCATGCAGGCGCGCGGCGTGGCGGGGGGGAAGGTGCGCTCGCCCAACGCCAGGCGGCCCATGTTGAACGGATGGAAGCAGTCCACGTCCTTGTCGGGGACGATGGCCTGGATGACAAGCGAATCGGGCACCTGGGCAGGGAACGGCCGCAGGGGCAGTATCCCCGACACGGCCGGATCGGCGTTGAGACTCTGCACGACGGCCACGACGGCCGCGTCGGTGGCGTCTGACGGCAGCAACTCGCTGCGGTACCCGAGGCCCATCTCACCGCAGAACTTCTCCACTGCGCCGCGGTACATGCCGGCGCCGAAGTCGTCGCCCACCATGAGGGTGGCTATGCCCGGCTGAGCGCCTGCGGCCTTGAGCTCCTCGAGCTCGCTGGTGAGTTCGCGGCGAAGCTCCTCCGCGATCGCCTTGCCGTCGATGATCTTTGCTGTCACGGATTCCTCCCCTTACTAGCGGCGATTACCAGATCTTGCTGTATGTGACGGCGAGCACGATGTCGCGCATGCGGCCGGTCTCGGAGAGTATGGCCTCGATCCGGGCCCAGGTGCCGCGCTTGACATCCTCGTCCTCGATCCACACGAGATTGATCCTCGCGTTGAGCGCGGCCGAGTGCGCCGCGGCGTCGGCCAGGAGGACGGCCACCCCGGCGTCGGACACTGCGTTAGGATTGCCCTTCTCAGCGGCCGGGAGCGAGAGCCGAGCCACCTCGACCGCGGCCTCCGCTACCTTCAGCGGCACCTCCGCGGCCCCTTTGAGGGCGACCTGCATGACCTGGCGGCGCTGCTCCTTCCGTTCGTCGGTGTCTTTGGGCATCTTCATTGCCGCGGCCACTTCACGGTAGGCGAGTGCGTCCAGGGTCACGAGTTCTTCGAGCTCGGCCCTCAGCGCCTCCGACTTCTTCTTGAGCTCGGCCACGTCGTCCTGGACGGCCGCGAACTTCTCCTTGCCCAGAGTCAGGTTCGCCACCATGCTCACCAACGCGGCGCCCAGCGCGCCCGCCAGGGCGGCCGCGCTGCCGCCGCCCGGCTCGGGGTCGGCGCTCGCGAGCTTGTTCAGGTACGACTCGACTGTACCTTCCACGTACGCTCTCTCGCTCACAGGTATCTCCTTGTCGTTCTTGGCTGGGGCGCCGATCAGAACCGCGTGCTAGAAGAGCCCCACGATCTCGCCATTGATGAGGTCGATGTTCTCGGCCGCGGGATGCTTCGGCAGACCGGGCATGGTCATGATGGCTCCGCAGACCGGGACGACCATGCCTGCACCGGCCGACAGGCGGATCTCACGCACTGTGAGCCTCCAGTCGCGCGGCCGGCCGACCTTGGTCTTGTCGTCGGAGAGCGAAGCCTGCGTCTTGGCCATGCAGATCGGCAAGGTCTCATACCCCAGGCGGGTGAAGCGCTCGATGGCCGCGTTGGCCTCGTAGTGGAAGTCCACGCCGTCGGCGCCGTAGATCTTGGTGGCGATGGCCTCGATCTTCTGCGGGATGGTCATGCCCAGCTCATAGGCGAACTTGAGCTCCGGCTTCTCGCCCCCCTCGCAGATGCGGACGACCTCTTCCGCAAGTTCGATGCCGCCCTCGCCGCCCTTGGCCCAGACCTCGGAGAGGACCACGTTGGCGCCCAATGCCGCCACCCGGTCACGCAGCAGCGCGATCTCGGCCTCGGTGTCGTCCGGGAAGCGGTTGATGGCCACCACGACCGGCACGCCGAACGACTGTAGGTTCTCCAGGTGCTTCTCCAGGTTCTCGATGCCGTCGCCCAGAGCCTTGAGGTTCTCCTGCTTCAGATCGGCGAAGGGGATGCCGCCGTGCATCTTAAGAGCACGGATGGTGGCTACCAGCACCACGCAGTCGGGCTCCAGGCCGGCGTAGCGGCATTTGATGTCAAAGAACTTCTCGGCGCCCAGATCCGCGCCGAAGCCCGCCTCGGTGATGCAGTAGTCGCCCAGCTTGAGGGCCATGCGGGTGGCCTGCACCGAGTTGCAGCCGTGAGCGATGTTGGCGAACGGGCCACCGTGGATGATGGCGGGCGTGTTCTCCAGGGTCTGGACCAGGTTGGGCATGAAGGCGTCCTTGAGAAGCGCCGCCATGGAGCCCGAGACCTTGAGGTCCTGGGCGGTCACCTTGCGGCCCCACAGGGTGGCGCCGACGATGATGCGGTCCAGGCGGGCCTTGAGGTCCTCGATGTCGGTGGCCAGGCAGAGGATGGCCATGACCTCGGAAGCCACGGTGATGTCGAACCGGCTGTTGCGCTCGACGCCCTCGCCCCCCTGGCCGACGGTGATCTGACGGAGCGACCGGTCGTTCAGGTCGACCACTCGAGGCCAGGACACGTCATGGGGGTTGATCTTGAGATCGTTGCCCTGGAAGAGGTGATTGTCGAGAACCGCCGCGCAGAGGTTGTGGGCGGTGCTGATGGCGTGGATGTCACCGGTGAAGTGGAGGTTGATGTCTTCCATGGGCACGACCTGCGCATACCCGCCGCCGGCAGCCCCGCCCTTGATGCCGAAGCAGGGTCCGAGAGAAGGTTCGCGAAGCGTGCAGACGGCCTTCTTGCCGATCTTGTTCAGCCCCATGGAAAGACCCACGTTGGTGGTGGTCTTGCCTTCTCCCGCCGGAGTGGGGGTGATGGCGGTGCAGAGGACCAGCTTGCCGTCCGGGCGAGCCTTCAGACGTTCCAGGACGTCGGTGTGGATCTTGGCCTTGTACTTGCCGTAGGGGTCGATATCGTCCGTCTCGAGCCCCAGGCTCTTGGCGATCTCGGTCACGGGGACCAGAGTGGCTTTCTGTGCGATCTCTATGTCGCTTTTCATGCTTCGCTGGCTCCTATCACGTCGCTGGTGTCAGATCTCTGCATTGCCTGCCGTCATGGCTGGTATCGTCTCTTCAGTGCCCGTCTCACCGCGACGCGGCAAGGGGCGGCCCTAGGGTTGTTTCTACCCATCGGCGACGGCCCTCACACAGGGTTCTCGAAATATACTATAGTTATATAGCTAAATTCGCAAGAGGCGGGGATCGCGTTGACGGAGGGCCGGAACCGAAGAGAGAACATGAAAGGTGGCTCCGGCCTGCCGGAGACTGCCAACGGGTCGACGCCACTGCAAGGTGGGGGGCCTGCCCCCAAGAACGCCGCAGCCTCCACGCGAGTGGCGCAGGCCGGGTACCGGGGCCGCACCTCGCACGAGCCTGCCTACCTGCACATAGCCAACGTGATCGCCGACCGCATCGGGGCGGGTGTGTACCGTCCCGGCGACCAACTGCCCACTGAAGCGCTCTTGCGGGCCGAGTTCGGGGTCAGCCCGATGACGGTGCGCAGGGGCATCAGCATACTTCTCGACCGAGGTCTGGTGACGACCACCCAGGGCAAGGGGACCTTTGTGCGGGCGCTCGATCTGGGGGAGGCGGTGTTCAGACTCCAGGAGATCACCGACATGTGGATGGGTGACGACTCCGTCGACGTAGTGCTCCTCGAAGCCGGCATAGCGGGGGCGACCGAGGAGGTGGCGGCCATGCTGGAGTGCGCGGCGGGCGCCCCCACGGTCTTCATGCGGCGGCTCATCCGACGCCGGGGGATGCCGCTCATCTATCAGTTGGAGCACGTCCTTTACGACGAGCACCGGCCCTTGGTGGAGTCGCAACTGCAGGTGATGTCGCTCGACGGCCTGCTCCGCTCGTCTCGCGGCGCGGGGATCCCGAGCGGTCAACTCACTATCGAGGCCGTGAACCTCACGACGGATGAAGCTTCCGTCCTCGGGGTTCCCGAAGGCTCTCCGGCTTTCCGTCTCGCGCACATCTTCAGCGACTTCGACGGACGGCGGATCAGTGGAGGGGTGTTCCTCTGTCGCGGCGACCAGTTCAGGCTCACCACTCATATCGGGGTCTTACCTAACGGAGAGTAGTTTACTCTTGACACGGGCCCCGTTCCTATCTATATATGGTGAGTCCCGCCGAGGCCGCGCATAGTCCGCGCATAGTCCGCGCGGGTGGCGAGAGGAGACTCGACTCGTGACACAGGACGTCCTGGCCGGCATCACCGCTGCCGTCGCGGCTCTCGATGAACGACAGGGCATCGCCCTGGTCAAGCAAGCCCTCGAAGGCGGGGAGAGTTCCGTTCGCATCGTGCGGGCCGCCCAGGACGGCATGCAGACCGTGGGCCTCCGCTACGAGCGGCAGGACATCTTCCTTGCCGGACTGATCATGGGCGGAGAGATCTTCCGCGGGATCATGGACCTGGCCCAACCCGGCCTCGAGAACGAGCTGGTCGGCGACGCTTCCGGACACGTGCTCCTGGGCACGGTGGCGGGCGATATCCACGACATCGGCAAGAACATGGCCGCACTGACCTTCCGCATGTTTGGCTTCACCGTCGAGGACCTGGGGATCAACGTGCCGCCGGAGCGGTTCTTGGAGGCGGTCAAGGCGGTCTCCCCAGACATCGTGGGCATGTCGGGGCTTCTTTCCGCGGCTTTCACCTCCATGCGCGACACGGTCGCACTCATCAAGAGTCACGCCGACGAGTTGCCACGGGTGCCGGTGACCATCGTGGGGGGAGGGACTATCGACGAGGTCGCGGCCCGCTACATCGGGGCCGACTACTGGACGACGGACGCCATGGAAGGCGTCCGCATCTGTCAGGGTTTGATGGAGGGCGTCCGGCGACCCACGGTAGGTTCGCGGTGAACCGGCCGTCGGAGCGGGAGACTCCTTGGGAATCGTGAGAATGGTGATCACCACGAGTCCAAGTCCAGACCAGCCGAGAGACGGGGAGAAGGAGGAGGGAGCTGGGGGAGCATTGCGATCGACCGCGAGGCGATCACGTTGGGCGCGACATGGACAAGCGGGAGCGTTCCCGCATGAGTGTAGGGGGTTGTGATGACCGACAAGCATGACGAGCATCAAGAAACAGAGGGCACGGGGACGTTCGCTAGGCCGGTCTCTCGCCGCGAGTTCCTGAAGTACGCGGGCATCGCCGGAGCCGCTATCGGAGTGAGTGGAGGTCTCGGAGGGCTGCTCGCAGCCTGCGGCGACGACGGGGGAGAGACCAGCACGACGGCCGGGGCTACCACGACCGCGGGTGGGGCCACCACCACGGCGGGGGGTGCGACGACCACCGCCGCCGGCGAGACCACGACCACCGCTGATGCCGGCGCGGAGATGGGCCGCGAGATCAAGATCGGTTGGGTCACCATGACCACCGGCATCTACGCGGGCCTGAGCGAGCCGGACGACTTCCTGCTGCAGATGGCGAAGGACACCATCGGCGACGGCATGGTGTGCGCGGACGGCAAGAAACACCCCATCGCTTGGGTGGTCAAGGACAGCCAGTCCGACACCAACCGGGCGGCCGAGGTGGCGGGCCAACTCATCACGAGCGACAAGCCGGATATCGTGTTCGCCGGCATGACGCCCGTGGTCAACATCCCGGTGGGTCAGCAGTGTGAGGCGAACGGTGTGCCCTGCATCACCTACGGCTGCCCGATGGAGCCGTGGTTCTTCGGCATGGGCGGCGACCCGGCGGTAGGCTTCAAGTGGGCCTTCAACGTCTTCTGGTCCATCGCCGATCTGAACGCCGTATACATCGGGCTGTTCAACAAAGTCCAGACCAACAAGAAGGTGGCCTGCCTCTACGCCAACGACCCGGACGGCAGCTCCACCGCCGACGAGGCCACCGGATTCCCCAGTGCTCTGCAGCCGGAAGGCTACACCTGGCTCGATCCGGGACTGGTCACCGGCGGCACGGAGGACTTCTCCAGCGTCATCAACCAGTTCAAGGCCGAGGGCTGCGAGTGCCTGAGCGCACTGCTCAACCCCCCGGATTTCGCCAACTTCTGGAAGCAGGCCAAGCAGCAAGGCTGGATCCCCAAGGTGACCGCCATCGGTCGCGCAATCCTCACCCGCCCCGACATGGACGCGGTGGGCGACATAGGGCAGGGACTCTGCAACGAGGTGTGGTGGGAGAACACCCATCCGTTCAAGTCCTCGCTGACCGGCCTGGCCTGCCAGGACATCGTCGACGCGTGGGACGCGGCCAAGGGCACTCCGTTCAGCCCCGCTCTGGGTCTGACCGGGGGCGCCGGGTTCGACGTGATCACCGACGTCGTCAAGCGGACGGCCGACCTGGACGACGCCGCCTCGTACGTGGAGGCGATCAAGGCGACCGATCTGCAGACCATCGTGGGACCGATCAAGTTCTCGGGGGCCCTGCCGAACTGCGCCATCACCCCGTTGGTGGGCGGCCAGTGGATCGGCAAGACGGGCGCCTGGCAACGGTTGGTGGTGGACAACTCCCACTACCCGGAGATCCCGCAGACCGGTGAGATCAAAGACCTGACCACGTTCTAGAGACGGCCCACGAACCGTTGGCTGGCGTGTCATCAATGAAGACGGTGCCTCGGTGGCCGTGATACTCGAAGCCGAGCACCTCACCAAGTCCTACGGGGCGGTGAGGGTGGTCGACGACCTGAGCGTCTCCCTCCAAGAGGGGGAGGCGCTCGGGGTCGTCGGCCCCAACGGCGCCGGTAAGACCACCATGCTCAATCTGCTCACGGGGATAACGCACGCCGATGAAGGCAGGGTGATCTTCGATGGAGCGGACATCTCCCGTCGCCCCCCGGACCAGCGGTGCCTGGCCGGCCTGGGGCGGACCTATCAGATCCCCAAGCCCTTCGAAGGCATGACCGTGTTCGAGAACGTGCTGGTCGGCGGCACTTACGGCCGGGGCCGTCCAGAGAAGGCGTCGTACGAGCTGTGCGCGCGTGCGCTGCACCGGGCTTCGTTGCTGCCACGCGCGAACGTGCTCGCTGAATCGCTCAGCCTGCTCGAGCGCAAGCGCCTCGAACTGGCCCGAGCACTGGCCACCGAGCCCAAGGTGCTGCTGCTGGACGAGATCGCCGGCGGTCTCACCGAGCGCGAGGTGCAGTCGGTGATCGAGACCATCAAGCAGCTTCGGGCGGAAGGGATCAGCATCATCTGGATCGAGCACATCGTCCACGCGCTCATGGCCGTGGTGGACAGGTTGATGGCCATCGATTTCGGCCACCTGATAGCCGAGGGCGACCCCAAGACCGTCATCAACAGTCCCGAGGTGAGAGACGTCTACATGGGGAGCCTGATGGTATGAGCCTGCTCGAGCTCGACGACATCTCGACGGGGTACGGCAGCTTCCAGGCTCTCTTCAACATCTCCTTGAAGATAGAAGAGGGGGAGAGGCACGCCATCATCGGCGCGAACGGAGCCGGCAAATCCACGCTTCTTCGTACCATCTGCGGGCTGCTGCGCACCGCCGCGGAGAAGGTGCGCTTCGACGGACAGCCGATCGGGCAGATGCCTCCCCACAAGCGGGTGAACCTCGGCATAGCCTACGTGCCCGAGGGCCGGTGGGTCTTTCCGAGTCTGACGGTGCACGAGAACCTGCTGGTCGGCGCTCATACCAAGCGGTCCGGCATATGGACGGTGGACAGGGTGTACGAGCTGTTCCCGTTGCTGTCCCGGCTGCGGCAGCGACAGGCCTTGAGCCTGTCGGGAGGCGAGCAGCAGGCTCTTGCCATCGGCCGCGGACTCATGGCCAATCCCCGGCTCCTCCTGCTCGATGAGGTTTCGCTGGGTCTGGCGCCGGTGGTGGTGGAGAGGATCTATTCGACCATGCCCGCCATCGCGTCGGCCGGCACGACCGTGCTCCTGGTGGAGCAAGACGTCGGCCAGGCCCTGACGTTCGCCGACCGGGTGAGCTGCATGCTGGAGGGGCGCCTTGTGCTGGAGGGGACCCCCGGTGAGATCAGCCAGGATCAGATCGTGGCCGCCTACTTCGGTGTGTGATAGATGATCTGGCTGAACGACATCATTCAAGGGATCCTGCTCGGCGGCCTGTACGCCTTGTTCGCCGCGGGTCTCTCTCTCGTGTTCGGCGTCATGCGCCTGGTGAACCTCGCCCACGGGGACTTCAGCATCATGGCCGCGTACATCGCGCTCGTGATCGTCGGGTCTCTCAAGGTCAACCCCTTCTACACGCTCCTCTTGGTGATGATCGTCATGGCCCTGTTCGGCTACCTGATCCAGCGGGGGCTGTTCAACTTCGCTATGGACGCCGGGCCGATGCAGGCCATTCTCGCTACCTTCGGCATCGCCATCATCATCCAGAACCTCCTGCTGGAGGGGTTCACAGCCAACAGCAAGGGACTGGACGCCGGCCGCATCGAGAACGCCGTCATCACGATCAGCGACCAGGTGGCTATCGGCTGGTTCCCGCTCACGACCCTCATCGTGTCCGTCGTCGTCCTCTTCGGCCTGCAGTTGTTCTTGAGCCGCACCCGCACGGGCCGCGCCTTCCGGGCGACGGCCGACAACCAGCGGGCGGCTCAGCTCATGGGCATCGACAACCGTCATCTCTACGGCATGGCGATGGCCTTCGCCCTTGCCATCGTGGCGATTGGCGGGGTATTCATCGGCATTCGCACGACCTTCAATCCCAGCGCCGGCCCTCTCCGTTTGATCTTCGCCTACGAGGCGGTGATCATCGGGGGGCTCGGGTCTCTATGGGGCACTCTGGTGGGGGGAGTGGTGCTGGGTGTCGCCCAGGTGTTGGGTGACCACGCCCAGCAGGGTTGGGGCATGCTGGCCGGGCATCTCGTGTTCCTCGCCATCCTCGCCTTCCGTCCTCAAGGTCTATTCGCGAAGCAGGCTCAATGATGACGGTCCCGTTGAAAGTCGAGAGACACACGCGGCCCAGCCGCATCGCGCTGCCCGTGGCCGCCGTGGTGGTGATCGTCGCGGCGACCATACCGGCCTGGGGTTCGTCGAGCATCATGAAGCAGGGCGTGACCTTCCTCACGCTTCTGGCGCTGGCGCAGATGTGGAATCTGCTCGCAGGCTACGCGGGGCTGGTCTCCGTGGGCCAGCAGGCGTTCGTCGGCATAGGGGCCTACTCGCTATGGGTCTTCGCTGAGAAGATCGGCATCAACCCCTTCGTCTGCGTGCCGATAGCCGGGGTGGTCGCGGCTCTGTTCGCGGTACCGACTGCGGGGTTGGCCTTCCGGCTTCGGGGCGGGTACTTCGCGGTGGGCACCTGGGTCATCGCCGAGGTGTACCGCCTGCTGGTGACACAGATCAGATGGTTGGGCGGGGGATCCGGCGTGAGTATCAACAGCGCCGGGCAGGTGGAACGAGGCACCCGCGAGGCGGTCGTGTTCTGGCTGGCTCTGGCCGTGGCTGTGGGATCCATCGCGCTGGTCTACCTGCTCCTCCGCTCCAGGCGCGGGCTTGCCTTGACTGCTATCAGAGACGACGAAACCGGCGCCCGGGGCCTCGGCGTCAACGTCTTCCGCTCCAAGCTGTGGGTGTACATCCTGGCGGCGTTCGGCACGGGCGTCACGGGGGCGGTCATCTATCTCAATCTCCTGCGGGTGCAGCCGGAGGCGGGTTTCAGTCTCCAGTGGAGCGCTCTCATGATCTTCGCGGTGGTCATAGGGGGGCTGGGCACCATCGAAGGCCCCATCATCGGAGCCGTGATCTTCTTCGTCCTGCAGCAACTACTGGCGGACTACGGCACCTGGTATCTCATCCTCATCGGGGCGCTGGCGGCGGGTGTCGTGGTCTTCGCCCAGCGGGGTTTGTGGGGCAGCTTCGTGAGACGCCGGGCCGTCGACCTCTTCCCGGTGCGCAGGCGGCTCTGTCTCGAGACGGTCTGCTTCCCAGAGGAACCGGCGTCGCCGGCCTCCGGGGCGCCCTCGCCGGGCGAGTCGGACGCCTCCTCAGGATCGGGTACGCCGGGCGAGTCAAACCCGCTCGGCGCGTCGGGCGCCTCCTCCGAGACGAAGCCTTCCACGACCTCGGGAACGGGACCGTCGGGGCCTCAGTCCCGGCCCTGACCTTTTCCCGCCTGCTCCTGCCGGGATATCATTCGCGGCGCTGGATAACCCAGCCGGCGCAGCGCTTCTGCTCCGGCGCCAAGACGTGGAGATGATCACGTGGGCAATGAGACCAAGCTCTACATCGACGGGCGATGGGTCGATCCGGTGCAACCCGGTCACCGGCTCTCCGTTGTCAATCCCGCCACCGAGGAAGTGGTCGCTGAGGTCGCCGCCGGCACCGAAGCCGACATCGACGCCGCGGTGCAGGCCGCTCACCGAGCCTTCCTCGGCTTCAGCCGGAGCAGCCGCGAGGACCGTCTCGCGCTCCTGGAGGGGCTTCTCGAGGCCTACAAGCGCCGCCTCCCCGAGATAGCCGCGGCCATGACCACCGAGGTGGGCATTCCAAGGAGCTTCTCCGAGAAGGTCCAGGCGCGCATTGGCGAGTGGCACCTGGAGACGGACATCAAGGTGCTGCGCGATTACCCGTTCGAGGAGGAATGGGGCACCACGCAGATCGTACGGGAGCCGGTGGGCGTGTGCTCCCTGATCTCGCCGTGGAACTGGCCCATGAACCAGGTGGTCGTCAAAGTGGGGCCCGCGCTGGCGGCCGGGTGCACCATGGTTCTCAAGCCGAGCCAGTACTCGCCTCTCTCCACGCTCCTTTTCGCCGAGGCCGTGCACGAGGCCGGCATACCCGCCGGAGTATTCAACCTGGTCAACGGCACCGGGGCCGCGCTGGGCGACGCACTGGCCTCGCATCCTCTCGTGGACATGGTGTCGGTCACGGCTTCGACCGAGGTGGGAGCGGCGGTGGCGCGCGCGGCGGCCGGTTCTGTCAAGAGGGTGTCCCAGGAACTGGGCGGCAAGTCGGCCTACATCGTGTTCGACGACGTCGATCTGCAGAAGGTGGTGGGCGCGGGAGTACGGAACTGCATGCGCAACTCCGGGCAGAGCTGCAACGCGCCCACGCGCATGCTGGTCCAGCGGACGGTGTACGAGCAGGCGGTGGACATCGCCGCCCGCACCGCCGACGAGCTGCGGGTGGGCGATCCGCAGGATCCGGACACCTTCATGGGCCCGGTGGCCGGCAAGAAGCAGTATGAGACGGTGACCGGCTACATAAGGGCAGGGTCGGCCGAAGGCGCCCGGCTGGTCGCCGGAGGCCCCGACCGTCCCCAGGGGCTGGACCGGGGCTACTACGTGAAGCCCACGGTGTTCGCCGATGTGACCAACGATATGCGTATCGCCAGAGAAGAGATCTTCGGCCCGGTGCTGGTGATCATCCCCTTCGAGGATGAGGACGAGGTCGCCGCCGTCGCGAACGACAGCGACTACGGCCTCTCCGGCTACGTCAGCTCCGGCGACATCGAGCGGGCCCGCCGCGTGGCGAAGCGCATGCGCACAGGGATGGTGCATCTGAACGGCGCCTCCACCGACATGGCGGCTCCGTTCGGCGGGTACAAGAAATCGGGTAACGGCCGGGAGTGGGGCCGGTTCGGCCTCGAAGATTTCCTCGAGGTCAAGGCCATCATGGGCTACCGGCGGCCGACGTAGGCGGTCCGGACTCGTCAACAGCAAAGGATCCCGCGTGAGTCTCCCGTCTCTCAGAGAGATCCTGGCCCTCCCGGCCTTCGCAGGCGCTGAGCTGCTCTCGGGGGAGTCGCGGCTGGAGGAGCCGGTGACCTGGGTGCATGTGTCAGAACTGATGGACGCGTGGCGATTTCTTTCCGGCGGAGAGCTGGTGGTGTCAACCGGCTTGGAGCTCGCCAGAGTCACCCCGGCCGCGCGCGAAGCCTACGTCCGCTCTCTGGTGGAAGCGGGAGCTCAAGGCCTGGTGCTGGAGCTGGTCCAGCCTCTCCAAGAGGTGCCTGAGGAGGTGCTGCGGACGGCGCGACTGACCGAGTTCCCCCTGATAGTGTTCCGCGAGGAGGTACGCTTCGCCGACCTCACCAAGGAAGCGCATGGGCGCATCCTCAGGCCTCAGGGCCCCTCGGACCGCGAGCACTGGCTGGACAGCCTGCTGGACTCGCTCGTCGAGACGGGCCGGAGCGCCGATTTCATCGAGGGGCAGTTGGGCCCGATCCTGGCTCTGCCCGGCCGTCCGCGGGGCACACTTCTGGCCACGCTGGAGGCGCTCCTCGTCAATCATTTCAACATCGCCGAGACGGCTCGGAAGTTGGGCGTGCGGCGGCAGAGCGTCTACTACCGGCTTGAACAGCTCGAGGGGATGCTGGGCGACCTGGATGCCACCTACAGACGGACCAGCCTGGTCGTGGCCATCGAACTACTCAAACGGAGCCCGTCGTCACCGATGAAGCGCGCTCCACGCTGAGCCGGGCGGAGGCCGAGGCTGGCTTTTCCGCGTGTTTTTGACACTCTGTCCGTTGAATAGCGGCCCACTGGTGCGTACCATGTTGCAGCGGTCCCGGGGGAGTACCATCCGGACAAGCGCCTCTGTACATGCGCACGTTCCGCTTGCGTGCGCTTCGCGATGCCGCCGCCCGACCCAGCACATGGGGCTGTGGCGCGCGGCCTGAACGTCATGGAGGAGGAACCGGCCGACATCGACAGGGTGCCCATAGTCTAGATAACCATATAAACTAGGTAACCACCGCTTCGGTTTTCGATAAGAAAGGCAAGGTAGAGAGACGTGGCAGATGTGCAGATCCTGAAGTATTGCGTCGACAACGAGTGGCGCGAATCGACCACCGACAAGTACATGGACGTGACCGACTCCAGCACCGGTGAGGTCTTCGCCAAGGCCCCGTGCTGCACCGCCGCCGAGGTCACGGCTGCGATCGAGTCCGCACAGGCTGCCTTCCCGGCGTGGTCGGGCATGCCGGCGCAGAAGCGCACCCAGGTGCTCTACAGGTGGAAGACCATCCTCGA
>CAZQDY010000053.1:0-15801 GCA_964592075.1 uncultured Gaiellales bacterium
CGGATCACAACCTGGGAGACATCGCGCTGTGGCAGAGCTAGGAAGGCGCGGCGGAGCGGGCTGCGCCGAGCGCCCGCGTGCCCCTACGTCCGCTCGGCCTCCGCGAGCAGTGTGTTGAGCGCGCCCAGGCTCTCCTTGGCGTCTCCCCACAGCAGGATGGAGCTCTCTGCCCCGTAGAGCGGGTTGTCGACTCCCGAATACCCGGGTTTGTCGTCGTAGTTGCAGACGACGACCGCGCGGGCATCCATGGCCCGGAGGATGGGCATCCCTGATATGGGCGTGCCCTCCGTCTCGATGGCGGCCGGGTTGACCACGTCGCAGGCTCCCACTACCAAGGCGAGGTCGGCCTCCTTGAACCCCGGGTTGATCTCGTCCATCTCCACCAACTGGTCATACGGGACGTCGGCCTCGGCCAGGAGGACGTTCATGTGGCCGGGCATGCGGCCTGCCACCGGGTGGATGGCGTACTTGACGTCGGCGCCGTTCTCCTGGAGCTTCTTCGCCAGAGAGACCAGTTCGAACTGTGCCTGCGCCACCGCCATGCCGTATCCGGGAACGATGATGGCCCGCTGCGCGTTCCTGAGAGCTTCGACTGCCGCGGTCTGCGGGTCGGCATGGGCCAGGGAGGAGGGCTGGGCGGAGGGCCCCGCGGAGGACCCGACGGGCGGTCCCCCCGAGGACTCGACAAGGGTCTCGAACGGAGGTTCGGCGGCGACGGGCCCAGGCGCCGGCTCAGCCGCCGGCCCAGGTGCCGGGCGGGATGACCGCTGGGTTGCCGCCGGGCGGACACCCGCGAAGACCTGGAGGAGCGAGCGGTTCATGGCCTTGCACATGACCTGGGTGAGCACGCTGCCGGACGCGGCCACGGTGGCTCCGGCGGCGACCAGGAGGTAGCTGCTGAGTATGATGCCGCAGAAGGCGGCGGCGAAGCCCGCGGTCGCATTGAGCGTCGAGATGAGGACGGGCATGTCCGCCCCTCCGATGCGGATGGCCGCGACGACACCCAGCACGGCAGCGACCACGATCGCGGCGGCCAAGATCGCGCCGAGCGCCGGCCCGGAGGTGAGCCCCCCCGCCACTGCGAGGCCTATGGCCGCCACCGTCAGAAGCAGCAGCAACCATCTATGGCCCCGCAGGACCGTGGGGCGGGGCTGCAACAGGTTCGCCAGCTTGCCGCTGGCCACGAGGCTGGCGGAGAAAGTGCCGGCTCCGATGAGCAGTCCGGCCAGACCCGAGACCTCCGGCAGGGCGCCGATGCCTGTCTCCGCTCCCCGCCAGAGCTCCACGAACGATACCAGGAACGCGGCCATGCCCCCGGCCCCGTGCTGGAAGGCGATCATGGCCGGGATCTGGATCATGTTGACGCGGAGGGCCAGACCGAGTCCCGCCAAGGACCCGACCGCCAAGGCCACTGTGATCAACTCGGGACGGTTGATGTCCATGCGGATGAGCACGGCGGCCATCGCCAGGATCATCGCGAGCGAAGCAGCCAGCGTGCCCCGGCGGGCGCTTGGGGGAGTGCGGAACAGCCCGATCCCTATGATGAGGACGGCGATGATGACGATGTCGATCACCAGATACGCGGTGCTCGCGCTCATGAGGGGCTAGCCCTTCCTGAAGAAGCGGAGCATCCGGCCGGTGATGGCGAGCCCGCCGATCACGTTGAAAATGGCCAGGATGATGGCGAGGGTCCCGATTATCGCCTCCGCCGTACTGGGCCGGGAACCGAAGAGCAGCAGCGCGCCGAGGACCGTGACCGCGGAGATGGCGTTGGTGAGCGACATCAGCGGAGTGTGCAGCAACTGGGGGACCCGCGAGATGAGCAGATAGCCCAGTAGCAGAGCGCCCACGAAGACGGCGACCAGTACGATGAGCTCAGTCATGACACCTCTTCCCTTCTTGGGCCTGTCACAGAGCCATGGCCTTGAGGGCCCCGGCGTGGACGATGCGACCCTCGTGCGTCACCAGCGTGGCTTTGACGATGTCGTCCTCCCAGTCGATGTCCCCGTTGTTAAACAGGTTGTTCAGGTAGTGGAGGAGGTTGTTGGAGTAGAGCCAGGAGGCGTGGACCGGCATACTTCCCGGGATGTTCTGTACTCCCACGAGAGTGACCTCCTCGTGGGCCGACACCTCACCCGCCAGGCTGAGCGCGCAGTTGCCTCCTTGGTCTATCGCGACATCCACTATGACCGCGCCGGGAGCCATGGACTCCACCATCGCCTGGTTCACGAGCACCGGGGCTACTTCGCCCGGGACCAAGGCGCTCAGGATGACCACGTCCATCTCCGGCAGCAGGGATTGCAGGAGAGCCTGCTCCTTCGCCAGCCAGTCCGGCGGCAGGGCCTTTGCGTAACCTCCTTCGCCCAGAGCCAGCTCCTCGGGGACCTCGAAACCCTCCACGGTCGTTCCCAGACTACGGGCGGCCTCGCGGGCTTCGGGGCGCGTATCGACACACGAGATCGCCGCTCCCAGCCGCTTGGCGGTGGCTATGGCCTGGAGACCTACCACCCCGGCTCCGACCAGCAAGAACTTCGCCGGCTTCACAGTCCCGATGGCAGTGCCCACCATGGGGACGAACTTAGCCAGGTAGTTGGCGGCCATGAGCACCGACCTGTACCCCGTCACCGTACTCATGGAGGTAAGAGCGTCCATCCTTTGAGCGCGAGAGGTGCGGGGGACGCCGTCCATAGTGAACGAGGTGATGCGGCGCTCGGCCAGCGTCCTCACCAGGTCGTGGTTGGAGGGTGCGGCGGGGTGCAGAAACGTTATGAGCATGGATCCCGGCCTCAGAAGCTCTGCCTCGTGCGCTCCGACCGCACTGTTGAAGCAGGGTTGCTTCACCTTGAGTATGATGTCGGACCTGTTGTAGAGGGAGATCGGGTCGGCGATGATCTCAGCCCCGGCTTCTCTGTAGGCATCGTCGCCGGCCAGGGCGCCGCGGCCGGCTCCGGCCTCCACTCCCACGGTGTATCCGGCCTGCACGAGACTCCTGACGGTCTCGGGCAGCGCGGCGACTCTTCGCTCGCCCGGCAGGGTCTCGCGGGGGACGCCGATGAACATGTCTGCTCTCCTTTTCTCGAGGGACGGGGCCGGTCAAGAGGCCGATTCCGCCTGCCCACAGGCTCTACGTATCGCTCCGCGAAACACCGGCGGCGCGTCTTCGCGCAGCAGGCCTTTCATCGACGCCAAGACCTGGTCGACGGCCACCTCACACTCGGATCGCGCGCGGCCCGCCGCCAGCATCGCCCCCAAGGCGTGGGCGGCCAGGATGCGGTTCTCCAGCAATTCATCGTCGTCCCGGAGCAGCGCCAACGCCGCTTCGACCAGGACGCGGGACGGGCTGCGGACCTGGGCGGCCGAGATCAGGGCCTCCTCTTGCAGACGCCAGTTGCTCCGGCAGCGGATGAGCCGGGCAAGGCCGCTCTGATGATGATCGAGGGCCTCTGCTTTCCTCAGGTCCTCGAGCGTCTCGAGGACGTCTCCCCATTCCTGCAGGTCACCAAAAACGTCCGCCGGCATATGCAGCCACCTCTTCTTTCACCAGGGCCCACGTGCTCCGCGGCCGACTCTCGCCCACGTGCTCCGCGGCCGACTCTCGCCCACGTGCTCCGCGGCCGACTCCCTTGCGCACCGTGGTACTTCGTTCAAGTGTCTGTGGAGGTCAGGGCGGCGGCAATCGGGGAAGCCCTGATTTCGGGGTGCGAAAAGCCTGACTTGTGGCGGGAGGAAGGTGGAGCCCTACTCCTCCAAAGAGGTGAGGCCTTCGCGTATGGCGTACTTGGTCAGCCCGGCGACGCTCTCGATGCCGAGTTTCGTCATGATCTGGCGGCGGTGCGTCTCCACGGTCTTCACGCTCACGTGCAGTCTGGCGGCTATGTCGCGGACCTTGTGGCCCTCCGCCACCAACTGCAGCACTTCTCTCTCCCTCGCGGTCAGTTTCGTGTCGTGGTCGGCCGAGTCGGGCGCCGGCGCAACCGCCCGACGCAGGCCTTCCACCACCGCGCCCGCGATCCGCGGGCTGAGGTAGATCTCTCCATCCATGACGGTCTTCAGGGCCAGCGCCAGTTCCTCCAGAGCGCAATCCTTGACGAGGTACCCGGACGCCCCCGCGGTGAGCATGCCCGTCACATAGCGCCGGTCGGAATGCATCGAGAGAGCGATGATCCGTGTCTGAGGATGGACCTCGCGGATCTGTCTCGTGGCCTCGATACCCCCCAGTCCGGGCATGGTGACGTCCAACACCACCACGTCCGGTCTGAGATGACGGGTCAAGCGCACGGCCTCGTGCCCGTCGCCCGCCACACCCACCACCTGCACGCCGGGCTCCTTCTCGAGCGACTCCTTGAGGGCCTCGCAGACGATCCGGTGGTCATCGGCCAGCACCACGCGGATCATGAGACGTCCTCCTTGGGGCCCCCGCGCGATCCGGCTCGGGGAACGATCAAACGCACGGTGGTCCCTCGACCCGGTTCTGACTCCAGGCCGAGGGAGCCGCCCATGAACCTGAGTCGTTCGCGGATGCTGAAGAGACCGAAGCCCTTCTGGGGCTCGGGGCGGGATCGCAGCGAAGCTACGTCGAACCCCACCCCGTTGTCCTCCACGACTACCTGCACCCGGTCTTCCTCGCTCAGAACATCCACGTTGACCGTGGTGGACTGGGCATGCCGGCCCACATTCGTGAGGGCCTCCCGGGTCGCCTGGAAGAGGGCCGTGTTGACGTCCTCAGGCAGGTCTACCTGCTCCCCGTGGCTGCGGACGATGGCTCGGATCCCGTAGGTCGTCTCGAACTGCTCGGCAAGCCAGTCGAGCGCGGCGGCGAGTCCCAGTTCGTAGAGGACGGGAGGGCAGAGGTCGAAGGTCAGCGTCCGTGTCTCGGTGATGATGTCCGCGAGGATCTCCCGGGCCTCGGCTATCATGCCCGCCACTTCGGACTCGTCCGCCGCTTGCTGGGCGGCGCCCAACCTCATGGTGGCCAGCGCCAGGTTCTGCCCGATGTGGTCGTGGAGCCCCTCGGCTATGCGCCTGCGCTCCTGCTGCTCGGTCAAGGAGAGCTCCGACGCCATCCGGCGCAGGTCTTCTTGGTAGGAGAGGAGGCTCCCCAGTATCCAGCGGCGTTCGACGAAACTGCTCACGCGTTGGGCGATGGTCCCGAGCAGTCTGATCTCCTCCGCCAGGAAGGGCACCTGATCGCCGGAAAGCCGCTCCTCGCGGTAGCAGACGGTCAGCTCGCCCACGACCTCGTTCTGGACCACGATCGAAAACGAATGCCGCCACTCCGAGTCGCGGAAGCCCGCCGTCTCGAACACGCTCTCGCCAAGGGTGATGCACGCCTCAGCCACGTCCGGATGCTGCCAGGCCCGCGGTATCACCTCGACGATCGCCTGAAGCGTGTCCTCGACGGTGGCCTCTCTTCGGTCGAACAGCGCCGAGATGGCGTGGATGCATGCGAGCTCCTTGATGCGTTCGTTGAGGAGCCGGGTGACCTCTTCCAGGGACGAGGCCGGCCGCGGGCCCGCCGGAGACCGGTTGTGATCGTCGATCTCCGGCGAGACGGTCTGGGACGGAGGAGTCTTCACTGGCACCTCTTCCGGCAGCATTGCATACGCCGACGCTGGTACGATTGTAGCCGCTCTCCGGCCACGTCACAGGTGCGCGATGACATCCCCGACCGTGGTGATGAGCGCGATGGGCGGGAGCATCCAGCCGAGGACCGCCTCATGCAGGCTGCTGTTCGCGTCGGCGCAGGTGTCGGAAGGCACAATCAGGCTGTAGAGCCGGTCGGCCAGCGCGAAGGAGTTGTGGCCGATGGCCATGCCGGTGGCGACACCGGTGACCACGATGGTCTCGACGGCCTGCCCGCGCAGGTACTCGTCCAGATCGTTCGTGAGGAAGACGTCGAAGGGCCAGTTGTAGAAGACCGGTTCGTCCGGAGCGGGCGCCAGTTCGTCGATGATCTCCACGTCTGGGGTGCCCTCGAGGTTGATCTTCATCTCGGCGGCTGTCGACCAGAAAGGTCCGTATGCCGGGACCCTGAACTCGGCCGGGTGGCGGGTCGCGACGAAGACCACGGGAAGCCGCCTGGCGCGGAAGGCGTCCTGCAGAGCCCGGATGTTAGCTATGATGCCCGCTTCCCGAGCCGCCTTGCAGTGACCCATCCCCTCCAGACTCCCGCCCGGCATGCACAGGGATCTCTGCATATGGATGATGAGAAGCGCCGGTTTGCCGGCCAAGGACCATCCGCTCGTGGAGTCGCCTCCTGCCGTGACGAGGTCAGTGGGCCCATGTTTTCATCGTCCGCCGGAGCTGTCAACGGACCGGCGCCCGGGCGTGTGCCGGTAGGCTGAGGACCGATTGACTCCCGGGCGGCGCGGTGATAGGTTCGGTCGGAACACGGCGAGCGGCTCTGCCGCGTGCTGTCGTTCGAGAAGGGGGGGGCGAGGCCGTCTACTCGCATCCTTCGACGAGGTGGGGTGACCAGAATGGCAGATCTAGGGCAGGACATGCCGAGATCACTGGTGGGCAGTCCCATCGCATCGCCCGGCCCATCCACGCGATTCCACGAGGTGTTGCTCATCCCTGAGTGATCAAGGGACCAGTGGCGCTCAAACGCTCAACCAGGCAAAGGACCATGAGAAAGAGAGGGGAGTAGCGATGAGAAAGAGGTACTGGGTGGCTGTGGCGCTGGCCTTGATGCTCGCCCTCGGCGTTCTCGCCGTGGCGTGTGGCGAGGACGAACCCGCCACACCCACGACCGGCGACGGGGCCACCACCACTGCCGCAGCCGTTCCGACCGACGTGCTCAAGATCGGAGCCATGGTGTCTCTCAGCACGCCGCAAGGGCTCGAGATGCAGAAGTGGCTGACCATGTTCGCCAAGGTCAAGAACGAGGCCGGTGGCTGGGACATCGGCGGCAAGAAATACAAAGTCGAGTACATCGTCTACGACTGCGGCATCGCCGACTCGACCACCGCCCGGTCGGCATATGAGAAGGCCGTCCTCCAAGATGGTGTCAAGTACATAGTCTGCACCTGGACCGACGTCCCCTCTGTGGCGGTGACCATCACGGAGCCGAACAAAGTGCTCTGGATGGGCGTCGACTTCAGCCCCGACACCCTCAAGCCCGAGTTCAACTACACGATCCGTGCTCAGTGCCTGTCGTTCGCACTGGGAGCCGCCTACAACATGCAGAAGTACTATGTGGAGCAGGGGGCCAAGACCTCCGTCATCGTCGACACCGACACCCTGCAGGCTCAGGTCGGCAACGCGAACTGGGCCAAGTCGGGTGAGTTGGCGGGCCTGGAGGAATTCGAGCCGATCACGTTCCCCAACGACACCACGGACTTCGCTCCGGTGGCCACCAAGGTCAAGAGTCTGAATCCCGACCTCGTCGAGTTGGCGTACGTCAGCAACTCCGATCACCTGGTCAACATCATCAGGGCTCTGAAGGACGTCGGCTACGACAAGTACATCTACCCGGGCAACATCGACCCGGTGCTCCTCGAGAACATCATCACCCAGGTCGGTGAAGAGTATGTTGAGGGCTGGACGGGCATGTACTACGATCCGCGGGGCATCCAGAAGGACCCGGAGATGCTCGCCCTGATCGACCGCTACCAGCAGGAGTACGGGGAGTTCCGGCAGGAAGGCATCTACTGGATCGGTCCCTGGTTCTTGTTCGAGGACGCCGTCAACGCGACTCAGAGCACCGACGTGGATGTGATAACCGACTACCTCAAGAGCATGGACCACGGCGTGAACACCATATGTGGGTACACGCAGCTGTTCGCCAGGCCCGACGTGGGCATCATGGGCACCGTCGACTCGGCGCCCGGCCACTACATGTTCGAGGTGGTGGACGGCCAGATGGTCGCCAAGAGGACTGTGAGCGTCAAAGACCAGTATCTGGTCTCCATCAAGGCGCTGGGTCTCGTGGAGTCCTTCCAGGCATACTGGGATGAGAACGGCAAGCCTACCTTCCCCGAAGAGGAGAGCCTGTTCGATTTCTCAGACCTGTAGGGACCGCGTGATCGCGGCAGATAAGGCTCCTGGTAGAGCGTGAAGACGCATCGTCCTGGGTGCGGGCGCAAGCCCGGCGGCAACGTGACCTTCGCCCCACCCAGGACGACCTATACCGGGCGTACGTGAGAGAGGAGGGTAGACCTTGGATCTTGGTCTGTTTCTGCAGATATTCCTGAACGGACTCATGATCGGGGGAATCTATGCCCTCATAGCCTCCGGCTTCACGCTGATACTCGGTGTCATCCAAGTCTTCAACTTCGCGCAGGGCCAGTTCTATATGTTGGGCGCGTTCATCGCCATCGCGGTGGTGACCAATCTCGGGCTTCCCTACCCCATCGCCATCATCGTGGCCCTGCTCGCCACGGCCATACTGGGCGCGCTGCTGTACTTCGCCGTGATTCAGTGGACCACGCGCTCCGGGTTCTTCAACACAATGCTGGTCACGGTCGCCTTCGGGACGATCGTGGCTCAGGCCGCCATGCTCAGTTTCGGTTCGAGGGAGGCTGTGCTGCCGCCCGTAGTGCCCGGGACTGTGAGCTTCGGCGGGGTCACCATCCCCAACGGCAAGCTCGTGGTGATCGCCGGGGCGGTGGTGGTCATGGTCGCGCTGCACTTCTTCATGAAGACCAGGATAGGCGTCTCCATGCTGGCGGCGTCCGAGAACAGGGATGTGGCCAGCCTTCAAGGGATCAATCCCAAGCGTGTCTTCTGGATAACCATGGCCGTCGGTTGCGGCCTCTGCGGCGTCGCGGGAGCCTTGGTGGCGCCGGTCTTGGCCGCTTCGGGCACGATGGGCTCCACCATCTTCATCAAGGCTTTGCTCGTGGTCCTGGTGGGAGGGACCGGGAGCATGTCGGGCGCTCTCTTGGCGGCATTCGTCGTCGGGATAGCGGAGAGCTTCGCGTTCCACCTCTTCGGGCACCTCGGCCTGCTCGTCATCTTCGTGTTGGTCGCCATCCTCATCTTCTTCAGACCCGGCGGCCTGCTCGGGAAACCTCTGCCGGTCCCTGGTGAATAGCCATATGAGGATGAAGGCAGACATAGCGAAGAAGGTAGTTTTGCCGGTGGTCATCGCCGTGGTGTTGGCCCTGCCCTGGCTGATCGGCCCCTACACGATGCAGCTGTTCATCCTGACCATGACCTACGGCATGCTGGGGCTGTCCTTCGCCTTCACCATACGGGTGGGACTGCCGAGGTTCGACTCGGCCGCCTGGTGGGGCGTAGGCGCGTACACCACGGCCATACTGATGACCAAAGCAGACATGTCCTTCTGGTTGACGCTCCCCATCGCGGGCGTGGTGTCCATGGTCGTGGGCTACCTGGTCTACAGGATCGCCATCCCGCGGGGCATGATGGTGTTCCTGATGTTCGGCATGGTCATCGCGCTTGCCATCCAGCAGCTCTTCGGTTCGGTGGAGTTCTTCGGAGGCTGGGGAGGGACCGAGGTCATCAAGACGCCCGCCATAGGCGGCCTGGTCTTCGACGGAAAACGGGAGCTCTACTACCTGGGTCTGGGCTTCCTCGGCTTCAACCTCATCTGCTACTACGCTCTGATGCACTCCCGCATCGGGCGCTCCTGGAACGCCATAGGCCAGAGCGTCAAGCTGGCGAGCTCGGTCGGCATCAACGTGGTCAGGTACAGGATGGCCAACGTCCTCATCAGCAATTTCTTTCTGGCTCTGGCCGGGAGCTTCTACATGGCCTTCTCGCTGGTGGCCGTGCCGGCCACCTTCGGACTCCACAAATCGCTGAACGTTATCATGTACGTGGTCATCGGAGGGATCGCCTACAGTCTGACGGGGCCGTTGGTCGGAGCCTTGATACTGGCCTTCGTTCCTGAGTACATGCGGGTCGCCGCGGAGTACGAGTCGATCATCACCGCGGTTGTCATCATCCTGGTGGTCATCTTCCTCCCCGGTGGAGTGCTGGGGTGGATGAACGGCCAGGCGAGGCCTTGGTTGCTTCGGAGGGCACGGACCAAGTCGATCAGATCGCAGAGCAAGGAGCCTGACTCCGGATGAGCCTGCTGACATTGGAGAACGTCGGGAAGAACTACGGCAGGCTGGAGGCGGTCTCGGAGCTTGACTTTAGCGTGGAGAGGGGGACGGTACACAGCCTCATCGGACCGAACGGAGCCGGCAAGACGACGGTGTTCAACCTGATAACGGGCATGATCCGTCCCACGAGCGGGAGGATCGTCTTCAACAGTGAGGACATCACCCGACTCGAACCTCACAAGATCGCACAGAGAGGTATCGCGCGGTCCTTCCAGCAGACGTTCCTCTTCATGGACTACTCGGTGCTGGAGAACGTCCTGACGGGCTTCCACATGCGCAGTCGCGCGGGGGTGATCAAGGAGTTCCTGCACACCCGGGCCGCGCGCGAGGCTGACAAGAAGGCCACTGAGCAGGCCCTCGAGATCGTCGATTTCATGGGACTGAGCGAGCAGAAGGACGAACTGGCGGGCAACCTGCCTCACGGTCATCAAAGGGCGCTCGGTGTGAGCATCGCCCTGGCCTGCGACCCGACCCTGCTTCTAATGGACGAGCCCGTGACCGGCATGAACCCCACGGAATCCAACGAGATGGTGGAGCGGATCCGCAGGATCCGCGACAGAGGCATCACCGTCCTGCTCGTCGAGCATTCCATGCGGGTGGTGATGGACATCTCGGACATGATCACCGTGATCAGCTACGGTAGGAAGATCGCCCAGGGGCTGCCCGACGAGATCAAGCACGACCGGCAGGTCATCGAAGCCTACATAGGTGAGGACACGGATGCTGCTTGAGATAAAGGATCTGTGGGTGCACTACGGTTCGGCCGAGGCGGTGCGAGGCGTGTGCCTCAGTGTCGACGAGGGCGAGATAGTCACGCTGCTGGGAGCCAATGGGGCCGGCAAGACCACTACGCTCAGGACCGTCTCGGGCCTCAAGAAAGCCACCTCGGGAGAGATCTGGTACAGGGGCGAGCGGATCGACAGTCTGCCCGCGCACGAGAGGGTGAAGCAGGGCATCGCCCACGTACCCGAGGGCAGGCAGCTCTTCTACACGTTGACGGTCCAGCAGAACCTCCAGATGGGCGGATACCTCTGGAAGAACCGGTCCGAGAACAGGAACCGGCTGGATGAGCTGTGCGAGCACTTCCCCAACCTGAAGGAGAGGCTGCATCATCAGGCGAGCGATCTGAGCGGCGGCGAGCAACAGATGGTAGCGGTGGCGCGCGCTCTCATGGCTCGGCCCAAGGTGCTCTTGATGGACGAGCCGAGTTTGGGTCTCTCCCCGATCATGGTCCAGGAGGTCGCCAGCATCATCGAGCAGATCCACCAGTCGGGGGTCGCGGTCGTCCTCGTGGAACAGAACGCGAGGATGGCTCTGAAACTCGCTCAGAGAGCCTACGTTCTGGAGGTCGGGACCGTGACGGTCAGCGGTGAGGCGTCGGCCGTCTCCAAAGACGACACGGTGACGAGAGCGTACCTGGGCTACTGAACGAAATCCACCGGGTCGCTGAGAAACACGTCTTTCCCACGCAGCCAGCGTCTTTCGGCGTCCTCCTCGCGGACGGCCAGCGCCAGGCCCTCGCGGAGCTCGACGGGCCTTCCCGCCAGACCCAGGGCGCCCAGGGCGTCTGTGACGCCCTTCATGATGGCCGCGGCTCCCAGTTGGTGCGCCGTGGAGCGTGGCACCGGGCGGTCGTCGTCGCATGCGGCACAAAGCGAGGCGTCCCCTGAGACGCAGCCTCTACACGCCAGCGGGCGGGAGCTGTAGACGAGGCATGTGCCGGCGGACAACAGCGGGCAGGGTCGCAGGCTGCCGGTCTGGGGGCCGGCCAGGCGCGCTTCCAGGGCGGGGTCGGGAGCGTGCGACTCCCGGAGTCTGTGGATGATGGCGAAGACCTCGATGGGGCTGACCGTCACGCGGAGCGTGCGGCAGCAGTGGTCGCAGCCGGGGGCGCAGGCCAGCTCCCCGCCTCCCGGCAGGGCGTCGAAGGCCTGCTGCATCATCCGGTCGAGCTCCTTCTGGAGCCGTCGGGTGAGATCGTCCAGCCGGCTCCCGCTCCTGCCCGGTCCGAGCACGGCCTCGGTCAGCCGGAAGCCCAGATCCCGCGCGGCCTCAGCATACGGTTTCCATGCCGGTGAGAGGCGGGAGGATCTATCCATCCACCTCCACCTCCGCGGGCTCCGCGATCCGGCTGGCCGTATACTCCACGTCCGGACGGCCGGCGTCCGGCGCGGGCTGCTCGACGAGCCAGCGCCCGACCAGGCCGCGTTCACGTGCGACGAGGTCGAAGTGGCATATCGCTATCCCCATGTCCACGCGCTGCAGGTCAGCCGTCCGCATCAGGGTGAATGTCACCGTCCCCTTGCCGTAGCCCTTGGTGCGCTGAAGGTAGAAACGCCATATCCGCCCCGACCGGACCAATCGCCAGGGCTGCTTGTTGGACGCCGACGGCGCCCTTCTGACCGCCTCGAGCGCGTCCGCCCACTCCCCGGCAGCGGACAGAAGCAGGGGTCGGTCCAGCACGTCTTCGAAGAAGAGCCGGTCGTGGGGCAGGCGATGGTCGCTGCCGGCCCGCTCCCGGATCCAGTGGCCGCGGCTCCCGTCGGCGGGGTAGCCGACGGCGACGACGGCGGGCACGATCTCGTCTCGAGCAGCCCCGATCTTGCGTGCGAAGGAGCTCTTGGTGAAGCTTCCGCCCAGCCAGCAGGTCTGAAGCCCCAGACCGGTCGCGGCGAGGACCGCCTGCTCCATGCAGTAGCCGTAGTCCTCCAGGTCTCTCTGTCCGGGCCGTGCCGCCCCCACGATGAACCCGGGGGCGCCTTTGATGGTGCCGTAGGTGCCGAGTCCCTTGAGGGACGTCCGGTCGTTCTCGGTCGCCGCCACCAACGAGAAGCGGGTCTGGCTCTCGAAGGGACCGGCGCTCAAGGACGCCAGACGCTCGGACAGGGCTTCGCGGATCGTGGGGTCGATCGGCCGATCGACGTAGTTGCGGCACGAATACCGCTGCCTGATCAGTTCTTCACTCGAATCCCCTATCTCGGGCACGGGCACTCCTCCTGCCTGACTGTCGTGTCAAGAGTAGACGATTGCGGCCGGCGCTGCCACGCGAATCGCCCGATCATGAGTGCCGCCGCGACCGGTCCCACAAATGAAGAAGCCCGGCCTTATTGGCCGGGCTTCCATGCATCGAGCTATCGACTCCGCGTGCTCATCCCGTTAGAGCCGGCGGGCGAAGGCCGCAAGATGGTTCTCAGACCCGCGCAGTAGGTTCTGAGCCACCCGGGTGAGGTCCGCGTGCTCAGATACGGCGAGCAGATCCTTGAGATCCTGGATGTCTTTCGTCTCGATGGCCACACCCACTTCGAGAGCGTCGGTCAGGGATCGGTCGCCCTTGCTCGCCAACTCGTCGTACAGGGTCTGTAGTTCGTTGCTCGTGAAGGTGCCCGGCGTATCGACGGCCACGGGATCGGTCAGCCCATAACGGTCGAGGAGCTTTTTGACGCTCTCCATATGCCGGTCCTCCGATCGCCCGATGTTGTCGAACACCCTTTCTCCCCACTTGGCGTGGAGGACGGTGTAGACGTCACGGGCCAGCTTCTCTTCCTCACGCATGAAAAGAAGCGCCTCTGTCTCCCGGTCGCTGAGAGGGGCGAGCGCCTTGTCCGCGGATCCGGCCACGCTACCGCCGGCCGGCGCGGAGGAGCCACCCGAGCCGCCGGCTCCAAAGCCGGAGCCTGCGGCCAGCACAGCGCCACCGGCGGAGAGGGCAAGGACCACGGCCAGAACGGCCACGGCCACGGGTTTCCAGTATCTCTTCATCTTCCTTCCTTTCCGATGACTCAGCCGCCGAAGGACCGGAGGATCTACCGCGGGCCCGCAGACGCGGGGCGCTCGCTCCCGGCTCGTCGGCGACCCACCTGGGCGTGGCGGACTTCCAGCCGGCCCGTCAGAACCAGCCTACCGGGGCCTGATGAGACGAGGCTAAGAGACAGATGAGAAAGCGCTTATCGAGAGATGGTCGCGGGGGCTCCGAGAGAGCGCTAGACGGGGAGCGAGATGATAAAGCGGGTACCGGCCTCAGGCCGGCTCTCTACCGCGATGGTGCCTCCGTGGGCTTCCACGATGGCTTTGACGATGGCAAGCCCGAGTCCAGCGCCCGTCTCCTCCGAGCGGGCGCCCCGGTAGAATCGTTCGAACATCCGCTCGACCATGTCGGCGCTCATCCCTTCTCCCTTGTCTCTCACCCACAGCGTCACGCGACCAGCCGATCGTTCGCCGCCCAGGGCGACGACTTGTCCCTCCTGGGTATGTTGAACCGCATTCTGTATGAGGTTGAGGAAGACTTGGGTGAGGCGGTCCTGGTCGGCCCGCAAGAGGCCGCCCGGGAGGGAGTCGAGCAGCCAGGTCCGTTCGCCCAGATGAGGGCCTTGAGTGACCAGCGACCGGAGGAAGCCGTCCAGGTCGATGTCCTCCTTGCGGAGGAAGTCGACACGGGTGGCCCGAGCCAAGGTGAGCAGGTCGGCCACGAGGCGGTTCATCCTGTCCAGCTCGTCCAGCACCAGGGCGTGCTCCTGCTTGACGAAGGCCGGATCGGGAGACCCTTGACGGTCCAGTACCTGCAGATGGCCCTTGATGATGGTGAGGGGCGTCCTCAGCTCATGTGACACGTCTGAGATGAACTGCTCCTGAGTGACGAACGCCGACTGCAGGCGATCGAGCATGGCGTCCATGGTGAGGGCCAGTTCCCCGATCTCGTCCTTGGGCCCCTCGTATCCGATCCTCCTCGAGAGATCCTCATGGGAGATGGCCGCGGCGGTCCGAGTGATCCGCCGGACAGGGTCGAGCGCGCGTCCCACCAGGAACCAGGAGCCCAGCCCCACCACCAGGCAACCTAGAGCCCCTCCGATGGCGAGCAGAAGCAGTAGGCGGCGCAGGGTGTCGTTGATGCCCGCGAGGGAGCCGGCGATCTCCACCGCGCCGACCTGCTCTCCGTTCAGCAGCACCGGCGTCCCCGCCACTCGGTACGATCGTCCGCCCAGATCGGCGTCCGTCAGATAGGCCTTGCCTGAGTCGAGCAGGATCGCTGTGGCCGGCAACTCCTCCAGGCGAAACTCGCTGGAGTTGGAGACGACCGTCCCATCCACGGTCTGAAGCGAGAAGACGTACGCGTTCTGACGCAGGGGGTTCGCCTGCGGGCTCGAGAGGTAGGTCTCCGCGGCTCCAGTCAGCGTCACCACGTCGGTAGCCGGCGCTGCCACCTGCTGGAAGCGATCCAGCTGCTGGAGCAACTTCGAGTCGAGGTCGGCTCGGAGTTGCTGGCCGAGGATGGCGTATGTTCCGACGGCTCCGGCCACCGCGATGATGATCACGCCCAGAACGAACCAAAGGGTGAGGCGGAGTCTCAAACCGCCCGCGCCTTCGTCGAGCGGAACCGGTAACCCCCGCCGCGCACGGTCTCGATGAGAGAGTCTTCGCCGGGCTCGTCGAGCTTATTGCGCAGATAGCCGACGTAGACGTCGACCACGTTGGTCCGTGGGTCGAAATCGTACCCCCAGACTCCGCTAAGGATCTGCGCCCGGCTGAGGACCTGTCCCTGGTGGCGGAGGAAGAACTCCAGCAGAGAGAACTCCCGTGAGGTCAGATCGAAGGCGCGGTCTCCGCGGGAGGCCCTGTGCGCCTTGAGGTCGAGCGTCAGGTCGCCGGCCTGAAGCGCCGACCCTTGTTGCTGGCGGTCGTGTCGGAGCTGCGCCCTGATACGCGCCACCAGTTCGTCGAAGTCGAACGG
>CAZQDY010000054.1:0-1520 GCA_964592075.1 uncultured Gaiellales bacterium
GGTCGTGTCGGAGCTGCGCCCTGATACGCGCCACCAGTTCGTCGAAGTCGAACGGTTTGGGGAGATAGTCGTCGGCGCCCAGGTCGAGGCCCTTCACCCGCGAAGGCACGTCACCGCGGGCCGTAAGCATGATGATGGGGGTGAGCTGGTCGGCCTTGCGGATCTGGGCCAGCACGTCGAAGCCATCCATATCGGGAAGGCCCACATCGAGAAGGATGAGGTCCCAACTCTGGCCTCCTCTCAGCCGGGCGAGCGCGTCGCCTCCCCTCTCGGCCACATCGGTGGCGTAGCCGGCTCCCTCGAGTCCCTGGGCGATGAACGATGCTACTCGGGTCTCATCCTCGATCAGAAGCAGGCGCATGGCGGCATCACCTGCCGTGCCGGGTCGAGGGGGTACTATGCATCCCTCCGCCGGAGCCGCCGGTGGACGACGGCGCCTGCATGCCGCCGGAAGAAGACGATCCGTGCGGTCCGCCGGCCGACTCAGCTCCTTGTCCACCGGTGGTCGTCGTGCCCTCAGCGGTACCGGGCGAAGTGGCGCTTCCCGGGTCTGTGGTGCCTGTCGTGGTGGTGGGGCCGTCCTGGCGCCCCGGCGTTTGTTGGATACGAATCCCCTCTGTCACGATGGTGGTCTTGCCGGCACGGATCGTCGACCCGGCCCCGGTCGCGCCGCCTTGGCCCTGAGAGGTGTCGGACTCCTGCCCTTCGCTCTGACCCTGATCCGACTCCACCCCAGATCCCGGTCGTTGTGTTCCAAAGTGCGACCCTGGGGCCGCGGACGTCGCAGACTCCCCGGAGGCCGTGGCGGTGCCTCCTCGATCCAGGGAGATGTCGCCGATCTGGATGGCCGTCAGCGAGGCGGCGGCGTCACTCGGGGAACCACCGAGGTCGAGGATCACCAAAGCGACGAGGCCGATGACGACCAGCAAGCCCGCGCCAACCAGCGGAACGGCCAGTCGACGAAACAGAGGTGTCACAAGGCTCACCAACCTTCCGAACGTTCACGCACGCGACGCGCCGGTGTACGCCACACACCGGCGCGGAAGATGTTAGCAGAGGGCTCGATGCGGAGCCCCGGGACGGGGCATCGACTGCGCGTCCGTCCCGGGGCAGAGGGCTCACCTGACGGTCGGGCGCTGAGGGGCGACCGGCTGCGTTTCCCGTGACTTAGCGGCTGCGGCCGCTGCCGTCGCAGGAGCCATTGCCGGAGCCCGCGACATTGCCAGGGCCGCGACCGCCGCCGGACCCCGCGCCATTGTCCGGACCGGATCCGGAGGCAGGCCCGGCGCCTTGGGGCCCGTCACCCGCGCACTCGCCGTCTTGCAGCCGATCCTGGGTCCGGGCCTGCTCCTGGTCGCATTCGCCGTCGCACTCGCTGGTGCGGGTCTGGGCCTGGGTTCTCGCGCCGTTGGCCTGGCCGGCCTGCGCGGCCGCCCGGTTCTGGGTCTCGGCGCCGCTGTTCTCCGTGGTAGCCCGGGTCCGGGTCTGCTCCTGCACCTGGTCGCAGTCGCCGTCGCATA
>CAZQDY010000054.1:1620-15713 GCA_964592075.1 uncultured Gaiellales bacterium
GTGGTAGCCCGGGTCCGGGTCTGCTCCTGCACCTGGTCGCAGTCGCCGTCGCATACACCGTCGCAGTTCTCACCAGTCGTGTCCTGCGTACGGTCGCGCTGCTGGATCGGGCCCACGCGGTCGGTGCCCATGGCGCTGGTGCTCTGGTCCGCACCGCCCCTGAACGCCTGCGCGTCGCTCGGCCGGTTGCCCTGGTCGCCTCCGACGTTGGCCGCATACGCGGTGCCGGCGATGGCCAGGGTAAAGGCGGCGACGACGGCGATCATGACGATCGTCTTGCGTCTACGCATCTTCGACCTCCTTGTCTCGTTCGCTTTCGCGCAACATCTGTGTGGACCTACCGTCCACCGTCTCAAGTCTGAGGTGTCAGTATGAGATGAGGGTTAGAGGAAGATGAGAACTCTCTTATGGAACAGCGTCGAGGTAGGCGCGTATCCCGCTCATGGAGAAGCCATATTCCTCAGCCAGAACCCCGAGTCTTGTGTCCAGCGGGGTGTCACCGGGGAGGCCGAACTCATCGAGGAACTCGGCCATGTCGACCCCCATGGCTCGGATATCAGCCAGGGTCGTGCTGCCGCGGATGATCTGGCTGCCGCCGCCGCCGCCGGCAACCCCGTCGTCCGCGCTACCGCCGTTGGCCTCACCCCGGCCATCGTCCTCTCTGTCGCTCCGACCCGTGCCGGGCTCAGTGGACTCCCGGCCGCCGCCTCCGCCTCTGCCGCCGGTGGTCTGGAAGTCGCCGGTCAGATTCGTGACGACTATGGGCAGCACGAACGCAGCTATCGCGATACCGGCAAAGAGCCAGGTGGACACCGAGCGGCGCCTCGACGGCCTGGCTGCCGTACCTGCCGGGGTCGGCCCGACGGCCGCCTGGCGCGTCACGTCGTGGACGGCCTTCACGTTGCGGGTGGCCTCCACATCGCGGGTCCGTCCGAGGCCGCTGAACCACGTGTGGAGTTTGAGCGTGTCGCAGGCTCTGGAATTCTGGGGGCAGGCGTCGATGCATCTCAGGCAGCGCGTGCACTCGACGCTCCGGATGGTGGTGGCGGCGCAGAGGTCGATGTTGACGGGACAGGCCTTGGTGCAGCGGCCGCAGTCGGTGCAGGTCTTAGCGTCGCGTTTGATCGCGATGAAGGAGAAGGAGTTGAAGATGCCGTTGAAGGCGCCCAGCGGGCAGGCGAAGCGGCAGAAGGCTCGAGGGATGAAGAGCGACATCGCCAGGGTGAGGCCGGTGACCACGTACCCGCTGATGGCCACCTCATCGGTCCAGATGTGGTACAGGTTGTAGTAAGGGTCCCAGTCCTGGAATACGAGGCGACCGCTGCGGGCCGTCTGCACCAGCACCCAGATCAGGACCAACCATTTGAGGTAGTGCAGTATCCGCTCCAACCATCGAGGCGCCCTGTTGTACGCCCGTGGCCAGAGGCGCTCTCCGATCCAACCCATACCCTGCTGGACGGAGCCCAGCGGGCAGATCCAGCCGCAGAACGACTTCCCCGTGAGGACGAGCCCGATCACCAGCGCGAGGAGCATGACGAACACCGCCGAGTGGAGCTTGGCCACGTATCCGTCGCCGGCCAGGAATGTGTAGATGTTGGCCACTCCTCCAAACGGGCAGATGGTGTGCAGGTTTGCGGCCCACCGCTCTCCGACTGTGTTGCCGATGACTATCGTCAGCACGTAGAGGGCGACGATCGTCTGGACGCTGTATCTGAACCATTGGAGCGGTCGTGGGCGCTTGCCCTTCACGGGAGCGGTCCTCCTCTTGGATGCGCGGGCCTCACGAGGGCACACGGCGCGTTTCTGTCGGGCGTTACGTTACCCGGCGGGCGCGAACCGTGCACGCGTGGGCCGATGAGAATCCTCTTAGGAAGGACGAGACCCCGCAGGGTACACTGTCCACATCGAGCGAGGAGGGTCGCTGCGTTATGATGAGCCAAAGCCAGAGGACGATCCTGGAGCCGTCGCGAGAGCTGAAGGTCTGTCACGAGACGGGGGTGCTGGTGGTCGGGGGCGGCCCGGCGGGGGTGGCGGCGGCTGTCGCAGCCGCCCGGAACGGTGCGGCCACCACCCTCGTGGAGCGCTACAACCACTTGGGCGGCATGGCCACCGGCGGACTCGTCATCCTCATCCCCAACATGAGCGCCGGCACCGAGCAGCAGGAGATAGCGGGCATCTGCGACGAGATGATGCAGAGGCTAGACGCCAAGGGGGGCGCCCGGCATCCTCAGAGACGCCATCTGGGCTCGGACGATCCCAAGCTCACCGAGAAGCTGAAGCACTACCACGACTTCGTCGTCGACGGCCGGGTGCGCATGAGCGTCATCGTCGACCCGGAGCTGCTCAAGTGCGTGATGAACGAGATGGTGGAGGAGGCGGGGGTCAAGCTCTACCTGCATTCCTGGGCCGGGAGGGCGCTCGTCGACGGCGACCACGTGCAGGGGATCGCTTTCGAGAGCAAATCCGGCCGGCAGGCCATCCTCAGCCGCACAACCATCGACACCACGGGTGACGGGGATATCCTTGCCACTGCCGGCGCGGAGTTCGACGGAGTGGTCGACCCCAGTCTCCGCTGCGCCGCGGTCGCGATGGTGTGGCGCATGGGCGACGTCGACTTCCCCGCATACAGCGAGTTCCGGTATTCGGATCCCGAGGCGTTCAAGGCGCTCATGGGCGAGATGCGCGAGGCGGCCGGCTTTGACGTGTTCGCTCTGCCGACTCATCGCGACGACCAGGTGTGGGTGAACAACTGGGTGGTGGGTAGGGATTGCCTCGACGTCGACGATATCACCTGGACCGAGGTGAACGTGCGGAAGGCCATGCTCAGGGTCGTCGACATCCTCAAGCGTAAGATGCCGGGGTTCGAGAAGAGCTTCATCCTGGATACCGCTTCACAGCTCGGCACGCGGGGAAGCAGGCGGCTCGTGGGCGAGCATGTGGTGACGGAGGAAGACGTGCGCTCGGGAGTGGTCTTCCCGGACACCATCGCCATGATCCCGCCCTTCCACATCAAGACCCCGCCCAAGGCCATCCCCTATCGTTCGCTGGTGCCGGTCAAGGTGGAGGACCTCCTGGTGGCAGGCCGCTGTTTCTCCTCCGACCCGTTCGCCAACGACCTGCTCAACCTCATCCCCTTCTGCGTGGCTATGGGAGAGGCCGCGGGGACGGCGGCTGCCGTTGCCCTCGGGGACGGCGTGCAGCCCCGTAAGGTGGACGCAAAGAAGGTCCAGAAGAAGCTGGTCGAGCAGGGAGTCTGGCTGCCGAAGGAGCTGCGGGGGTAGCCGCTCTCCTACCGGATTTGGCCCCGGATCTCTCCCTGGGGATTCTGCACCGTGCCCACGTTGACGTACGCCCGGCCGCCCTGTAGAAGGACGGCGAAGTCGGCGATGGTCTTGCCCGTCAACGACCCGATGAGCACCGAGGCGTCGAAGTAGCCCTGGGCGATCACCCCGTTGAGCGGGCCCTCCACCGTCGGGCCGGGATACAGGATGAGCAGGCCCGAACCGTTGCCGCCCGGCCTGCCTTCGTGCACCCGCGACGCGATCACGTCGCTGATGTTGCTGAGCGTGAGCTTGAAGTAGGCTCGTGTGCCGGTCGCGTCGATGCTGAAGGTGGCTGTTCCGGTCGCCTGTGTCTCGACCGGGGGGACGACCTCCGCTCCCACGAGTTCGGCGGTGAAGGTGCTGATCGGCTCGAAGGCGGCGAGTGTGGTGGTCGTAGAGTTCGATGTGGTGGTGGAGGATGCACCCACGGTGTCCGTGGGGCCGGTCGTCGAGGTGACGGCGTCAGGGGGCGAGGTGGTGGTCGAGTCGGCGGCGGCAGAGGTCGAGTCGGCGGGGGTGGTAGGAGTGACTACGGCGGCGGTGGTCGGAGTGACAACAGCCGTAGTGGCGGTCGACCGGCCTGCACAGCCCGCTAGGGCCAGCGACATGGTGAGAAGGAGGATAAGAAGGAGGACCTTCTTCACGGCCTAGTAGTACACATCCACCGGCGTGCCTTTGGGCAGCTGGTTGTACAGCTCGACCGCGGTCCACACCGGGACCCGCACGCAGCCGTGGCTCGCCGGGTAGGGGGGCACACTCTCATATCCGTGGATGGCCGTCTTGCTCACTATGTAGGAGGGGTAGTACATCTTGCCGTCCAGCGTCACGCATTTGACCCAACCTTCATACTTGGCCCGTATCTGGTGATGACCCGTCTGGGTGCCGAGCCTGCCAGTCGAGACGTGGAGGACCTTCCAGACTCGGTCGGCGGTGATCATCATGAGCACCTGCCGGGTGAGGTCCACCTCGCACCGGGTGCCCTCCAGCGAGCGGCGCGGGGTAGGGCTACGGGCCGTGAAGAGACGTTGCCAGACCTCCGGGCCCACGGCGCCGTCCCGTTTGAGCCGTTCGACCTTCTCGAAGGCCATCACGGCATCCCTGGTGCGCGAGTCGTAGACGCCGTCCACCGGTCCGCAGGGATAGCAGAGGGCGGTGAGCCTGGCCTCCAAGAAGGAGGCCAAAGCACCCTGCGAGCCGGTTGACTGACCGGGATAGCCCGAGACTGCCGGCAGCTCCAAGGGGTAGGCGTTCCTGGCTGTGACGGGCTGCAGGAATGCCCGGTGGAGCATGGCGGCCATCTGTGCTCGGGTCAGGTTGAGCCCAGGATAGAACCAACCGTCGACCGGACTGTGGATGATTCCCAGACGGTACGCGTTGGCGACCGAGAGGACATGGCCCGGGGCGATCAGCGCCCGGTCCCGGAAGCCGGCGAGCCAGACGGAGATCTGGTCTGCCTCGAAGTCGCACTCGAGGGCGAGGGCGGCGTCGTTCTGGGCGGCGAAGCTCACAGAGCGCATCACCATGCTGGCCGCTTGTTGGCGCGTGACCGGCTCGGCGGGAGAGAACAATAAGGCGGCAGTGCCCTGGATAAGACCCCTCTGGTAGAGGGCGCCGACTGCGCCCGCGAACGCTTCCTGGGAGGTCACGTCTGTGAACGGCTGCAGGAAAGAGTCCGGCAGCCCCAGCACGCGGGCCAAGAACATGGCCATCTGGGCCCGGCTCACCGCTTCGTCGGGCCCGAACGAGCCGTCCGCGCGGCCCCTGATGACGCCCTCGGCGGCCAACGCGTAGACGGCGTCGGCGAACCATTCGTCGCCCCGCATGTCAGTGAAGACAGGTGCCGGAGCCGCGACCGGGAGGGACGTCACGGGAAAGGGCGCTGCGGACGGTGCCTGTTCGATCGGGAGGGACGTGGTGGGGGAGAGCGCCGCGGCCGGTTGGGCCAGAGCCGTCGCGGGTAGGCAGCCCAAGGCGGCAAGGGCAAGAGCGGAGAGGGTGGCGAACGCCACCAAGGTGCGAATGGGTCTCCACCCGAGTCCGTGGTGCATTGTCGACTCCCGCGCGGCTACATCTTAGACCACGTACTCATTTCTCCGGCGGTCGTCCCGTACCTTCCGGGCTCCACGGACCTATAGCGTCTCGGGACGGGGCGCCCCGAGCTATCGACCTAGAAGGCTCCCAACTGGCAGTGCTTCACCTTGATGCCCAGGGATTCGCAGGCGCACGAGACAGTCAGTTTCTCGATGCCGAGCTCCCGCGCGATCTTCCAGCAAGAAGCGCAGGTGATCCTCCCGTCGGCGGCGTATCGGCCCAGCCGCTCGCGAAGATCTTCAGAGACGGTCCCGGCCGGCTTGACGGTCCGCTTCTCCGGCTCATGGCCGTAGAGGCCCATCTGGCACTTGACGATGCGGTATTCCAACAGGTCGGCGGTCTTGCCGACCTCGGAGGGCGCGACTTCGAAGACCGTAGCTATCTCGTGGGCTACGGCGCAGGCGAGACGGCCGTCTACAGCCGCTTCTTCGAGGGCGGCGGCGATACCGGGGTCGCAGACCGTCCCGGGGGGATGTTTGGCGCCGTAGTGCCCGGCGTCTTCATGCGTCATGAGGTCGCCTCCTGTGAGAGCTGCCCATCAATGGCTCTCACTCCAGTATCTCACGCGCCACGACGACCTCGGACTTGATGCGGCGCACGAGGGTCTCCCATCCACGGAACACGTTCTTTCGAACGTCGCCCGCCACCAGAGCGTAGATCATGTCGTCTCCGACCTTCAGCGCTCCCTCATTTATCCACGCGCGTGCCGCGACCACACCGGGCATGTCTTCGATAGCCCCGATAGCCTCGGCTAGGCGCCGGCGATCGCAAGAAATGTCTAAGCCCGCGACTGCGACACCATCGTGGTTGGTCCCGCGGACCACGCCGTTGTGGATGAAGAAGATGCCGATCTCCTTGCTCTCCGAGCAGCTTTTGATCTCGGTCAGCCACGTCTCGAGAGAGGGGTGTCCGTTGTTCATGTCGTTATCCTTCACTGCGGTTGTCCGGCTCGTTCGGGCTTTCGGCCTCCGGGCCATCCCGCGAGGATGGTGGCCGGCAAAGTGTCTCGCTCCTCAAGAGTGACCTCGAAGAGGGTGGTGGAGACCGGGCCCAGCTGTTCTTTCAGCACGTCGAGCAGCTTGGGTCGGCAGACCACCAAGGCGACGCCGTAGTCGCGGGAACGCAGCACCTCGAGCGCGGATACCCAACCGCGGCCGCCCAGCAACTCCAAGGGTCCCAACTCGTCGACCACCAGGAGATCGCAGGGGGTCGCACGGGAGAGTACCGCGTCTACCCAGGAGAAGACCTCCGCGTCGAAATCCCAGCCTGGGGTGAGCGGGTCGATGGCGGCCGTCCGGTCGGTGTCGACGGGCATGGTGGCTCGCCGTCTATCCCCGATGCGTTCCCTGTTTTGGGAACCGAACGGCCGGCTCTCGCCGGACCGCAGGTCCACGACCCGGCGCTGCGCGCCCGGATCACCGTCGTCGGCTCGCTCCGTCAGGACGCCGGCCACGACGAGGCCGTTCTCGGCCGCCGCCCGGGCGACCCAGGCGCAGACCGTGCTCTTGCCCGAACCCTTATCGCCCGTGACCACGTAGATCAGGCCTTCAGGCGGCACTCTCGCCCCTCCCGCCCGTGCTACTTGAACTCCAGCGAGGCGACGTCCTTGACCCAAGACTTGCTCTCGATGCCGGGGATCACCACGCTCAGCTTGCCGTCGTCGCCGATGGCGAGGATGGCGTCGGAGCTTCCCTGGATGTCACTCAGAAGTACTTCAGCCATGTAGGCGTCGGAGGCGGTCATCACGAGGGTCGTCGCTCCACTCTGGACCCCCAGGGTCGCGAAGAGATCGCTGAGGCGGACCCCCCGGTAGTCGGTCATGCCCAGCTTGGGATGGTCCACAGTGATCTCGGTCACCGTCATGGTCTCGAGCTCCGCGGCTGTGAGCGTCGTGGGATTGTCGATCATGCCCTTCACTGCGACGTTGCCGCTGGTCCCCGCCGAGGAGGAGGCCGTCTCCGCAGCCGCGGTGGTGGTCTCGGAAGCTGCGGTCGCGTTGGCCGGGACGGCGTGTTCCATGAGTCGCCGCATCTGCTCGTCGGTCAGGTCGAAGTGATAGAAGAGCTCGTAGAACTCCTTGACCTTGGCCTGCATGTCGAAGTCATATAGGTCCGGGTAGAGCAGGTTGCCCACCCAGGGGATGCCGAGGATGCGCCCTATGGAATAGGGACGGTCGACCCAGTCGAAGGGACCGTGCGGGATCTCGTACACGCGGCCGTCCTTCACGGCCTGGATGGTCGCCCAGTCCGCGCCGGTGGTGATCTGCTCGTGGACGTTGGTCTCCCCGGCGGGGTCGCTCGCCACGAAGATCGCCTGCGGATTCCACGCGATCACCTGCTCCAACGACACCGGGGACATCCCGTACCCCTGCTGGAGCTCCACATCAGCGACGTTCCTGGCGCCCACCACGCTGAACACCTCTGTATGGTTGGAGCCCTCGGGGTCTGTGTGCAGCCCCTTGCCTCCTTCGGCGTAATAGACGCTTATCCGATCCGCCTCCGTCAGCTTGGCCGTGTTGTCCTGAGCCTGACGGAGGACCTCGTCGGAATAGGCGGCCAGCTCCTCCGCCCGCTCCCGCACGCCGAGTATCTGTCCGATGAACCGATAGGCCTCGCCTGTCTTGGCGAGAGTGGAGTCGACTATGACAACGGGCACGCCCAGCAGACCCTGGATGCGCTCGGCATCGGATACGGCCGCTTCGTCAACGTCACCCAGGCTGATGACCACATCGGGGGACAGCTTGATGATCTCCTCCACGTTGCCGGTGGTGTTCTTACCGAACCAACCCCCTAGGCCGACCAGGGTCCGGTACTCGGCCGGTATGTACTCCTTCTCCTGCTCTGTGGGTGTTATGTTCCAGCCGATCAGAAGCTCGGGGGCCAGCGTGTAGATCAGATTGGTGGCGGTCGGACCGGACCCGAAGACGCGTCCGACGTGCGCGGGGATCGTCACCTGCCGGCCGGCGTGGTCGGTGATGGTGACGGCGTCCTGGTTGGTCGACGTGGACGTGGTGTCGACAGCGTCCTGCTCGGAGCTGCAGGCGACCGCCGATAGGGACAACAAGGCCGACAACAAGAGGAGGACCAGAAAGACCGCCGCAGACCGAGTCGTACAGCGCACCGCAGACTGTACCGCAGACCGCACCTTCGAAGAGGCGCGTGGCTCTCGCACCCGATGCGCCCAGGATGTGCATCCATTCTTCTTAGCTGACACTCGTGCTCTCCTCTCATGCCGCGTAATCCGGCGTCGAGTATAACGATTCCGGGGCCCGCGCTGCAAGTCGGTGACGTCCGCCGTGCCTCGGCCTCTAGAAAGCCCGGGCAGCGCAGACCTTGAGGGCCGGATCGGTCTGCGGGTCGCCCTCGAGGATGCGTACCGGTATGCCGTAGATGTCCTCCAGGCTGGCTTCGGTAAGCACCTCGGCCGGATTCCCCAGCGCCACCAGGCGGCCGTCTTTGATCAGTCCCACCCTGGAGGCGCACGCGAAGGCGTGGTTGGGGAAGTGGGAGGACATGAGCACGGCCAAGTCGCGCTCATGCACGAGGGTCTTGATGAGAGAAAGCAGCCGGGCCTGATTGCCGAAATCCAGGTGGGACGACGGTTCGTCCATGATGAGGACCCTCGGCTCTTGGGCGAGCGCCCGGGCGATGAGGACCAGCTGCCGCTCGCCGCCGCTGAGCTCGGTGTAGGGCCGGTCGGCAAGGTCGGCGATGTCCATGCGTTCGAGCGCCGCTCTCGCCACCTCCTCATCGTGGCGCGAAGGCGTGGAGGTGAGCGAGATGTGGGCCGTGCGGCCGGTCAGCACCACGTCGATGACGTGGAAGGGGAACGGAGCTGTGTGCGCTTGGGGCACATACGCCATGAGGCGGGCGCGCTGGCGGCGCGACCGGCCTGCGAGGCTCTCGCCGTCGATGAGCACCTTGCCGCCCATCGGTTGGATGGCGCCGAGGATAGTGCGGAAAAGCGTGGTCTTGCCGACCCCGTTGGGCCCCAGCAGGCAGAGGTTCTCGCCGGCGGTGATGGACAGATCGACGTTGTCGAGCACGACACGGCGTCCGTATCCGCACGAAAGGCCCTGCAACTCGAGGATCATGTCCAAGCTCTCCGGGTCCGCGCCAGCAGGAAGATGAAGAAGGGCGCCCCGATGAGCGCAGTGAGGATGCCGAGCGGTATCTCCAGGGCACCGGCCAGCCGGGCTATGTCGTCTATCAATACCAGGTAGACCCCTCCGATGACCGCCGAGACGGGCAGGAGCCTGCCGTAATCCGGCCCGACCAGGCCCCGGGCGACGTGGGGGATGATGAGCCCCACCCAGCCGACGATGCCGGCGACCGCCACCGCGGAGGCGGTCATCAGTGTGCAGGCCCCTATGACGATGATCCGCATCTTGGTCGTCTCCGAGCCCATGGCCTGCGCTTCCTCTTCCCCGAACGAAAGGGGGTTGAGGTGCCACCGGACCACCAGCAGGGCGATGCCGCCGACCAGCATGGGGCCGATGAGGATGAGGATGTCCTGCCGGTTGACGGCCGCGAGGCTGCCCATCAACCAGAAGGTTATGGTGGGGAGCTTATCGGATGGGTCGGCGAGCACCTTGAGTATCGAGATGAGCGACGTGAAGACCGTGCCCACGAGGATTCCCGTCAGCACCAGGAACAGGGTGGGGTCGCCCCGGCGCAGCCGGCCCGCCAGCACGTACGTGACGAGGACGGCGGCCAGACCGAAACCCAGGGCCAGGAACTGCGTGATGATGACGCTCTTGGAGAGCATGATGCCGAGCGCCGCGCCGAAGCCGGCCCCGGCGGAGGCGCCGAGGATGTCGGACGAGACCAAGGGATTGCGGAACATGCCCTGATAGGCCGCGCCCGACAGCGCCAGCCCGGCGCCTATGAGCATGGCCGCGAAGATGCGGGGCAGGCGCACGTTGAGGATGACGGTGGAGACCTCCTGCGACACCGTGGCGTCCGTGAGCCCGAGTTTGGCTCCGAACAAGGTGAACAGTTCGCCCAGCGACACGGAGTAGCGGCCCAGCGTCAGGGACAGCAGGAACACCAGGATAGGCACCACGATGAGACCGGGGACGCGCAGCCTCACGGCGAGGGCCTTGAGCCTCGAGCCGAGGCCCAGTGTCGGGGCCTCGGCCTCCTGCGCTTCCACCGTCTCTGTGAGCCCGTCTGCCATTCGCGTCAGTCCGCCGTCGCGGGTGCGGGCAAGATATCGTCTCGCGTTATCAGGACCCTCCGGCCCCCGTTGTCGAACGGACCCTTCACCCCACCCTCCTGGCAATACCTCCACGCCTCGTCGCGGTCGACCACCACCATCCCCGCGAGTACGTCGACCCCTTGGTCGAACCACCAAGGCGCCAGGGGGACGCTGGGTCCCATCAGCACCACGGTGGCCTGCGCTGAGAGCTCCAGCAACCTGGGGAGGGTCTTGTTGGTCACCGTCACTCCCGTGATGAACACGTAGTCCTGCTCAGGGAGCACGTACTCGGCGGCGAAGTCGGGCAGGTCGCCATCCTGCGGGTTGCGTTCCAGGATGGTCAACTCGCATCGAGACGCAGCCGCCTCCACATCGGGGAAGTGCCCGATCACAGCTACCTTTTTGCCCGAGACGTGCTCCAGCATGTCGGTCAGAGCGCCTGCCCCGTGGACGGCGTCGAGTGGCCCCCTCAGCCAACTCTCCACCCGCTCCGGCGTGTTGTGGCAAGAATTGACCGCCGCCATCCCCAGCGAGGCCTCGTACAGGTCCCAGCTTCTCAGGTGGACGGCGAGTTCGCTCAGCCTGCGCCCGGCATGGGGAGGGTGGAGAGTGCTCCGTCGGGGATTGCCCCGGCACGTCATGGCGATGCCGAGACCTCCGCTGTCGACCACGGTCCAGTTGCGGCCCACCAAGCAGGCCTTCACGACCGCGTCGCTCGGGATCTCTTCCAGGAGTCGATCGTAGATGGCCCAGCTGTCGGTCAACCTATGCCCGTTCTCGTCATCGGCGCCGGACCGTGCGTAGACGGCATCGGGCGCTCGTTATGGGAGGGGAAGTATAACGTACGAGAGGGCGCCTGAACAGCGGGTCCAGGGCGTCGCAGACGTCCCTGCAGATCTCGTGCCGCCCGACACCGCGCCGAGCGAACTGCTCAGCGCCACCCTCGGGCGGCGTGCCCCCAGCAGTGCCCCAACCGGGACTGCTCCAGTTTCGCCTGGGTGTTCGCGTCCTTCTCGGTGGGGCTGAAACCCTGGGACATGCGGCCATTGCACCATACGCGCCAGAGCCACAGCGGTTGTTCAGACGTCGAAGACTCGGCCTCATGGATCTCGATTCTCATGGCAGACGTCCTCTCCTGTGTCGGCCGTGGCGGATTGTCGGCGGGAGCGCGCGGGCAGGTTTCGGCACGACCATCCCAGTCTACCACTCCGGCCTCCACGGGGGCCGGGACAAGATGATATCCTCTGGCGGTCCACAGCTAGGACGCCAGGGATCCAGCCTTCGGGGACCGGCGCGGCATCACCTTGGCCTAGCTCACCGCCTAGATCGTGCTCAGTCTCCCGGCCGATGCCATCGTGATCAACCTCGACTGGAGACCGGATGCTCGTCTACCTGGTGAACCCTGCCAACAAGCTCGTCAGCATCTCGCTCAACAGGAGCAGCTACTGGAATCGCTATCGTCTGTGGAAGCCGCTTGGTCTCCTGATGCTCGCGGGCCTGACTCCGGCCGGTTGGGAGATCTCCATCCTTGACGAGAACCTTGGGCCCATAGACTATGCGGCCTTGCCGCGGCCCGACGTGGTGGGTGTCACCGCCTTCACCTCACAGGCGCCCAGAGCCTACGAGATCGCCCGGGGGTTCCGGGCCTGGGGCGTTCCCGTGGTCATGGGCGGGATACACGCGAGCATGTGCCCGGCTGAGGCCGGCGAGCACGTGGACTCCGTGGTCACCGGCGAAGCCGAGGCCGTGTGGGCGGAGGTGCTTGAGGACGTCCAGGCCGGACGTCTGAAGGCGCGGTACGACGGCGGTCAGGCGGCCATGGACCAGATAGTCCCGGCCCGCCACGACCTTCTGCCCGACGGGTATGCGTTCGGCTCCATCCAGACCACTCGGGGTTGTTCGCTCAACTGCCACTTCTGCAGCGTCACCGAGTTCAATGGGGCGCGTTACAGGCAAAGGCCTGTCGCCGACGTGGTGGCGGAGTTCAAGTCCATCCCGGAGAAACGGGTGCTCATCGTCGACGACAATCTCATCGGCCGCAGGCCGGAGCACATGGAGCGGGCCAAGGAGCTGTTCCGTGGCCTGGCGGAGGCCGGTACGGGCAGATCCTGGATCGGTCAGACCACCATCAACGTCGCCGATGACGAAGAACTCCTGGATCTGGCCAGGCAGGCCGGGTGCGTGGGGCTCTTCATCGGGTTCGAGTCGGTCACACCCGAGGGCCTCCACGACCTGGGCAGGAAGTCGACCATGCTCTCTGGACGCAACATACCGGCTTCGGTGGAACGGATACAGCGCCACCACATACTGGTGGTCGGTTCTTTCATCATCGGAATGGACTCGGACCGGGTGGGCGTAGGCAGGCTGATCGCGGAGTCAGCCGACCTCTACGGGGTGGACAGCATGAACGTCCTGTTCTTGACCCCGCTCCCCGGCACCCGCTTGTGGCGGCAACTGAAGGCCGAGGGCCGGATCGCCAAAGACGCCTTCCCGGAAGACTGGAAGTACTACACGCTCAACTATCCGGTCGCCCGCTACAAGTATCTGACCGTGGACCAGGTCATCGATGAGATGAACGAGTGCAACAGCACCTTCTACTCCCGCTGGAGCATCCTGCGCAGGCTGGGGCGCAACGTGGCGGCGGGGCGCACGCCACTCTTCACCGTGGTCACCAACTTCACCGCCCGCAGGAACTCGAGGTTGTTCGCCGAGGTCTACGCTGCCGAGTGGCGGACGAACTCGACTTCCGGCGGGATCGGATCGGTGGCGGAGCCCAGCCGCGATCTGGTTGACCTGTGGGAAACGGCGGCGCGGCAGTTGCGTCAGCTGGCCACGGTGCTGAGAATGCGGATGGCCTGGTTCTTCCGCCAGTCTTGATCCTTGGGCACCCGGGCTTTGCCCGGCTGACTTGTGCTACACTGCTACCCAGCATTCGATAGGTATCCGCTTCAGGCTCAGCGCAGAGCATGTCAATCTCCTCGCCCAGTCTCCAGTATCTTCCTCTCGTGTGTCGCAATGTAACTCCGTTCATGGAGGCTGTAGTGAGTTCAGCAAAACTGTACGTGGGCAATCTCAGTTATGAGACGTCCGAGGCGAGCGTCAGGGCTCTTTTTGAGCCGCACGGCGAGGTAACTTCGGTCAACCTCATCACCGACCGCGATTCCGGGCGCCCCAAGGGCTTCGGTTTCGTGGAGATGGGATCGCCCGAAGAAGCGCAGAAGGCCAAGGGCGCCCTTGACGGCACCCAGCTCGACGGCCGCGCTCTCAAGGTCGACGAGGCCAAGGAACAGGCGCCGCGCGCGCCTCGTTCCGGCGGCTACGGCGGCGGCTTCGGTGGAAACCGCGGCGGCGGCTACAGCGGCAACCGCTGGTAGTGTCCGCCTAACAGCGAGGCGTGAAGGCGCCGGCCCTCAGGGCCGGCGCCTTTCTTGTACGCCTGGCATGGGCGACAGCTTGAGGGTGAAAGTCCCTTAGAGGAGG